>NZ_VOGW01000067.1:0-3884 GCF_007896895.1 Streptomyces misionensis | reverse complement strand
CCGGTGGCCACCCACGGCACCGCCGCCTCGGTGTCCGCGTCCAGGACGGGCGCCGTCCAGTACCCGCCGACCCGCCGCGCGGCCGCCGTGGACCGTGTCCTGCGCGCCGGTGCGGTCCAGCAGGTCGTCCAGCGAGGGCCGGGCCGCCGGGTCCTTGCGCAGACAGCCGCGGACCAGGTCGGCGATCCCCTCCGGGACGCCCGCCAGGTCCGGCTCCTCCCGGGCGATGCGGTACATCAGCGCGTGCACCCCGCCGCCGGCGGTCCCGAACGGCATCCGCCCGGTCGCCGCGTAGGCCAGCACCGAGCCCAGCGAGAACACGTCGCAGGCCGGGGTGACCCGGTCGCCGCGCACCTGCTCGGGCGCCATGAACCCGGGCGAGCCGACCAGCGAGCCGGTCAGGGTGAGGTGATCGCCGCCGGGGCCGGCCGTCTCCAGCGCGCGGGCGATGCCGAAGTCGATCACGCGCGGCCCGTCGATGGTGACCAGCACGTTCGACGGCTTCAGGTCCCGGTGCACGATCCCGGCCGCGTGGATGTCCTTGAGCGCGTGCGCCAGCCCGGCCGCGAGAATCCGCACCGACCGCTCGGGCAGCGCCCCGTGGTCGTGCCCGACGACCTGGCGCAGGCTGGGCCCGGCCACGTACCCGGTGGCCACCCACGGCACCGCCGCCTCGGTGTCCGCGTCCAGGACGGGCGCCGTCCAGTACCCGCCGACCCGCCGCGCGGCCGCCACCTCCCGCCGGAAGCGGGCCCGGAACTCCTCGCGCGCGGCCAGTTCCTCGCGGACCAGTTTCACGGCGACGGTACGGCCCCGGTCCGACCGGGCGAGGTACACCTGCCCCATGCCGCCCGAACCGAGCCTGGCCAGCAGCCGGTACCCCCCGATCTCCAGCGGATCCCCAGGCCCGAGTTCCTCCATGACCGCCCGCCCTCCCCGTCCCGTCGGCTGTGCAACGGCCCGAGGATAATCGCGTCCTCCGCGCCGTCGGACGGGTAGCTCTCCACGGTTCCGTAACAGCCTCGCGGACGCCCTCGGCGCCCGGTGTCGACAACCTGTCGCGGATTGCGCCCGCCCACGGAACAGGACGCCGATACCGCTTCCGCATCGCGGACATCTACGCTCGCCCGCATGACCCCTCAGCCCAATTCCGGAGCCGGCGCCGCAGTGAAGGCCGCGGACCGTGCGCACGTCTTCCACTCCTGGTCCGCCCAGGACCTCATCGACCCGCTCGCCGTCGCCGGCGCCGAGGGGTCGTACTTCTGGGACTACGACGGCACGCGCTACCTGGACTTCACCAGCGGGCTCGTCTACACCAACATCGGCTACCAGCACCCCAAGGTCGTCGCGGCGATCCAGGAGCAGGCCGCGAGGATGACCACCTTCGCGCCGGCGTTCGCCATCGAGGCGCGCTCGGAGGCGGCCCGGCTGATCGCCGAGCGCACCCCCGGCGACCTGGACAAGATCTTCTTCACCAACGCCGGCGCCGACGCCGTGGAGCACGCGGTGCGCATGGCCCGGCTGCACACCGGCCGCCC
Source organism: Streptomyces misionensis (assembly GCF_007896895.1). Taxonomy (GTDB): domain Bacteria; phylum Actinomycetota; class Actinomycetes; order Streptomycetales; family Streptomycetaceae; genus Streptomyces; species Streptomyces misionensis_A. Next base: position 2,346 of record NZ_VOGW01000067.1, on the reverse strand, counting down.
CAAGGTGCTCTCGGCCTACCGCTCGTACCACGGCGGCACCCAGCAGGCCGTGAACCTCACCGGCGACCCGCGCCGCTGGCCCTCCGACAGCGGCACCAGCGGTGTCGTGCGCTTCTGGGCGCCCTTCCTGTACCGCTCCCGCTTCTACGCCGAGACGCAGGAGCAGGAGACCGCGCGGGCGCTGGAGCACCTGGAGACGACGATCGCCTTCGAGGGCCCCGGCACGATCGCCGCGATCATCCTGGAGACCATCCCGGGCACGGCCGGGATCATGGTGCCGCCGCCCGGTTACCTCGCCGGGGTGCGCGAGCTGTGCGACAAGTACGGCATCGTCTTCATCCTGGACGAGGTCATGGCCGGATTCGGCCGGACCGGCGAGTGGTTCGCGGCCGATCTGTTCGGCGTCACCCCGGACCTGATGACCTTCGCCAAGGGTGTGAACTCCGGCTACGTGCCGCTCGGCGGCGTCGCCATCTCCGGCGAGATCGCCGAGACCTTCGGCAAGCGCCCCTACCCGGGCGGTCTGACCTACTCCGGGCACCCGCTGGCCTGCGCCGCCGCCGTCGCCACGATCAACGTGATGGCCGAGGAGGGCGTGGTGGAGAACGCCAAGCGGCTCGGCGAGACGGTGCTGGCCCCCGGCCTCGCCGACCTGGCGGCCCGCCACCCGAGCGTGGGCGAGGTCCGCGGCACCGGCATGTTCTGGGCGCTGGAGCTGGTCAAGGACCGCGAGACCCGCGAGCCGCTGGTGCCGTACAACGCGGCCGGCGAGGCGAACGCGCCGATGGCGGCGTTCGCCGCCGCCGCCAAGAAGCACGGCCTGTGGCCCTTCGTGAACATGAACCGCACCCACGTGGTGCCGCCGTGCAACATCGGCGAGGCCGAGCTGAAGGAGGGCCTGGCCGCCCTCGACGCCGCGCTGGCCGTCGCCGACGAGTACACCGCGTGACGGTCCGGAGCTGCCGTGGGACCGGGGCGAACGCGTAAGGTGACGTGCTCGTAAGACCCGTAAGGGTTGGTCAAACGTGCGAGCACGTCACCTGTACGCGTGAGGAGAGACCGGCCATGCCCGGCAATGGCACCGCCGTCACCCGCAGCACCCTGCGCCAGCAGATCGCGGACGCGCTCCGTGACGAGGTGCTGGCGGGGCGGCTGCGCCCGGGCCGGGCGTTCACCGTGAAGGAGATCGCCGAGCAGTACGGCGTCTCCGCCACCCCCGTCCGCGAGGCGCTGGTCGACCTGTCCGCGCAGGGCATCCTGGAGGCCGACCAGCACCGCGGCTTCCGCGTGCCGGAGTACTCCCTCGCGGACCACCGGTACATGATCGAGGCCCGCAACCTGGTCACCGACGGCATGTTCCAGGCCCTCGCGGCCGGGCACCCCGCCTTCGCCGCGCCGCCCGGGGACGCGCGCACCGCCGCGACGCTGGCCACGGTGCGCCGCCGCGGCGAGGAGGCCCAGCGCGCCGCCACCGCGGGCGACCTCACCGTGCTGATCGGCTACGACCTGCGGTTCTGGCGCGAGCTGGGCGTCCTGTTCGGCAACCCCTACCTGGGCGACTTCCTGCACCGGCTGCGGGTCCAGGCCTGGGTCTGCGCGGTCCAGCACCTGCGCCGGCTGCCCACGCTGCGCGGCCGGCTGTGGGCCGGGCACACCGAGCTGGTCGAGGCGCTGGCCCGCCGGGACACGGAGGCGGCGCGGGCGACGGTGGCGGCGGCGAACGCGCACTCGCTGGCGTTGCTGGAGGATCTGTCCGACAGCTGAGGGACGTGGGGGTATGGGTGGCGTGGCGCACCGATTACGCTTCCCAGACCACCTGCTGCCGCGCGGGTCCGCGCGGCTGCCGATGCGAGGAGCTCTCTTTGGCCTGTGACCTGTGGCTGGTACCGCTCGTGGACGTGTTGTGCCACACCCCGGACAACCCGTTCGCCGAGGAACTCGCGCAGTACAACGACGCGTTGGCCGCGGCCGGGCTGCCGCCGGTGCCGGTGTACCAGTACATGCCGGGGCTGTCCGGCGAGGTCGCCCCGGTCGCCGGCTTCGACTACGACGCCCTGCACTTCCTGCGCCGGGCCTACCTCCTCCAGGCCTGCGGTCTGCCGGTCACCCCGGTGGACGAACTGGGCGGCGACTACGAGCAGTTGCTGGAGATGTTCGAGTCCACGGCCCAGCAGTCGCATCTGGTGTGGCACTACGACCACGCGGGCGCGTACGTCCCGGTGGACTTCCCGCACCCGCTGTCGAACGACGAACTCCTCGCGGGCGGCGGGCCGTTGGGCTCCGCCCAGGCGCTGCTGCGCGAGCTCCAGTACATCGCCCCGGGCATCGGCATCGACCCGGCCAACC
>NZ_VOGW01000066.1:3695-8171 GCF_007896895.1 Streptomyces misionensis | reverse complement strand
GCGGTTCGGGATACCCACACATCGCGTCGGCGGAGATCGCCTACAGCTCCACCAACGAGATCCGGCAGCTGATGATCGACTACGTCACGGCCACCAAGTCGCTCGACCCGGCCGGCTTCGCGGTCACCAACTGGAAGCTGACCCAGGACGGCACGCCGGTCTTCTGACCCGCGCCGGCACCGGTTGCGCCCACCCCGCGGCCGTGCCGGGCCGGGGGTGGGCGCAACCGGTGCCGGCGCGGGTCAGAAGACCGGCGTGCCGTCCTGGGTCAGCTTCCAGTTGGTGACCGCGAAGCCGGCCGGGTCGAGCGACTTGGTGGCCGTGACGTAGTCGATCATCAGCTGCCGGATCTCGTTGGTGGAGCTGTAGGCGATCTCCGCCGACGCGATGTGTGGGTATCCCGAACCGCCGTTGGCCCGGTAGTTGTTGACGGCCACGACGAAGACCTGGTCGGCGGCGACGGGCGCGCCGTTGTAGGAGAGGTTCTTGATCCGGGAGCCCTCCGGCTGGGCGATGTCGATGTCGTAGTCGACGCCGGCCGCCGTGTCGTACATGTAGTCCCAGAAGCTGTTGGCGTTCGTGAGCGTGGCGGTGTCCACCTTCGTGCCCGCCGGCACCTGGTGGTAGTACTTCGCCGCGTACTCCAGGTAGTCCTTCAGCTGGGCGCCCGTCAGCTTCTTGCCGTACAGGGTGTTGTCGTAGATGTAGAGCCCGGCGATGTCCTTGATGGTGACGCTGCCCTGCGGGATGTCGGCCGTGCGGCTGAAGGGCGCGGCCACCGAGATCAGCGGGAGCGCGGCGTCGGCGGCCGACAGGCCCGTCCTGACCGTCTCCATCTGGACCTTGTGGATGAAGTCCATGATCGGGACGTCCTTCCAGCAGGAGTCCGCCGCCGAGAGGTCCGCCGTGCAGGTGCCGACGGGCGTGTTGACGTACTTCACGACCAGCTCGTGGTCGGCCTCCAGGAGCTTCTTGATCTCCAGGTCCTCGGCCACGCCGTTGGGGTTGAGGGTCTGCGCCTTCTTGCCCGTCACCTTCCACTGGCCGTGGCGCAGTTCGAGCTCGAAGTCGAAGACGCTGAGCCGGTAGCCCCAGCAGTACGGCTCGGACAGCAGGACGTCCTCGCCGGTCTGCTCGTTCTTGACGGTGTACGACGGCACCTCGACGTGGGTGTGGCCCACGAGGATCGCGTCGATGCCCGGGACCTGCTCGGCGACCAGGTTGGAGGCGTTCTCGACGTAGGGCAGTTCGTCGCCCCAGGAGGAGGAGCCGTCCAGGCCGGAGTGGTCGGTGAGGAAGACGACGTCACAGCCGAGGGCGCGCAGCCGCGGCACGTACTTCTTCGCCTGCTCGACCAGGCCCGGGAAGACCAGCTTGCCGCCGACGTTGTCCTTGTCCCAGATGGCGATGCCGGGGTTGGTCAGGCCGAGGATGCCGACCTTGATGTCCGGGGCGCCGGGGACCTTGATGTGCTTGACGGTGTACGGCTCGAAGGCCGGGCGCAGCGACGTGGCGTGCAGGGCGTTGGCGCCGAGCAGCGGGAAGTCGCACTGGTCCTCGAACCTGCGCAGGGTGTCGATGCCGTAGTTGAACTCGTGGTTGCCGAGCGCGGCGGCGTCGTAGCGCATGTGGTTCATGGCGGTGGCCATCGGGTGCTTGGGGCCGCGCTTGCCGTCGGTGCCGGTGATCGGGTCGACGCGGGCGAAGTAGTAGGCGAGGGAGGTGCCCTGGATGATGTCGCCGGCGTCGACCAGCAGCACCCGGTGCTCGCCCTTGGCCTCGCGCTGCTGCTTGATGAGGGTGGCGACGCGGGCCACGCCCACCGAGTTGCCGGCCTTGTCGGTGTAGGGGGCGTCGGCGTAGTAGTCCCAGTCGAAGACGTGGCCGTGCAGGTCGGTGGTGCCCAGGATGGAGAACGACCAGGTGCGCGGAGCCTTCTCGGGGTGGTGCCCGTGGTCGGCCGCCTCGGCGGTACCGCCGGAGACCGCGCCCGCCGCCGCGACGGCGGCACCGGTCACGGCCGACTTCTTCACGAACTCCCGGCGGTTCATGCGACTGTGGGTCATTCAAGGCTCCTGAGACTGGAGTTGGTGCGAGCAGGGGGCGTTCCATGGCGGAGGCTACCCGCGTAGATCGTGCTCGTGCCCCTCATCGCCGCAAACCAGGAAATGACCATGTCCAGGTCAAGGATGGGTCATCCGGGCCGGAACGCGGCAGCGCCCGCCGGGTCCGCGTGGAGGCGGACCCGGCGGGCGCTGCCGCAGGGTGAACCGGAGCCTGCTACCGGCTTACAGGAAGGAGTTGACCTCGATCGTCTCGTCCCGGCCCGGACCCACGCCGATCGCGGAGATCGGGGCGCCGGACATCTCCTCCAGCGCCTTGACGTAGTTCTGGGCGTTCTTCGGGAGATCGGAGAAGGACTTGGCCTTCGTGATGTCCTCGCTCCAGCCCGGCAGGTTCTCGTAGATCGGCTTCGCGTGGTGGAAGTCGGTCTGGGAGTAGGGCAGTTCCTCGACCCGCTTGCCGTCGATCTCGTACGCGACGCAGACCGGGATCTGCTCCCAGCCGGTGAGCACGTCCAGCTTGGTGAGGAAGAAGTCGGTCAGGCCGTTGACCCGGGTCGCGTACCGCGCGATCACCGCGTCGAACCAGCCGCAGCGGCGGTCACGGCCGGTGGTCACACCGCGCTCGCCGCCGATCCGGCGCAGCGCCTCGCCGTCCTCGTCGAACAGCTCGGTCGGGAACGGACCGGCGCCGACGCGGGTGGTGTACGCCTTGAGGATGCCGATGACCCGGCTGATCTTCGTCGGGCCCACGCCGGCGCCGGTGCAGGCACCGCCGGCGGTCGGGTTGGAGGAGGTGACGAAGGGGTACGTGCCGTGGTCGATGTCGAGCAGGGTGCCCTGACCGCCCTCGAACAGCACGACCTTGTCGTCCTCCAGGGCCTGGTTGAGGATCAGGACCGTGTCGGCGACGTACGGCTTGATCTGCTCGGCGTAGCCCAGCAGCTCCTCGACCACCTGGTCGGCGGCGATGGCACGCCGGTTGTAGAGCTTGGTGAGGATCTGGTTCTTGACGTCGAGGGCCGCCTCCACCTTCTGCTGGAGGATCGACTCGTCGTACAGGTCCTGCACCCGGATGCCCACGCGGTTGATCTTGTCGGCGTAGGTGGGGCCGATGCCGCGCCCGGTGGTGCCGATCTTCCGCTTTCCGAGGAAGCGTTCCGTCACCTTGTCGACCGTCACGTTGTACGGCGTGATGACGTGGGCGTTGCCGCTGATGAGGAGCTTGGAGGTGTCGACGCCGCGCTCGTTCAGACCGCTCAGCTCGGAGAGCAGGACCGACGGGTCGACGACGACACCGTTGCCGATGACCGGCGTACATCCGGGGGAGAGGATGCCGGAAGGGAGGAGGTGGAGTGCGTACTTCTGGTCGCCGACGACGACCGTGTGGCCGGCGTTGTTGCCACCCTGGTATCGCACCACATAGTCCACCGATCCACCGAGCAGGTCGGTGGCCTTCCCCTTGCCCTCGTCACCCCACTGAGCACCGAGCAGCACAAGTGCGGGCACGCGCGTACACCCCTTCCGGGCGGGGCATGTCCAAGGTCAGGGGCGTGGGCGTAAGGTTCACCGCCGCGTGCCACCGCGACCGTCGTTGGCCGCACAACCGTCGGACCGGATGCCCCGGAATAGACGAAGCCCCTGGCGCAATAGCGCAAGGGGCTCTTGCACAAAGATGCTACCCGAGGAAGCGAGGCAGGACCGAGGTGGCGACTTTCGCGACGTCCGAACAGCTGCTGGTGATCATCGATCCGGCGGCCCGGCAGGCGGACGGGGAGTCCGTACGGATCGCGAAAGACGTGCTCAGCGCGGGTGCTGCGGCCAAGGTCTGCCTCCCGGAGGACCCGGCGGAATTCGCCCGGGCACTGGGCCGTCGGGGTGCCAGGCGCCCTGTCGTGGTGGGCGACGACCACGCCCTGGTGCGCGCGGTGACCCTGCTCCACCGGGAGCGGGAACTGGCCGGATGCGCGCTGTCGGTGGTCCCGGTGGGGGAACGCCTGGCCCTGGCGGAGTCCCTGGGCGTGCCGACGGGGGCGGTGGCGGCGGCCCGGGCGGTCCTGGACGGCGAGGAGCGCCGCCTCGATCTACTGGCCGACGACGCGGACGGGCTGGTGCTGACCGGGCTGACCGTGCCCCCGGCGCCGGTGCGGGCGCCGCTGCCCGAGCCGGTCGCGGCGGCCGGGCGCCCCTGGTACCGGTCCCTGGTCCGCACCCTGGGCCCGCGCCCGCCCCGGCTGACCGCGATACCCGCGCCCGGGCCGACGCGGCTGCGGGTGGAGGTGGACGGGGAGACGGTGGTGGAGCTGGACCAGCCGGTGGAGTCGGTCTCGCTCAGGGCGGCCGGCGCACTGGCCGGGGTGGAGGTCCGGCGGCCGCCCTGAGCGAGACCGACTCCACCGGCTGGTCCAGCTCC
>NZ_VOGW01000066.1:2477-3422 GCF_007896895.1 Streptomyces misionensis | reverse complement strand
AGGGGGCCTGGACGCTGGTGCTGCCGGCCGGCGCGCAGGGGCGGTGAGCGCGCACCCCGGGCTCACCGGTACTTCTCGTCCCGGTAGGCGCGCCAGCGATCCATCATCTGTGCCACGTCCTTCTCGATGAACTCGAAGAAGGCCAGCGTCTCGGCCAGGCGGCGGCCCGCCGGGGTGTCCGCGCCCAGGCTGACGACCCCCTCGCGCAGGGCGTCCTCCCAGCGCTTGATGATGGCGTCGCGGTTGGTGAGGGCCTCGTACCACTGGTCGCTGTGCACGCGGTAGCGCTCCCGGCGCGAGCCCGGTTCGCGTTCGCGGGAGAGCATGTGGACCTGGGCGAGGTAGCGCACCGCGCCGGAGACGGCCGCCGGGCTGATCCGCAGCTGTTCGCCCAGCTCGGCCGAGGTCAGGGTGCCGGTGTCGGAGGCGAGCAGGGCGGCGAAGACGCGGGAGGGCATGCGGGCCATGCCCGCCTCGACCAGCTGGGCCGCGAAGTGCTCCACGAACGCCGAGACCGCCTCGGGGTCCCGCCCCGCCGGCTGTGCGCCCACCGCTTCCGTCATGGGGTCAACCGTACCCAACATCAGGACGTTCAGTAACTTCACAAATTTCTGAACGAAGCGTACGTTCGGGATCCATGACGAAGGCAATCACGGTCGCCGGGCTCCACAAGTCCTTCGGCCGGACCCAGGCGCTGGACGGTCTCGACCTCGACGTCGAGACCGGTGAGGTGCACGGCTTCCTCGGCCCCAACGGCGCCGGCAAGTCGACCGCCGTCCGGGTGCTGCTCGGGCTGCTGCGCGCCGACGCGGGCGCCGCACGGGTGCTGGGCCGCGACCCGTGGCGGGACGCGGTGGAGGTGCACCGCAGGATCGCCTATGTGCCCGGCGACGTGACGCTGTGGCGCAACCTCTCCGGCGGCGAGGTCATCGACCTGTTCGGCCG
>NZ_VOGW01000066.1:1303-2336 GCF_007896895.1 Streptomyces misionensis | reverse complement strand
GCGGCGGCGCGCCGAGCTGATCGAGCGCTTCGAGCTGGACCCGACGAAGAAGGGCCGCACCTACTCCAAGGGCAACCGGCAGAAGGTCGCCCTGGTCGCCGCCTTCGCCTCGGACGTGGACCTGCTGATCCTGGACGAGCCGACCTCGGGCCTGGACCCGCTGATGGAGGAGGTCTTCCAGAGCTGTGTGCGCGAGGAGCGGGCGCGCGGCCGTACGGTCCTGCTCTCCTCCCACATCCTCGGCGAGGTGGAGCAGCTGTGCGACCGGGTCAGCATCATCCGCAAGGGGCGGACGGTGGAGAGCGGCTCACTGGCCGAGCTGCGGCATCTGACCCGGACCAGCGTGAGCGCCGAACTCGCGGGCCCGCCCGGCGCGTTGGCGGAACTGCCGGGGGTGCACCACCTCGACGTACAGGGCCACCGAGTGCGGCTCCAGGTCGACACCGCCCGGCTCGACGGCGTGCTGCGGGTGCTCGGCGAGTCCGGCGTGCGCACGCTGACCTCGACCCCGCCGACGCTGGAGGAACTCTTCCTGCGGCACTACACGAACGACGCCGACGGCACCGGCGCGGACGAGGTGACGGTGTGAACGCGGCGGTACGGGGCGGACGTCACCGGTCGTTCGCCGGTACCGGGACGCTGGTGCGGTTCGCGCTGCGCCGCGACCGGGTGATGCTCCCGGTGTGGCTCGCGGTGATCGCGCTGATGGTCCTGAGCATGCCGGGCGCCCTCGACGGCGTCTACGGCACCCCGGCCGCGCGCGCCACGCTGATGCACCAGATGACGGCGAACACCTCGCTGCGCGCCATGGTCGGACCGGTCTTCGCGGACTCGCTGGGCGCGCTCACCGCCTGGCGGATCGGGGTGTACGCGAGCGCGCTCGCCGCCGTGCCGAGCCTGCTGGTCGTGGTGCGGCACACCAGGGACGAGGAGGAGAGCGGGCGGCAGGAGATGGTGTCGTCCGGGACGGTCGGGCGGCGGGCCCCGCTGACGGCCGCGCTGCTGACCGCGGCGGGCGCGAACGCCGTACTGG
>NZ_VOGW01000066.1:0-1023 GCF_007896895.1 Streptomyces misionensis | reverse complement strand
TCGCGACCACGGCGGCGGTCGCGGCCCAGCTCACCCAGAGCGCCCGGCTCGCGCGGGGGCTGACGGCGGCGGTGCTCGGCGCGGCGTTCGTGCTGCGGGCGGCGGGCGACTCGGCGTCCTCGGACGGCTCCTCGGTGCTGACCTGGCTCTCGCCGCTCGGCTGGCTGGAGAACCTGCGGGCGTTCGCGGGCGAACGCTGGTGGGTGCTCGGGCTGTTCGCGGCGGCGGTACTGGTCCAGGGCGCGGTCGCCTACGCGCTGGCCGCGCGCCGGGACTTCGGCATGAGCTTCCTGCCGACCCGGCCCGGTCCGGCCACCGGGCGGCTCGGCGGCGCGGGCGCGCTGGCCTGGCGGTTGCAGCGGGGCAGCGTGCTCGGCTGGGGCGCGGGCCTCTTCGTCGCCGGGGTGGTGTACGGCGCGGTGGCGACCGGGGCGGCGGACCTGGTGCGCGGCAACGACCAGGCGCGGGAGCTCTTCCGGCGGATGGGCGGGCAGGCGGCGCTCGACGACGCGCTGCTCGCCGCGCTGACCGGGATGCTGGGGCTGGTCGCGGCGCTGTACATCGTGCAGTCGGTGCTGCGGCTGAACGGCGAGGAGGGGTCCGGACGGGCCGAACCGGTGCTGGCGGGCGCGGTCGGCCGGCTGCGCTGGGCGGCCGGCCACCTGCTGATCGCCTTCGGCGGGTCGGTGCTGCTGATGCTCCTCACCGGCCTGGGCTTCGCCGCCGGGTACGGCAAGGACCCGGGCGTCCTGCTGGCCGCCTGTCTGGTGCAGCTGCCCGCGATCTGGGTGATCGGCGGCATCGCGGTCCTGCTCCACGGCGTCCTGCCGCGCGGAGCGTCCGCCGCCTGGGGCGTCGCGGGCGCCGTCCTCCTCCTCGGCTGGGTCGGCCCCGCCCTGAAGGCGCCCCGCGCCCTGCTGGACCTCTCCCCCTTCGCCCACCTCCCGAAGCTGCCGGGCGGCCCGGTGCACTGGCCGCCACTGCTGCTCCTGACCGGACTCGCCGCGCTGCTGGTGGCGGCGG
>NZ_VOGW01000065.1:12753-18760 GCF_007896895.1 Streptomyces misionensis | reverse complement strand
GGTCAGTCGACGTAGTGCTTGAGCTCCTCGGTGTCGAGTTCGATGCCGAGGGGCTGGGGGATCGTCAGCCTCGCGCCGAACGCCTCCTTGTGGGTGTCGCGGTAGCCGACGCCCGGAGTCGGGTCGCTGAACAGGGTGACCGTGTGGTCGGCGCGGTCGACCAGCAGGTAGAAGGGGATCCCGGCCGCGCCGTAGGCCACGGGCTTCTCCTGGCGGTCACGCCGGTCGGTGTCGGAGTCGTACGAGGTGACCTCGACGACCAGGATGACGCCGGCCGGGTCGGCCCACTCGCCGTGGCCGGCGAAGTGGCGCCTGGGCACGAGGACCCCGTCCGGCCGTACTCGCCCCTCGCGATACTCCTCCACCTTCAGGCCCTGTCCCTGGTACAGATCCAGGTCCGGCCGCCCCTGCATGCACTGCCGCATCAACCAGAGCACGATGCTGTTGTGGTCGCCGTCAGGCACCTTCTTGACCCCGATCCGTCCGTTGACGAACTCGAACCTGACGGTGTCGTCGGTCTCCCTGGCCGCGGACTCGGCGATCCTCTCGAACTCCTCCACCGACATCTGGGCCGACTGCAACTCGCGCTCTGCCATAACCGTCATGGTGCCCTCCTCGTAAGGCGGGCACCAGCGTGCCGTGCGGGCGGGAGGCATATGCCGGAACAGCCGCGTGATCAGCCGGACGGGTGATCAGCGCACCTCCACGCTCAGCCCCTCCAGGCCCCGGATCACGAAGTTCGGCTTGCGGGTCGGCTCCGCCGCCAGGGCGAGGGTGGGAGCCTGGCGGAGCAGGGCGGTCATGGAGGCGGCCAGTTCGATGCGGGCCAGGGGCGCGCCGATGCAGTAGTGGATGCCGGCGCTGAAGGAGATGTGGGGGTTGTCCCGGCGGGTGAGGTCGAGGCGGCCGGGGTCGGGGAAGACGGCCGGGTCGTGGTTGGCGGAGCCGAAGAGCATGGCGATCTCGGCGCCGCGCGGGATCGTGGTGCCGTCGATCTCGATGTCGTCCAGGACCCAGCGCTCGAAGAGCTGGAGCGGGGTGTCGTAGCGCATCAGCTCCTCGATCGCGGTCGGCACCAGGGAGTGGTCGGCGCGCAGGGCGGCGAGCTGGCCGGGGTTGCGGAACAGCGCCCACCAGCCGTTGACCGTGGCGTTGACGGTGGCCTCGTGGCCCGCGTTGAGCAGGAGCACGGCGGTGGAGATCATCTCCTGCTCGGTCAGCCGGTCGCCCTCGTCGTGCGCGGCGATCAGCCCGGAGACCAGATCCTCGCCGGGTTCCGCGCGGCGCGCCGCGATCAGCTCCCGCAGGTACTCCGAGAACTCCACCGACGCGCGGACCGCCGCCGCCGCGGTCCCCTCGGACGGGTTCAGCTCGTACATCCCGCAGATCGCCGCCGACCATGGCCGCAGCTGCCCCCGGTCCGCCTCGGGGATGCCCAGCATCTCGGCGATCACCGCCACCGGCAGCGGCTCCGCCACGTCCGCCAGCAGATCCCCGCCGCCGTCCCGCACGAGCCCCGCCACCAGCTCGTTCGCCAGGTGCTCCACGTACGGCTTCAGCCGCTCCACCGTGCGCGGGGTGAACGCCTTCGACACCAGGCGCCGGATCCGGGTGTGGTCCGGCGGCTCCAGATCCAGCATCCCGTGGTCGTTGAGGGTGTGGAACGGCTCGTGCTCCGGCGGGGGCGCCTGCCTGCCGAACTCATCGTGCGAGAACCGGTGCTGGTACGTCCGCCCCAGCCGCCGGTCCCGCAGCAGCGCCGAGACGTCCGCGTGGTGCGGCACCAGCCACTGGTCGCTCGGCTCGTACCGGAGCGCCCGGCCGCGCGCACGCAGCTCGGCGTAGGCCGGGTAGGGGTCGGCGAGGAACCCGGGGTCCCAGGGGTCGAAAGCGAGGTCGTGTGGCCCTGACATGCGGGGACGCTAACCCGCGGGGGCCGTTCTGACCAGGGGTGGCGTCAGCCGGGTGTCACCAGGCGGGCCTCGTACGCGAAGACCGCGGCCTGGGTGCGGTCGCGCAGGCCGAGTTTGACCAGGATGCGGCTGACGTGGGTCTTGGTGGTGGACTCGGCGACCACCAGCCGTTCGGCGATCTCCGCGTTGGACAGGCCCTGGGCGATGAGGACCAGGACCTCGGTCTCGCGCTCGGTGAGGTCGCCGTAGGCCGTGCGGGCGACGGACAGCGGATGCCTGGCCTCCGGGAGGCGGGAGAACTCGGAGATCAGCCGCTTGGTGACCGAAGGGGCCAGGAGCGCCTCGCCGGCCGCCACCACCCGCACTCCGTCGGCCAGTTGGCGGGCCGAGGCGTCCTTGAGGAGGAAGCCGGAGGCGCCCGCGCGCAGCGCCTGGTAGACGTACTCGTCCAGGTCGAAGGTGGTCAGCACCAGCACCTTGGCGGCGGCGTCCGCCGCCACGATCTCGCGGGTCGCCTCGATGCCGTTCAGTTCGGGCATGCGGATGTCCATCAGGACGACGTCCGGGGCGAGTTGCCGTACCCGGTCCACCGCCTCCCGGCCGTTGACGGCCTCGCCGACGACCTCGATGTCCGGCATCGCGTTCAGCAGGACCGAGAAGCCCTCGCGGACCATCATCTGGTCGTCCGCGATCAGTACGCGGATCGTCATGCGCCGCCCTCGGTCTCCGGGGCCGGGACCGGGAGGAAGACCGTCACCTCGTAGCCTCCCTCGGCCGTCCGGGCCGTCGTCATCTCGCCGTTCAGCATGGTGACACGCTCCCGCATCCCGGTGAGCCCGTGCCCCGCGCCCGGCGACGGCTTCACCAGGCTCGGCGCGGGCGGCGGGCCGTTGACGACGCGCAGGCCCAGGCCGCCGAGGACGTAGCCGATCTCCACCCGGGCGCTCGCCCCGGGCGCGTGCCGCAGGGTGTTGCTCAGCGCCTCCTGCACGATGCGGTAGGCGGACAGCTCCACCCCCTGCGGCAGTTCGCGCACCGCGCCGGTCACCGTCTTCGTCACGTCGAGACCGGCCTCGCGGACGTTGGCGAGCAGCGCGTCGAGGTCGGCGAGGGTGGGCTGCGGGGCGTCGGGGGCCTCGTAGTCCTCGGCGCGGACGACCCCGAGGACCCGGCGCAGCTCGGTCAGGGCCGCCACCGCGTTCTCCCGGATGGTGGCGAACGCCTTCTCCAGCTCCGGCGGCGGGTTCTCCACCCGGTACGGCGCGGCCTCCGCCTGGATGGCGACGACGGACATGTGGTGGGCGACCACGTCGTGCAGCTCGCGCGCGATGGTCGTGCGCTCCTCCAGCAGGGTGCGCCGCGAGCGCTCGTGCTCGGTCACCGACTGCTGCGCGGTGACCTCCAGCGCGGCCTCCCTGCGGATCTGCCGTACGGTGACCACCAGCAGGACCAGCGCGGACAGCAGCTGCATCTGGGCGACTTGGCTGCGGCCCTCCGTCCGGTCGAGGAGGCTGGTGGCGATGGAGCCGTACACCCCGGTCAGCACCCACATCCAGGCCGCCGTGCGCGGGCGGGTGCGGACCGCCACGACGGTGAGCACCACCAGGTGGGAGAAGAAGGTGCCCGGCGTCCATATCCCGCCCCAGTAGTCCTCGCTGACCATCGCGCTGACCAGGGACGCGACGAGGGACAGCCAGAAGGCCCCGGCCGGCCGCACCAGGGTCAGCAGGACCGGCGCGAGGGCCAGCAGCCCGCACAGCAGGGACGGCGCTCCGGAGATGTCGCTGCGCAGCATGCCCAGCCACATGGCCACCAGGCCGAGGAAGGCCACCAGTCCGTGCGGGGCCCGGGTCGCGTACTCCCGCATCCGGCCCGAACGGCCGCGCACCAGCCGGCTGCCGGGGCCGAGGCGGGGCAGCGGGCGGTAGGCGAAGGCCCCGTGGAACAGGTCCTGCCGCAACCCGGCGAGGGCGTCGGCCGCCAACCGGAACTCCGGGCTGCGCGGCCGGCCGGCCCCGGCCGGCGGGGTCGGGTGCGTGTGCGTCGTCTCGGTCACGGGGAGAACGGTAGGCCGCGAACCGGGGGCGGTCGTCAGCTTGGAGAGGGGTTCCTCGGGGTCCGTCTCAGGTACTACACGGAGCCTCTTCGGCGGTCAGGCACTCCACGGGGCCTTTTCGGCGGGAGGGTTCACCGGGTGCCGGGGCGGACCAGCCCGGACTCGTAGGCGAAGATCGCGGCCTGGGTGCGGTCGCGCAGCCCCAGTTTCACCAGGACGCGGCCCACGTGCGTCTTCACGGTCTGCTCGGCCACCACCAGCCGCCCGGCGATCTCCGCGTTGCTCAGCCCCTGCGCGATCAGCGCCAGCACCTCGGTCTCCCGCTCGGTGAGGTCCCCGACGCGCCGGCGCAGCGGGCGGCGGCGGCCGCCGTCCAGCCGGGAGAACTCGGCGATGAGGCGCCGGGTGACACCGGGCGCGAGCAGGGCGTCGCCGCCGGCCACCACCCGTACCGCCTCGGCCAGTTTGTCGGCGGAGGCGTCCTTGAGGAGGAACCCGGAGGCGCCCGCGCGCAGCGCGTCGTACACGTACTCGTCCAGGTCGAAGGTGGTCAGCACCAGGACTCTGACGTCCGGTTGGGCCGCCGCTATGTGCTCGGTGGCCTGGATGCCGCCGAGTTCGGGCATCCGGATGTCCATCAGCACGACGTCCGGCGCCAGTTCGGCGGACCTGGCGATGGCGTCGCGGCCGTCCACCGCCTGCCCGACCACCTCGATGCCGGGCTGGGCGTCGAGCAGCACGGTGAAGCCCTGCCGCACCATCTCCTGGTCGTCGGCGATGAGTACGCGGATGGTGCCGGCGCCGCTCGTCATGGGGTCTGTTCTCCTGTCGTGGGCAAGGGGACCGGGGGCGGGCCGCCCTGCGGGGTGCCGTCGCCGGGGAGGAAGGCCGGGACCGCGAAGCCACCCTGCGGGGTGGCGGCGGCGGTGACCCGGCCGCCGAGCATCGCGGCACGCTCGCGCATGCCGAGCAGTCCGTGCCCGACGCCCGGCGAGGGCGGTACCGCCTCCCGCGGCCGGGAGTTGACGATCTCCAGGTGCAGTCCGTCGGGGCGGTGCGCGACCTCGACGCGCACCGTGGAGCCCGGCGCGTGCCGCAGCGCGTTGCTCAGCGCCTCCTGCACGATCCGGTACGCCGACAACTCCACGCCCGGGGTGTACGGCCGCACCCTCCCCCGGACCTCGGCGGTCACCTCCATCCCGGCGGCGCCGGTGCCGGGGGCGCCGAGCCCGTAGGGGCCCTCGGGGTCCTCCGGGTGCTCGGAGCGCAGCACCCCGAGGACCCGGCGCAGTTCGGTCAGGGCCTCCAGCGCGTTCTGCCGGATGCCCGCGAGGTTCTCGATCAGCTCGGGCGGGGGCCGCTCCACCAGGTGCGGCGCCACCTGCGCCTGGATGGAGATGACCGACATGTGGTGGGCGACCACGTCGTGCAGCTCGCGGGCGATCCGGCTGCGCTCCTCCAGGAGGGTGCGGCGGGCCCGCTCCTCGGCGGTGAGGGTGGTCTGCTCCACGAGTTCGGCGCGCGCCTCCTGACGGCCGCGCACGGCGATGCCGAGCGCCACCACCACCGCGGACAGCACCACCGCGGCGACCCCGGTCGGCTGGTAGCCCGTCCCGCCCCAGCCGCCCTCCAGGGCCCAGGTGAGCAGTGCGGTCAGGGCCAGCGCCTCGACCGCCGCCCGGGCGCGCACCCGCAGCGCGAGCAGCAGCAGGACGAGCAGGTGCGCGATGATCCCGGCCGCCGTCCAGGGCCAGGAGAACACCACCCCGGGCGTCACGCCGAGACCCCCGTGCACCGCGACGGCGCACACCAGGGCCAGCGTCAGGGACATCCACCAGGCCGCGAGGGGCCGCCGCAGCGCGAGCACCGGGGCGCCGCCCTGCGCCAGACCGATCGCCCAGGCCGCGCCCAGGCCCAGCCCGCCGTTGTCGGCGAGCTGCGCCACCCCGCCGACCGCCACCCCGAACGCGGCCAGGCACACCAGTCCGTGCGGCAGCCACCGCAGCCAGACGGACGCGGGCAGCGGATCACGCCGCAG
>NZ_VOGW01000065.1:1281-12492 GCF_007896895.1 Streptomyces misionensis | reverse complement strand
GCCCGACACGCGGTGCGGCCCCCGCGTCCGCGCCGCCCCCGTGCACCCGGACGACCCGGCCGCGCCGCGCCCGCGACCGGCGGCCGCCGCCCTGCTCGTACGACCGGAACGCGCCCCAGCACACCGCCAGGACCAGTGCGAACACCGGCAGCCACAGCAGCCGTTCGGCGATCCAGGCCGGGCCGTCGGGGGCGGTGTGCAGGCCGGGCAGCGGGCCGGCCGGGAGCGCGGCGGCCGTGGTGGCCATCAGGGCCGTCTGGTGCCACAGGAAGACGGTCATCGCGGAGAGGTTGACCACGGCCACCGCCCCCCAGAGCAGCGGGCGGCGCATCGCGCGGCGCAGCCGGTCGCGCAGCAGCAGGGCGAGCCCGCACTGGGCGAGGCCGAAGGTGACGGCGGCGAGGGTCGGCGGGTTCAGGTTGGAGACCGCCGCGCCGGGCACGCCGACCATGGCGGCCGGATAGCCCGCCAGCGCGACGAGGGCCGCCGTGGCCGCCGCGCCGCAGGTCAGCAGGGTCCAGCCCGCGCGGCGGGTGTCCAGCTCCCCGCGGGTCCAGGCGGCGCCGAGGGTGTAGGGGACCAGCCAGCCCGCGGCCAGGTTGACCCAGCCGAGCCAGTGGGGGCCGAGGTGCAGCCCGAAGCGCAGCACGTCCACGTGCAGCACGACCGCGAGCGGCCACAGGGGATGCAGGCGGGCGACGAGCGGCGTCCCGGCGGTCAGCGCGGCGAACACCAGCAGGAACCACAGCGGGGACAGGGCCAGTTTGACGAGGGTGTGGACGGTGTCCGGCGGGGCGCCGGTGAGCAGCAGGCCCGCGCCGGCCGCGGACCACAGGCCCAGCAGGACGAGGACCGGGCGGACGAGGCGGGTGAGCCGGGCGCGCAGCCACTGCCCGTACGACATCCCGCGGGCCCGGGCCGAGGCGAGGCTGCGGGTGGCCACGTGCCCGCCCACCAGGAAGAACAGCGCGAGGGTCTGGAAGGCCCAGGAGATCGGGGCCAGCCAGGGCATGCGCTGCAAGGGGCTCGCGGTGTGCAGCCCGCCGTCGTGGGCGACCAGCGCGGTGACCAGCCAGTGGCCGAGGACGACCCCGAGGATCGCCCAGGCCCGCAGGGCGTCCACGGCACGGTCGCGGGTCCCGGGGGTGGCGGCGTCGATGTGCCGGGCGCCGTTCCGTACCGCCTGCCATGTGCCGCCGTTGCCGGTGCGCTCAGCCACGGGTCACCTCCGAGGTCTCGCCGCGGGTGATCCGGGCGAGGTTGGCGAGGGAGACCGAGCCCGGGGTGAAGTAGCCGCTGTGGCCGGCCGCGCCCGCGTCGAAGATCCGGGCGCCGAAGCCCCGGGAGACGGGGTCGGTGCCGAAGCCGACGGTGGCGAAGAGCAGGTCGGCGCGGACGTGCGGCACATGGGCCACCCAGTCGTCGGCGCCGCGCGCCGCCCAGACGCGGGCGCTGGTGCCCAGGGCGGACACGTCGTCCGCACCGGTGCCGGGGCTGCCGACCAGGACGACGTCGTCCGCGTCGAGCCCGTGCGCGGCCCGGCCGCAGACGACGGAGCCGTAGGAGTGGCAGAGCACGGAGAGATGCGCGCGGGCGGGAGCGAGGGAGCGCAACTGACGTACCAGCGCGCGCAGCTGAGGTGCGGCCGCGTCGGCGCGGCTGGTGGTGGTCACCGTCGTGCTGACCGTGCCGGGGGTGGTGTAGCCGAGCCAGGCGACCACGGCGGTGCGCGGGCCGGTGGCGGCGTACAGGGCGGCGGCCGCCCGGTGGAAGCGGGCGTAGGTGTCCAGGGAGGTGTCCGAGCCGGGGACCAGGACCGCGACGTGGTCGGCGTGGGCGAGATCGCCGAGCACCTCGGTGGCGAGGCCCGCGCCCCGGCCGTCGAACGCCAGCAGCCGGCGGTCCGCCGAGGCCAGGGCGCGGTCGGCGGCGGCGCGCCGGGAGTCGCCGTGCGCGGCGGCCATCCGGGCGGCGCGGCCGGCGTCGGCGCGGTTCGCGGCGTAGGCGGCGGCGAGGCCGGCCGGGGTGAGGTGCGCCAGGGCCGCGGGGGCGGGGGCCGGTATCCGGGGGCGGGCCGCGGCGGAGAGGGGGACGGTGAGGGCCGCGGTGAGCCGGGCGGCGACGAGGGCGCGGCGCGCTCGGCGGCGTCGGGTGCGGGTCGGGTGCCCCATGGTCGGCTTCCTTCCGGCCAGCCCGGCCATCGGGCTTGACTGGAAAGGAAGTTAGAAACGAAGGGGCGTCGTCGGCGTCCCGCCGGGGAGCCGTCTTGCGGGGTGGCTCTCAGGTACTACGGGTATCACCGGGCCGGCGCCCGGGGCTCACCAGGCGAGCTGGGCGATCTCCTCCGCGACCACCGCGCAGGCGTCCGCGGCCGGGTCGATCAGCGGGAAGTGGCCGACGTCCGCCAGCAGCGTCAGGCCCACCATCTCCCCCGCCCTGGCCGCGGCGTCCGCGTACGACTCGGCCACCGCCTGCGGCACGACCAGGTCGGCACGGCCCTGGACGACGGTGGTGGCGATGCCCGTCGGCAGCAGGAGGGCGGGGTCGGCGTACGGCCGTCGCGCCGCGAAGTGCTCGGGTCCGCCGAGGAGTTGCAGGGACGCGTGCTCGCAGGCGCCCAGTTCCTCGGCCACCGCCAGGTCGGCGAGCGGGGCGAGGGCGACGACGCCGCGCAGCGGGGCGGGTCCGGCGGTGCGCCAGGACGAGTCGGCGGGCAGGACGTGCCGGGCCGCGGCCCACAGAGCGAGGTGGCCGCCCGCCGAGTGACCGGTGAGGACGGTACGGCGCCGATCGGCGCCCGGCAGCGCCTCGCGGACCAGGTCCGGTAGGGCGTCCAGGGCGGCGGCCACGTCCGCGAAGGTGTCCGGCCAGCGGCCGGCGGGCGGGGTGGTGCCCTGGTCCTCGGGGCCGTCGCCGCCGCGCCGGTACTCGACGTTGGCCACCGCGAAACCCCTGCGGGCCAGGAAGTCCGCGAAGGGGGTGGCGTGTTGACGGTCGAAGCGGGCGCGCCAGGCCCCGCCGTGCAGGACGACGACCAGGGGGGCCGGGGTGTCCCCGGCCGTGCGGGGCGCGTAGAAGTCGATCACCTGGTCGGGGTGGGAGCCGTAGGCCGCGGTGGCGTCGGGCGCGACGGGGGCGTGCGAGAACGCGGACTCTTCCTCGGCGGCGGCACGGGCTGCTGCGGCTGCGTCCGGCATGCTCCAACCTCTCATCGACGGGGCGGCGTTCGGCGACCGGGCGGGATGATCTCGGCGGCCGTTGGCGGGACGGTATCAGGCGGGTGACGTGCGGGTACGGGGGCGGTGGCGGGAACGCGCGGCGGCGCCGGGGGTGCCTTCGGCAGGCCGCCCCCGGCGCCCACCGGGACTACCCCAGCAGGGCGGCCAGGGTCCGCGCCGCCCGCTCCGCGTCCGCGAACGTCGTGTACAGCGGTGTGAAGCCGAAGCGCAGCACGTCCGGCTGCCGGAAGTCGCCCACGACGCCCTCCTCGATCAGCCGCTTCATCACCTCACCGGCGTCGGCGCAGCGCAGCGAGACCTGGCTGCCGCGCCGCCCGTGCTCCGCGGGCGTCACCGGCTCCACCCGGCCCGGTTCCGTGTACGCGCTCACGCACTCCAGGAAGAAGTCGGTCAGCGCGAGGGACTTGGCGCGCACGGCGTCGATGCCCACGCCCTCCCAGACGTCCAGCGCCGCCTCCAGGGCCAGCATGGACAGGATGTCCGGGGTGCCGACGCGCCCGCGCACCGCGCCCGGCGCCGGGGCGTAGTCCGGGCTCATGCCGAAGGGGTCGGCATGGGAGTTCCAGCCGGGCAGCGGGGAGTCGAACCGCGGTTGCAGCTCGCGGCGCACGTACAGGAACGCCGGTGAACCGGGGCCGCCGTTCAGGTACTTGTAGGTGCAGCCGACCGCGAGGTCGACGCCGTGCTCGTCCAGCCCCACCGGCAGCGCGCCCGCGCTGTGGCACAGGTCCCAGACCGCGAGAGCCCCCGCGGCGTGGATCGCGGCCGTGAGCGAGGGCAGGTCGTGCAGCCGGCCGGTGCGGTAGTCGACGTGGTTGAGCAGCACCGCCGCCGTACGCGGCCCGAGCGCGCCCGGCACCTCCTCGGGCGTCAGGGCGCGCAGCGTACGGCCGGTCAGCCGGGCCGCCGACTCGGCGATGTAGCCGTCCGTCGGGAAGGTGGTGGCGTCCACCAGGATCTCGGTGCGGTCGTCGCCGGCCAGCCGCACCGCGCCGACGAGCGCCTTGAACACGTTGACGCTGGTGGAGTCGCCCACCACGACCTGTCCCGGTGCCGCGCCGACCAGCGGGGCGATCCGGTCGCCGATCCGCTCCGGCGCCGTCCACCAGCCGCTCTCCGTCCAGGAGCGGATGCGCAGCTCGCCCCACTCGCGGCGCACGACGTCCGCCAGCCGGTCGGGGACGTGCGCGGGCAGCGCGCCGAGGGAGTTGCCGTCGAGGTAGACCACGTCGTCCAGGGCGAACCGGGAACGCAGCGGGGCCAGTTCGTCCGCCGCGTCCAGCTGCTTCGCCCGCAGGGTGAGTTCAGACATGGGACCTCGCCGTCCACAGCTCGGGGAACACGTTCTTGCGGGCGCGCTTCTCCAGCCAGGCGACCCCGGCGGAGCCGCCCGTGCCGGCCTTGGCGCCCATCGCGCGGCGGGTGGCGACGAGGTGGTCGTTGCGCCAGCGCCACACCAGTTCGGCCACGTCGGTCAACGCCTCGCCGAGCCGGACGAGTTCGCCGTCCTGCTCGCCCGAGTAGACCGCCGCCCAGACCTGTTCGACGGCCTGGTCGGGCTCGTACCGCTGGGAGACGTCGCGCTCCAGGACCGCGTCCGGGACGGCGTGGCCGCGGCGGGCCAGCAGCCGCAGCACCTCGTCGTAGAGGCTGGGCTCGTGCAGCGCCTTCTCCAGCTCCGCGTGCGCGCGGGGCGCGCCGCGGTGCGGGACGAGCATCGACGCGGACTTGTCGCCGAGCAGGAACTCCAGGCGCCGGTACATCGCGGACTGGAAGCCGGACCCCTCGCCGAGCGCGCCGCGGTAGGAGTTGAACTGGGCGGGCGTGAGCGCGGCGAGCGGGGTCCAGGAGGCGTTCAGGGCCTCCAGTTCGCGCACCGAACGCTTCAGCGCGGCGATCGCGGTGGGCACGTCGTCCGAGCGGAGCGCCTTCGCGGCGGTCTCCCACTCGTGCACGAGCACCGTGAACCACAGCTCCATCACCTGGGTGGTGACCAGGAAGACCATCTCTCCGGGGTCGTCGGAGAGGGTGTGCTGGAGGTGGGTGAGCAGGTCGGCGCGCACGTAGTCCTCGTACGGCGTCGTACCGGCGAAGTCGAGATGCGGGGTCTCGGGCTCAGCGGCCTCGTGGGGGTGAGCCTGTTGGGACATCGCTGTCTCCTGTTGTCACTCCGGGTAGCGGTCCGCCCCTGCCGATGCCGGCACGGGGGCCCCGGTCCCCACCTCGCATCCTCCGCAATCACCCCGGGTACGGCAAGGCCCGTCTGCTGCCAGACGGGCCACACAGGTGACACAGGGTGTATCAGCCGAGGGTCTGCGCCGCGGTGGGCGAGGAGTCCTTCAGGAACTGCGTGCAGCGCTCGTACTCCTCCTGCTCGCCGATGGCCTGGGCGGCGCGGGCGAGGGCGTGCAGGGCGCGCAGGAAGCCGCGGTTGGGCTCGTGCTCCCAAGGGACCGGGCCGTGGCCCTTCCAGCCGCTGCGGCGCAGGGCGTCCAGGCCGCGGTGGTAGCCGGTGCGGGCGTAGGCGTACGACTCCACGACCGCGCCGCGCACCCCACCTCCTCCCTCGCCTGGGCCCAGCTGGCCGACGACGCCTTCGAGCGCGGCGGCGACCTCCGCGGGGGCGGTGCCCCCGGCGAGCTGCTCCCGGGGCTCCGGGTCGTCGGGCAGGTGGGTCGGGGGCGGTCCGCCGAGCAGGTTCTCGTGAATGGTCATGGGTTCAGTCTCGCGTATGCGGGGTCACCGCGGCGGGCCGCGTCACCCTTCGCTCACCTTCCGCCCGCCCGCGGAGCGAAGCCGCGGCCGGAGGCGCCGTCCGGCTCCAGCGGCGGCGCCGTGAGCGCGCAGTGCGTGTGCCGCTCCGGACGGCGGCAGTCCGGCGTCGGCCGGCCCTTGACCAGGAAGAACGCCAGGGCCGCCGCCACCACCAGCACCCCCGCGCAGATCGGCATCGCCCGGCGGAAGGCCGCGTCGAACGCCGTCGCGGAGCGGTACGCGTCCGCCCCCATCCCCGCCAGCAGCGGCAGCGCGGCGACCGCGACCAGGCCCGCCGCCCGCGCCGCCGCGTTGTTGATGCCGCTGGCCACGCCCGCCCGCGCGGTGTCGACGGACGCGAGGACCGTCGCGGTCAGCGGCGCCACCAGGACGACCATGCCCGCGCCCATCACCAGCAGCGCGGGCAGCACGTCCACCGGATAGCTCGCCCCCGGCCCGACGCGCAGCATCAGCAGCATCGCCGCCGCGCACAGCAGCGGCCCCACGGTCAGCGGGAGGCGCGGCCCGGTGCGGTCGGACAGCGCGCCCGAGCCAGAGGAGAACAGCAGCATCAAGGCCGTGGTCGGCAGCAGCGCCGTGCCCGCGACCAGCGGGGACCAGCCGACCGCCACCTGCAGCTGGAGCGCGGTGAGGAAGAAGAAGCCGCCGAAGGCCGCGTACACGCACAGCGTGACCAGGTTGACCGCGGTGAACTGGCGGGAGGCGAACACGTCCGGCGGCAGCATGGGGTCGGGGCGGTGCCGTTCCACGTACACGAAGGCGACCGCCGCGGCCAGACCGGCCACCGCGCTGACGACCACGGCCGCCGTGCCGCCGCGCGCCTCGATGAGGGCGTAGGTCAGCAGCGCGAGGGCGAGCGCCCCGAGCACCGCGCCGAGGACGTCGAAGCGGCCGCGGGCGCCCTCGTCGGCGGACTCGGGCACGTGCCGCAGGGCCACCGGCACGCACAGCAGGGCGAGCGGCACGTTCAGCAGGAAGACCCAGCGCCAGCCGGGGCCGGAGACCAGCCAGCCGCCCAGGAAGGGGCCGACGGCCGCGCCGATCCCGCCGAACCCGGACCACAGGCCGACGGCCCGGCTGCGGTCGTCGGGGTGGAAGGAGGCCTGGATCAGCGCCAGCGAGCCGGGGGTGAGCAGCGCCCC
The DNA here is from genome assembly GCF_007896895.1 of Streptomyces misionensis. GTDB lineage: Bacteria > Actinomycetota > Actinomycetes > Streptomycetales > Streptomycetaceae > Streptomyces > Streptomyces misionensis_A. Next base: position 5,336 of record NZ_VOGW01000065.1, on the reverse strand, counting down.
GCCGACGCCCTGGAGGGCCCGCGCGGCGATCAGCAGCCCCGAGGTCGGCGCGATGCCGCACAGCAGCGAGGCGGTGGCGAACCAGACCACCCCGAGCACGAACACCTTCCGGCGGCCGTAGCGGTCGCCGAGGGAACCGCCGAGCAGGATCAGTCCGGCCAGCGTGACCATGTACGCGTTGACGGTCCACTGCAGGGCGCCCAGGCTCGCGTTCAGCTCGCGGCCGATGCGCGGCAGCGCCACGTTGACGACGGTCGAGTCCAGCATGGCCATGCTGGAGCCGAGCACCGTGGTGAGCAGGATCCAGGTGCCCTGGGACGAGCCCAGCCGGACATCGGGCATGCCCCCACATATACAGCGATACGGCGGGCCCGGCGCCGCGAGGACGCCGGACCCGCCGTGGACGTACCGCTTACTTGATCTTGTTGCCCGCCGAGCGCAGGTGCTGCGTGGCCTCGACGACGCGCGCGGCCATGCCGGCCTCGGCCAGCTTGCCCCAGGTGCGCGGGTCGTAGGCCTTCTTGTTGCCGACCTCGCCGTCCACCTTCAGGACGCCGTCGTAGTTCGCGAACATGTGGCCGGCGACCGGACGGGTGAACGCGTACTGGGTGTCGGTGTCCAGGTTCATCTTCACCACGCCGTTCTCCAGCGCGGTCTGGATCTCCTGCTCGGTGGAGCCGGAGCCGCCGTGGAAGACGAAGTCGAACGGGGACTCCTTGCCGAACCGCGCGGCCACGCCCTCGTTCAGCTCCTTGAGCAGCTCGGGACGCAGCACCACGTTGCCCGGCTTGTACACGCCGTGCACGTTGCCGAAGGACGCGGCCAGCAGGTAGCGGCCCTTCTCGCCGAGGCCCAGCGCCTCCGCCGTGCGGATCGCGTCGTCGACCGTGGTGTACAGGGAGTCGTTGATCTCGTGCGAGACGCCGTCCTCCTCACCGCCGGTCGGGGTGATCTCCACCTCCAGGATGATCTTGGCGGCGCGGGCCTGCTCCAGCAGCTCCTGCGCGATCTCCAGGTTGTCGGCGAGGGTCTCGGCGGAGCCGTCCCACATGTGCGACTGGAACAGCGGGGCCAGACCGGAGTCGACGCGCTTCTTCGACAGGGCGAGCAGCGGACGGACGTACCCGTCGAGCTTGTCCTTCGGGCAGTGGTCGGTGTGCAGCGCGATGTTGACCGGGTACTTCTCCGCGACGATGTGCGCGAACTCGGCGAGGGCGACCGCGCCCGTCACCATGTCCTTGCTGTACTGGCCGCCGAGGAACTCGGCGCCACCCGTGGAGATCTGGACGATGCCGTCGCTCTCCGCCTCCGCGAAGCCGCGCAGCGCCGCGTGCAGGGTCTGGCTGGAGGTCACGTTGATGGCCGGGTAGGCGAACTTGCCTGCCTTCGCCCGGTCGAGCATCTCGGCGTAGACCTCGGGGGTTGCGATGGGCATCTGTCCGCTCCTTGTGTTGCGGGTTCGGGTTCTGCGTACGGCCCTGACCTAGACCTGATGGGTGACGTCGTCGTCGGCCCCATCTTTCCAGACGGGGGGTACCGGACGGCGCCCCCCGAGTCCGGGTCAACCGGACGGGGGGTACCGGGCGGCGCCCCCAAGTCCAGGTCAAAGGGGCGCGTCAGTCCAGACCCAGTTCATCCTTCGAGAAGGCGAACCGGTACGGAACGCCCGCGCCGGCCTCGATCTTCTCGGCGGCCCCGGTCGCCCGGTCCACGATGGTCGCGACGGCGACGACCTCGGCACCGGCCTCGCGCACGGCCTCCACGGCGGTCAGCGGGGAACCGCCGGTGGTGGAGGTGTCCTCGACCACCAGCACCCGGCGGCCCGCGATGTCCGGACCCTCGACCCGGCGCTGCAACCCGTGCGCCTTGGCGGCCTTGCGCACCACGAAGGCGTCCAGCCTGCGCCCCCGCGCGGCGGCGGCGTGCAGCAGGGCGGCCGCGACCGGGTCGGCGCCCATGGTGAGGCCGCCCACCGCGTCGAACTCCAGGTCCGCGGTCAGATCCAGGAGCACCTGGCCGACCAGCGGGGCGGCCTCGCCGTCGAGGGTGATGCGGCGCAGGTCGACGTAGTAGTCGGCTTCCAGACCCGAGGAGAGGGTCACCTTGCCGTGCACCACGGCCTTGTCCTTGATCTGCTGAAGGAGCTCAGCACGCACGTCCGTCATGCCGCCCAGCTTAAAGGCGCCGCCAGCTCCAGGTCGTGGCCGCCTCCAGCGGCTCCAGGGGCGTGACCAGGCGCGGCCGGGTGTTCAGCCCGTTGGGCGGGCCGGTCTGCGGCTCCACGCAGACCGCCTCGGCCTGCTCGTCGTAGACGACGACCCACTCCTCGCGGCTGGCCACCGTCAGCTCCAGCCGCCCCGGCCAGGTGAGGGTGACGCCGACGCCGCCGGGCATGCCGAAGCAGTCGTCCCACGGGCCCGGCTTCGGGTCGATGCGGTTGCCGGTGGGCAGGTGGTCGGCGCCGCGCTCCTCCTGCCAGGCGGGCTCGAAGTCCAGGGTCACGTCCGCGCCGCCGAGGCTGCGGCGGAACCAGGGGTGCCAGCCGATCTGCGCCGGGTAGGAGTCCTCGTACGTCTCCACCGACATGGTCAGCGTCAGGCTGTCCTCGGCAAGCGCGACGATCTGGGTGACCCGGCCGGAGTGCGGCCAGGGGTCGGTCAGCTCGTGCGTGATCACCGCCTCGTTCTCCGTGACGCGCGCGGTGCGCCAGGCGCCGTCGCGGGCGGTGCCGTGGATGGCGTGCGGCGGGGAGTTGAGCGGCATCTGCCGGACGGTGCCGCCGTCGAGGAACCGGCCCTCGCGGATGCGCCCGCACCAGGGCACCATGGGGAAACAGCCGAACTTGGGGCCCTGGCGCAGCAGTTCCGTGCCGCCGATCCGCAGCCCGCCGATGCGGCCGCCGTTCCCGGGCCGCACGATCACCTCCGCGTCGCCCGCGGTCAGCGTGATGTCTTCGTCACTCACGGGACGACACTACTGGGGAGGCGGCCCGGAAGGACCGGGGACGTGTCCGATACCCGGCTGAGCCGGGCGGGCGCGCCGGTCCCGGCGGCGGCGGGCGGACGACGACGTCAACGGCGCTTGCGCAACGCCCTGCCCACCACGATCGCCGAGGCCAGTGCCAGCGCCGCGGCCGGCGCGGCCCACCGCAGGGCCTGGTTCGCGGTGACCGTCTGCGGCGCCGGAACCGGGGCGTACCGGCCCCGCGGCGGCGCGTGGTCGACCTCCTCGGCGCTGCGGCCGATCATCGTGCGCCGGGCGTGCGCGGCCTCGGCGGGCGGTACGCCGGTGTCCGCGAAGTCCCCCGCCGGCACCTCCGCGTCCGCCGCGCCCGCTGCGCCTTCCGCGTCCTGCGCGTACTCCTCGTCGTCGCCGTCGGCGTCGAGCGAGGGTGGCGGGATCTCGGTGTCGAAGACGGACACGTGCCCGCTCTCCGCCTGCTGCCCCTCGTCCGCCTCCGGCACCTCGTCCGCCTCGGGCACCTCCTCCGCCCGCTCCCCCAGCCCCTCCAGGAACCGGTTCAGCAGCCGGGTCGCCGCCGAGGCCACCGCGTCCGCCGGCAGCTCCGCGAGGCGCCCCGACGCGTCGGCCGCGCCCGAGACGGTGACGGTGGTGCCGCCGTCGGTCCCGGCGAGGCGCAGGGTGAGGGCGAGCTTGACCGCGCCGGTGCCGCGGGCCTCGGTGGCGTCACCCTCGACGGCATAGCCGCCGTCCTCGCGGGCGAGCACCCGCGCCGCGCCCCGATAGGTGATGGAACTCCCGCCGACGCGCAGCTTCAGGCGGCCGGCGACGGGCGGGGCGCCGGCGTCCTGCTGGAGACCGGGGACGGCGCGGGCGACACGCGCGGGGTCGGCGAGTGCCGCGGCGAGACGGCCGGCCGGGACCGGGACGAAGACCTGGTGCTCCATGTCGGCTGAGCCTACCCACGAGCGGCCGGGTCGTACCCTCACGGGAACCGGCACATGCGGGCGTGGCCGTTCAGTACCGCGGATGGATCAGTGTGGACGCGGGCAGTGCGTCGATCCGGGTCCGCTCGGCCGCCCGCCGGTCCGCCG
>NZ_VOGW01000065.1:0-1001 GCF_007896895.1 Streptomyces misionensis | reverse complement strand
CGCCCGGTGCCGCGCCGGACGCGCACCCGTGCGGGGCCCCTCCAGCCGCGCGGGGCACCCGGGGCCGCGGGCGCGTGCGCTTCGATCCCGCTGCGACGCTACGTCACATAGCGGCCACGCTTCGTCACCCAAAGGTGTGGATCCGGGAGCGGTCGTCCCGGTCCGGGTTTATGCCGCCCAGGCGTCCTCGCCGACCTGACCGGGCTGTTCGGGGACGCGCGCCCGGGCCCCCACCCGGGTCCGGGTGGCGACGAGTTGGCCGTCCTGCGGATAGGCGTGCCAGGTCCGCCAGTGCACATGGTCGTCGTGCCGCTGGGCCAGCATCGCGGTGAAGGCGTGCGGGCTGCCGGGGAAGACCCCGGCCAGGCCGTGCGGATGGTCGGCGACCAGGGCGAGCAACTCCTGGGCGCGGCCCGCGAAGGAGCCGGGGGTGAGCATCTCGACGCGCGCCGCGAACTCGTACTCCCAGTCGCCGACGCGCTTGGCGACGCCGAGCGGCAGCGGGGTGCTGGAGCCGGGGATGCAGGCCACGGTCTCCGAGCACAGGCCCCGCTCCTCCTCCAGGAGGACTTGGTGCGAGGCGCCGAGAAGTCTCAACTGGAGCTTGGCGCCCGTGAGTTCGAGGTCCAGGGTGGCCAGGGCGGGGAGCGGTTCGCGCCCCAGGGCCCAGGCGAGGTCGGCTGCGCGCGTATCGATGTAACTGGTGTTCAGGGTCGTGAGCATGGATCGGCTCCGCTAACACGCGAATGAGGGGAGATCGGCCGTGTCAGCCCAGCCGGCCCGGCCGGTACGAGGCGTCCGCGAGACGTCCTGGGGGCTGCGTTGGCTGCATTGGCGTTTTAGAGGGAATCATGAACACAGGGGCCGCCACAGCGTTTTTACCCCAACTTCGGGGGCATTCCATCCCCCGGGGGGCTCACAGCTCATCTGTTCCACCACGGCGCACGCCGGGCGCGGGCACGGAGGCCCGCACCCCTCGTCCCAGCGGCCTCCCCCACCGC
>NZ_VOGW01000064.1:66091-97889 GCF_007896895.1 Streptomyces misionensis | reverse complement strand
CCTTACCCCCTCTACCTCGCAGGTCAGCGGCCTTTACCCGCCCCTCTACCGGGGTAAAGGGCTCCCCTTACCCGACGGTGGCGAGGCGGCTGGGCTTCGTGCCGCGCGGTACCGCGCGCTTGCCGCGCACAGCCGCGCGCCGCGCGGTTGATGCCGCGCGCTGCCGCGCACCTTCCGCGCGCTCGCCGCGCAGCCGCGCGGTTCAGGCGGCGTCTTCGAGGGCGGACTGTTCGTTCACCCAGGCGCGGACGGTGGCCGGGTCGTAGCGCAGGTGCTTGCCGACGCGGAAGCCGGGCGGGCCGATGCGCTTGCGGCGCCAGGCGTAGACGGTCTCGACGCTCGGGAGGCTGAACATGGTGACGAGATCTTCCGGGGTGAGGTACCGGTCGGGCAGTCCACCGCGCAGGGTGGCGCGCGGGTCGATCGATTCGGTTCGGCGGGTGGTCACGCAGCTCCTCCGGTCGGGGTCAATTCCGGGCGGTCCGCCGCGTGTTCAGTCGGGTGTTCACGCGGCTGTCTGCCGTGGTCAGGGGTCGATCGTTGGGCGTGAGCGAGTCGGGCCAGCAGGCGCCACGTGGCGAGCGTGAGCGGCGGCGTGAACGCTCCAGGCGTGGCCGTGAACATGCCGCCCGGCTCATGAACGGACGACTGGCCGCCGTGAACGGCCGACCGGTCGTCGGTGAACACGGCCGGTCGGCCGTGAACGGGGTGGTAGCGGGCGGCCAGCAGGAGGGCGAGCAGCAGGGGGAGCCGGTCGCCCTTGCGGTGGTTGCAGTCCCGGCAGGCCAGTACCAGCGCGCCCACGGACCAGGTCCGCAGCAGCCGGTAGGGCACCACGTGATCGAGCGTCGCTTCCACGGGGCTGCGGAAGCGGCGACGGCAGTAGACGCAGCGCCACCCGTCGCGTGCGGCGAGCTGACGCTTGCGCAGCCGCCGCACGGCCGTCTTGGGGCGGGTACGGGACGGCACGGCTACCACCCCGCCCGTGCGGATCGAGTGTGCGGGTGCGGATTCCGCACGTGCGGCCGTGCGGATCGGGTGTGTGGCCGTGCGGATCGGGTGTGCGGCATGGCCTACCACTCCGCCCGCAGCGTGCGCGTCCACGTGCCGTCCGGCCCGGCCGGCGGCGTGGCCCCCAGCACGTAGCCGCCCCCGTCCAGCCGCACGATGAGCGGCGAGGGCTGGAGGGCGTCGACGCGCAACAGGTCGAAGCAGAACCGACGACGGTGCCAGTCCGGCAGCGCCTGCCGGTACAGCCAGTCCCGGCCGGACGTGACGACGCTCCCGGCAGGGTGTGACTCGGCCGTGACGCCGGACGTCACGCAGGCCAGGCCGGGCCCCGCGAACTCCCGCGTCATCACCTCCCCGAGGCGCACAAGCGTCTCGACGGGCACCGCGGCGGCGCCCTGCCGGATCGCACGGGAGACCAGCAGCGGGGCCCGGCGCACGGTCAGGGCGTCCACCTGGTGGTGCCGGTAGGCGTCCGAGAGGTACAGCGCCACGGCCGTTTCCCCGACCGTCATGGGGCGGGAGCGGGCGCCCTCGTACCAGAACGACAGGGCGAGCCGGTAGGCGAACCGGCGGCAGTCGGCCACCTCGAAGAACTCCTCCGCATCGAGGCCAGCGAAGGTGCCCACCTCCTTCGCGATCCCGGCCGGGCCCAGCGCGCGCACCGCGCTGCTGAGGGCGTCGTAGAGGGTGTCGGTGCTGGGCACCGGGACGGCCAGTTCCTCGGTGGCCGTCTCGAAGAGCGCGGCGGCGACTTCCCCCACGGACAGCTCCAGCCCCTGAACAGGGACGGTGGGGAAATCCTCGCCGTCCCGGCGCCGGTCCATCTCCACCAGGGAGACGACCGGCGCCGGAACGGGCGCCACCCGCGCATACAGCGCGTTGAAGGCGGCAGTGCTCACGCGGCACGCCCCAGAGTGCTCTTGGGCAGGTAGGCCCGGTGGAAGGCCACCCGACGCGGGCACTCCGGCGGGGTCGCGCCGACCGCGAAGCCGCCCGCGTCGAACATCACCATCAGCGGCCGGGGCGCGGCCCACTGGCGACTGACGGCCAGGTCGTGGCAGAAGCGGCGCCGACGCTCGTCCGGCATGAGGGCCTGGTACTGCTCGCTCAGCTCACCGAACGGAACCCGGTAGGCGGGGTGGTCGAACTCCCGTCCCACCTCGTCCCCGAGCAGGGCCAGCGTGCGGGCCCCGAGCCGGGCGACACCCTCCATCAGGTGCCCGTCGACCTCAGCGAGCCGGTTGTCGACGGAACGGCCACGGGTCACCTTGATGTCCGAGGCGTACAGCGCGAGCGTCAGCTCACCGGCCGTCAAAGGCGCGGAAAGGGCATCGGTGTACCAGTGCTCGACGCACAGCCGATAGGCCCGGGAGTAGGCACTCGACGCGGCACGGTCGTCCAGCGGCAGCGCTTCCAGCTCCTGCCGCGCCTCTTCCAGACCGGCCAGCCCCACGGTGTCCAACGCCCGCTCCAGCGCCTTCAGCAGCTCCACGTCGGTGGGGTGCCGGGGAAGGTCCGGAAGCGTCTCACGCTGGGCGTACAGACCGGCCGCCACCTGCTCCCGGGTCAGCTCCAGGGAGCCGACCGGAACGCAGGGGAAGGCCTCTCCGACCCGACGCCGCTCGACCAGCGGCAGGTCTGAGACCTGCTCGGGACCATCGGCCCCACGCATGGACTGTTCGGTGCGCAGCTCTACTCGGATTGCAGGCATGATGGATGTGCCCCTTCGAGGGTCAGGGAGCGGCTGACTGCTTGGCGGTAGGTGGCCGCTCCTTGCTTTTCCTGGACTGACCAGGACTTTCAACGGAGATTCGCCCTAGATCGGGGCGGCGCCGTTGCTGACTAGCTTGCACTAGTTCGCTGTGGTGCACAACCCCTGTGGAGTGGTGTGCACTAGTTCGCTGTAGTGGGTACGCTCAGGCCATGACTGTCACTGGAGGGCCCAAGCCCAAAGCCGTGCAGGTAGCGGACGCGCTCCGCGAGGACATCAAGAAGATGAAGCCCGGTGAAAAGCTCCCCTCGCAACGCGAGCTGATCGAGCGCTTCGGGTATGCGAGCCAGACCATCCAAAACGGCTTGGCCATGCTCCGGTCTGAGGGCCTGGTCGTTTCGGCCGGGAACCTCGGTAACTTCGTCGGTGACGGAAGCGCGCCGACCATCGATGTGCGTGAGGAGATCAACGAACTCCGCTCCCTAATCCAGGCATTGGCTGAACGAGTGGAAGCGCTTGAAGCGCGCTCCACCTTGGGTGGTGTGTGAGCTGGAGTAAGCATGCGGGTAACGGAACGTGCCGCATAAGTGACACAGAGGGGGCGGACGTGATCTCAGGGGGACATGTCCGGTGTCACCTAGCTGTCCCCTTCCCTGTCCCCGGGGGCGGCGCGAAAGACTCTGTGGGTAGGCACTCGGAGGAGGGCGTATGAGCGACGACAGGCCCGCGTGGGCGCGGCGCATCGCAGCCGAGCGGGCGGCTCGTGACTGGTCCCAGCGTGACGCGGTGAGGGCGCTTCGGGCCCACGCCAAGGAAGAGCTTCCCGCAGATGACAGCCTCATCCGTCAGTGGAAGCGCTGGGAGACCGGACAACTCCCCAACGAGTTCTACAGGCCGCTCATTGCGCGGGTCTTCGGCACGGTGACCCACGCGCTTTTCCCCGCGCCGGCACGCCGGGACGGGAGCAAGGAGATCCTGGCGGCAAGCGGCATGGAGACCCTTGAAATCGTCAGTCGTCTGAACCGGTCGGACGTTGATGGGGCGACCCTGGACGCTCTGCGGATCACCACAGATCGGCTCTGCTCGGAGTACCCGTTCATGCCGAGCGAGCAGCTCCTCATCGAGGGGCGGCAGTGGCTCCGCCGAGTCGTGGAGCTTCACTCGAAGAGCCTCACCTTGTCCCAGCACCGCGAGGTGCTTGCCCTCTCAGGTTGGCTCGCGCTCCTCGTCGGATGCGTGGAGTACGACACGGGCGACCGACACGCTGCCGAGTCAACGCGTCGGGCCGCACTCTCTCTGGCGACCGAGGCCGACCACGCCGAGATCGCCGGATGGGCGCACGAGATGCGGGCGTGGTTCGCGCTCACCACGGGTGACTACCGCGGGGTCATCGCGGCGGCACAGGCTGGGACTGACGTAGCCGCGCACCAAGGCGTGGCCGTCCAGCTTGCCGCTCAGGAAGCCAAGGCGTGGGCCCGGCTCGGAGACCGCCGGCGCGTTGAGGTGGCGCTCGATCGCGGACGAAACCTGCTCGAAGGCATGCCACATCCGGAGAACCTCGACAACCACTTTGTGGTCGACCCGGCGAAGTTCGACTTCTACGCCATGGATTGTTATCGCCTCGTCGGTGAAGACAAGGTGGCCCGGACCCTCGCGGAGGAAGTCCTGCGAGCAGGGACGGACTTCGACGGCACAGAGCGCTCACCCATGCGCAACGCTGAGGCGCGGGTCACCCTGGGAGTGACTGCCGCGCGGGAAGGCGACTTGGACCAGGCGCTCATCATGGGCGAGCGTGCCCTCGAAGGGGAGCGCCAGTCCGTCCCATCACTCATCATGACAAGCCGTGAGCTGGCGGCCGAGATGAGGAACCGATACGCCGCCGAGCCCGCGGCTCAGGACTATCTCGCCCATCTGCGCGAGCTTGGGCAAGGAGTGCCTGGTTTCCTGCCACAGTGAAGTGAGGCGGCCCCTTCCCTCAGGGGCCGCTACTTCCGCTACCGCCGCTACCGTGCAGGTCAGGGACGTGGTGGAGGTAGCGGGAAGGGGTAGCGGTAGCGGATAGGTCGCGCTACCGGCCCGGCCGGGCCGGGGCGGTCTCTTCCTCCTCCCCGAGGATCCGCAACAGCCGCAACACCGCAACATCGCAGGTCAGACCCGGTGATTCTGTTGCGGGTCGCCCCGATGTTGCGGATCGGCACCGCCACACCACAACGGCAGGGACATGAAAGTGCGGCCTTCGACCGCGCGACCCTTGGCAGCTCGCTACGCTCGCGCGCGACGGCACTCGGGAGCTCCCGCGCACTGCGCGCTAGCGGAGAACCGGGGTCCGCCCAAAGAGGCCACCCACCGCCCGGGGTGGCCTCTTTGCTGCCTGACGCTCCGGGATGGCGGAGAGGGCTCTTCAAGGGGGGGCGAGCGTCGGACCCTGCCCCCTGCCCCCCCTCTGAAAAGCCATGGCGCGCCCGCCCTTGTCCGAGGTTCGGATTTCTGCGTCATCTCGTCACCTGCGACACCCGGCGCCTCTGACCTGCACTTTTCGGGTGACGCAGAGGTTCGGGGGTGCGTCAACGGTGACGAAGGCGTCTGCTGGCACGCTCGCCACCCCGAGAGGGCGGGACCTGGGGCGGCAGCCCGAAGGTGTCCGAGGTGGGGATTTCTGCGTCACCCGCGTCATCTGCGTCACTCAGGCTTCTGACCTGCTGTTTTTGGGTGACGCAGAGCATTGGGCGTGCGTCACCGGTGACGCAGGCTGTCCGTCACCGATGACGCAGGTGACGCACGATGACGCAGCCGCGAGCCCTCTGCGTCACCCCCGTCTGCGCAGGTCAGCGGGTGTTTTTCATGATCGGGTGTCGCAGGTGACGCAGCCTTCCCTACTTAGGAAAAAAAGAGGGGCTTCTGTACTTGGTCAGTGCCCCTCAGAGCACGAAGAAGGAGCCGCTCCGCGGCCGCCATCAGGCGGCGCACGCGCCGAACAACAAGAGGAGCACGCCCGCGCCCAGGCGGGTGCTCCTCTTGCCTGTACGGCCGAGGCGTTGGCCGGCGCGGGCTCGGACCCGCAGGCAGATCCTACGGCCAGGTGTCAGGGAGTGTCAGCGCGCGCTGTCAGAGGGCGTGACACCCGCGTCCGCCTAGGGGTTTGAGTGTCAGGCGCCGTGACGGTGTCAGGCGTCAGGCGGCTGTCAGAGCCGTGCTGCCCGCCTACTGGGTAGCGGGTGGGGCCCCAGTAGAAACACCCCGATAGAGCCCCTGTGGGCGCGCTACAGGGGCTCTACCGGGGTGTCCGCCCCACTACCCAGTAGCCGCCGTGTGCGGGGACTGGGTGGGCGAGTAGGCGCCTGGACAACGTCCGCCCGAAGGGCGGTCCTTCATGCTCTTCCCGGCGTGGTGTGGCGGTGCCGATCCGCAACATCGGGGCGACCCGCAACAGAATCACCGGGTCTGACCTGCGATGTTGCGGTGTTGCGGCTGTTGCGGATCCTCGGGGAGGAGGAAGAGACCGCCCCGGCCCGGCCGGGCCGGTAGCGCGACCTATCCGCTACCGCTACCCCTTCCCGCTACCTCCACCACGTCCCTGACCTGCACGGTAGCGGCGGTAGCGGAAGTAGCGGCCCCTGAGGGAAGGGCCCCGGGATCCGTCGGGCCGCAGCCGCCCTGCGGGCAGCCCCCAGGACGCGGCAGATCCCTGGGGAGAGGGGAGAGGTCCACCCGCGAGACCGATGGCGGAGCATCCCGCTCGAAGAAGGGCTGTTGCTTGGCCTGGCTGGCCCGATGCCGTCAGACGGTCCTCCAGGGATGCCGAAACCGGTACTGACCTGCATGCCGACAAGCGACAAGACAAGACAAGCGACAAGCGGGACGACAAGCCGCGCGACAAGCCACCGGAGTGCCCCGCGCGCTGGGCAAGCGTTACGGGTCGGTGTGACGGCCAGGTGTGAGCCGGTGTTACGGGCCCCTGTTAGGGCGCGTAACAGCGCGCCTGCCTAGGGCTTTGGGTGTTACGCGACCATCACACCGTTACGCCCTCGGACGCTGTTACAGGCGCTCGCCGGGCGGCTCCGTTCGGGCCGTCTGTGGGCCGCCCGAGGGCAACCGATGACGACCGACAATGACGGTTACCGACGGCTTAGCCCCTGCTCGGACGTGGTGGGCTGAGCATCAACGCAGGCGCCTCTCAGCGAACGCTAGTTGAGGAACTCCAGAGCTTGGGCGCAGGATGGCCGCCATGACCTCCACCGCGCGCCCCCTGCTCAACCGCCGGCTCGCCGAGTTCGGCACCACGATCTTCGCCGAGATGTCCGCGCTCGCCGCGGCCACCGGTGCGATCAACCTGGGCCAGGGTTTCCCCGACACCGACGGACCCGAGGAGATCAGGGAGGCGGCGGTGCGGGCGCTGCGCGACGGGCGCGGCAACCAGTACCCGCCCGGTCCCGGCGTCCCCGAACTGCGCACCGCGATCGCCGCGCACCAGCTGCGCCGCTACGGGCTGTCGTACGACCCCGACACCGAGGTGCTGGTCACGGCGGGCGCCACGGAGGCCATCGCGGCCTCGCTGCTGGCGCTGCTGGAGCCGGGCGACGAGGTCGTGGCCCTGGAGCCGTACTACGACTCCTACGCGGCGAGCATCGCGCTGGCGGGCGGCCGGCGCGTCCCGGTGACCCTGCGCCCGCACGAGGGCAGCTTCCGCCTCGACCTGGACGAACTGCGCCCCGCCGTCACCGACCGGACCCGCCTCCTGCTGATCAACACCCCGCACAACCCCACCGGCACGGTCCTCACCCGCGCCGAACTGGCCGCGATCGCCGAGCTGGCCGTGGAGCGGGACCTGCTCGTGGTGACGGACGAGGTGTACGAGCACCTGGTCTTCGACGACGCCGAACACCTCCCCCTCGCCGCGTTCCCGGGGATGCGCGAGCGCACGGTGACCATCTCCTCGGCCGGCAAGACGTACTCCTTCACCGGCTGGAAGGTCGGCTGGGTGACGGCCGCGCCCGCCCTGGTCAGCGCGGTCCGCTCGGCCAAGCAGTTCCTGACGTACGTCTCCTCCGGCCCCTTCCAGTACGCGGTGGCCGAGGCGCTCGCCCTGCCCGACTCCTACTACGACGGATTGCGCCGCTCCCTGCGCGAGCGCCGGGACATCCTGGCCACCGGCCTCGCGGAGGCGGGCTTCGAGGTGTTCCGCCCGGCCGGCACCTACTTCGTCACCACCGACATCCGCCCGCTCGGCGAGAAGGACGGCTTCGCCTTCTGCCGTGCCCTGCCGCGGCGCGCCGGCGTGGTCGCCATCCCCAACGCGGTCTTCTACGACGACCGCGAGGCGGGCGCCCCGTTCGTGCGCTTCGCGTTCTGCAAGAAGGAGGACGTCCTGCGGGAGGCGGCGCGGCGATTGCGGGCCATGTGAGGGACGGGGCACCACCGGTTGGCCGTGCCCTGCTCGCTTCCGGGGCCCGGGCCTTGCACAGTGCGGAGGTGTGACACACGCCAGCACGGTTCTCGCCCCGCCCGTCACCGCACCCGAACCCTCGCCCGGCGCGCACGCCGGCGCCTCGCTGCTGAGGGCGAGCGGCGTCGCCGTGGGACTGTTCCTCGGCGCGCGGCTCGCCGGTGCCGCCGTCCTCGCCCTGCTCGCCGACGCCGCCGGGCGGCCGGTCATGGCGCTGCTGGGCCGCTCCTGGGACTCGGTCTGGTACCTCGGCATCGCGGCCCACGGCTACGGCCACGCCCTGGGCCGGCACGGGTACAGCGACATGGCGTTCTTCCCGCTGTACCCCGCTCTGGTGCGGGCGGTGACGGAAGTGAGCCCGCTCGGCGGGGGCGCGGCCGGGCTGCTGGTGTCCTGGACGGCGGCGCTCGTGGCCGCGGCCGGGCTGTACGCCGTGGGGACCGCGGTGTACGGGCGGGCCGTGGGAACCGCGCTGGTGCTGCTGTGGGGGCTGCTGCCGCACTCGGTGGTGCTGTCGATGGCGTACACCGAACCGGTGCTGACCGCGTTCGCCGCCTGGTCGCTGTACGCGGTGCTGACCGGGCGCTGGGTGTGGGCGGGGGTGCTGGCGGCGGCCGCGGGGCTCGCCCGGCCGAACGGGTTCGCGGTGGCCGCCGCCGTGCTCGCCGCGGCCGGCTGGGAGCTGTGGCGGCGGCGCGGCCGGGTCGTCCACAGGCTGTGGACGGGCGCCGCGCTCGCCCCGCTGGGCTGGGCCGGGTACCTGTTGTGGGTCGGCCACCGCCGGGGCGATCTGCTGGGCGGCTACTTCGACGTCCAGGCGGACTGGGGCTCGCGGTTCGACCTCGGCCACCGCTCGCTCCAGTTCGTGCGCGTCCTGCTGCTGCACGGCGGCCGGGTGGTGTTCCCGGTGGCACTGCTGCTGGTCGGCGTGGGGGTGGTGCTGTTCGCGCTGCTGCTCCTGGAACGGCCCCCGCTGCCGCTGCTGGTCTACAGCGGGGTGCTGCTGCTGGTCGTGCTCGCCGGGTCCGGGACCTTCGAGTCCAAGCCGCGCTTCCTGCTGCCGGCCTTCCCGCTGCTGCTGCCGCCCGCCCGCGCGCTGGTCCGCACGGCGAAAGCCCGGCCCTGGCACGCGGCCGTGGTGGTCGCGGCCCTGGCCGGGCTGTCGTATCTCTACGGCGCGTACCTGCTGGTGCTGGGGCACGCGCCGCTGTAGCGGCCGCCGGGGGTCACTCCCCGGAGCCGGCCTCGCCGTCCTCGGGCTCGTCGGTCCCGTCGACGTCCTGCTCCAGGCCCAGCTGCTCGACCAGCCACTTGTCGAACTCGATCGCGGCCCGCACCCAGCTGACCGTGGAGGAGACGAAGTGGTTGAGGTCGACGCCGGTGCCGATCAGCATCTGCGCCTCGCCGATGAGGCGGACGGTGCCGTCGTCGTGGGTGTGGGTGTACACCTTCGGCCACAGGGTGCGGCGGTTCCAGTCGTCCACGGACTCCAGGAGCTGCGCCTTGTCCTCGATCTGGTGCGGGCGGTCGTAGAAGGTCCGCACCGAGAAGACCGCCTGGTCGGCCTCCCCCCGGAACATGAAGTAGGTGCGGAACTGCTCCCACGGCGCCGCGAGGTCACCCTCCTCGTCGACGACGTACTTCAGCTCCATCTGGTCGAGGAGCTGCTTCACGAGGTCCTGATCCGGGAGGACGGGGCCGGCCGGTCCCTGGGGCTGCGGCTCGGGCTGGCCCCCGAAGTTCGGAATCGAGGACGGGTCGATGCTCACCGTGTTTTTCCCTTCGTACGGATGCCCGCCATCCTCCACCATGCGGGGAGGGGCGTGGCAAGCCCTGCCGGGGCCTGTCGGTCTTTGACTGCCATGATCCAGTGCCCGGACGGCGAGCCGGTGAACGAACGGGGGGTCGGTGTGGCGGGACGGGGGCCCCTGCCGGCGCCGACGCGGTGCCGGTGAGCCTGCCGTACGGGGGCCCGGACCGGGCCCCCGTACGGTTCGCCGCGTTCACCGGGTGAGCGTCACAGCGTCTTTCCGGTGGCCGGGCCGACCAGCAGCCCCTCGCCGAAGCGGTCCACCCGGACCGTGTCGCCGTCCTTGATCTCGCCGGAGAGGATCTCCCGGGCGAGCCGGTCGCCGATCGCGGTCTGCACCAGGCGGCGCAGCGGGCGGGCGCCGTACGCCGGGTCCAGGCCCTCCTCGGCCAGCCAGGCCAGCGCCTCGGGGGTGATCTCCAGGGTGAGCCGGCGCTCGGCGAGGCGCCTGCCGAGCCGGTCGATCTGGAGCTTCGCGATCCGCTCCAGCTCGGGCTTGGTCAGCGCGGAGAAGACCACCAGGTCGTCCAGGCGGTTGAGGAACTCCGGCTTGAAGGAGGCTCGTACGACCTCCAGCACCTGCTCCTTCTTCTCCACCTCGCTGGTGAGCGGGTCGACCAGGTACTGGCTGCCCAGGTTGGAGGTGAGCACCAGGATGGTGTTGCGGAAGTCGACCGTGCGGCCCTGGCCGTCCGTGAGCCGGCCGTCGTCCAGCACCTGGAGCAGGATGTCGAAGACCTCCGGGTGGGCCTTCTCCACCTCGTCCAGCAGCACCACGCTGTACGGGCGCCGCCGCACCGCCTCGGTGAGCTGACCGCCCTCCTCGTAGCCGACGTACCCGGGGGGCGCGCCGACCAGCCGGGCCACGCTGTGCTTCTCGCCGTACTCCGACATGTCGATGCGGACCATGGCCCGCTCGTCGTCGAAGAGGAAGTCGGCGAGCGCCTTGGCGAGTTCGGTCTTGCCGACACCCGTCGGGCCGAGGAAGAGGAACGAGCCGGTGGGCCGGTCGGGGTCGGCGATGCCGGCCCGGGAGCGCCGTACCGCGTCGCTCACGGCGCGCACGGCCTCGCCCTGGCCGATGAGCCGCTTGCCCAGCTCCTCCTCCATGCGCAGCAGCTTCTGCGTCTCGCCCTCCAGCAGGCGGCCGGCCGGGATGCCGGTCCAGGCGGCGACGACGTCGGCGATGTCGTCGGAGCCGACCTCCTCCTTGACCATGGTGTCCCTGGCGGCCTCCTCCTCGGCCTCGGAGGCGGCCTCCAGCTCCTTCTCCAGCTGCGGGATCTCGCCGTAGAGCAGCTTGGCGGCGGTGTCGAAGTCACCGTCGCGCTGGGCGCGCTCGGCCTGGCCGCGCAGGTCGTCCAGGCGCTCCTTCAGCTCACCGACCCGGTTGAGGGACTGCTTCTCCTTCTCCCAGCGGGCGGTCAGCCCCCGCAGCTCCTCCTCCTTGTCGGCGAGGTCGCGGCGCAGCTTCTCCAGGCGGGCGAGGGAGGCGGGGTCGGTCTCCTTGCCGATCGCCAGCTCCTCCATCTTCAACCGGTCCACGGAGCGCTGGAGTTCGTCGATCTCCACGGGCGAGGAGTCGATCTCCATGCGCAGCCGGGAGGCCGCCTCGTCCACCAGGTCGATGGCCTTGTCCGGCAGGAAGCGGGAGGTGATGTAGCGGTCGGAGAGGGTCGCGGCGGCGACCAGGGCGCTGTCCGCGATCTGCACCTTGTGGTGGGCCTCGTAGCGGCCCTTGAGCCCGCGCAGGATCGCGATGCTGTCCTCGACGGTCGGCTCGGCGACCAGCACCTGCTGGAAGCGGCGCTCCAGGGCGGGGTCCTTCTCGATCCGCTCCCGGTACTCGTCCAGGGTGGTGGCGCCGACCATGCGCAGCTCGCCGCGGGCCAGCATCGGCTTGAGCATGTTGCCGGCGTCCATGGCGGAGTCGCCGCCCGCTCCGGCGCCCACGACGGTGTGCAGCTCGTCGATGAACGTGATGATCTGCCCGTCCGATTCCTTGATCTCGGCGAGTACGGCCTTGAGCCGCTCCTCGAACTCACCCCGGTACTTCGCCCCGGCGACCATCGCGCCGAGGTCGAGAGCGACCAGCCGCTTGTCCTTCAGCGACTCGGGCACGTCCCCCTTGACGATCCGCTGCGCGAGCCCCTCCACGACGGCGGTCTTGCCCACGCCCGGCTCGCCGATCAGCACGGGGTTGTTCTTCGTCCGGCGGCTCAGCACCTGCACCACGCGCCGGATCTCCTGGTCCCGCCCGATGACCGGGTCGAGCCTGCCCTCGCGGGCGGCGGCGGTGAAGTCGGTGCCGAACTTCTCCAGGGCCTTGTACTGGCCCTCCGGGTCGGCGGTGGTCACGCGACGTCCTCCCCTGGCCTTCTTGAAGGCCTCCAGCAGCTTCTTCGCCTCGGCACCCTGGGCCCGCAGCAGCTCGCCGGCCGCCCCGCCCTTGGCGGCGATGCCGATGAGCAGGTGCTCGGTGGACAGGTACTCGTCCCCGAGGTCCTTCGCGCGCTCGCCCGCGTCGGCGATCACGGCCAGCAGGTCGCGGTTGGGCTGCGGGGGCGCGACGGTGGAGCCGGTCACGCTCGGCAGCGAGGCGAGCAGCTTCTCCACGCCGGCGCGTACGGCGGCCTGGTCGGCGTCGACGGCGGCGAGCAGGTCGGTGATGTTCTCGTTGTCCTGCCCCTGGAGCAGTGCCAGCAGCAGGTGAGCGGGGGTGAGGTCCGGGTGGCCCTCGGTCACGGCGCGGTTGCTGGCCGCGTTGATCGCGTCCCTGCTCTTGTTGGTCAGCTCGGCGTCCACGTTCGCGTTCTCCTCCTAGGCGTGCCTCTGCAACCCTCTGCTGACTTAACCAGCGTAACCAAAGTTGAGTCTATTCCACTCAAGGCTGGTCGCACACCGCCTGGGGTCAGGGTCTTTCGTTCGGATCGGGCCGGATCAGGGAGCGGGGTCCGGTGCGTGCAGATGCGAGGCGGAGGAGGCTGTCAATGCGCTGGGGGTGCCCCCGCGCGAGCGAAGCCGAGCGTGGGGGAGTCGGCGACCGACGACAACGCGGCAGGTGTGCGTGCCGGGCCCCGCGAGCCCGGCCCGATCCAACCGAGAGGCCGTAGGTTTCCTGGCATGGCGACCTACTCCGTGGATCCGGGTTCCCCGGACGCCGCGTATCTCGACTTCTGGCAGGAACGGCACCTGTGCACCCTGACGACGATCCGCCCCGACGGGGGCCCGCACGTGGTGCCGGTCGGGGTGACCTACGACCCCGAGGCCCGGCTCGCCCGGGTGATCTGCAACGGCTCCAGCGCGAAGGCGGCCTACACCCGGGCCGCCGGCCCCGAGGGCGCCCGCGCCGCGGTCTGCCAGGTGGACGGCCGCCGCTGGGCCACCCTGGAGGGCCGCGCCCGCGTCCGCACGGACCCGGACCGCGTCGCCGAAGCCGAACGCCGCTACGCGGAACGCTACGGCCGCACGCCCTCCCCGAACCCCTCCCGGGTGGTGATCGAGATCACGGTGGAGCGGGCACTGGGCCGGGGCTGAGCCGGGGCCCACCACGGCGGACGGCGGGGGCGCAACCCCTCGGGCGGGCGCGCTCGGCGGAACGGGCCGGGCGCCCGGTCTGTTCGATTACTTTCAGCCACTGTGAGGATCGGGCCAGACACCGAAATGTCGGCACAAACAACAGCGGCGTCACCGTGTTCAGGTCACGGTGACGCCGCTGCGGGGGGAAGCACCTGAGCGATCTTTTACGACGGGGGAATCGCGTCAGGCACTGCGGGGGGTGGCTGAGATTGTCCGGAGGTCGGGCTCCACCGGATCGGTGAGCCGGTGGTCCCGCTGGTCCAGATTCACAAAGATCATTCCGTACCGTATGGCACACCGCACCGGCTGTGGCGCCCCACGCGGCTTGCGCAGGCACCGGTAGGCCCGGACGTCCTCCTCCTCGTCGCGCGTGACGACGACCGGCTCACCGAAGACGGTCACCATCAGCGAGTCCCCGGGGTGGGGGATCGCGGTCACCAGATCGATGAAGTGCCAGCCGGAGCGGTAGGCGGTGGCCATCTCACGGCGGAAGGAGCGGTCGTCGGGTGGCGTGGTCACATCAGCTCCCCGCTACCGAAGGCCACTTGGTGTCCGTCGGCCACTTGGTGTCCGCGGGCACGACGTTCTCCGCGCCGAGCGTCGACGCCGAAGGCCACTTCGTGTCGGTGGGCCACTTGGTGTCCGCACGCACCACGCTGTTCGCGTCGAGCGTCGCCACCGAAGGCCACTTCGTGTCCGCGCGCACGTCGCTCTTCGCGCCGAAGGGGCCACTCAGCACTCCAAGGGCCACAACGGCGGAGAAGGTGGCGACCAGCACCGAGCGAATCATCTTCTTGCCCATGGTCGACTTCGTCCTCACTTGAAGGTCCCCTTCTTCCCCCGTCGGATAAGACGATGGCTCATTCAGGCACATCATGACCACACAATCAGTGCATCATGTTCCTGCATGTTCAGGACCCTGGGGGGTGGAGATTTGACACCAAATCGGAACAACGCCGCACATCCCCATGCGGTCACCGAGCTGTGCGACGAAGGGGGCCGACTTTACGCCAACGCACTGCGCTCCGGGCGTGTCTCCCGCGCCGACGTGGCGGCGGCGCCGTGCCTGATGGAGTTCGCCCTGCTCCATCCCGACCCGGACGACCCCGACTGGCTGCGCCCCGTGCCGCCGGCCGTGGTCCTGGCCCAGCGGCTGTCCCCCCTGGAGCGGGAGATCGCCGACCGCAGGCGGTGGGCCGTCGAACTCTCCGACGTCTTCGAGCCGTTCCTCGCGCTGAGCACCCAGACGGCCTCCGCGACCGACTCGATCACCGTCCTGGAGGGCAACGACCGCATCAACGCCGCGCTGGACCTGGCCACCACCGAATGCCGTTCCTCGGTGCTCACCGTGCAGCCCAGCAACCACTTCACCGAACGCAACGTGCGCCAGGGCCTGGAGCGGGACACCGCCCTGGTGGAACGGGGCGTGCACATCCGCACCCTCTACCAGCACACGGTCCGCTACAACCTCAAGCAGATCGGCTACGTCTCCCAGCTCGCCAGCGGCAAGGTGGAGTACCGCACCATCGACGAGCTGGTCGAACGGCTCATCATCTGCGACGAGTCCGTCGCCTTCATCCCCACCCGCGACGACCAGCAGGTGGCCCTGGAGCTGCGCAACCCCGGGCTCATCCGCTACCTCATCAAGGTCTTCGAGTTCATGTGGAACCGCGCCGTCCCGCTGACCGCCGGCACCCCCTACGAGACCGCGCCCGACGGCATCACCGAGGTCCAGCACTCCATCGCCAAACTCCTGGTCGAGGGCCATGTGGACGAGGCCATCGCACGCCGGCTCGGCATGAACGTGCGCACCTGCCGCGCCCACATCGCCAAGCTGGCGCAGGCCCTGGGCAGCGGCAGCCGCGCCCAACTGGGCTTCCTGATCGCCCAGTCCGGGATGCTGGACCGGGACCTGTGAGCCGATGACCGCGAGCGCGCCGCACCCGGAACACGGCGCCGAGGAGCTGTGCGCGCAGGGCCGCGCGCTGTACGAACGCGCCGTGCGCGAAGGCCGGATCGGGGCCGCGGAGGCCGAAGCGGCGCCCTGCCTGGTGCGGTTGGGGCTGCTCCAGCCGACCGTCGCCGACACGCGGCTGCTGGAGCCCGTGGCGGCCGCGGTGGCCCTGCGGGAGCTGCTGCGTGCCTCCGCCGAGCGCGTGGCCGCCGAACGCCGCCGTGAGGCCCGTATCGCCCAGAGCCTCGAACCGCTGCTGCGGATGGCCCGGGAGCTGCCCGGCGCCGTGCCCGACGGCCCCGCGGTGGTCCGGGTGCACAGCGGCCTCGACCGGATCAACCAGGCCATCACCGGCGCGATGGCCGACGCCATCGAGGAGTGCCTGGCGGTCCAGCCGCACGTCACCCACACCCGGACACCGCCCGAACTGCACGCCCTCGCCTTCGACCGCGACCAGGCGCTGCTGGACCGCGGCGGCCGGATCCGCACCCTCTACCAGCACACGATGCGTCACGCCCCCAGCGTCCAGGCCCGCTACGAGCGGCTGCGCGGCGATGTGCAGGCCCGCACCCTGAACGAGGTCACCGAGCGCCTGCTCGTGCTCGACCGCACGGTGGCCTTCATCCCGGCGAGCCGGGACCGCTCCCTCGCCCTGGAGGTGCGCCAGCCGGCGATCGTGCGGTACCTGGCGACGGTGTTCGACCGGCTCTGGCACCTCGCCACGCCGCTGCACCCGCTGCTCCCCCCGCGCCCCTCCGCGGACGGCGCCACCCCGCGCCAACGGGCCATCGCACGCCTCCTGGTGGAGGGCCACACCGACGCCGCCATAGCCGACCGGCTGGGCATGAACGTACGCACCGTACGCCTGCACATCGCCAAGCTGTCCGCCGCCCTCGGCAGCGTCGGCCGCGTCCAACTGGGCTACCTCATCGGCCGGTCGGAGATCCTGGGCGGCACGGACGAGGCCCCGCCCTCATAGCGAGGCGTCCCGCGCGGCCGCCGGCAGGCCCCGGCCGCTGCCGTCCAGACCCACCTGCGCGATGCGCACCCCGAGCTGGGTACGGCTCGCCGCGCCCAGCGTCTCCGAGAGGCGCGCGATGTGCGCGCGGCAGGTGCGCACGCTGATGCCGAGCCGCTCGGCGATCACCGCGTCCTGGTGGCCCTCGGCGAGCAGCGCCGCGATGGACTGCTCACGGTGCGAGATGCCCTCGATGCCGGTGTCCGGCAGCGGCGCGGTGAGCGGGATGGCGAGGCGCCACAGCCGCTCGAAGACCGTCACCAGGTACTCCACCAGCGCCGGCTGACGGACCTCCAGGGCCATGGTGCGCTCGGTGTTGGCCGGGATGAAGGCCACCGTGCGGTCGAAGAGGATGAGCCGGTCGATGACCTCGTCCAGGGTGCGGGCCTCGACCGCGTCCCCCATCAGCTCCAGGTAGTTGAGCAGGCCCTGGCCGTGCCGGGCCACATGCGTGTACAGATCGCGCATGCGCACGCCCCGGCCGCGCAGCGCCAGCGCCCGGTGCAGGCCCTCGGTCAGCTCGTCCTCCCGGCGGATGCCGCCCGGCTGCACGGTCAGCACCTCGGTGGTGCACGCCTGGGTCGCCTCGTCCATCGCGGCCTGGATCCGGGACAGTCCGTCCAGCACCCGTACGGCGCCGCCGCCGGCCGGCGCCGCGAGCGCGTCCAGCCGGCCCAGACCGGCGTACCACTCGGCGGCGGCCACCGCCGAGCCCACCCGGCGCTGACTCTCGCTGACCTCGTCGTAGACCCCGCGCAGCAGCCGGGTCATCACCTCCTGCGGTGAGGTGGGCACCAGCCAGTCCATGTCGTCGGGATCGGGGTGCAGCAGGGCCAGTTCCAGCAGACAGGGCACCGCCTCGGCGTCGGTGCGCGTCACCCGGCCCCGGCGCACGGCCCGCGAGTAGACGCGGTCCCCGGCCTCGCACAGCCGGTCGGCACCGTGAGGATGCTGCTCCGCCCTCCGCCCGGCCATCGCGCATTCCACCCCCGGTGTGCTGCCTCTTCCGCAGCGCAACTATGCGTGGCGCCGACCCGCTCCGCAACACGGCTCCCCCCGGCGTGGCGGTCGTCAACCACCCCTGCGTCCGGGTATCTCCCAGGCTCCGCCCCTCGCATTGCAACAAGATGATGGTGGTGGCGCCCGGCCGGCCGGGGCATCGTTGGTCCCGCCGTACCGCGCTCACGGGGGTGGCGCGGTACGGCTGCCGGCCCGCACCGGGGTTACTTCAGACCGATCGCCGCGCACTCGGCCTTGTACTTGGCGGTGCAGATGTCGCCGACGGAGTAGATGCCGTCCGCGATGACCGTGTCGTTGATGTTCTTCCTGGTCAGGGCGCTCACCTGGACCAGCTTGGACGGGATGTTCTTGGTGGTGGGGCTGTTGACGCGGTCCTGGGTCAGCGCGTCGAACTGGATGTCCTTGCCCTGGACCTTGGCGACGGCCATCTGCGCCGCGGCCTCGGCCTCGTCCGGGTAGGACTTGTAGACGCTCATGTACTGGTCGCCCGCCACCACCCGCTGCACGGCGTCGAGGTCGGCGTCCTGGCCGGTGATCGGGGGCAGGCTGGTGACGCCCGCGGCCTTCAGCGCCTTGATCACGCCGCCCGCCATGCCGTCGTTGGCGGAGTAGACGGCCGCGATGTTCGCGACGCCGATCCGGCTGATCGCCTTGGCCATGTTGGCCTGGGCGTTCTCCGGCTTCCAGCCCTCGGTGTCGTAGCTGGCCGCGATGGTCACCTTGCCGTTCAGCTCGGAGAGCGCGCCCTCCTTGAACTGCCGGGCGTTCGGGTCGGTGGGCGAGCCGTTCATCATGACGACCTTCGCGGCGCTGCCGGCCTTGGAGCCCAGCGCCTCGAGCAGCGAGCGCCCCTGGACCTCGCCGACGAGCTCGTTGTCGAAGGAGACGTACGCGGCGATCGGGCCCTCGGCGAGGCGGTCGTAGGCGATGACCGGGATGCCCGCGCCCTGTGCCTTCTTCACCTCGCCGGCGATCGCGTGCGAGTCGACGGCGTCCAGCAGGATGACGTCGACCTTGTCGTCGATCATCTTCCGCATCTGGCTCGCCTGCCGGCCCGCGTCCGCGTCCGCGTTGGCGTACTCGACCTTGCCCCGCTTGCCGGTGAGGTCGGCGACCTTGTTCCTGATGATGGGGTAGTCGAACTTGTCGTAGCGCGCGTTGGCCTTCTCCGGCAGCAGCAGGCCCACCGTGACGTCGTCGCCCTTGGTCGGGCCGGCGCTCGCGCTGTCCCCCGTCGCGTTGAGCATGCCGCATCCGGCCAGCGAGAAGGTCACCGTGGTCAGGGCCACGGACAGGGCGATACGGCGCATACGGGGGCTCACTTCAGGTGCGTTCCGGACGTGGGTGCTGCTATACGACCCAGGTGTCTGAAAAAGACAACGCGGCTCCGGCGGCCGTCGTCAAGAACACTTACTTAACGACTGCGCAACACCACACGCCGTCGATCCCGTGAAGGCAATGCGGAAACCTCTCCAAACACCTTTTACGGGCCGTCCATCCAAGGGGAGTTCACGGAGCGGCAAAGAGAAGGTTGTGCGGCTGCGGCGAAGGGCCCGTGGACGGGATGTGTCCACGGGCCCTTCGCCGGGTACCGCCCGGCGGCGGTCAGTCGCCCTGCTGTTGCTGCCTCTTGGGCCGCCAGACGACCAGCGCGCTGGTCTGCTGGACCTCCTGATAGGGGACCAGGTCCCGGCGGTAGGAGGCGTGCACGGCGGCCTCGCGCTGGCGCATGGCGGCCGCCGCGCCGTCCAGGGCCGCCTCCAGCTCCGCGACGCGGGACTGGAGCGCGGCGACCTGGTTCTCCAGTTCGATGATGCGCTTGATTCCGGCCAGGTTGATGCCCTCGTCCTGCGACAACTGCTGCACCTGGCGGAGCAGTTCGATGTCACGGGCCGAGTAGCGCCGGCCCCGGCCCGCGGTGCGGTCCGGGGAGACCAGGCCCAGCCGGTCGTACTGGCGCAGCGTCTGCGGGTGGAGTCCGGAGAGCTGGGCCGCCACCGAGATGACGTAGACCGGGGTCTCCTCGGTCAGTTCATACGGGTTGCGCCGACGGCCGTCCATCACTCTCAAGCTCCCTTCGCGGCCTCGAACAGCTCCGCCCGCGGGTCCTCGCCCGCGGTCGCCTCGCGATACGCCTCCAGTGCGTCACGAGCCTTCCCCGACAGGTCGCCCGGGACACTCACCTCGACGGTGACCAGGAGGTCGCCGCGGGTGCCGTCCTTGCGGACAGCGCCCTTGCCGCGCGCCCGCATGGTGCGGCCGTTCGGCGTGCCGGGCGGCAGCTTCAGGGTGACCGCCGGACCACCGAGGGTCGGCACCCGCACCTCGCCGCCGAGGGCCGCCTCGGCGAAGGTGACCGGCACGGTCACCGTGAGGTTGTCGCCCTTGCGGCCGAACACCGGGTGCTCGCCCACGTGCACGGTGACGTACAGGTCGCCCGCCGGGCCGCCCCGCTCGCCCGGCGCGCCCTTGCCGCGCAGCCGGATCCGCTGCCCGTCGGTGACACCCGCCGGGATGCGGACCTGCATGGTGCGCGAGGACTTGGCGCGCCCGCTGCCCTTGCAGTCCGGGCAGGGGTTCTCCGCGATCAGGCCGCGCCCCTTGCAGTCGGGGCAGGGGTCGGTCAGCGAGAATCCGCCGCCCGAGCCCCGGGCGACCTGGCCGGTGCCGACGCAGGTCGGGCACACGCGCGGCGTGCCGTTCTTGTCGCCGGTGCCGGAGCAGGCCTTGCAGGGCTGCTGGGAGGTCATCCGCAGCGGCACCGTGGCCCCCTCGATCGCCTCCGTGAAGCTGAGGGTGACCTCGGTGTCCACGTCCTGGCCGCGGCGCGGCTGGGTACGGGTCGCCCCGCCCGCCCCGCCCCGGTTGAACAGGCCCCCGAAGACGTCACCGAGTCCGCCGCCGAAGCCGCCGCCCTGGGCACCGCCCCCGGCACCGCCGAAGAGGTCGCCCAGGTCGAAGTTGAAGGAGCCGCCGGCGCCCGGCCCGGGGCGGAACCCGCCGTTGCCGAACAGGGCGCGCGCCTCGTCGTACTCCTTGCGCTTCTTGGGGTCACCGAGGATGTCGTTCGCCTCGGAGATCTCCTTGAAACGCTCCTCGGCCTTGGCGTTGCCCTTGTTGGCGTCCGGATGGAACTCGCGGGCGAGCTTCCGGTACGCCTTCTTGATCTCGGCCTCGGTGGCGTCCTTGGGGACGCCGAGGACCTTGTAGTAGTCCTTCTCGATGAAGTCCTTGGTGCTCATCCCCGACGTCCCTCCTTCCCGTCTGAAGTGATTACGTCAGCCCTCCTCCGGGCCACCGTTCTCCTTGTCGTCGGCCGCCTCGGACTTCTCCTCGGCGCCCTCGCCCTTGCCCGCCTTCTCCGGCTTCCCGCTCTGCGCGCCCGGCTGCGGCTCGGCCACGGCCACCCGCGCGGGGCGGATGGTGCGCTCGCCGATGCGGTACCCGGGCTGCAGGATCGCCACGCAGGTCGTCTCGGTGACGTCCGGCGCGTAGCTGTGCATCAGGGCCTCGTGGATGGTCGGGTCGAAGGGCTCGCCCTCCTTGCCAAACTGCTGGAGGCCCAGCTTGGCCGCCACGGTCTCCGTCGACTCGGCCACCGACTTGAAGCCGCCGACCAGTTCGCCGTGTTCCCGCGCGCGGCCGATGTCGTCGAGCACGGGCAGCAGCTCGGACAGGAGGTTCGCGACGGCGATCTCCTTGACCGTGGCCCGGTCCCGCTCGACCCGGCGGCGGTAGTTCTGGTACTCGGCCTGGAGGCGCTGGAGGTCCGCGGTGCGCTCGTTGAGCGCGGTGCGCACCTGGTCCAGCTGGGCGACCAGACCGGCGTCTGCGTTCGCGTCCCCGGCCGGGGCCGCCCCCTCCTCGGGGGCGGCCTTCGGCTCGGCGTCGTCAGAGGTGGCGCCGGAGGGGACGTCGGGCTTCTCCTCGAAGCCCGGGGTCTCCTCCGTCACGCGGCACCGTCCTTGCGCTCGTCGTCCACGATCTCGGCGTCGACGACGTCGTCGTCGGCCTTGGCCTCACCGGCACCGCCGGCGGCGGCACCCGCGGCCTGGGCGTCGGCGTACATGGCCTGGCCCAGCTTCTGCGAGACGGCCGCGACCTTCTCGGTGGCGGTGCGGATCTCGGCGGTGTCCTCGCCCTTGAGCTTCTCCTTCAGCTCGGCGACGGCGGACTCCACCTCGGTCTTGACCTCGCCGGGGACCTTGTCCTCGTTGTCCTTGAGGAACTTCTCGGTCTGATAGACGAGCTGCTCGCCCTGGTTGCGGGTCTCGGCGGCCTCGCGGCGCTTGTGGTCCTCCTCCGCGTAGCGCTCGGCCTCCTCGCGCATGCGGTCGACCTCGTCCTTCGGCAGCGAGGAGCCGCCGGTGACGGTCATCTTCTGCTCCTTGCCGGTGCCGAGGTCCTTCGCCGTGACGTGCATGATGCCGTTGGCGTCGATGTCGAAGGAGACCTCGATCTGCGGGACGCCGCGCGGCGCCGGCGGCAGACCGGTCAGCTCGAACATGCCGAGCTTCTTGTTGTAGGCCGCGATCTCGCGCTCGCCCTGGTAGACCTGGATCTGCACGGACGGCTGGTTGTCCTCGGCCGTGGTGAAGATCTCGGAGCGCTTGGTCGGGATCGTGGTGTTGCGCTCGATCAGCTTGGTCATGATGCCGCCCTTGGTCTCGATACCGAGGGACAGCGGGGTGACGTCGAGCAGCAGGACGTCCTTGACCTCGCCCTTGAGGACACCGGCCTGGAGCGAGGCGCCGATGGCGACGACCTCGTCCGGGTTGACGCCCTTGTTGGCCTCCTTGCCGCCGGTCAGCTCCTTGACGAGCTCGGCCACGGCGGGCATACGGGTGGAGCCACCGACGAGCACGACGTGGTCGATGTCGTTGATGGAGATGCCGGCGTCCTTGATGACGTTGTGGAACGGCGTCTTGCAGCGCTCCAGCAGGTCGGCCGTCAGCTGCTGGAACTGGGCGCGGGTGAGCTTCTCGTCCAGGTGCAGCGGGCCCTCGGCGGACGCGGTGATGTAGGGCAGGTTGATCGAGGTCTCGGTGGACGAGGACAGCTCGATCTTGGCCTTCTCGGCGGCCTCGCGCAGGCGCTGGAGGGCCATCTTGTCCTTGGACAGGTCCACGCCGTGACCGGACTGGAACTGCTTGACCAGGTAGTCGACGACGCGCTGGTCCCAGTCGTCACCACCGAGGTGGTTGTCACCGTTGGTGGCCTTCACCTCGACGACGCCGTCGCCGATCTCCAGCAGGGACACGTCGAAGGTGCCGCCACCGAGGTCGAAGACGAGGATCGTCTGGTCGTCCTTGTCGAGACCGTAGGCCAGCGCGGCGGCGGTCGGCTCGTTGACGATGCGCAGCACGTTCAGACCGGCGATCTCGCCGGCCTCCTTGGTCGCCTGGCGCTCGGAGTCGTTGAAGTACGCCGGGACGGTGATGACCGCGTCGGTCACCTTCTCGCCCAGGTACGCCTCGGCGTCCCGCTTCAGCTTCTGCAGGATGAAGGCGGAGATCTGCTGCGGGTTGAAGTCCTTCCCGTCCAGCGCGATCTTCCAGTCGGTGCCCATGTGGCGCTTCACGGACCGGATGGTCCGGTCCACGTTGGTGACGGCCTGCCGCTTGGCGACCTCACCGACGAGCACCTCACCGTTCTTCGCGAAGGCGACGACGGACGGCGTGGTCCTGGCGCCCTCGGCGTTGGTGATGACGGTGGGCTCGCCGCCTTCCAGAACGCTGACGACGGAGTTAGTCGTGCCCAGGTCGATGCCGACCGCACGTGCCATGGTTGATTCCTCCAGCTGACTTGAGTGGAACAGGCTCAAGTGTGCACGAGCGGGGCGCCGGGGTCAACAGACCTGAGTCGGACAGACTCAAGTCTTATCCGTTCCTTACACGCAACTGGCTCCTGACCTGCGTCGATGCCATACGCCGAGGCTGCTGGACAGGGATGCGGACCGGCACCCTGAGCAGCACGAGCACCAGCAGCACGGCCCCGCCCGCCACCCACAGGGCGGGTTTCTCCCCCACCCACCCCACATGCACGAGCACTCCCGCGACCACCGTGACGAAGGAGCAGAACCCGAGCAGCACCACCGCCCCGGGCGGGGTGAGCCCGAGCCGCCGCAGCCGGTGCGCGAGGTGGTCGGGCCCGCGCCGCAGCAGCGGACGGCGGCCGAGCAGCCGTACGAGCACCACCAGGGCGGCGTCCGCGACGGCGACGGCGACCAGGCAGAACGCCACCGCCGCGGTCGGCCCGATCGCGTACCCCGCGCGCGTGAAGACAACCGAGGCGGACAGCAGGAAACCGGAGAACAGCGAGCCGCAGGCGCCGAGGCCGACCCGTGCGGGGTGCCAGTTGTGCATCAGGAAGCCGGTGAGGGCGGCGGCGAACACGCTGAGCACCACGGCGAGCCCGTCCATCACCTCGACGGCGGCACAGGCCCCGGCGCCGAAGGCGGTGACCACCCCGACGGTCCCGGCCAGCCCGTCGGCGTGGTCGAGCCCCCGGAAGACCAGGGAGGCGACGACGATCCAGCCGACGGCCAGCGCGCCCCCGGCCACCCCGGTCTCGTCGTACGGCACCACACAGGCCGCCGCCACCGCCGTACCGGCGACGACCACCCGGCCGCGCAGCCGCCAGACGTCGGCGACCAGCCCGAGCGCGGCGACCGCGGCGGCGGCCACCAGAAGCCTGCCCACCCCGTCACCCAGAGGGGCGACCCGGGTCCACTCACCCGTCCAGGCGACCAGGCAGGTGACGGCGACGACGGCGAGGCCGCCGAGCAGGGGGAGGGGACGCCGGCAGCGCCGGTCGACGACCCCCGCCCGCAGCGCGGGCACCCGGAGCAGTGCCGCCAGTACGGCGGTGAGCAGCAGGGCGGCGGTGGCCGCGGCGATCCCGTAGAGCACGGCTCTAAGGTAGGGGTGAAAGTAGCAATTCGGGATGAATAACACGATCAGATTGCCCGAGGGGTGATCAGCGCGCCACGATGGGCGACCCCTCAGCGACCCATATCACCCCGCGCTCCCCTGCATCGCGAAGGAAGATAGGGGTAGTCTCAGAGGACTACATAAGTTACCGCTTAGTAATGTTGCTCGGTTAATTCGAGGCCGCCCTCAGGAGCCCCAATGCAACTCGCCGCGATCATCGTGTCGCTGGTCCTGATCGTGGTCGGCGTGGCACTGTTCGGCCGCGCCCTCCTCCAGATCTACAACTTCATGCGTCTCGGCCAGCCGGTGCCGGCCGGGACCAGGACCAACGAACCCGGACAGCGCACCCTCACCGTGGCCAAGGAGTTCCTCGGCCACACCCGGATGAACCGCTGGGGCGTCGTGGGCGTGGCGCACTGGTTCGTGGCGGTGGGCTTCTTCTCCCTGCTGCTGACGATCGTCAACGCGATCGGGCAGCTCTTCAAGGCGGACTGGATCCTGCCGGTCATCGGCGACTGGGCGCCGTACAACGTCTTCGTCGAGTTCCTCGGCACCATGACGACGCTCGGCATCCTGGTGCTGATCGCCATCCGCCAGCTGAGCAAGCCGAACAAGCCGGGCCGCAAGTCCCGCTTCGCCGGCTCCAACTTCGGCCAGGCGTACTTCGTCGAGGCCGTCATCCTGATCGTCGGCGTCTGCATCTTCATGCTGCACGCCCTGGAGGGCGCCCAGCACCACGTCGACGGCTACGAGGCCTCCTTCTTCATCTCGTACCCGGTCGTCGCCTGGCTGAAGGGCATGAGCGTCGGCACGCTCCAGAACCTCACCTACTTCTTCGCCGGCCTGAAGATCGCGACCTCCTTCATCTGGATGATCACGGTCGCCCTGAAGACCGACATGGGCGTGGCCTGGCACCGCTTCCTCGCCTTCCCGAACATCTGGTTCAAGCGCAACGCCGACGGCGAGACCTCGCTCGGCGCGCTGCTCCCGATGACCTCGGGCGGCGAGCCGATCGACTTCACCGACCCCGGCGAGGACGACGTCTTCGGCGTCTCCCAGGTCGAGCAGTTCTCCTGGAAGGGCCTGCTGGACTTCTCCACCTGCACCGAGTGCGGCCGCTGCCAGTCGCAGTGCCCCGCCTGGAACACCGGCAAGCCGCTCTCCCCGAAGCTGCTGATCATGTCGCTGCGGGACCACGCGCACGCCAAGGCGCCGTACCTGCTGGCCGGCGGCGGCAAGACCATGGAGGGCGAGGAGAAGGCCTCCGAGGAGCAGCTGAAGGACGTCCCGGCCGCCGCCCTGGCCGAGGCCGAGCGCCCGCTGATCGGCACCGCCGAGGAGAACGGCGTCATCGACCCGGACGTGCTGTGGTCCTGCACCACCTGCGGCGCCTGCGTCGAGCAGTGCCCGGTCGACATCGAGCACGTCGACCACATCGTCGACATGCGCCGCTACCAGGTCATGATCGAGTCGGCCTTCCCGTCCGAGGCGGGCACGATGCTCAAGAACCTGGAGAAGAAGGGCAACCCCTGGGGTCTGGCCAAGAAGCAGCGTCTGGAGTGGACCAAGGAGGTCGACTTCGAGGTCCCGGTCGTCGGCAAGGACATCGAGGACCTCACCGAGGTCGAGTACCTGTACTGGGTCGGCTGCGCGGGCGCCCTGGAGGACCGCGCCAAGAAGACCACCAAGGCCTTCGCCGAGCTGCTGCACATCGCGGGCGTCAAGTTCGCGATCATGGGCGGCGACGAGAAGTGCACCGGCGACTCCGCCCGCCGCCTGGGCAACGAGCCCCTGTTCCAGGAGCTCGGCATGGAGAACGTGATGGCCCTGAACACGGCGTTCGGCGAGGAGCTGGACGACGACGGCAAGGTCACCGCGGAGTCCAGGAAGCCGAAGTCGGCGAAGAAGATCGTCGCCACCTGCCCGCACTGCCTCAACACGCTCGGCAACGAGTACCCGCAGCTCGGCGGCGACTACGAGGTCATCCACCACACCCAGCTGCTCCAGCACCTGGTGGACGAGGGCAAGCTGATCCCGGTCACCCCGGTCGAGGGCATCATCACCTACCACGACCCGTGCTACCTGGGCCGCCACAACAAGATCTACACGCCCCCGCGCGAGATCATCGGCAAGGTCCCGGGCCTGCGCAACGAGGAGATGCACCGCCACAAGGAGCGCGGCTTCTGCTGCGGCGCCGGCGGCGCGCGGATGTGGATGGAAGAGCGCATCGGCAAGCGCATCAACAACGAGCGCGTGGACGAGGCGCTGTCCCTCAACCCGGACATCGTCTCCACCGCCTGCCCGTTCTGCCTCGTCATGCTCACCGACTCCGTCAACGGCAAGAAGAACGACGGCAAGGCCAAGGAGTCCATCCAGGTCGTCGACGTCGCCCAGCTCCTGCTGGACTCGGTGAAGACCCCGGCCGACCCGACGGACGCCACGGAGTCCGAGACGGCGCCGGAGCCGGAGCCGGTGAAGTAACGGCCCCCGAGGCCACCCCCGGCCCTTCCGGGAACCACAACGCCCCCTGCTTCGCACAGGCAGGGGGCGTTGTCGCGTACCGGGGGGTGTCGTCAGGCCTGCTTCGGGGCCGCCTGCTGGACCACGTCGAAGGACCACAGGGTCGAGCCGGAAGCGGCCGGCTTGGGCCGGTCGCCCTCCGTGCCGCCCTGGTGCGCGGCCTTCATCGGGCCCTCCATCCACGCCTGGAAGGACTCCTCGTCCCGCCAGCGGGTGTAGACGAGGTACTGGTCGGTGCCCTCGACCGGCCGCAGCAGCTCGAACCACTCGAAGCCGTCGGAGTTCTCCACGGCGTGGGCCCGCGAGGCGAACCGCTTCTCCAGGACCTCCCGCTGCTCGGCGGGCACGGTCAGCACGTTGATCTTCACTACGCTCATGACACCATCCTGCGCCTGCCCACCCGGCTCCGCCGCAGGGGGACCCGGTAACTCGCCGCGGACCTCATACACTTACCGGTATTTTCCGAACCCACGCGCAACCCTCGCGCACCACGGCGGGTCTCCTGATCGCCGACCGCCCACGCGCGCCCCGGAGCAGGACTCCGCGAACGGCTGGAACCCCGGGGACGCGGACGGTCCGCACCCATCGACCGCGGATGCCCACCGGGCATCCCCCGCATGCCAGGAGAACGCATGCACACGCACCGCCGACTCGCCCTCGCGACGGCCACCGCGGCCGCGCTGACGGGCGGTCTGCTCACCTTCGCCGCCGCCCCCGCCACGGCCGCCGACTCCACCAGGGTCGCCAAGGCCGACTTCAACGGCGACGGCATCGGCGACCTCGCCACCTCCGCCGCCACCGCCTACGTCAGCGGCCACAAGGGCGCCGGCCAGGTCGTCGTCCTGTACGGCTCGAAGACCGGTGTCTCCGCCGCCAAGCGCACGGTCATCTCCCAGAACACCAGCGGCGTCCCCGGCACCGCGGAGGCGGGCGACATGTTCGGCGCCGACCTCGCCTACGCCGACTTCAACCACGACGGCTACGACGACCTCGCCGTGGGCACCCCCGACGAGAAGGTCGGCACCGACACCGACGGTGGCGCCGTCACCATCCTGTGGGGCTCAAAGAGCGGTCTGACCGGCAAGGCCGCCGACGTCCCCGACCCGGCGCCCGGCTCCCACGACTACTGGGGCCAGAGCCTGGCCGCCGGCGACTTCGACGGCGACGGCAAGGCCGACCTGGTCGTCGGCAGCAGCTCCAGCACCCTCTACCTCTACCGGGGCGGCTTCACCACCGCCGGCAAGCCCGGCAGCCGTACCACCGTCAAGGCGCCGATCCAGTCGGGCTCCGGCACCAGCTCCTACGGCCCGATGAACCTGACCGCGGGCGACGTCAACGGCGACCACCGCACCGACCTCGTGGTCGACGGCTTCGAGACGAAGACCGGCAACGGCTGGAACACCAACTACTGGCTTCCGGGCACCGCCGGCGGCCTCGACGCCTCGGCCGCCAAGACGCTCAAGCCCGGCATCATCACCGCCATCGGCGACATCAACGGCGACGGCTACGGCGACATCGTCAGCGGAGCCGACTGGGACGCCACCGGCAGCGACGGCAAGGCGATACCGGACGCCGCCAACGGCGGCAAGGTCAGCGTCACCTACGGGTCCGCCTCCGGACCGGCCGGCACCACCGCCATCACCCAGAACACCGGCAACGTCCCCGGCAGCTCCGAGAAGGGCGACGCCTTCGGCTGGGAACTGGACCTCGGCGACATCAACGGCGACGGCTACCAGGACCTCGTCGTCACCGCCCCGCAGGAGGACATCTCCGGCGTGAGCAACACCGGCATGGTCACCGTGCTGTACGGCTCCAAGTCCGGCGTGAACACCTCCTCCGGCGCCCAGTCCTTCGCCCAGAGCACCGCGGGCGTCCCCGGCGACGACGAGAAGAACGACCTGTTCGGCACCGACGTCAAGCTGGACGACGTCACCGGCGACGGCAAGGCGGACCTGCTGATCGGCTCGTACGAGAACGGCGGCGACGGCGCCGTCACCTACCTGCCGTCGACCGGCACGAAGATCACGACGACCGGCTCCCGCGCGGTGTCGGCGTCCGCCGCGGGCGTCTCGACCAGCGGCATGCCCCAGTTCGGCTCGGTCTTCGCGGACTGAGACGGTCCAAACCCCCAGTGATCCCTGGGATGCGGCCGACGGCCCCTTAGGGGATGTCACAGGTCGGCCGCAATGCCGGGCCCGGATGGCCGGGCCCGGCACGTGACCCTCCGGGACCAGGTACGTTCGATGGCGTGGCTGGATTCAGGATCGGACGTGGGGGCCAGGACGACCGCACCCCCCAGGGACAGCAGGCGCCGCACGGCCCGTCGTACGGCCGGCCCGGCCCGTCGAGCGGGCAGCGGGGGCCGTCGCCGTACGGGCAGCACGGGCAGCCGTACGGGCAGGGCGCGGGCCCCTCGTACGGGCAGGGCCCGGGACGGCCGCCGGGCGCGCCGCACGGCTACCCGTCGGCCCCGCAGCCGCCGTACGGGCGCGCGCCGTACCCGCAGCAGGGCGGCCGGTCGCCGTACGGCTACCAGGGCCAGGCGGACGACGGCCCGGAGTACTTCGACGACGGCTACGCGGGCCACGGCCACGCCGCGCCGGACCCCTACGCGGCCAACAGCGCGGGCCACACCCAGGCCTTCTCCGTCGACGAGGCCGCCGCGTACACCCAGGGCGCTACATACCAGGCCGGCGCCGCCGCGCCCGCCGCGCCGACGGGCCCGCCGCTGCACTGGAAGGAACTGCTGAGGGGCGTCGTCCTCGCCCCCGACCAGACCTTCCTGCGGATGCGGGACTACACGATGTGGGGCCCCGCCCTGATCGTGACCTTCCTGTACGGCCTGCTCGCCGTCTTCGGCTTCGACAACGCCCGCAAGGAGGCCATCGGCGCCACGCTGTCCAACGCGGTGCCGATCGTGCTGATCACGGCGGTCGTGATGGTGCTCGGCCTGTTCGTGCTGGGCGTGGTCACCCACACCCTGGCCCGCCAGCTCGGCGGCGACGGCGCCTGGCAGCCCACGGTGGGCCTGTCCATGCTGATCACCGCCCTGACGGACGCGCCCCGCCTGGTCTTCGCCATGTTCTTCGGCGGCGACGCCGGCTTCGTGCAGATACTCGGCTGGGCCACCTGGCTCGGCGCGGGCGTCCTGCTCACCCTGATGGTGTCCCGCTCGCACGATCTGCCCTGGCCCAGGGCGCTGGGCGCGTCGGCGATCCAGCTGATCGCGCTGCTGTCGATCGTGAAGCTGGGCACGTTCTAGTCCCCGGACATGTTCCAGTCCCCGGACATACGGAAGGGCCCCCGGCAGCCGGGGGCCCTTTCCTGTGCCCGGGTCGGGTGCTCACCCTTCCCGGGCGTCCGTTCTCAGGCGTCGAGGACCTGGCCCTCACGCTTCACGACGGGCGGTTCCACGCTCCACGGGAAGTTGATCCAGTCGTCCGTGCGCTTCCAGACGTACTCGCACTTCACGAGGGAGTGGGACTTCTCATAGATCACCGCGGAGCGCACCTCGGCGACGGTGTCGAGGCAGAAGTCGCGGACCAGCTTCAGCGTCTTGCCGGTGTCGGCGACGTCGTCGGTGATCAGCACCTTCTTGTCGGAGAAGTCGATCACGTTGGGCACCGGCGCCAGCATGACCGGCATCTCCAGCGTGGTGCCCACGCCCGTGTAGAACTCGACGTTCACGAGGTGGATGTTCTTGCAGTCCAGGGCGTAGGCGAGGCCGCCCGCGACGAACACGCCGCCCCGGGCGATGCTGAGCACGATGTCCGGCTGGTAGCCGTCGTCCGCGATGGTCTGCGCCAGCTCGCGGACGGCACCGCCGAACTGGTCGTAGGTCAGGTTCTCCCGCACGTCACTCATGATCTCGATGCCCTCACACCTGGGTCCGATGGAAATTGACATAGGACCGCGAGGCGGTCGGCCCGCGCTGGCCCTGGTACCGCGAGCCGTACCGCTCACTGCCGTACGGGAACTCGGCGGGCGAGGACAGCCGGAACATGCACAGCTGCCCGATCTTCATCCCGGGCCAGAG
The DNA here is from genome assembly GCF_007896895.1 of Streptomyces misionensis. Lineage (GTDB taxonomy): Bacteria > Actinomycetota > Actinomycetes > Streptomycetales > Streptomycetaceae > Streptomyces > Streptomyces misionensis_A. Next base: position 66,855 of record NZ_VOGW01000064.1, on the reverse strand, counting down.
TTTGATGGGCAGGGTGGCGAGGTTGGACAGCTCCAGGGTGACGTGTCCGCTGAACCCCGGGTCGATGAACCCGGCGGTGGAGTGCGTGACGAGCCCGAGCCGGCCGAGCGAGCTCTTCCCCTCCAGCCGGGAGGCGAGATCGTCGGGCAGCGAGATGACCTCGTACGTCGAGGCGAGCACGAACTCCCCCGGGTGCAGGATGAACGGCTCGTCCCCGTCCGGCTCCACGAGCCGGGTCAGGTCGGGCTGCTCGACCGAGGGGTCGATGTGCGGGTACCGGTGATTCTCGAACACCCGGAAATAACGGTCCAGCCGGACATCGATGCTCGACGGCTGCACCATGGATTCGTCATAGGGATCGATGCGCACCCGCCCGGCGTCGATCTCGGCCCGGATGTCCTTGTCTGAGAGAAGCACGTAGCGAGGATACGCAAGGCGCGCGGAGCCATGACAATCGTGACGACTCCGCGCGCCGGTGTGTGACGGGCCGGCTACAACCGGTCCCGTCCGCTGCCTCTACCCCTGCTTCTCCAGGGCGACCTGCACGACGCTGCGGAGCCGGGCACACCGGGGGCACCTCATGAGCCGACCGGGGCCGAGCCGCTCGGCCTGCTGCATCGGGAACGAAGCGGTGCTGAAGACGTGCCCATCCGCACAGCGGACGACGGTGCGTTCCATCAAGTCCCTTAAGTCCCTTCCCCAAGAGCCTCATCGGGCTGACCAACCCGACGACAAAAGCCACATTACGGGATCAAAGAGACGAC
>NZ_VOGW01000064.1:29262-65818 GCF_007896895.1 Streptomyces misionensis | reverse complement strand
ACCCTGAAACGCGCTCAGACCCCCGGGCTTGGGCACCGAGGGCCTGCGATGAGGTACAGTGAGCGAGCGCCGGACACGGACCCCTCTCGGGGGCTTTGTCCGTACTTACGCGGGTGTAGTTTAATGGTAGAACATCAGCTTCCCAAGCTGAGAGCGCGAGTTCGATTCTCGTCACCCGCTCCATGAGAAACCCCAGGTCGGTGGCCTGGGGTTTATTTATTGTCTAGTCCAATTCGGGGGCGGCGTGCCCTCTGTGTGCCCTAAGCCGGCAGGCAGGTGGCTACGCCGAAGTCGCAAGAGCGGAGCCACCGCCCCCGAGACACATGAGCGTTTCGCATGATGAGACGCAATTGAAGTGATCTGCGGCACACCATGAATGCCCAGGTGCTCGAATTTCGAGAAGAGGGTGTCGGGTGTGTCGACGAGCACCTCGTCAAGACGCGAACTGCCCACCACCATCTGGCCTTCGCCCGGGGAGTTGCCTTCGCTGATGTACCAAAGCAGGCGAAGCCGGCACGCTCTCTCCGCGGCGACCTGAGGAGCGGTCATAGACGTGCTCCCTGCTGATGCCCAGAACGTCACTGCACGGAAGGAGCATGGCGGGCACGTTGAACAGCTCGGTCGACCAGCGCGGCTTGACGGGCACCAGGAAGGAAGGCCGCTCCGAGTCGATGACCTTCGCCGGCCACCACGCACGCTCCACCACGGCAGCCACCTCGGCGGGCATAGGCACCTCGGCTCAGACCTTCTCCGCACTCAGACGTGGATGCTCGGCAGTGAGCAGCCCGATGTCCTCTACGTCGGACGTCAAGATCGTCACCCGGCCGGGATGCTGCAGGGCGGTCGCGCACAGCATGGCATCAATGGCGTACTTGTGGCCGTGCAGCCCCGCTGCGCGCAGCAGCGCGGCAGCGGACTGCGCCACGGCCTGGGTCACCGGCTCGACTCTCAGGCGGGACAGGGTCCACTTCAGTGCGGCGTCGTTGATCTTCGGGTGGATCACCTCGACCAGCACGGCGGCTGAGGTGATGACCGGCAGATCCGCGTCGCGAGCCGCCGTCAACCACTCGTGGATTTCCCGATCACGCTGTACGGCCTTCGCCAGGCCCTCGCTGTCCAGGACCAGGGCACCGTTCACGCGACCGCTCCAGCATTTGAAGTGCCACCGGTCAGCCGGGCACGCTTGGCCGCCACGGCCTCCAGGTCGGCCGGGCCGTGCACCTTGTCGAAGTCCGCGATCAGCTCGTCCAGGTTGTCCCGCTCGATCTGCCGCTGGGCAGCCTTCTCCAGAAAGGCCGAGAGGCCCCGCTTGCCGACCCGCTCACGGATCGCCTGCAGAGTCCCGGCAGTCAGAGTGACGGAGATACCGCTGGTGGGGCCGTCGCCGGGCAGGAAGTCCACGTCGTCATCAGTCATGCTTCAACTATGCCATTTAAAATAGCATAGTGCGTGCCAAGTACACGGGATTCCGAGCGGATGACGGAGGCATCCAGGGTGGCGGTTGACGGGCCTATGCAGGCAACGCCGCTCCAGCAGCTGATCTCCGCGCGGGAGCGGCCCGTGCGGAGTTGCCGCCAGTGGCGCCGACCTGCCCTTTCCGAGATTCCGCGCCATCTGCGTACCCGTAAGGGCGGAAAACCACGGTCAACAGCGGTGCAATCCGGCCCACACGACCACCCCGAGGTCCGGGTATCTGTGCTGGTCAGAGCCATGGGGCCCACACAGGCGCCGCAGCTTCCCAAGCTGAGAGCGCGGGTTCGATTCTCGTCACCCGCTCCATGAAGCTCGTCACCCGCTCCATGAAGAAGGCCCAGGTCAACGACCTGGGCCTTGTTGTTGTGCACGGCGATCACTCCGCGCGTCCAGACCGGCACCTGCTGGGGACGTGCCGCCGGACCATGACTCGCCGGCCCAGTTCATCTGACGCCAGGCGTTAGTCGGACGCTGGTACGAAGACCGTCTGCGAGGTGGCCGCCTGGAAGTTGGCGTCTTCGTCGAACACGGCCCGGTAGTAGCCGGCGCCGCTCTGGCCGAGGTCCGCGGCGAAATCGTTGCCGCTGCCGCCCCAGGAAGCCTCGACCGTGGTGAGCGTCGACCAGTTCACGCCGTCGGGCGAGTACTGGATATGGACGTTGATCCAGCCAGGCGTCCACCCGTCGGGGAAGTCGATGAGCCCCTCGGCGTGAATCTTTTCCGTGTCGGAGCGAGCGGCCGTGAAGGCCGTGAACTTCGAAGCCCGGTGCACGTGGACGACGTCGCTCGTACCGGTGCCGGCCTGGAGGAACGGGTCGTCCGAAGTGTCCAGGGCAAGCTGGAAGGAGCCGCCCTGCCACGGCGTGTAGTCCATGGTGAATGTGCCGTCTTCAGCGGTGTTGAAGCGGCCCACGAGGTCGGTCTGCGCATCGTCGGGGCCGAACAGGACGCCACCGGAGCGCCCGGCCAGGGGCACCCAGCCGTCCGAGGTCTTCTGTTCCACCTTGACGCTCAGCGTGACCGGTTGGCCGAAGTCGACGTCGGTCGCACTCACCGTGGACGTGAAACGGGTGGGAACCTGATCGACACCGATCTGAACCGTCTCCGACTCCCCGTACAGCACCGCCGGCGTGCCACCGTCCACCCTGAACACGGCCTGGATGGGCGCGGCGGCGTCGAGCCGCACCGAGGCGGTGAAGTGACCCTGGGCGTCGGTGGTCACAGTGGTCTGCGTCCAGTAGTCGACATCGATATCGACACGGCGTGCCGCGAGAGGCTTCACCTGACGGGTCGGAAACCGCCCGTACAGCGTCCCCTCGACCTGCACGTCACGGTGGTCCCGGTCGATGGCCGTGCGGTCGACGGTGAGCGCGCCGAACTGCGCCACGACGTAGTAGGCGAAGTCCCCTGCGGACCGACGCAGAACGCGGCCGCCATCGGCGTCCGTCACGTCCACGTCGATGCGGTACTGGCCGAACTCCGGCAGCTTCAACGGCTCCTTGGTACGCCAGATTCCGTCCTGGCGAGTGCCGGAGAAGAGCCGGAAGTCCTCGGTCCCTATCCTGGCGACCTCAGTCTGCGAGGTGTACGAGACCAGGTGCGCCGTGATGTCCGTGATGTCGGCCCCGGACCGGGCATTGATCTGCAGGATCCCGAGGTCGTCCGACACGCTCCCGGCATAGGTGACCTCCGGCTGGTCCGCGGCCTGCGCGGCTGTCACACCTCCCATGCCGAACGCGGCGGCTACGACGGCCACGACGGCCCATCTGCATATTCTCCGCAACAACACTCTCGATCCCCACCCCTGACGCTTTCGAGACGACGGGATCTCTACGGAACCCTCGCGCGGCCGCCATCTTTATATCCACCGCTCAGTACGGCATGGCGGATACCACAGTCAGGCAGTCCCTCGCACCACTTCGCCGCAGGTCAGCAGAGCAACCACCGTCAGCCGGGGGTCGGGTGCTCGGCCGGGGCGGATGTTCCTTCGTACAGCCAGGGGCTCAGGACACCCGCACGCGATACGCGCGGCTCCGTCTTCAAGGCGGCAGGCCCTACGCTGATCTCCGTCAGGCAGACAGGCGCTCGGAAGGACGATCGGTGATGACGCCCCTGAGCACCGGGGACCCGGAGGCCATCGGCGGGTACACCCTTCTCGGGCGACTCGGGGCGGGTGGCATGGGAGTCGTCTATCTGGGGGTCTCCGCATCGGGGCGGCAGGTCGCGGTCAAGCTCGCGCACGGGCCCCTTGCCCAGGAAGAGGAGTTCCGGACGCGGTTCCGGCAGGAGGTCGCGGCGGCGCGCCGGGTGAGCGGTGCCTTCACCGCGCCGGTCGTGGACGCCGACCCGGACGCCGACCGGCCGTGGATGGCGACGCTCTACGTGCCGGGGCTCAACCTGGCCGAAGTCGTGGAGAAGGACGGCCCGCTGGACCTGCGGGAGCTGCGCGCGCTGGGGCTCGGGCTCACCGAGGCGCTGCGCGACATCCACCGGGCGGGTCTGGTGCACCGGGACCTCAAACCGCGCAACGTCCTGATGACCGAGGACGGGCCGCGCGTCATCGACTTCGGCATCTCGCGCGCCGCCGACAACCAGAACCTCACCGCGACCGGGCGGATGATCGGCACTCCGCCCTTCATGTCGCCGGAGCAACTGGCCGCTCCCCGCGACGTCACCCCGGCCTCGGACGTGTTCTCGCTGGGGTCGCTGCTGGTGTTCGCGGCCGTCGGCACGGGCCCGTTCGACGCCGACAGCCCGTACATAACCGGCTACCAGGTGGTGTACGGGACCCCGGACCTCGACGGGGTGCCCGAGGTGCTGCTGGGCATCGTCGAGCGCTGCCTGGACAAGGACCCGGCCGCACGGCCGGATCTGACGGAGCTGTACGGCATGCTCCAGGCGCTGCCGGAATCCGGCCCCGCCGAGTCCGCGACGACCGGGCAGCCCGCGGAACCCCGGCACGGCCCCGCTTCCCGGAGCACGATCGCCGCCCCCGCGGATGCCACGGCCGGCACCGGAGACGGCAGGCGCCGCCGGACACGGATGCTGCTCACCGGCCTCGGCGCGGCGCTGGCCGTCGCGGCGCTGGCCGTCGCGGCGCTGGTCGTCGGGGTGGGGGTCTTCGTCTCGGATGCGGACACCACCACCACCGCCGCCAAGGCCGCCCGTGCCGCATCGCTGCCCGACGGCTGGCGGCCGTGGCGCACGACGTTGCGGTACGACGTGCGCGGTGTGCCGCTCGACTACGACAACCCCGGATGCGTGGCGGCGGGAAGCGCCCTGTTCTGCGGCGGTACGGGCTTCACGGTCGCCCGGGTCGACGCCGCTTCCGGGCGCACCCTGTGGCGGACCGGCACCCGTCCTCAAGGGGTGCAGCCGATCGGCGTTCGCGGCGGTCTGGTCTATGTGTACGAGGATCCGGACGACGCGACCAGGCGCGTGGTGGCCCTGGACGCCGCCACCGGGCACCGGCGGTGGCAGCGCGACATCAGCAAGTCCGAGGAGGCGGTCCTGTACGACGGCGGGCTGCTGACCCTGTCCCCCGACTCCTCCTCGTTCGTGGCCTACGGTCCTTCCGGCCGGGAACTGTGGCGGGCGCCCTCGCTGGACGAGTACTGCACCCCGTCGGCGCTGGGCGGCGTCCCCTACGCCCTGTGCTCCGAGGGCACCGAGCCCGGCCAGGCCCCGGTCGAGCTGATGAAGCTCCGGGCCGGCAGCCTGACCGCGACCGCCACACTGCCCGAGAAGGCGGAAGCGCTCGGCGCCGTCGGCGGCCAACCCCTGTTCCTCGCCCCGCAGACGGCGAAGGACGTGTACGAATCCGGGTACGAACGGCCGTACAACGCGCTGCTGCGGGTGTCCCCGGAAACCGGGCGGGTCAGCCGGATACCGCTGGCCCATCCGCTGACCGGCACGGCCACCCTCGTGAACGGCGTCGTCTACTTCGTCCGGTCCGACGGGTCGGTCACCGCGGTGTCGGCCGGCAGCGGCGGACAACTGTGGCGGAAGGCGACGGACATGGAGAGCCTGTCCGCGCCCGCCGTGTCAGCGACGTACAAGCGGGTCTTTTTCTCGAACCGCTTCGGCCGTCTGCTGGCGCTGGACAGCCGTACCGGGGCGGAGGTCTGGCGCACCTCCGCGCTGGACGATCCCGGGGACAAGGCGCAGACGTATCCGCCGCGAGTGCTGCTCGTCGAGGACGCGATCGTGGCGACGGCCGGCGACACGGCCTTCTCCCGGAGCGCGGGCGGGCCCGGCTGACCGGCCGGGGGTCATCGCCGCGCACCCTGTCCAACGCCGCGGTGCGGAGCGGACGTTCAGGGACGGCGCGGGACGTGCGGGGCCCGCTGTGTACGTCTGCTTCGTCGACGGCCGGCCGTTTCGCGTCGCGGCCGACGCGACGCGGCAAGGAGAGACGCCCCCTGAGGCCGGCACCCCGGAAACCGGGTGCCGGTGTCTCCGTCCCTCCTTGCCGTCCCCCGTCGGCGCGGACATGTTCACGTACGCGGCCGGCACGGCGCATTGCCTGCTTCCGGCAATGTTTGCGCGGTTCCGGTGCCGTACTGACGCGCCTGCACCCACCGAGTCGGTCGGCAGGGACGTACACCACGGGTATCCCTACCGATGTGCGTCACCCCGCGCGAGTGCCGAGCGGTCGTGGTGATCGCAGACGGCGCGGCGGCCGCTTCGGACGGCACCGGGACGCCCGAAGCGCGGACCACCACCGAGGAGATCGACAGCGCGCTCAACGGATCGTGGGCGGCTTTCAGTCCCGGTTCGACCATCCTGCTCGACGTCGACGGGCGCCGGGTCGAGATGCGGGGCGGGGGACATCGGTGCGAAGGCACCGTCGCCAAGGAGGACGGCATCCTCACCATGCGCCTGCGGTGCGACGATCCGCGCGCGAAACGGACCGTGGGCACGGTCTGGGGCCTGACGGAAAGGGCCATGACGGTGGACTGGGAAGGGTACGGGGCCGACAGCTTCCAGCACGAGTCCGGCACGGCGTCCCGGGTCTGATCTCGGCATCGGACCGCCGGCGGGTCCGGGCGGTGACGCCCTCCCCGCCACCGCACTCGAACGCGCGGGGCGGACACCCCACGCGCCGGTGGAGGTGCGACGCGTCAGTCCGACGGCTGCTGACCGCTCCCGGTATCGATGAGGATCTGTTCCGCCTGGCTGACGTTGTCCGCCCGGACCGCTTGGGCCATCGCGGCGTGGGCGGCTTCGGGTGACGCGTTCGGCGGGACCACCAGCAGTGAGAAGAGGTCCTGGTCGTCCCGGGTGATCAGGACGGTGTCGTCACTCACCGGAAAGGAGTCGATGCGCACCACCCGGTCGTCGACGACGATCCGCGTCGGGAGCCGCTGCCAGGCCGCGGTGTCCAGACCGACGCGGGTCACGGGTCCGAGGTACCTGGTGAGGGCGCTCACCAGTGCGGGCAGCTCGACGGCGATGTCACGCGACCGCGGCCACCAGGCACCGTCGAGGACGCCTTCCCGTGACGCTGTCGTCTCCAACCGGAGGAGCGCCTGCCCCGGGCGGACGGTCTGGTGGACGCCACTCGGCAGATGCCGGTGATCAGAGCCGGTCATGAGGACCACCCGTCTTCAGGAGCCGGTGCGAACACGGGACTCGCCTCGCCTCCCCCCACGCTACTCCCCCGCGTCCTCGGAATGTCCGGCATCGGCTCGTCCCGGGGGCCTGATTCGGCGGCAGGGGGCACAGGTGCGGCATACGCTTCAGAAAAGGGGCGTACGGAAGGGTGGCGGTCCGCCGGACAGCCGCAGGGGTCCGGGCGCACGACCTCGGTACCACCCGCCCGCAGGAGGTACGGATGGACGACGCACCCTGCACTTTGCGGGCGACGGGAGACTCGCCGCTCGCCCGGGCCGAACGGCGCAGGCCACCCCGTCGGCCGCGCGGGGTGTCCCGTCTGCGCTCCGCCATCGGCGGCAGGCGTGTCGTCCGACAGCCCCCACAGCCCTGCCCGGCATTCGGTGGCACGGCGGGCCCGCACCGTCGGCCACGAGCCCGAGAGCGACAGCCATGGCGACACTCCGTGAACGCAAGACCTACCGCAAAGCGGTTCTCCGGTCCCTGTACGGGGCCGTGGAACGCAATCGTCCCGATGTCAGTGGAGAGACGCTCCGTGCCGAGGTCCGCCTCCCCGACGCGGATCTCTCAGCGGCCTGCGCCTACCTGGCCGACGCGGGTCTGATCACCGTCGACTGGACGTCGCACAAGACGCCGGCCACCGCGTCGCTGACCCATGAGGGCCTTCGCCTGATGGAGGAGGAGGAAGAGTCGGCTGCACCCACTCACGGCGACTGAGGGCGCAAGGAGGCCGCGGACGCCGTCGCGCTCGTCGCAGGGGAATGTGACCTTCCTCGCACAGGGGAGTCCCGGCGCGATCGCCGTTGTGCCTTCGCCGACGGCGGTGGGTGCGGCGCGTCTTCCCGTCCACGGAGGTCACGGAGCCGGGGCGGACCTGCACGGCAGAAAATCGGCCCCCACGCAGAGTAATAACTGCACTCGCGGAACGAGATATAGGAGCGGGGCCCGGAAAGTATTCCTCGGACATCGACCGGACCGGGATTTTCGCCCACGCAGGGCCGATCGCACCGTGCTACTGTCGATCCCGGTTGCAGTTTTGGTTGCCAGCAGGTTCATTTCCGACGGGGTAATCATCACGGCGACACAGGATTCGCACATGGCGGATTCCTGACACCGCCTCCGAAGGAGAAACAAAATGGCTACTGGCACCGTGAAGTGGTTCAACGCGGAAAAGGGCTTCGGCTTCATCGAGCAGGACGGCGGCGGCGCCGACGTCTTCGCCCACTACTCGAACATCGCCACCAGCGGCTTCCGTGAGCTGCTGGAAGGCCAGAAGGTGTCGTTCGACATCGCGCAGGGGCAGAAGGGCCCGACGGCCGAGAACATCGTCCCCGCCTGAGGCACCGGCACCGACGCACACATCACGGCTGGGGCCCGCACCTTGGGGTGCGGGCCCCGGCCTGCTTCATTTCTGCTTTATTCCAGGGTGATTCTTCCCTGTCGTTCCCGGCCCGTTCTCGTGATCTCTGCGCCGCTCGTCATGCTGCGGAAATTCCTTGATACGCGCCCGCATCGAGGAAGGTTCCGCATGAACCGCACACGTACCACTCGCACACGCGCCGATCGCCCGTCCGGCCGCTTCGGAGCAAGTACCGCCGCGAGCCGCTCCGGCGGTCCGCGGCGCTCCGGCGGCTACGGAAAGCGACAGCAGGCGGGGGGCGAGTTCGCCCCGCCGAAGACGGTCACGCCCGCGCTGCCCGCTGTCGAGTCGTTCGCCGATCTCGACCTGCCGGCACCGTTGCTGGCCGCGCTCGGCCGTGAAGGCGTGACGGTGCCGTTCCCGATCCAGGCGGCGACCCTGCCGAACTCCCTGGCCGGCCGTGACGTACTCGGCCGCGGCCGCACCGGGTCGGGCAAGACCCTCGCCTTCGGCCTCGCGGTGGTGGCTCGTACGGCGGGCCGACGCGCCGAGCCGCGCCGGCCGCTGGCTCTCGTCCTCGTCCCCACGCGTGAGCTGGTCCAGCAGGTCACGGACGCGCTCGCTCCCTACGCCCGCGCCGTGAGCCTGCGGCTCGCCACCGTCGTCGGCGGGATGTCCGTCGCCCGGCAGGCCGGTGCGCTGCGCGCCGGCGCGGAGGTGGTCGTCGCGACACCCGGCCGGCTCAAGGACCTCATCGACCGGGGCGACTGCCGGCTCACCGACGTCGGCATCACGGTTCTCGACGAGGCGGACCAGATGACCGACATGGGCTTCATGCCCCAGGTCACCGCCCTGCTCGACCAGGTCCGTGCCGGGGGCCAGCGGATGTTGTTCTCGGCCACCCTGGACCGCAACGTCGACCTGCTGGTCCGCCGCTACCTGACCGACCCGGTGGTGCACTCCGTCGACCCGTCCGCCGGTGCCGTCGACACGATGGAGCACCATGTGCTGCACGTGCACGACGCGGACAAGCACCGCACGACCACGGAGATCGCGGCCCGGGACGGGCGGGTGATCATGTTCCTGGACACCAAGCACGCCGTGGACCGGCTGACCGCACACCTGCTGAAGAGCGGTGTCCGCGCCGCGGCCCTGCACGGCGGCCGGTCCCAGCCGCAGCGCACCCGGACCCTTGCGCAGTTCAAGGCCGGCCACGTCACCGTCCTGGTGGCCACGAACGTCGCGGCCCGCGGCATCCACGTCGACAGCCTCGACCTGGTCGTCAACGTGGATCCGCCCAGCGACCACAAGGACTACCTGCACCGTGGCGGCCGTACGGCCCGCGCCGGGGAGTCCGGCAGCGTCGTCACCCTCGTGACGCCCGACCAGCGCCGCGGCATGACCCGGCTGATGGCTTCGGCCGGCATCACCCCGCGCATCACGCCGGTCCGCTCGGGCGAGGCGGAGCTGAGCCGCATCACGGGTGCCCAGGCGCCCTCCGGCGTGCCGGTGGTCATCACCGCGCCCGCCGTGGAACGTCCCCGCCGCGCCTCTTCTCCGTCCCGCGGCCGCCGGGGCCGCGCCGGCCAGGGCCGCACCGTCGGCGCGGGGGTGCGCCGCGGGGCACGGCGGCGGCCCGGTGACGACTCGGCCGCTTAGGCCCTGTCCCCCGGATCAGGTCGGCTCGGTGCGGTCCCGGGTGCCGCCGTGGGTTTCCGAAAGCCGCAGAGGTCTCGCGGGACAGCCCAGGTCATCAGGCCGACCACCCCTCACCGAAGGAGCCACCTTGACGCCGGCACGGACGCAGTACCGCAGGCCGGACCACACCGCCGCCCCCGTGGTCGACGACAGCGAAGGGCACGGGCCCCGGGTATGGGACGACATGACCGTCGAGGTGGCTCTGGCCGTCATGGCGGGGGCCGGGGTCGAGTACCTGACCGTGTGCGACGGGGACGACGAGAGCACGGGCTCGATCACCCGGGTCCGGCTCGCCGCCCTCCGCGCCAGTGCCGCGTACTCGGACCGGATCCGCCTGCGGGACGTCCTCGGCGGATCGCTGACCTCGCCCGGCAACGTCTCCGCCGGCGTGGGGCGCCTCGGTGAAGGGCGTGGGGCGCCAGTCGGTCACGGCTGAGTCCGCGACCGGCGGCCGCCGCCCCGGCGCCCTGATGGGGGCCGGGAGGCCAGGAGGACAGGCGGGAGAACCGCCGCAGGAACCCGATGGGGGCCCTGCCGACGCGCGTCGGCAGGGCCCCCATCGCCGTGTCGCCGCCCGTTCAAAGACCGCCGGCCGGGCAACGGGGCGCGGACGGCCTCTCACCGGTCGAAGTGGACCAGATCCCCCACGCTCCAGGCGCTGACGTCCTTGATCGCGACTCGGTACATGCCTCCCGTCTCCGGGATTCCGATGCTGCCCTGCACGATCCGGGCGAGGTGGAAGTGCAGGTGCGTGGGCGCCTCGCCGCGACCGGGCCGGTTCTCCCACGGACCGCGGGCGAAGACGTCCGCGAACGGGCCGAGACGGTCCGAGTCCTTCAGGACCTCCGCCACCCGCTCCCTCCACACGGCCTCGGGAGCCAGTCGGCCGGTGATGACGGTGCCGCCGAGGACCACCGTCAGGACCATCTGATTGCTTCGCTCGGACTCCACCGCCGCGGAAATGGCGACAAGCAGCTCATCAGGGTTCGACATGACAGCAGAGCTTATGCGGCCCGCCTGAACCCGACCTCCGGCGGGCGCCGGGGCGGCCGCGCTCCGACAGGCGGCTCCCGGCACCCGGCGAGGACCGTTCATGCCAGGGTTCTCCTCCACTGGAAGAGTGAAATCTACTCTTGTGGGAGTAGCTTTTCATTCCCATCGTGGGTATGCTTCTTCTCGTAGACACGGTCTAAGGAGACCCGCCAGACACGAACTGGCGGTTGCCTGGATATGAAGTACGCAGGTCAGTGCGGCTCCCAGCCTCGGAGCCCCAGCGTTCCGACAGGGTGACGGGACCGGGAGCCGCACTGGGCGGCTCGTCCGACGAGGAGCCGCCGCCAGCCACCGGCTCACTCGGTGGCTGGTTCGTTCAGAGAGGAATGGAGGAGCAGACGCCATCAGGATCGCCCGGTCCGAGAAGCACTCGGCCCGGGTACCGCAAGACCCCGGAATGGATGGTGGTCCCCGGTCACGCAGCTGCGATCCCCCGCTCCGCCCTGCCGGGCCGGGTAGCGGAAACAGAAGGTCGGCACAGCAGTAGGCGCCGACAGATGGTGTTCAATTTCCTTCGGGGCCCTGGTGCCGTTCGGTGCCAGGGCCCCTCGACGCGTTGCACAGCGAGGTGACATGACATCGGACAACTCTCTGAATGGTCGTCTGGACGACGACGACTACCCCGCGTACACCATGGGGCGGGCAGCCGAGATGCTCGGCACCACCCCGGCCTTCCTCCGAGCGATCGGTGAGGCCCGTCTGATCACTCCACTCCGCTCGGAGGGAGGACATCGCCGGTACTCCCGTTACCAACTGCGGATCGCCGCGCGCGCCCGCGAGCTCGTCGACAAGGGGACCCCGATCGAGGCCGCGTGCCGCATCGTCATCCTCGAGGACCAGCTCGAGGAGGCGCAGCGCATCAACGCCGAGTACCGCCGTGCCGCCGGCCAATCGGCAGGCAACTCCGGCTGAACCCGCGCGCGGCAGGCCTCTGCGGTGATCAGGAGCCGCGCGCCGGAATCGTGCGCGGCCAGGGCCGCCCGGGCCGTGTGATCGACGACGCTCGTACGGTCAGCCGCGTCCACCGTGATCCCCGGTCCGCCGGATCTCGGCGCGCGGGCCGGCACCGCCCAGGACCTCGCGGTCCGGGACGAGGAGACCTCTCATACGGCCGGCCCCGCGAGCGGTGACATCGGCCTCTCCGGCCGCACGTGGAAATCTATTGCGCCCAGGACATATTCTCGGATCCGGCGACGTAGGGTCGATCACCCCGCCGCGACCGGTCGACGGCCCGCCGGTACCCATGCCGCCGGTCACGTATCGCCGCCCGCGCCGTGCGCCGGCCGATCAGGGCACCCGGATCGCGGCTGCGCGCCGCATCGGCTCGCCCGTGGACCAGCCGGAGGGCGCGCAGCGGCGGGACCCTGGGATGCGCCGGGCACCGGGCGAGGGCCCCGCGATTATCTGGTCTCGCCGGTACAGAATTACGGTCTGCGACGGGGGAAAGTTTTACGACACCCGGAAAAATGTCCGGGCGCTGCGAACCGACCTGTGTTAGCGTGGTACCAGTTGCAGTTTTGGTTGCCAGAGATTTTCTTTGCAAAACTTTCCGGATCTTTCCGGAGGGGTGATCATCGCGGCGACTCGGCTCCGTAAAGTGCGGAGTCCGGCACTGCCCCTCAAGGGAGATTCAATATGGCATCTGGCACCGTGAAGTGGTTCAACGCGGAAAAGGGCTTCGGCTTCATCGAGCAGGACGGCGGCGGCGCCGACGTGTTCGCCCACTACTCGAACATCGCCACCAGCGGCTTCCGTGAGCTTCAGGAAGGCCAGAAGGTTACCTTCGACGTCACGCAGGGCCAGAAGGGCCCGCAGGCCGAGAACATCGTTCCCGCCTGACACTGACGCCAGTCTTGGCGGACCGCTGGTTCGCGCATATGGCTGGGGCCCGCGCCCTCGGGGTGCGGGCCCCAGCCCATTGCTGTGCCCGTTTCCCGGACGGGCCGGCGTTTCACTACTTTTCTTCGGCACATTCTTGCGAATCTCGCACGGCCACCGCCGCTGACGGAATTCCTCGATACGCCGCATCGAGGAGGTTCCTCCATGAACCGCACCCGTCAAACCGGCGGCAGGTCCACACGTTCGGCGGGCGCTGCCCGCGGTAGTCGATTCCGTACCCAGAAGCCCGGCCGCCAGGGCGCGCCCGCGGCCCCGCGCCGGCAGGAATTCGCCCTGCCGGCCACCCTGACCGAGCCCCTCCCGGCGGTCGAGACGTTCGCCGAGCTGGAGATGCCCGCCCGGCTGACCGCGGCCCTCGGCCAGCAGGGTCTGACCACGCCCTTCCCGATCCAGGCGGCCACCCTGCCGAACGCGCTGGCGGGCCGGGACGTCCTGGGCCGGGGCCGTACCGGCTCGGGCAAGACGCTCGCCTTCGGCCTGCCCGTGCTGGCCCGGCTCGACGGCATGCGGGCCCAGCCCAAGCATCCGCTGGCCCTGGTCCTCGTCCCCACCCGGGAACTGGCCCAGCAGGTCACCGACGCGCTCACCCCCTACGCCCGTGCCCTGCACCTGCGGCTCGCCACCGTGGTGGGCGGCGTGTCCATCGGCCGGCAGGCGGGTGTGCTGCGCGGCGGCGCGGAGGTCGTCGTCGCGACGCCCGGACGGCTCAAGGACCTGATCGAGCGCGGAGCCTGCCGGCTGGACGAGGTCGCCGTCACCGTGCTGGACGAGGCCGACCAGATGGCCGACATGGGCTTCATGCCGCAGGTGACCGAGCTGCTCGACCAGGTGCCCGCCCGCGGGCAGCGGCTGCTGTTCTCGGCCACCCTGGACCGCAACATCGACCTGCTGGTCCGCCGGTACCTCCACGATCCGGTCGTGCACTCGGTCGACCCGTCCGCCGGGGCGGTCACCACCATGGAGCACCACCTGCTGCACGTGCGGGACACCGACAAGCACACCGCCGCCACCGAGATCGCCGCCCGCGAGGGGCGGGTGATCATGTTCCTGGACACCAAGCACGCGGTGGACGGGCTGGTCAAGCACCTGCTGTCCGTCGGGGTGCGGGCCGGGGCCCTGCACGGCGGAAAGTCCCAGCCGCAGCGCAACCGGACCCTCGCGCAGTTCAAGAACGGGCACGTCACGGCGCTGGTGGCGACCAACGTCGCCGCTCGCGGCATCCACGTGGAGGGCCTCGACCTCGTGGTGAACGTCGATCCGCCGGGCGACCACAAGGACTACCTGCACCGGGGCGGCGCTACCCCGCGGGGCGGCGGGTCGGGGCCGTGCCGTAGCCGGTGATGGTGACCACCGCGCCGGCCGGGGCGACGGTCACCTGGGCGCGCCAGGGGCCCGAGGGCTCGCGGAGGTGGTCGACGTAGGCGCGCACCGTCACGGACGCGCCGGGGGCGAGCGTGCCCGAGGACCGGCTCAGGTACAGCCAGGAGGCTCCCGTGGTCGCCGACCAGCGCAGGGGCGCGGAGCCGGTGGCCGTCAGGGTGATCAGGGTGGTGTCGCCGGAGTTCGCCGCGGTCACCGTCAGTCCGCCGGAGGCGTCCGTGCCGGTTCCGGGCACGCTCCGCACCTGGACCGAGACGTCCGGCTTGCCGTCCTCGCCCGGACGCTTCACGCGCGCGCTGCCCGCGTTCTCGTAGCCGCCCGTGCCGCCGTCGCCGAGCGCGTCGGGGCCCTGGGCCTCGCGGGTGGTGCCGTGGTGGCCGTCGCCCTCCCCGGCCGGCGCGCCCCGGTAGGCGGCCCACAGGGCCAGCACCGGGGCCGCCACCACCGTCGCGACCACCGTCGTCGTCACCGCGCGGGCGCGCAGCCGGTCGCGGCGGGCCGCGCGGTCCTTGGGGTCCATCGGGAAGCCGCGGCGGTCGAAGCGGGGGGCGGCCGCGACCCGCGACCGGGAGAGCGCGGCGAGGTCCGCGCGGGGCGCCTGGAGGACCGGCAGTTCGGCGGGGGTGACCGCGGTGCCGGGCCAGCGGCCGGGGGCCGCGCGCTCGGCGGTGCGGCGGCAGCGCGGGCAGTCGTCGACGTGCCGTACCAGTTCGTGGCGGAGCGCCGTGGAGAGGATCAGCCGGCTGTCCCCGGTGAGGTGCGCGACGCTCGGGCAGCCGCCGGCCTCCACCACGGCGAGCGCGGCACGGGTGCGCTCGACCTCGCAGGCGGCCGCGGCCAGCAGCTCGCGCGCGGCGGCCGGTGCCATGCCGAGGACGGCGGCGACCTCGGGTGCGGTGAGGTGGTGACGGACGGCGAGTTCCAGGGCCTCGCGCTGCTCGGGGGTGGTGCCGGCCGCCTCCGGCCAGGCGAGCAGGGCCAGTTCCCGGCGCCGGTGTTCCTCGAGCGGTGCGGGGAGGGCGGGTTCGGAGGGCTCCCGCCCGGGGGCCCGGCCGGCGCGGCCCGCCGCGTGCGCGGCCTGCCGTCTCTGCTTGGCCTCGGCCAGCTTGCGCAGGCACGACCAGCGGGCCAGGGCGTACAGCCAGGCCCTGCGGTCGTCGCCGGCCGCGGGGACGCGGTGCGCGCGCCGCTCGGCCAGGGCGAGGGCGTCGCCCAGCGCGGCGGTGGCCGCGTCGTGGTCGCAGAGGATGGACAGGCAGTAGGTGAACAGGCCGTCCAGGTACGGCTCGTGGCAGGCCGACGCGCGGCGGGCGATGGCGCGCGCGGCGGCCCGGTCGCGCGCCTCACGGGCCCCGCGGGCACCGGCGGTCCCATGAGCATCACGGGCGTCGTCGGCCCCGCGTGTCTCACGCGGCTCGGGCGCCTGCGCAGGGTCGCCGGGTTCGCGCGTCTCGCGCGCCTCTCGCGCCCGGCCGTGCGCTCGGTGCGCGCCGGTGGTGCGGGTGGTGGTCTCCGGGCTGCTGCTCATCACCCGTGCGACCGTAGGCCGCGGCGGAGCGTCCCTTCCGGAGCCTTGAGCCGATTTAATCCGTACGGGTGAAACGATCCCTCATAAGGGGACAGGAGCTCTTTGCTCCACGGCCGGATACCGACGGCCGGTGACCGATACGGGTCCACCCACATGGCCGTCACCCGTCCCGTTGTCAGTGGCTCGGGCTACGGTTTCCGCATGGCTGCCCGTACCAAGACCACCAAGGACCGCCCGTCCTACCGCTGCACCGAGTGCGGCTGGCAGACGGCCAAGTGGCTCGGCCGCTGCCCCGAGTGCCAGGCGTGGGGGACGGTCGAGGAGTACGGCGCCCCCGCGGTGCGCACCACGGCGCCCGGCCGGGTGGTGAACTCCGCGCTGCCCATCGGCCAGGTCGACGGCCGGCAGGCCACCGCCCGCTCCACCGGCGTGCCCGAGCTGGACCGGGTGCTCGGCGGCGGGCTGGTGCCGGGCGCGGTGGTGCTGCTCGCGGGCGAGCCGGGCGTCGGCAAGTCCACCCTGCTGCTGGACGTGGCGGCCAAGGCGGCGAGCGAGGAGCACCGCACCCTCTATGTCACGGGCGAGGAGTCGGCGAGCCAGGTGCGGCTGCGCGCCGACCGCATCGGCGCCCTGCACGACCATCTGTACCTGGCCGCGGAGACCGACCTCTCCGCCGTCCTCGGCCACTTGGACGAGGTCAAGCCGTCCCTGCTGATCCTCGACTCGGTGCAGACGGTCGCCTCCCCGGAGATCGAGGGCGCGCCCGGCGGCATGGCCCAGGTGCGCGAGGTGGCCGGGGCGCTGATCCGCGCGTCCAAGGAGCGCGGCATGTCCACGCTGCTGGTGGGCCATGTCACCAAGGACGGCGCCATCGCGGGCCCCCGCCTCCTGGAGCACCTGGTGGACGTCGTGCTGCACTTCGAGGGCGACCGGCACGCCCGGCTGCGCCTGGTGCGCGGCGTGAAGAACCGGTACGGCGCCACGGACGAGGTCGGCTGCTTCGAGCTGCACGACGAGGGCATCACCGGCCTCGCCGACCCCAGCGGCCTCTTCCTGACCCGGCGCGACGAACCGGTGCCGGGCACCTGTCTGACCGTGACCCTGGAGGGCCGCCGCCCGCTGGTCGCGGAGGTGCAGGCGCTGACCGTCGACTCCCAGATCCCCTCCCCCAGGCGCACGACGTCCGGACTGGAGACCTCCCGGGTGTCGATGATGCTGGCCGTGCTCGAACAGCGCGGCCGGATCAGCGCGCTCGGCAAGCGGGACATCTACTCGGCGACGGTCGGCGGGGTGAAGCTGTCCGAGCCGGCCGCCGACCTGGCGATCGCCCTCGCGCTGGCCTCCGCGGCGAGCGACACCCCGCTGCCGAAGAACCTGGTGGCCATCGGCGAGGTGGGCCTGGCGGGTGAGGTGAGGCGGGTCACGGGCGTGCAGCGCAGGCTCGCCGAGGCGCACCGGCTGGGCTTCACGCACGCCCTGGTGCCGGGCGATCCGGGGAGGACCCCGCCGGGGATGAAGGTGCTGGAAGTCGCGGACATGGGGGATGCGCTGCGGGTCCTGCCCCGCTCCCGTCGCCGGGAGGCCCCACGGGAGACGGAGGACCGCCGGTAGACTTTGCCCAGGTCTCACCCATCCGTACGAACCGCGTGCGGGTACGGGAGCGCGTCAGAACCTGCGACCGGAGGAGTGCAGTGGCAGCCAACGACCGGGCAGCAGCTCCCGGAAAGTCCGGTGGGAGTGCCGGTTCCGATGGCCTGATGCGCGCCTCGCTGAGCGCCGTGGCTCCCGGTACGGCCATGCGCGACGGCCTGGAGCGCGTGCTGCGCGGCAACACCGGCGGCCTGATCGTGCTCGGCTCCGACAAGACCGTCGAGGCGATGTGCACGGGCGGGTTCGTGCTGGACGTGGAGTTCACCGCGACCCGGCTGCGCGAGCTGTGCAAGCTGGACGGCGGCATCGTGCTGTCGTCGGACCTGTCGAAGATCCTGCGCGCGGGCGTCCAGCTGGTCCCGGACCCGACGATCCCCACGGAGGAGACGGGCACCCGGCACCGCACGGCGGACCGGGTGAGCAAGCAGGTCGGCTTCCCGGTGGTCTCGGTCTCCCAGTCGATGCGGCTGATCGCGCTCTACGTGGACGGTCAGCGCCGCGTCCTGGAGGACTCCGCGGCGATCCTCTCCCGCGCGAACCAGGCGCTGGCCACGCTGGAGCGCTACAAGCTGCGCCTGGACGAGGTGGCGGGCACGCTGTCCGCGCTGGAGATCGAGGACCTGGTGACGGTGCGGGACGTGTCCGCCGTCGCGCAGCGCCTGGAGATGGTCCGGCGGATCGCCACCGAGATCGCCGAGTACGTGGTGGAGCTGGGCACCGACGGCCGCCTCCTCGCCCTCCAGCTGGAGGAGCTGATCGCCGGGGTCGAGCCGGACCGGGAGCTGGTGGTGCGGGACTACGTGCCCGAGCCCACTGCGAAGCGCGCGCGCACGGTGGAGCAGGCCCTGTCCGAGCTGGACGCGCTCACCCAGGCGGAACTGATCGAAGTCGGCACGGTGGCGCGGGCGTTGGGCTACACCGGTTCACCCGAGACGCTCGACTCCGCGGTGTCCCCGCGGGGCTTCCGGCTGCTGGCCAAGGTGCCGCGGCTGCCCGGGGCGATCATCGACCGGCTGGTCGAACACTTCGGCGGGCTCCAGAAGTTGCTGGCCGCGAGCGTGGACGACCTCCAGACCGTGGACGGCGTGGGCGAGGCGCGGGCGAGGAGCGTCCGCGAAGGGCTGTCCCGCCTGGCCGAGTCCTCGATCCTGGAGCGGTACGTCTAGGGTCTTCCGTTCGGATCAGGCCGGATCGAGAGGCCCTGCCCCCGGCCGCCGGGGGATCAGTCCGCCGCCAGCACGAACGACGCCGTCAGCTTCCCGTACCCCGGCGTCTTCGCCTCCAGCAGGTACGTTCCCGCCTTCGCCGAGCCGCCGGACGGCGTCGCGCAGTGGGCGGCGCTCGGGTGGCGGTCCCACCGCACGGTGTACGTGATGCTCTTGCCGGCCGGCACCCGGAACAGCAGGCTGCCCGCGCCCTCGGGACAGTCGGCGGAGGACCAGAACGCGTCGTGGGCGTCCGCGGGCGTGATCGTCAGCACCGCGTTCTTCGGCCCGAGATCGGCCTTGCAGTCGGTGGACGAGCCGTTCTTCGCGGTGAGTTCGAAGGTCGGCGTCTGGTCCGGCGAGTAGGAGTTGCGCAGGCTCCGCAGGCTCAGCGACACCGCCCCGGCCGTGCAGTTCGGCAGCGAGGAGGAGCCGGGAAGGGCGTCGCCCGCGACGACCGCGCCGCCGGCGGCGGAACCGGAACCCGCACCGCCCCCGCCCGAACCGCCGTCGCCGGAACCGGAAGCGGCACCGGAACCCCCGCCGTCACCGGAAGCGGAACCGGAACCCGAGCCCGACCCGGAGCCCGAGCCCCCCGACTCGTCGCGCCCGCCCGGGTGTTGGCTGTAGGCGGGTCCCGACCCGGACGGACCGGGCGTGATCGTGTGCGCGGGATTCTTGCCCCCGGACGCGCTGGTGCCCTTCTTGCCGCCGCCGCCCCCCATGGTGACGATCCAGGCGATCAGCAGCGCCGACACGGCGACCACCGACAGCAGTACGACCCTCCGACGCCAGTAGATGGAGGAGGGAAGCGGCCCGACCGGATTGCGCAGAGATCCCACGCCCAAACTCTACGAGAGATCGGCGCGCGGCCTTGCGCCACCCGCCGTACGCGCACCAACTTTTCCGGATCATCATCCCGGCAACTGCCCCGGCAGGCAGGGTTTTTCGGTTTCCGGCACGCTCGGTGACGGCGCCGTCACCCGCGCCACCCGGCGCGGCGTGGCAGGATCGGAAGGCCATGACTGAGAAGCTCCACGCCCCCGTGATCGCCTGGTTCGACGCCCACGCTCGCGACCTCCCCTGGCGCCGCCCGGAGGCGGGCGCGTGGGGGGTGATGGTCAGCGAGTTCATGCTCCAGCAGACCCCGGTGAACCGGGTGCTGCCCGTCTACGAACAGTGGCTCGCCCGCTGGCCGCGCCCCGCCGACCTGGCGAAGGAAGCTCCCGGCGAGGCGGTGCGCGCCTGGGGCCGGCTCGGCTATCCGCGCCGCGCGCTGCGGCTGCACGGCGCCGCGGTCGCCATAACGGAACGGCACGGCGGGGACGTGCCGGCGGAGCACGCCCAGTTGCTCGCGCTGCCCGGCATCGGCGAGTACACGGCCGCCGCGGTGGCCTCGTTCGCGTACGGGCAGCGGCATCCGGTGCTGGACACGAATGTGCGCCGGGTGCTGGCGCGCGCGGTGACGGGGGTGCAGTACCCGCCCAACGCGACGACGGCGGCCGAACGGCGCCTCGCCCGCGAGCTGCTGCCCGAGGAGGAGTCGACGGCCGCGCGGTGGGCCGCCGCCTCCATGGAGCTGGGCGCGCTGGTGTGCACGGCCAAGAACGAGGGCTGTGCGCGCTGCCCGATCGCCGCACAGTGCGCCTGGCGGCTGGCCGGCAAGCCGGAGCACCAGGGACCGCCGCGGCGGGGACAGACGTACGCCGGTACCGACCGGCAGGTGCGCGGCAAGCTGCTGGCCGTGCTGCGGGAGGCGCACGCGCCGGTGCCGCAGGCGGCCTTGGACCGGGTGTGGCACGAGCCGGTGCAGCGGGCCCGCGCGCTCGACGGGCTCGTCACCGACGGTCTGGTGGAGCCGCTGCCGGGCGGTCTGTACCGGCTGCCGCTGACCTGACGCACAGCCACATCACAGCGCGGGTGCCTCCGTTACGGGGCGCTGCGCCCAAGTGGCCCACGACAAAAGCCGCGTAACTGGACATAACAGCCCACCTCTTTACCCGCTTCCTACGTCCGTTACACAACCGACGGATAGCCGATTGCTGGCCGCAGGCTGGTGCGCACAGCCTCGTGACAACGACTGCCTACCTTCTTGTTCGTGCCCGGCGGACCACCGGGACGGACAGCAGGACGGCGGGACTTCGGCGGGGAGCCGGAGCACACGGGGAATGGAGGCGGTTGAACATGGCCCAGGGCGAGGTGCTCGAATTCGAGGAGTACGTCCGCACCCGGCAGGACGCGCTGCTGCGCAGTGCGCGTCGACTGGTGCCGGACCCCGTCGACGCCCAGGACCTGCTCCAGACCGCGCTGGTGCGGACGTACGGCCGCTGGGACGGCATCGCCGACAAGCGGCTCGCCGACGCCTATCTGCGCCGCGTCATGATCAACACCCGGACCGAGTGGTGGCGGGCGCGCAAGCTGGAGGAGGTCCCCACCGAGCAGCTGCCGGACGCCTGTGTGGACGACTCCACCGAGCAGCACGCCGACCGCGCCCTGCTGATGGATGTCCTGAAAGTCCTGGCTCCCAAGCAGCGCAGCGTCGTGGTGCTGCGACACTGGGAGCAGATGTCCACGGAGGAGACGGCCGCGGCCCTCGGCATGTCGGCCGGTACGGTCAAGAGCACGCTGCACCGGGCGCTCGCCCGGCTCCGTGAGGAGCTGGAGGCCCGCGACCTGGACGCACGGGCGCTGGAGCGTGAGGAGCGGGAGCGTTGCGCGGCCTGACCGGGCCCGGGCCGAGAACGGCCCGAGGGAGTTTGCTGGCGGTGATCGCGGCGGTGGCCTCGGTCACCGCCCTCGCCCTTTTCGCCGCCGCGTGCGGCACGGGCGGCACGGGGGCGCGGGACGAGGGCCCGGCACACGCCTCGGCGGTGGCCGGGGCCGTCGCCTCCCCCTCGCCGTCGCCGTCCGATCCGGACAAGTACCGGAAGGTGGACGCCGTACGGCTGCTCAAGCAGGACCCGGCCGTCTCGGCCGCGGTCAAGCGGGAGCTGAAGCCGTGCAGCGGCGACGAGTACCCGGTGGACGTCTCCTACGGCGATCTGACCGCGAACTCGGTGGACGACGTCGTGGTCAACGTGCTGACCTGCGCCGACGCGGTCGGGATCGGCTCGTATGTGTACCGGGAGGAGTCCGGCGCCTTCAAGAACGTCTTCCGGACCGAGGAGTCCCCGGTCTACGCGGAGATCGACCAGGGGCGGCTCTCGGTGACGAGGCAGTATTACGAGAAGGGCGATCCCATCTCCAGCCCGTCCGGTGAGATCGTGACGCCGTACACCTGGAGGACGGGACGGTTCACGCCCGGCAAGAGCGTGCGCAACGAGTACAGCAAGTCGGCCGGCGAGGTGCCGTCGCCCGTGCCGGACGGCTGACCGCGCGCGCCCCCCCCATCACCACCAGCACGGTTACGAGGACAGAGAGCACCCGGGATGGCAGACCAGACCCACGTTCTGTTCGTCGAGGACGACGACGTCATCCGCGAGGCCACCCAGCTCGCGCTGGAGCGGGACGGCTTCGCGGTCACGGCCATGCCCGACGGGCTGTCGGGCCTCGCGGCGTTCCGGGCGAACCGCCCCGACATCGCCCTGCTCGACGTCATGGTCCCGGGGCTGGACGGCGTCAGCCTGTGCCGGCGGATCCGGGACGAGTCGACCGTGCCGGTGATCATGCTGTCGGCGCGCGCCGACTCCATCGACGTCGTCCTCGGCCTGGAGGCGGGCGCGGACGACTACGTGACCAAGCCGTTCGACGGTGCCGTGCTGGTCGCCCGGATCCGGGCGGTGCTGCGCCGCTTCGGGCACGCGGGCGGCTCCCACCACCCGGAGGAGGCCGCGTCCGCGGTGCAGGACGGCTCCACCCTGACCTTCGGCGATCTGCGGATCGACACCGACGGCATGGAGGTGCGCCGGGCCGGGGAACCGGTGGCGCTCACCCCGACCGAGATGCGACTGCTGCTGGAGTTCTCCTCCGCGCCGGGCTCGGTCCTCTCCCGCGACAAGCTCCTGGAGCGGGTGTGGGACTACGGCTGGGGCGGCGACACCCGGGTGGTCGACGTGCATGTGCAGCGGCTGCGGCAGAAGATCGGCCAGGACCGCATCGAGACCGTGCGTGGCTTCGGCTACAAACTGAAGGCCTGAACGGAGCGGCGGCATGCGGGGGTTTCTTCGCCACCCGGTCCGGCGCATGGAGCGCGTGGGCCTGCACACCGGGATCAGATGGAAGCTGAGCGCGGCGATCGCGCTGGTGGCCGGCCTCGTGGCGGTCGCGCTGAGCCTGGTCGTGCACAACGCGGCCCGGGTCTCCATGCTGGACAACGCGCGCGACCTGGCCAACGACCGGGTCCTGCTGGCCCAGCGCAACTACGAGCTGTACGGGCGGACGAACTTCCCCGACATCAAGATCGACGACCCGGGGCTGCCGCGCGCGCTGCGGCAGAAGGTGGCGGCCGGGCGGCGGGCCAGCGACGTCTCCGACCACGGCTCGAAGCCGCCGGACATCTGGGCGGCCGTACCCGCCAAGGACGGGCACGTGCTCTCCCTGCACAGCCACTTCCCCGACCGGTCCCTGGGCGTGATGAACGATCTCGACCAGGCCCTGGTCATCGGCTCCATCGCGGTCGTCCTCGGCGGCAGCGCGCTCGGCGTGCTGATCGGCGGGCAGCTGTCCGGGCGGCTGCGCAAGGCGGCGGCCGCGGCGAACGAGGTGGCCCGGGGCGAGACCGACGTACGGGTGCGGGAGGCGATCGGCGGGGTCGTACGGGACGAGACCGACGATCTCGCGCGGGCCGTGGACGCCATGGCGGACGCGTTGCGGCAGCGGCTGGAGGCCGAGCGGCGGGTCACCGCGGACATCGCGCACGAGCTGCGCACCCCGGTGACGGGACTGCTGACGGCCGCCGAGCTGCTGCCTCCGGGCCGGCCCACCGAGCTGGTGCTGGACCGGGCCAAGGCGATGCGCACGCTGGTCGAGGACGTGCTGGAGGTGGCCCGCCTGGACAGCGCCTCGGAGCGGGCCGAGCTCCAGGACATCCTGCTCGGCGAGTTCGTCGCCCGGCGGGTGGCCGCCAAGGACCCGGCGATCGTCGTGCGCGTCGTGCACGAGTCCGAGGTGACGACCGACCCGCGGCGCCTGGAGCGGGTGCTGTTCAACCTGCTCGCCAACGCCGCGCGGCACGGCCGGCCGCCGGTCGAGGTGAGCGTCGAGGGCCGGGTGATCCGGGTCCGCGACCACGGCCCCGGCTTCCCCGAGGAGCTGCTGGCCGAGGGGCCGAGCCGGTTCCGCACCGGCAGCAAGGACCGCGCGGGCAAGGGGCACGGGCTGGGCCTGACCATCGCGGCCGGCCAGGCGCGCGTCCTCGGCGCCCGGCTCACCTTCCGCAACATCCGCCCGGTCGGCACGCCCGCCCATCTGCCCGCCGAGGGCGCGGTGGCGGTCCTCTGGCTCCCCGAGCACGCCCCCACCAACACGGGCAGCTATCCGATGCTGCCGCAGTCGGGGAGCACCGGCTGAACCCTAGGGCCTCTCGGGCGAGGCCTGGCCGAGCAGCGAGTCGGCGAGCCGCAGTGCGGTGGGCCGGTCCAGGGGGGCGTGGCCGAGCAGGAAGCGGTACCAGAACAGGCCGTAGAACTGGTCGACCAGCAGATCGACGTCCTGGTCGGCGGGGAGTTCGCCGCGTTCGCGGCCCCGTTCGAGGACCGTGCGCACCGCCGCCCGGCGGGACTCGGTGAACGTCCGCAGCAGTTCGGCCAGCCGCGGGTCCCGGGCCGCCTCGCGGACGAGGGTGCGCAGGGCCGGGCCGGAGGGGGACCGCTGCGCCGACTCGAAGGTGGCGGTCACCACGGCCCGCAGGTCCTCCTGGAGGCTGCCGGTGTCCGGCGCGGGCACGTCCTGGGCGGCCCGGTCCAGGAGCGCGTCCAGCAGGACGGCGCCCTTGGACGGCCACCAGCGGTAGAGGGTCTGCTTGCCGACGCCCGCGGCCCGCGCGATGGTCTCCACGGTGACGGGGGCGCCGTCCGCGTCGGCGAGCAGGCCGAGGCCGGCGTCGAGGATCGCCCGGCGGGCGGCTTCGTTGCGGCGCCGCCCGGTGTGGGGACGCGGTTCGCTGGTGTCGTGCACGTGCCACTTCCTCTCGAAACCCCCTTGACGAGACTAGCGGTCTCGGCAACGCTTGGCGAGACCGACGTTCTCGGCAACAGGCCGGAACCCGGTGACGCCTCGGGAGAGAAGCCACTCATGAGCACTCCGCACACCCTTGCGCACCCCCTCGCCGGACAGCGTGTCGTCGTCATGGGCGGCAGCTCGGGCATCGGCGAGGCGACCGCCGCGTTCTGCGCGGCGGACGGCGCGGAGGTGATCATCACCGGCCGTGGCCAGGACCGGCTCGACGCCGCGGTGGCCCGGCTCGCCGACCGGGGCGGCAAGGTCTCGGGCCACCGGCTGGACGCCTCGGACCGGGCCGCGCTGGACGCCTTCTTCGCCGGGTCCGGCACCGTCGACCATCTGATCGTCGCCCTCAGCGGCGGCAAGGGCGCCGGACCCTTCGCCGCGCTGGAGCTGGCGGACCTGGCGGCCGGATTCGACGGCAAGTTCTGGCCGCAGGTCCAGGTGCTCCAGGCCGCGCTGCCCGCGCTGCGCCGGGACGGCTCGGTCACGCTGGTGACCGCCGCGTCCGCCCGCGCCGCCATCCCCGGCACCGCCGGCCTCGCCGCGATCAACGGCGCCCTGGAGGCGATGATCCCGCCGCTCGCCGTCGAACTGGCCCCGCTGCGGATCAACGCGGTCGCCCCGGGCATCGTCGACACCCCCTGGTGGGACGACAAGCCGGCCGAGCAGCGCCAGGCCATGTTCGAGGACATCGCCGCCGCCACCCCGGTGGGCCGGGTCGGCCACCCCGAGGACATCGCCCGCGCCCTGCACATGCTCGCCGCGAACGGCTTCGTGACCGGCGTGGTGCTGGAGGCCTCCGGCGGCGCGAGCCTGACGACGAAGCGCTGACGAGGGGGCGGGGGCGAGGGCCCCGCGCGGGCCCGGCTCGTTCTCGGTCCTGTCCGAGCGGGCCCTCGACCGGTCTCGCGGGCGGGGTGAGGACCGGGGCTGGTCGTCGGCCGCGGTGATCGCCCGCCGGTCCCGCCAGGTGTCCTCGGCGTGGGAATCGACGAAGAGCGGCGAGGCGCTTCCCGATTCCCCCACGTACAGCCTGCCCGGGCGCTCGTCCGACTCCGGCGTGAGACTCACGGCCGTCGCCTCCGGGCGCCGCCCAACCGCGGCCCCAGGGGCCGGCCCGTGCGCCGTGGCGCCGATGCCACGGGCGCGGAGGCCGGGTTCGCACGGGGGCGCACTCCACGAGCCATCGGCGGATCTCGCGCGTCACACCCCTCACGAACAGGCGAAGGCCCCCGGGGCGGACACCCGCCGGGGGCCTTCGGTGCGCAGAGCGCGAGGTCAGACCGCCTCGGCCAGCGGCGGCGCCGCCGGTTCCGTGTCGTCGGCCTTCGGGGCCTGGGGGCCGCCCCGCAGAGGGACCTCCTTGACGAAGAAGGCCGCCAGCAGGACCAGGACGGCGATCGCGGCGCCCAGCAGGAACGCGGAGTGGGTGCCGGCGGAGACCGCGTGCTGGTAGGCCTCGCGGGCCAGCGGCGGCAGTTTCTTCAGGCTCTTCGCGTCGAGCTGCGCGGACTGCTCGGTGATGTTCTTGCCCAGCGCGCCGGCCCGCTCGGCCATGACGTCCTTGACCCGGTTGTTGAACAGCGCGCCCATGATGGCGACACCGAACGAGGAGCCGAGCGTACGGAAGAGCGTCGTGGACGACGAGGCCACGCCCATGTCCCTCATCTCGACGCTGTTCTGCGCCACCAGCATGGTGATCTGCATCAGGCAGCCCATGCCGAGGCCGAGGACGGCCATGTAGAGGCCCGAGGTGACGCGGGTCGTGCCCGTGTCCATCAGCGACATCAGGTACAGGCCGACGATCATCAGCACACCGCCGACGATCGGGAAGATCTTGTAGCGGCCGCTGTTGGTGGTGACCCGTCCGGCGACCATCGACGTCACCATCATCGCGCCGAGCATCGGCAGCAGCAGCAGACCGGAGTTGGTCGCGGACGCGCCCTGCACCGCCTGCTGGTACAGCGGCAGGAAGAGCGTGGCGCCGAACATCACGAAGCCGGTGATGAAGCCGATGACGGACATCAGCGTGAAGTTGCGGCTGCGGAAGATGTGCAGCGGCAGCACCGGCTCGGCGGCCTTCGTCTGCCAGAAGACGAAGCCGACCAGGGCGACCACGCCGAGCGCGATCAGCTCCAGGATCCGCGCGGAGGTCCACGCGTACTCGCTGCCGCCCCAGGTGGTGACGAGCACGATCGAGGTGATGCCGACGGTCAGCAGGACGACGCCGAGGTAGTCGATGCCCGCCTGGGACCGCTTCTTCGGCAGGTGCAGCACGGCGGTGACCAGCACGAGGGCGACCGCGCCGAGCGGCAGGTTGATGTAGAAGGACCAGCGCCAGCCCCAGTTGTCGGTGATCGTGCCGCCGACCAGCGGACCGCCGATCATCGCCAGCGCCATGACGCCGGCCATCATGCCCTGGTACTTGCCCCGCTCCCGCGGCGGCACCAGGTCGCCGATGATCGCCATGACGCCGACCATCAGACCGCCGGCGCCGAGGCCCTGCACGGCGCGGAAGCCGATCAGCTCACCCATGTTCTGGGCCATGCCGCTGAGCGCCGAGCCGATCAGGAAGATCACGATCGAGCTGAGGAAGGCGCCCTTGCGCCCGTACATGTCACCGAGCTTGCCCCAGATCGGGGTCGAGGCCGCGGTGGCCAGGGTGTAGCCGGTCACCACCCAGGACAGGTGTTCCAGCCCACCGAGTTCGCCGACGATCGTGGGCATCGCCGTACCCACGATCATGTTGTCGAGCATCGCGAGCATCATCGCGATCATGAGCGCGAGCAGCACCACGCGCACGCTTCTCTGTTTGCGGCCCTCTGGGGCGCTCTCCACCGTGTCCGCCATCTTTCTTCTTCCCACTCCCCCCGGCGGCCACTTACTTGCCGCCCGGCTAGTTACTACACTGGGCAAGGTAGACGGCAACTAGCCGGGCGTCAAGTAAGTTTCGCGGGAGCGCAAGGAGTACGAGGATGGGCGGCACCATGGACGGCACCAAGCAACAGCGCCGCGGCAACACCCGCCAGCGCATCCAGGACGTCGCGCTCGCACTCTTCGCGGAGCAGGGCTACGAGAAGACCTCGCTGCGCGAGATCGCGGAGCGTCTCGACGTCACCAAGGCGGCCCTGTACTACCACTTCAAGACCAAGGAAGAGATCATCGTCAGCCTCTTCGAGGACCTGACGCAGCCGATCCAGGACCTGATCGAGTGGGGACGCGGCCAGCCGCACACCCTGGAGACGAAGCAGGAGATAGTGCGCCGCTACAGCCGGGCGCTCTCACACGCGGAGCCGCTGTTCCGCTTCATGCAGGAGAACCAGGCGACGGTGCGGGAGCTGCGCATCGGCGACTCCTTCAAGGACCGGATGCGCTGCCTGCGGGACATCCTGCTGGACCCGGACGCCGAACTGGTCGACCAGGTGCGCTCGGTCAGCGCGCTGTTCACCCTGCACGCCGGCATGTTCCTGCTCCAGGACCTGGACGGCGACGTCGAGAAGAAGCGCGCGGCCGTTCTCGAGGTCGCCCTGGACCAGGTCACCCAGGCGCACGAACACGCGCACCGCTAGCGCCGGCTCAGACCTTGAGGCCCTTGCCACGCAGGTAGGACAGCGGGTTGAGGGCGGAGCCGTAGTTCGGCGTGGTACGGATCTCGAAGTGCAGGTGGGGGCCGGTGGAGTTGCCGGTGGAGCCGGACAGGGCGATGTGCTGGCCGGCCTTCACGCTCTGGCCGATCCGCACGTCCACGCGGGACAGGTGCGCGTACTGGGAGTAGACGCCGTTCTCGTGCCTGATCACGACGGCGTTGCCGTACGCGGGGCCGTCGCCGGCGCCGTTGGGACCGGCCTTGACCACGGTGCCGCCGTGGACGGCGACGACGTCGGTGCCGGTCGGGACGGCGAAGTCCTGGCCGCTGTGCTTGGCGGCCCAGTGGGCGCCGGACTGGTTGAAGCCCGCGGACAACGAGTACTTCTTCACCGGGTCGACCCAGGAGGCGGCCGACGGAGCGGCGCTCGCGGCTCCGGCGCCCAGCACGACCGGGACAGCGACACCGGCGGCCAGAACGGCGGCGCGGGTACGGAGCGAGGACGCACGGAACGCACGGGACGTGAAGCGCTTGATCATCGAGACCTCGTGAAATCGGGGACGGATCGGCCGCCCGGCGCACAGACGTTCACCGCGGCGGCCATCCCTTGGTAACCGATCGCCCCGCCGGGTAAAAGTGGCGCTTCTACGGCGCGCGGTAGTAGAGGGCCACCCGGCCGGCATCACCTTGACAGGCCCGGCGACCACCGGGCACCCAGGCCCCCGACGTGCGTCTTTGACCCGGGGTTCGGCGACCGACACACCTTTTGCCCACCCTTTACCCGGCCGACCCATCCCACTATCAGGGCTAGTAAGGGACATTTCGCCTGTGCGCCTTATCACCGGCCCGGCCGATCCGCACGGCCACGAATGTGACGCAGACCCCTATCCACCTACCGTCCGGTAACCCTACGGTTCCCCTCGCGCCACCCGCACCACCGAGCATGCACCTGCCATCTCCGTGCACCGGATGCGAGAGGAACCCCCACCGATGACCACAGGCCCCCTGGCGCGCCGCCTCGCCGTGACCGCCGTCTCCGTGGCCTCCCTGGCCGCCGTGGCCGCCCCGGCCCGGGCGGCGGACGCCGGCCCGGCCCCGGCCGCCACCACGGCGGCGACGGCGAGCGCCGCCACCGGCAAGGTCGACTACGCCACCTGGCAGCAGGACTGCCGGACCGTGATGGACCAGGCCCTGCCCTACGTCAAGGAGCGCATCGCCGAGGCCCGGCCGGGCGAGAAGCAGGCCATCGTCCTCGACATCGACAACACCGCGCTGGCGACCGACCTCGGCTTCCAGGTCCCCCAGGCGGCCAACGAGCCGGTCCTGGACGTCGCCGCGTACGCCCAGGAGCACGGCGTCTCGCTCTTCTTCGTCACCGCCCGCCCGGGCGTCATCGAGGCGCCCACCAGGTGGAACCTTCAGTACGACGGATACCGGGTCTCCGGCCTCTACGTGCGCGGGCTCCTCGACCTCTTCAAGAACGTCGCCGACTACAAGACGGCCCAGCGCGCCGACATCGAGGGCAAGGGCTACGACATCATCGCCAACATCGGCAACAGTGCCACCGACCTCTCCGGCGGCCACGCCGACCGCACCTTCAAACTGCCCGACTACGACGGCCAGTTGTCGTGACCCCGGTTAGGCTCCGTCCGTAGTCTTCAGGATGGTCGTACGACCACGGGGGTGACGGATGGAGCCGACGGTACTGGGCGGCAAGCTGGCGTCCGCGGCGATCGGCCCGCTGATGCGGAAGCTGTTCGTGCAGGACGGCCCGGGGGCGGGCCTGGTGGACAAGCCGGTGCGGCTGTCCGCGCTGGTGACGTTCCGGGGCGAGAAGCGGTCGCTCGGCGAGAAGGACGTCCACAGGCTCGCCGAGCGGATCGTGGCCCGGGCGGTGGAGTCCCCGGGCGAGGCGCCGTTCCCGGCGGACGAGCGGAACGCGGTGGCCGGCGCGCTGGCCGGGCGGCTGCTGACGCTCGGCGATCTGGACATGGACGACGTACAGGCGGTGCGCCTCGGATACCGCGACCTGGCGAAACGGCTGAGCGACGGCTCGGCCGGCTCCGACGGCCTCTCCGCGGACGCCCGCCACTTCCTCGACTCGGCGACCGAATGGGCCTGCCTCCAGATCCTGGAGTTCTTCACCCGGCGGTCGTCCTTCGTGGCCCGCACGCTCGTGGAGCAGAGCCGGGCACAGGCCGAACTCATCGCGAAGGTGGACGAGTTGATCGTCCGCATCCCGCGTCCCGACGGGCGCGACACCGCCTTCGAACGCCGCTATCTGCCGTATGTCGCCGCCCACCACAACCACATCACCATCTACGGCGTCGACCTGCGCGACTCCCCCGACCGCTGGCCCCTCCAGGTCGCCTACCTGAGCCTGGAGGCGACGGCGGCCGGGGACTCCCCGCCCGACCCGGCGCCCGGCGAGCACCCGTCGGCCGTCAACGGCCGGCTGCGGGCCGAGGAGGCGCTGCTCGCCGACGACCGGGTGCTGCTGCGCGGCGACGCCGGTTCCGGCAAGACCACCCTGGTGCAGTGGCTCGCGGTCACCGCGGCCCGCGACGGCGACCGCGTCCCCTACGTCCTCCCCCTGCGCACCCTGATCCGCACCGGCGCCCTGCCCGCCCCGGACGGCTTCCTGAAGGCCGTGAGCTGCCCGCTGACCCCACCGGAGGGCTGGGCCGAACGCGTGCTCACGGCGGGCCGGGGCCTGGTCCTCGTGGACGGCCTGGACGAGATACCGGCCGCCGACCGCCACCGCACCCGCGACTGGCTGCGCTCCCTCCTCGCGGCCTACCCCGGCAACCGCTGGCTGCTGACCTCCCGCCCGACCGCCGTACGCGCCGACTGGCTGGCCCAGGAGGGCTTCCGGGAGCTGACCCTGGCCCCGATGCGCCGCTCGGAGGTCGCCACCTTCGTCCGCCGCTGGCACGAGGCGGCGCGGGCCCCGGAGTTCGAGGCGCCGCTGCTGGACTCCCTGCGCACGAAACGCGATCTGGCCCGGCTGACGACCAACCCCCTGATGTGCGGCCTGATCTGCGCCCTGCACCGCGAACGCCGGGGCTATCTCCCCACCGGACGCAAGGAGTTGTACGACGCCGCCCTCACGATGCTGCTCGCGCGCCGGGACCGGGAGCGGGGCATGGCCGTCGAACTGGGCGAGGAGGCCCAGCTGGAGCTGCTGCAACGGCTCGCGTACGCGCTGGTGCTCGGCGGCCGCACGGAGATGGACGCCGACACGGCGGAGGGCATCGTGGAGCGGTGCCTGCCGGCGGTGGCCTCGGCGGGCGGTGACGCGCCGGCGGTCCTGCGGGAGCTGCTGCTGCGCAGTGGTCTGCTCCGGCAGCCGGCACAGGGCGTCGTGGACTTCGTCCACCGCACCTTCCAGGACTACCTGGGGGCGCGGTACGCGGTCGAGGAGGGGCATCTGGAGGTGCTGCTCGGCCACGCCGACGACACCCAGTGGGAGGACGTCATCCGCATGGCCGTCGCCCACGCGCGCCCCCGGGAGCGGGCCTGGCTGCTCCGGCAGCTGCTCGCGCGGGACACCCCCCGACTGACCCTGCTGGCCCTCGCCTGCCTGGAACACGCGGTGGCCCTGGACGCGGGCGTGCGGGCGGAGGTGGAGGCACGGGCGGCGGCGCTGATCCCGCCGCGGACGAAGGAGGACGCCCGGGCCCTGGCGGAGGCCGGACCGCTGGTGCTGGAGCTGCTGCCGGGCCCGGACGGGCTGACGGACGCGGAGTCACTGGGCGTGGTCGTCACCGCGTCCCTCCTCGGGGAGGTCGAGCCCGAGGGGGCGCTGGGGGTGCTGCGTCGGTTCCGGGAGCATCGGGACCTGGATGTGCGGCGGCAGCTCGTGGGGACGTGGGGGCGGTTCGACGCCGGGGAGTACGCGGCGGAGGTGCTGGACCATCTGGACCGGACGGATCTCTACCTGAGGTGCAACTCGGGCGAGCAACTCGCGGCGCTCGCGCGGATGCGTCCCTGGCACTGGTTGTCCATGGAAGGTGCGCACAGGGCCGATGAATTGGTGGCCGCGGTGTCGGCACCCGAGGCGGTGACGTCGCTCGTCATATTGGATAACCCTGACCTCACCGATCTGGGCACTCTTCTGTCGTTCGCCGGTCTTCGCAGCCTGTGGCTGGACAACTGCCCGGCCGCGAAAGGCCTGGACCGGCTTTCCGCGCTGCCGCTCACTCTGCTCGGCTGGAACGGCATTGCCGACACGACAGGCCTACGGTCTCTGCGGTCCCTCATCACGATCACCGTGAGCCAGCAATTGCCGGGCGACGACCTCACGCAGGCCCTGCCGGTCGACGCGCCGCTCAATTTTCTCTTCCTCGGAAAGTTCAGCACCGACAGCACGGGTTTGCGCGGACTGAGGCACTGGAGCGGTCTGCGCACGTTGAGCCTCGGACCGCTGACCACGGAACTGACGGCCGCCGACTGGCGGGAAGTCGCCGAACTTCCCGGCCTCACCAGCCTCTACCTGGACGGGAAGATCCTCCGGGAACTCCCGTACTCCCTCGACCACATGCCGGAACTTCCCGGCGTCGAGGAGCTTCAGGTCCCGCTGATGACCGGAACCGAGGACCTCTCCACGCTGAGTCTGCGGTTGCCGGGCCTGCGCACGGTGATCCTGACTCCCCAGCCCGGCAGCTCCTTCCCGGCCTCCAGGTATCAGGATCTCTTCCCGAACGCGGAACTCACCGTGGAAGAACGCTGAAAGGGGCCGGTGCCCGAAGGCACCGGCCCCTTTTTCAGCTGAACCGCCGGAGGCTCACGCGTCCTTGCTCAGGTTCGGGCCGCCGCCCGCCGCCTGCTCGATCGGCGGGGCGTCCGGCAGTGCCGACTTCTCCTCGCCGCGGAAGGTGAAGGTCGCGCTGTCGCCCTCGCCCTCCGTGTCCACGACCACGATGTGGCCGGGGCGCAGCTCGCCGAAGAGGATCTTCTCGGAGAGGGTGTCCTCGATCTCGCGCTGGATGGTGCGGCGCAGCGGCCGGGCGCCCAGCACGGGGTCGTAGCCCTTCTTGGACAGCAGCTCCTTCGCGGACTGGGAGAGCTCGATGCCCATGTCCCGGTCCTTCAGGCGCTCGTCCACCTTGCTGATCATCAGGTCGACGATCCGCAGGATGTCCTCCTGCGTGAGCTGCGGGAAGACGACGACGTCGTCCACACGGTTGAGGAACTCGGGCCGGAAGTGCTGCTTCAGCTCGTCCTGGACCTTGTTCTTCATGCGCTCGTAGTTGGTCTTCGTGTCGCCCGAGGCCGCGAAGCCCAGGTTGAAGCCCTTGGAGATGTCCCGGGTGCCGAGGTTGGTCGTCATGATGATGACCGTGTTCTTGAAGTCCACGACCCGGCCCTGGGAGTCGGTCAGGCGACCGTCCTCCAGGATCTGCAGCAGCGAGTTGAAGATGTCCGGGTGGGCCTTCTCCACCTCGTCGAACAGGACGACGGAGAACGGCTTGCGGCGCACCTTCTCGGTCAGCTGGCCGCCCTCCTCGTAGCCCACGTAGCCGGGGGGCGAACCGAAGAGACGGGAGACCGTGTGCTTCTCGCTGAACTCCGACATGTCGAGGGAGATCAGCGCGTCCTCGTCACCGAAGAGGAACTCGGCGAGCGCCTTGGACAGCTCGGTCTTACCGACACCGGACGGGCCGGCGAAGATGAACGAGCCACCGGGGCGCTTCGGGTCCTTCAGACCGGCACGCGTACGGCGGATCGCCTTCGACAGCGCCTTGACGGCGTCGTTCTGGCCGATGACCCGCTTGTGCAGCTCCTCCTCCATGCGCAGCAGGCGGGAGGACTCCTCCTCGGTCAGCTTGAAGACCGGGATGCCGGTGGCCGTGGCGAGGACCTCGGCGATCAGCTCGCCGTCGACCTCGGCGACGACGTCCATGTCGCCGGCCTTCCACTCCTTCTCCCGCTTGGCCTTGGCGGCAAGGAGCTGCTTCTCCTTGTCCCGCAGGGAGGCGGCCTTCTCGAAGTCCTGCGAGTCGATCGCGGACTCCTTGTCCCGGCGGACACCGGCGATCTTCTCGTCGAACTCGCGCAGGTCCGGCGGCGCGGTCATCCGGCGGATGCGCATCCGGGAGCCGGCCTCGTCGATCAGGTCGATGGCCTTGTCCGGCAGGAAGCGGTCCGAGATGTAGCGGTCGGCCAGGGTGGCGGCCTGGACCAGCGCCTCGTCGGTGATGGAGACGCGGTGGTGCGCCTCGTACCGGTCGCGCAGGCCCTTGAGGATCTCGATGGTGTGCGGCAGGGACGGCTCGGCGACCTGGATGGGCTGGAAGCGGCGCTCCAGGGCCGCGTCCTTCTCCAGGTGCTTGCGGTACTCGTCCAGCGTGGTGGCACCGATGGTCTGCAGCTCACCGCGGGCCAGCATCGGCTTCAGGATGGAAGCCGCGTCGATGGCGCCCTCGGCGGCACCCGCACCGACCAGCGTGTGCAGCTCGTCGATGAACAGGATGATGTCGCCGCGGGTGCGGATCTCCTTGAGCACCTTCTTCAGGCGCTCCTCGAAGTCACCGCGGTAGCGGGAGCCGGCGACCAGGGCGCCGAGGTCCAGGGTGTAGAGGTGCTTGTCCTTCAGCGTCTCGGGCACCTCGCCCTTGACGATGGCCTGGGCGAGGCCCTCCACGACGGCGGTCTTGCCGACGCCGGGCTCACCGATCAGCACCGGGTTGTTCTTGGTACGGCGGGACAGCACCTGCATGACCCGCTCGATCTCCTTCTCGCGCCCGATGACCGGGTCGAGCTTGGACTCACGAGCGGCCTGGGTGAGGTTCCGGCCGAACTGGTCCAGGACGAGGGACGTCGAGGGGGTGCCCTCGGCGGGGCCGCCGGCGGTGGCGGTCTCCTTGCCCTGGTAACCGGAGAGCAGCTGGATGACCTGCTGCCGCACCCGGTTGAGGTCGGCGCCCAGCTTGACCAGGACCTGGGCGGCGACGCCCTCGCCCTCACGGATCAGGCCGAGCAGGATGTGCTCCGTGCCGATGTAGTTGTGGCCCAGCTGAAGGGCCTCGCGGAGCGACAGCTCCAGGACCTTCTTGGCACGGGGGGTGAAGGGGATGTGACCGGACGGGGCCTGCTG
The DNA here is from genome assembly GCF_007896895.1 of Streptomyces misionensis. GTDB lineage: Bacteria > Actinomycetota > Actinomycetes > Streptomycetales > Streptomycetaceae > Streptomyces > Streptomyces misionensis_A. The sequence goes on along the minus strand of NZ_VOGW01000064.1, from coordinate 30,109 downwards.
GCCCTGGCCGATGATCTCCTCCACCTGCTGGCGGACCGCCTCGAGCGAAATGCCGAGGCTCTCCAGGGCCTTAGCGGCGACACCTTCGCCCTCGTGGATGAGACCCAGGAGGATGTGCTCGGTGCCGATGTAGTTGTGGTTGAGCATCCGGGCTTCTTCCTGAGCCAGGACGACAACCCGCCGCGCGCGGTCGGTGAACCTCTCGAACATCGTTAATCGCTCCTCAGAGCGGTCAGGCAGTGGGGGGAACTTCCCCTCCCTGTCCTTCCGCAGCTTAGTCCCGCAAGCGGGGACCGCTCATTCCAACTGCCGACACCGTCGATGGCCTCCTGACCCCGAACGCCGACATCTGCTCCAACCCGATGGTGCGAGACGATGTTCCCCCAGGCCAGACAGTTACCCCACTCGCCACTACGCCGATGGCGAACGGGAGACCGCCTCGCCCGCAGGTCGCCCCCTCCCACTAGGCATGTCTTACCCGCTGGGACTGACACTCCATGCCACGCGGCCCCGTTCCCTCCGCTATGGGCGAACAACCTTGCGGCTCTCCCCGCCCCCGTACGCGTCCATTTCGAGCACGCCGCGCACCCGATGGGGCACCCAGCGTAACTCGCCGTCCGTCCCGCCGGTTGCAGTGGCATGGCCCGCCCGGTCTCCACTCCCTCCACGGTCCCCCTTCCGCGCCGCCCCGTCGAACCGGGAGCGCCCGCCCCGCGGGGCACATCCACGACCTCGGCGAACAGCTGCTGTTCACCGGCGGCGGCGAGCGCGTCATGCGCCCCGACTTCGGCTGCGGACTGCTCGACCTGGTCTTCGCGCCGACCGCCCCCGAACTGGTCAGCACCCT
>NZ_VOGW01000064.1:26157-28982 GCF_007896895.1 Streptomyces misionensis | reverse complement strand
GGTCGGAGGCGGGAGGGGGTGGGGGAACGGGGGCGCGGGCGGGGGGCGGGGGCGGTGGGTGGCGGGGGGGGGGGGCGGGGCTGCGGGCGGGGCGGTGCGGGGCGCGGCCCGGCGCCGCGGCCGCCGCCCCGCGCCCCGCGGGGGCCCGGGGCACGGGGGTGGCGCGGGGTCCGGCGCTGGTACGAGCGCGAGCTGGGCTGGGCCGCCGTCCCCGGGCGTCCGCCGCGGCTGCCCACCGGGGTGCGGTTCGACGTCCTGGACGTGCCGGCCGAGGCGGGCGCGGGGGCGCTCCGGCATCTCGCGCCGGGTTCTCCGGTGGCCCTGCGGGGCGACCGGATGGAGCTGCTGGTGGCCGCGGGCGGCGCGGAGGAGCTGCCGGGGCTGCTGGAGTGGCTGGAATGGGGCGCCGTCGCGCTCGATCTGCGAGCCCTGGGGGCGGGTGACGCCCTCGCGGCCCCGCTGCCGCCGGGATGGCCGCCGTCGCCCTCAAACGGGCTTTCCCGGGCCGTTCCGGGCTCCCGCTCCGGGGGCGCTCCCGGATGCCTTGAGGGGGCCGCCGTGTGGCTGCGGCCCCCCGAGCCGGGGCGCGAGGCCGAGGCCTTGCTGCCCGCCATGCCGGCCATGGGGCGCGAGGGATGCGCCCCCGATCTCGTACGACTGGTGGACACGGTGGCGGCATGCTGTCACCGCGTCCGGCTGCGGCGGGCCGCCGGCCTCGCCGAAGGGGTCGTACCGTCGGACCGGTAATCGGTCGTCGTACCGGTAATCGGCCGCTGAATCAGCCGTTGGCCTTCTCGTAGGCCTCGCGGATGGACGCGGGAACGCGGCCGCGGTCGTTGACCTCCAGGCCGTTCTCCTTGGCCCAGGCGCGGATCGCCGCGGTGTCCTGGTTGCCGCCGGCGGCGGCACGGGCCTTTCCACGGCCGCCGGAGGCACGGCCCCCGGTACGCCGACCGCCCTTCACATAAGGGTCGAGAAGGCCGCGCAGCTTGTCCGCATTGGCGGTCGTGAGATCGATCTCGTACGTCTTGCCGTCCAGCGCGAACGTCACCGTCTCGTCCGCCTCGCCGCCGTCGAGGTCGTCGACAAGAAGGACCTGAACCTTCTGTGCCACCGGATTTCCTTTCATCGATAACGTTGAGGGTCAGGGTGCGCGCGTCCGCCCGTTTCGCTGCCCCTGTTATATGCAGTACTGCAGTACGTCGGAAAGCAAACCGCTTTTGCCGGAAAAACACAAACCCCTGGGAGAGGATCGCCGAGGACTCCCGGGCCGGAAAGCTGCGCGTTTCGGACATAGGGCACCGCGCATAGTCACGGCGGCAATGACGATCACAGATGCAGAAGCATCCGGCTGTTGCCCAAGGTGTTCGGTTTCACTCGTTCGAGACCGAGGAACTCCGCGACGCCCTCGTCATAGGAACGCAGCAGCTCCGCGTAGACATCGGTGTCGACCGGCGTCTCGCCGATCTCGACGAAGCCGTGCTTCCCGAAGAAGTCGACTTCGAAGGTCAGGCAGAAAACGCGGCGAACACCGAGCCAGCGCGCGGTGTGCAGCAACTTCTCCAGCAACTGATGGCCGACGCCCGCGCCCTTGAGGCCGGGCTTCACCGCCAGGGTGCGGACTTCCGCGAGGTCCTCCCACATGACGTGCAGCGCGCCGCAGCCGACGACCTCGGCGTTGTCGTCCCGTTCGGCGACCCAGAACTCCTGGATGTCCTCGTAAAGCGTGACCGTGGCTTTGTCGAGGAGGATGCGGTCGCGGACGTAGGCGTCGAGGAGGTGGCGCACGGCCGGGACATCGCTGGTGCGGGCACGGCGGACCGTGATGGCTTTTGCGGAGACTTCGGGACGCGCTGCTGACATGAGCCGGACGCTATCGCCCGTCGGCGCCCCGCGCCGAGCCGGGGTTCTCCTCTTGCCGCGCTTGCGCGGCTTCCGGTTCTCCGTCTTCCGGTTCTCCGGCTTCCGGCGGCTGCGTCCGGCTCACTTCGGGCGCTTCCCGGGTTTGCGGTCCCTGCACGATGCGTACGGCGTCCGCGAGGGCCTGGCGCTGTTCCTGACTCATCATCCCGAAGAAGGCGACGAGTGCGGCGGCCGGGTTGTCGCTCTGCGACCAGGCGTCGTTCATGAGTGCGGCGGCGTAGGCGGCCCGGGTGGAGACGGCCTCATATCGATAGGCGCGGCCTTCCGCCTCGCGGCGCACCCAGCCCTTCTGATGGAGATTGTCCAAAACCGTCATCACGGTGGTGTACGCGATGGAGCGTTCCTGCTGGAGGTCTTCCAGGACTTCTCGAACGGTCACCGGGCGGTTCCACTTCCACACCCGCGTCATGACCGCGTCTTCGAGTTCTCCCAAGGGGCGAGGCACAGCTCAGACAATAGTGGGAGATCCGGACAATGGCGTGCCAGACGTGCGCGAAGTCCACGGATGCGGGCAAAAAGGGCGCGAGCCGGGACGTGCACCGCTTTCCCGGCTCGCGGTGGTCCCCGCAGGGGCAGGGCTCAGGCGTCGCCGGCGGCGGACGCGTTGCGCGCACTCTCCGCGCGGGCGAGGGCGGCGTCCACGGCCGCGTCCTCCTTGCTCTTGGCGGCACCGCCCTGGGTCTTCACGATCACCCGGACCAAACCGATGAAGAACGCGGCCATGACGACCGGCGGAACAAGCGCGGAGACGTAGTCCATGGCACCAGGGTAGCCACGGCGGAACGGGCGAATGGTGCGGGGGGCGCAAACGCCGACAGGTCCTCCGGGGCGGGCGGGGGGCCGCTCCGTACGCGCGCGGGCGCGCCGCCGGGCCCGGCCCGGACGAAGAGCCGCCCGCGCCC
>NZ_VOGW01000064.1:0-25877 GCF_007896895.1 Streptomyces misionensis | reverse complement strand
GGGGCGGGCTCGGAGGGCCGCTTGCCGTCGCCCTCGGACTGCCGCGCCGCACCGCCGGAGAGGGCCAGCAGGCGCGCCCGCGCGGGCGGTGCGGCCGGGGCCGGGATCTTGACGCCGCCCTGGGCGAAGCGGGCCCGCACGTCCCGCTCGGCCCGCAGCCGGCAGCGCTCCAGCAGGTCGGCCGCCCTCGGGTTGCCCCGCAGCGCCCGCAGCGCCGCGAGGTCGTCCGGCACCGGCAGGTACCCGATGCCCAGCGTCTCCTCCAGGAGGGCGAGGTAGCCGGCCGCGGTGCCCGGGAGCGCGGCCCGGTAGCGGCCGAGGTCGGCCACCAGGAAGGCGCGCAGTCTGGCCCCCTCGCGGATCGCCTCGTCGAGCGACTCGGCGAGCCGGAGGCAGTCCTGGGCGTCCCGGGCGGACGCGTGGCCGGGGTGGAGGGCGAGGGCGAGGGCGCGGCGGAGCACACGCAGCTCCTCCGCGCCGAACGCCATGCCGCCGCGGGATCCGTATGGCGTGGGCATGCGGCGACGCTACCGCTAATCGGACAAAAGTGACACAACGGGATGATGTGTCGCTGTGGGTTTCCCTCGACCGGGGCCGTTTTCCCACCCGGACGCCCCAAAGCCACCCCCGGGGGGCGACGCCTGCCGGCCGCGCCGCGGGCGGGCCGACCGGCTGCCGGTCGCTCCTGGTGCTGCGACCGGAAAAGTTCACCGGCTCGCGACGCCCGGCAGCCTCCCGGCAGGCCTTTCCGCCACGGCACTAGAGGCGTGCCACGTTCCGTTCGTACACCAGGCGTAGGCCGATCAGGGTCAGCCATGGCTGGTGCTCGTCGATGACCGAGGACTCGCCGAGGACCATCGGGGCGAGGCCGCCCGTCGCGATCACCGTGACGTCCTCGGGGTCGTCGGCCAGTTCGCGTGCCATGCGGCCGACGACGCCGTCCACCTGGCCGGCGAAGCCGTAGACGATGCCCGCCTGCATGGCCTCGACCGTGTTCTTGCCGATCACGCTGCGCGGGCGGGCCACCTCGATCTTGCGGAGCTGAGCGCCCTTGACGCCCAGGGCCTCCACGGAGATCTCGATGCCGGGCGCGATCACCCCGCCGACGTACTCCCCGCGCGCGGAGACCGCGTCGAACGTGGTCGCCGTGCCGAAGTCCACGACGATCGCCGGGCCGCCGTACAGCTCGACCGCCGCGACCGCGTTGATGATGCGGTCGGCGCCGACCTCCTTGGGGTTGTCGGTGAGGATCGGCACGCCCGTCTTGACGCCCGGTTCGACCAGGACGGCCGGGACGTCGCCGTAGTAGCGCCGGGTGACCTCGCGCAGCTCGTGCAGGACCGACGGGACGGTGGCGCAGATCGCGATGCCGTCGATGCCGTCGCCCAGCTCCTCGCCGAGCAGCGGGTGCATGCCCATCAGGCCCTGGAGCAGCACCGCCAGCTCGTCGGCGGTGCGCCGGGCGTCGGTGGAGATGCGCCAGTGCTCCACGATGTCCTCGCCGTCGAACAGGCCGAGGACGGTGTGCGTGTTGCCGACGTCGATCGTGAGCAGCATGGCCGTTACTCCGCCTCGCGCAGGTCCAGGCCGATGTCCAGGATCGGCGAGGAGTGGGTGAGGGCGCCGACCGCCAGGAAGTCCACACCGGTCTCGGCGTACGACCGCGCGTTGGCGAGCGTCAGCCGGCCGGAGGCCTCCAGCTGGGCCCGGCCGGCGACGATGCCGACGGCCTCCGCGCACTCGCCGGGCGTGAAGTTGTCCAGCAGGATCAGGTCGGCGCCCGCGTCCACCACCTCGCGCAGCTGGTGCAGGGTGTCGACCTCGACCTCGATCGGCACGTCCGGGAACGCCTCCCGCACGGCCTTGAAGGCCTGGGCGACGCCGCCGGCCGCGACCACGTGGTTGTCCTTCACCAGGGCCGCGTCCGACAGGGACATGCGGTGGTTGACGCCGCCGCCCGCGCGCACCGCGAACTTCTCCAGGGCGCGCAGCCCCGGGGTGGTCTTGCGGGTGTCGCGGACCTTGGTGCCGGTGCCCTCCAGGGCGTCCGCCCACGCGCGCGTCGCGGTCGCGATGCCGGAGAGCCGGCACAGCAGGTTCAGCGCGCTGCGCTCGGCGGTCAGCAGGTCGCGGGTGCGGGTGGTGACCGACAGCAGCTTCTGCCCGGCCTCGACCCGGTCGCCGTCCTCGACGTGCCGCTCGACCTCGAACTCGTCCGTGCAGACCACCGAGAGGACGGCCTCGGCGACCCGCAGGCCGGCCACGACGCCCGCCTCGCGCGCGGTGAAGTCGCCGGTGGCCACGGCCTCCTCGGGGATGGTGGCGACCGTCGTCACGTCCACGCCGCCGGCCAGGTCCTCCTGGATGGCCACGTTGGCGACATCCTCGACCTCGATCGGGTCGAGCCCGGCGGCGGCCAGCAGCTCGGCGAGCGCGGGGTCGAGCCCGCACTCCAGGTACTCCTCGTGGTCCTCCGCGCCGCAGGCACAGCCGTCGCCGCAGCCGCCGGTCGTCACGAGGGGAAGGTCGTCGGTGCTCACGTCTGTCACTGCTCCTGAGGCGCTGGTGTTACCGGGTAGGGGGGAAGTCTGCGGTGTCGGTGGTGCGCACCGCCAGCGAACGGTCCGGATCGAGCCGTACGACGATGTGGCGCCGCCAGTTCGCGTCGTCGCGCTCGGCGTGGTCCTCGCGCCAGTGGCAGCCGCGGGTCTCCTCGCGCAGCCGGGCGGCGGCGACCAGCACGCGGGCCACGCACAGGAGGTTGGTGGCCTCCCACGTGTCCACGCCGGGCTCGGCGGTCTTGCCCTGCTCGGTGAGCGCCTCGCGGGCCTCGGTGTGCAGCCGCTGGAGCTGGTCCGCGGCCCGGGACAGGGACTCGGCCGAGCGCAGCACGCCCGCGCCCTCGGTCATGATCCGCTGGATGGCGAACCGGGTCTCGGGGGCGAGCAGCGGGTACGCCGGCTGCTCGGGGTGCGGGACGGGCGCGGGGACGCGCGCGCCCAGGCCGTGCGCGGCGCGCTCGGCGGCGATGTCCGCGGCGATCCGCTCGGCGTAGACCAGGCCCTCCAGGAGGGAGTTGGAGGCGAGCCGGTTGGCGCCGTGCACGCCGGTGCAGGCGCACTCGCCGCACGCGTACAGGCCGGGCACGGTGGTGCGGCCGTGGGCGTCGGTGCGCACGCCGCCGGAGGCGTGGTGGGCGGCCGGGGCGATCGGGATGGGCTCGGTGACCGGGTCGATGCCGTTGGCGCGGCAGGCGGCCAGGATGGTCGGGAAGCGGTGCTCCCACATCCCGGCGCCGAAGTGCCGGGCGTCCAGGAACATGTGATCGGCGTCCTGCTCCTGCATCCGCCGCGTGATGGCCTTGGCGACGATGTCCCGCGGCGCCAGCTCGGCCAGTTCGTGCTGCCCCGCCATGAAGCGCACGCCGTCGCCGTCGACCAGGTGGGCGCCCTCGCCGCGCACCGCCTCGGAGACCAGCGGCTGCTGGCCCTCCGCGTCCGGGCCGAGGAAGAGCACGGTCGGGTGGAACTGGACGAATTCGAGATCGCTGACCTCGGCGCCCGCGCGCAGCGCCAGGGCCACGCCGTCGCCGGTGGACACCGACGGGTTGGTGGTCGCGGAGTACACCTGGCCCATGCCGCCGGTGGCGAGCACCACCGCGGGGGCGTGCACCGCGCCCACGCCGTCGTGCTGGCCCTCGCCCATCACATGCAGGGTGACCCCGGCGGTGCGACCCTCGGCGTCCGTGAGCAGGTCCAGGACCAGGGCGTTCTCGATGGTGCGCAGGCCGCGCGCGCGGACCGCCTCGACCAGGGCGCGGGAGATCTCCGCGCCGGTCGCGTCGCCGCCCGCGTGTGCGATCCGGCGGCGGTGGTGGCCGCCCTCGCGGGTGAGTTCGAGGTCGCCCTCGGCGGACTCGTCGAAGTGCGCGCCGGTGGCGATGAGCCGCCGTACCGCGTCCGGGCCCTCGGTGACCAGGAGCCGTACCGCCTCCTCGTCGCACAGGCCCACGCCCGCCACCAGGGTGTCGTCCAGGTGCTGCTCGGGGGTGTCGCCCTCGCCGAGGGCGGCCGCGACGCCGCCCTGGGCCCAGCGGGTGGAGCCGTCGTCCAGACGGGCCTTGGTGACGACCACCGTGGTCAGCCCGGCCGCCTCGCAGCGCAGGGCCGCGGTCAGACCGGCCACGCCGGAGCCGACGACGACCACGTCCGCCTCGATGGCCCAGCCGGGGGCGGGCGCGTGCAGTCGTATGCCTGTGCTGGTCACGAGGCGGCTCCGAGGGGTCCGAAGGTGAGCGGGATGTTGTCGATCAGCCGGGTGGTGCCGACCCGGGCCGCCACCGCGAGCACCGCCTCGCCGGTGTGGTCGTCGCCGATCTCGGTGAAGTCGGACGGGTCGACCAGGGCGAGGTAGTCCAGTTCCAGCGGCGGGTCGTAGTGGGCGGCGTCGTCCAGCACCTGGCGGGCGGCGGCGCGGACGGCCGCCGGGCCGCCGGGGGACGCTGTGGCCACCGCGTGCGCGTCGGCCGCCGCGCGGGACTCCCCTATCGCGCTCAGCGCCTCGGCCCGGGCCTGGGTGGCGGGCACCTCGCGGGCGCGGGCGCGCAGCGCCTCCTGCGCGGCGTGCCGGTCGCGGCCCGCGAACAGGGCGCGGGACAGCGCGAGCGCGGTGCGGCGCTCGTCGGGCGACAGGAAGCGGTTGCGGCTGGACAGGGCGAGCCCGTCCTCCTCGCGCGCGGTCGGCACGGCGACGATCTCGATGCCGAAGTTCAGGTCCCGCACCATGCGCCGGATCAGCGCCAGCTGCTGGGCGTCCTTCTGGCCGTACAGGGCGACGTCGGGGCGGGTGAGGTGGAGCAGCTTGGCGACGACGGTGAGCATGCCGTCGAAGTGGCCGGGGCGGGAGGCGCCCTCCAGGCGTTCGCCCATGGGGCCCGCGGTGACGCGGACCTGGGGGTCGCCACCGGGGTAGACCTCGTCCACGGCGGGGGCGAACACGGCGTCGGCACCGGCCTGTTCGGCGACCTTCAGGTCGGCTTCCAGGGTGCGCGGGTAGCGGTCCAGGTCCTCGCCCGCGCCGAACTGGAGCGGGTTGACGAAGACGGTGACGACGACCTCGCCGTCCGGGCCCGCGATCCGGCGCGCGGCACGGATGAGGCTCGCGTGGCCCTCGTGCAGGGCGCCCATGGTCATCACGACGGCGCGGCGGCCCTCGCGGGTGCGGGCGTGCAGCTCCTGGGCGGTGCGGAGCAGGGCGGTGGTCATCGGTCGTTCCCCTCGGTGCCGTTCGTGCCGTCGGTGCCGTCGCCGTCCGCGCGGCCGCCGGTGCCGTCGCCGTTCGCGCCGTCGGCCAGCACGCCGAGCAGGTCCTCGGCGAGTTCCGGCTTGAGCAGCCCGGAGGCGAGGGCCCGGTCGGCCGTGGCGCGGGCCATCGCCAGATAGCCGGCGACGGTGCCCGGGGCGTGCGCGCGCAGCTCGGTGATGTGCGCGGCGACGGTGCCCGCGTCCCCGCGCGCGACCGGCCCGGTCAGGGCCGCGTCCCCGGAGCGCAGGGCGTTGTCCAGGGCGGCGCCGAGCAGCGGGCCGAGCATCCGGTCGGGGGCCTCGACGCCGGCCGTGCGCAGCAGCTCCATGGACTGGGCGACCAGGGTCACCAGGTGGTTGGCGCCGAGCGCGAGGGCGGCGTGGTAGAGCGGGCGGTTCTCCTCGCTGATCCACTCCGGCTCGCCGCCCATCTCGATGACCAGGGCCTGGGCGGCCAGCCGCAGCTCCTCGGGCGCGGTGACGCCGAAGGAGCAGCCCGCGAGGCGCTGTACGTCCACCGGGGTGCCGGTGAAGGTCATCGCCGGGTGCAGGGCGAGCGGGAGCGCGCCGGCGCGCAGGGCGGGGTCGAGGACCTTGGCGCCGTACCGCCCGGAGGTGTGCACGAGCAGCTGGCCGGGGCGCACCGCGCCGGTCTCGGCGAGGCCGGCGACCAGGGCGGGCAGCGCGTCGTCGGGAACGGTGAGCAGCACCAGGTCGGCGCGCTCCAGGACCTCGGCGGGCGGCACCAGGGGCACGCCCGGGAGCAGGGTCTCGGCGCGCCTGCGGGAGGCGTCGGAGACACCCGAGACGGCGACCGGGCGGTGCCCGGCGAGCTGGAGGGACGCGGCCAGCGCGGGGCCCACGCGGCCGGCGCCCACGACGCCGACGGTGAGCCGCGCGGGGCGGTCCTTGAGGTCTTGCTGGTGGACTGTACTCACGCGACGGCGGCCTTCCCGTTCCAGTCCGCTTCGGGTACCGGACGATGTACCGGACGATTTCTCGTCATGTTAACGCTATCCCGGTCCGCCGCCGACCGGTTGTCCACAGGCTGTGGGTTTCGCCACGCGACCCCGCGGGCCGTGATATCCGGCTGCCCCGCGGGCGCCCGGCACGGCATGATCCCCGCATGACTGACACTGACGCGGCCGGCGCGCGACCGGCGGATGAGCCGGCGGGGCCCGCGGGCTCGCCGGACATTCCGGGCCCCTCGGACAAGGAGCGGATGCGGGAGCGGTGGGCGGCCGTGCGGCGGCGGGACGCGCGCAGGCTGGGTCCCGCCCGCTGGGGCAACACGATCCGCGAGCGCCTGGAGGAACTGACCGCGGCGGGCGCCGAGGTGTACGACCTGGACGAACCGGCCGACGTGTACGGCAACCGGATCGTGGCCGACCTGGAGGAGCGGACCGCCGCCCTGCTCGGCATGGAGGCCGCCGTCTTCTTCCCCACCGGCACCATGGCCCAGCAGGTGGCGCTGCGCTGCTGGACCGGCCGCACCGGCGACGCCGCCGTGGCCCTGCACCCGCTGGCCCACCCGGAGGTGCATGAACGGCAGGCCTTCAGCCAGGTGAGCGGGTTGCGCCCGGTCCGGGTGGGCGGCGGACCGAGGCAGCCGACGGCGGCGGAGATACGCGCCGTCGAGGAGCCCTTCGGCGCGCTGATGCTGGAACTTCCGCTCAGGGACGCCGGGTTCGTGCTGCCCACCTGGGAGGAACTGACCGAGGCGGTGGCGGTGGCCCGGGAGCGCGAGGCGGTGGTGCACTTCGACGGCGCGCGCCTGTGGGAGTGCACCGAGCACTTCGGGCGCCCCCTGACGGAGATCGCGGGCCTGGCCGACAGCGTCTACGTGTCGTTCTACAAGTCCCTCGACGGCCTCGGCGGCGCCGCGCTCGCCGGACCGGCCACGCTGGTCGAGGAGGCGCGGACCTGGCGGCACCGGTACGGCGGCATGATCTTCCAGCAGTTCCCGACCGCGCTGTCCGCGCTCATCGGCCTGGAGCGGGAGCTGCCCCGGCTGCCCGCGTACGTGCGCCAGGCGCGCGTGGTCGCCGCCGCGCTGCGCGAGGGCCTCGCCGTCTCCGGCCTGCCGTGGGCGCGGGTGCACCCCGAGGTGCCGCACACCCACGAGTTCCAGGTGTGGCTGCCGTACGAGCCCGAGGTGGTCGCCGAGGCCGCGCTGCGCCAGGCGGAGGAGACCTCGGTGGCGCTCTTCGCCAACGGCTGGTCCGGCGACGCCGCTCCCGGGCTGGCCCGCACGGAGGTCAGCGTCCGGGCCGCGGGCCTGGAGTGGACGGCCGACGAGGTGCGGGCCGCCGTACGGGACTTCGCGCGGCGGCTGCCGGCGCCCGGCGGCGGCCGCTGAGGGCGCGCGCGGCCTTCCCGGGTGTGCGCCGGGCCCGCTACGACGCCCGGCGGCGCAGCCGGCGCACGAGGGCGCGCAGCACGGCGAGGTCGTGCCGGCCGGGCGCGGGCGGGTGGGGCGTGCCGTGGGCGCGGGCGCGGTGCAGGTCGAGGAGGTACTGCTGGGTGCTGCTCATGGCGGTCGCCTTCCGGGAACGTGGTTGCCCTCAGGCTGCGCGCGGCCCGCGCCGATGTCCCGTGGATTGACCGCTGCCGTCAATCCGCGAGGCGTTGTCGGTGGTCCGGTGCACGATGGGGGGCATGAGCGTGACCATCGACATCACCGGGCTGGCCACCGACGGGAGTGCCCCCGACGCCGGCAGGTGGGCGAGGATCTCCGTCGTACCCTCGCCGCTGGCCGAGCTCGGGATGGCGCTGCACGTGCTCAGCGAGCCGGGCCACCACCCGGAGCTGGGGGGCTGGGCCGCCGGCGTCTCCTCCCGGCTGAGCCCCCACCTCGCCGACCGGCTGTGCGAGGCGGACTTCCTGTGGCGCACGACGTTCTCGGACGTCTTCTGGGCCTTCGCCGGCGTCCCCGGCGACCGGGTGCTCCCCGGGGCCACGCTGACCGAGGACCTGGAGCTGCTCGACAAACTGACGGACGAACAGTTCGTGCAGGCCGCCCTGGAGTTCACCTGCGGCGTGCGCGGCGACACCCCCCGGCCGGGCACGCTGGACGACCCGGTGCTGCGAAGGCGCGCCCTGGACATGGCCGCCGCGCGCGGCCCGATGCAGGAGCGGTTCACCCGCCGGCTGCTGGAGGACCCGCCGGCCATCCGGGCCTGGCTGCGGGGGCTGCTGCTCGACTGCGAGGAGGCCTTCTTCGCGGACACCTGGGCCCGCATCCAGCCCCAGCTCGCCGCCGACGCCCGGCACCGCACCGAGCTGCTGCGCCGCAAGGGCCTGGCCGAGGCCCTCACCTCGCTGTCCGGGGCGTTCTCGGTGGACGAGGAGGCCGCGCTGATCACCGTCGACAAGCTGCCGGTGGTGCGCACCGCCACCGGGGACGGCGGCCTGGTCCTGGTGCCGACCAGTCTCGGCCGCCCCCACGTCCTGGTGCTGCACCGGTACGGCTGGCAGCCCGTGATCAGCTACCCGGTCAGCGGGCCCCGCCCGCAGGCCCTGTCCGTCGCCCAGCTCACCCGGCGCCTGGAGGCGCTGGCCCACCCCGTGCGGATGCGGCTGTGCCGCTATCTGGCGCGCGCCCCGCACACCACGAGCGAACTGGCCGACGCGTACGGCATCTCGGCGCCCGAGGTCTCCCGGCACCTGGCGGTGCTGAAGAAGGCGGGCCTGATCACCCAGTGCCGCCGGGGCCGGTACGTGCAGCACCAGCTGGACCTCTCGGCGGTGGCCCGGCTGGGCAGCGACTTCATCGAGGGGCTGCTGCGCTGAACCGCCCGTGCCGGGCGCGGCTCAGCCCAGGCCGCCCGCCCGCACCAGGCCGGTCTCGTAGGCCAGCACCACCACCTGCACCCGGTCGCGCAGGCCCAGCTTGGTCAGGATGCGGCCGACATGGGTCTTCACGGTCGCCTCGGACAGCACCAGGCGCGCCGCGATCTCCCCGTTGGACAGGCCCTGCGCGACCAGCACCATCACCTCCCGCTCCCGCTCGGTGAGCCGGTCCAGCTCCTTGTGCCGGGGCTCCCCGGCGCCGGAGGGCAGCATCGGCGCGAAGCGGTCCAGCAGCCGCCGGGTGGTGGAGGGCGCGACCACGGCGTCACCGCTGTGCACCGACCGGATGGCGGCCAGCAGCTCGCCGGGCGGCACGTCCTTGAGCATGAAGCCGGAGGCGCCCGCCTTCAGCCCGGAGAAGGCGTACTCGTCCAGGTCGAACGTGGTAAGGATCAGCACCTTGGGCGGGTCCGGCTGCGCGCAGATCCGCCGGGTGGCCTCCACCCCGTCGAGCTTCGGCATGCGGACGTCCATCAGCACCACGTCCACCGCGGTGGCGCGCAGCTTCTCCAGGGCCTCGACACCGTCGCCCGCCTCGGCGACGACCTCCATGTCCGGCTGGGCGGCGAGCACCATCCCGAACCCGGTGCGCAGCAGCACCTGGTCGTCGACGAGCATCACGCGGATCGTCATCCGGTCCTTCTTCCCTGTCCTCGTTCGTTCGTCAGTGCGCCGGCTTGAGCGGCAGCAGGGCGCTGATCCGGAATCCTCCGCCGGGCCGCGGCCCGGCGTCCAGGGTGCCGCCGACCATGCCGACGCGCTCGCGCATGCCGATCAGGCCGTGCCCGCTGCCGTCGGCGCCGCCCTCCTCGTACAGCTCCTGCGGGGCGCCGTTGCCGTCGTCCTCCACGAGCAGGCCGAGGCCGTCGTCGAAGTAGACCAGCCGGACGCTGGCGCCCGCGTTGGGCCCGCCGTGCTTGCGGGTGTTGGTGAGCGCCTCCTGCACGATCCGGTACGCGGTCAGCTCCACCCCGCTGGGCAGCGGGCGCGGGGTGCCCTCCACCTTGAAGTCGACGGGCAGGCCGGAGCCGCGGCACTGCTCGATCAGCTCGTCGATCTGCTCGACGTCGGGCTGCGGGACGTACTCGCCGCCCTCCTGGTGCTCCCCGGTGCGCAGCACGCCCAGCAGGCGGCGCATCTCGGCGAGGGCCTGCCGGCCGGTCGAGGAGATCGTCTCCAGGGCCGTCCTCGCCTGGTCGGGGGCGGTGTCCATGACGTAGGCGGCGCCGTCGGCCTGCACCACCATCACGGACACGTTGTGCGCGACCACGTCGTGCAGCTCGCGGGCGATCCGGGCGCGCTCGGCGGCGACGGCGACCTTGGACTGCGCCTCGCGCTCCTGCTCCAGCCGGGCCGCGCGCTCCTCCAGCTGCTCGAAGTAGGCGCGCCGGGTACGCATGGAGTCGCCGAGCACCCAGGCGAGCGCGAAGGGCACGGTCTGGAAGGCCACGATGGCGAGGCGGCCGAGGAAGCTCGCGTGCTCCGCCGGCCAGCGCAGCTGCGCCATGGGCGCTGCGCAGAAGCTGGCGACGAGGGCGAGCCGGGACGCCCAGGGCGCGCCCATGGTGGCGACCGTGTAGGCGATCACCAGCATGGCGAAGTCGGCGACGGACGTCTCCAGGTCCAGCACCAACTGGGCGAGGCCGGTGGCGAGCGCGACCAGCAGCATCGGTTCCGGGAACCGGCGGCGCAGCGCGACGACGAGGCACAGGACGGCGGAGACCGCGACCGCCCCGGCCAGCGGTGCCCGGTGCGCCGGCGTCCCCTGGAGATTGGCCTCGCTCAGCACCGACAGCCCGAACAGGACGACGGCCCAGAAGGAGTCGACCCCGGTCGGGTGACGGCGGAGGAAGTCGTAGAGGCGCTGCACGTAACCCAGAGTAGGGAAACGGAATGCCCGACCGGGTCAACCGGAGGGCCGATCCGGGCCGCGCACACGTACTCCCCAAGGTGGAGGAGATGATCATCTGGGCGCCTAGTCTGGTCCGGTGACGGACGGTACGACGGGTGAGGAGCGGCGCGCGCACGGCGCGGGCCCGCGCGGCTGGCGGGCCGCGGCCGAGGCCGCCCTGTACGGCCCGGACGGGTTCTACCGGCGGCCGGAGGGACCCGCCGGGCACTTCCGCACGTCGGTGCACGCGTCGGCGCTGTTCGCGGCGGCCGTGGCGGAGCTGTTGTGCCGGGTCGACGCGGCGCTGGGGCGGCCCGCGGCGCTGGACTTCGTGGACATGGGGGCCGGGCGCGGCGAACTGGTCACCGGGGTGCTCCGCGCGCTGCCGGACGAGGTGGCCGCCCGGGTGCGGCCGTACGCCGTCGAGATCGCCGGCCGCCCCGCCGGCCCGGACGGACGCATCGTGTGGTGCGACGAGCCGCCCGCGTCGGTCACCGGGCTGCTGTTCGCCAACGAGTGGCTGGACAACGTGCCCGTGGACGTGGCCGAGACGGACGCCGCGGGGGTGCCCCGGTACGTGCTCGTCGGCGACGACGGCGCCGAGCGGCCGGGTGATCCGGTGACCGGCGCGGACGCGGAGTGGCTGGCGCGCTGGTGGCCGCTGCCGGCCGAGGAGGGGCTGCGCGCGGAGCTGGGACGGCCCCGCGACCAGGCCTGGGCGGCGGTCGCCGGCCGGGTGGTACGGGGGCTCGCGGTGGCCGTCGACTACGCGCACACCGCCGGCGCACGCCCCCCGTTCGGCACCCTCACCGGTTTTCGCGAGGGCCGCGAGACGACGCCGGTGCCGGACGGGAGCTGTGACATCACCGCCCATGTCGCCCTGGACGCCTGCGCGGCGGCGCTCCCGGCCCCCGCGCGCCTGCTCACCCAGCGCGACGCCCTGCACGCCCTCGGCATCACCGGCGCACGCCCCCCGCTCACGCTGGCCGCCACGGACCCCGCCGCCTATGTGCGGGCCCTCGCGGGCGCCGGCGAGGCCGCGGAGCTGACCGCGCGCGGCGGCCTCGGCGACTTCGGCTGGCTGCTCCAGCCCGCCGGCATCCCGGACCCGCTCGGCTGACCCGCGGCGGGCGCGCGGCCTACTTGTCGATGTCGCCGACCACGAAGAACATCGAGCCCAGGATCGCCACCATGTCCGCCACCAGCGTCCCGGGCAGCAGCTCGGTCAGCGCCTGGATGTTGTTGTACGACGCCGAGCGCAGCTTGAGCCGGTACGGCGTCTTCTCCCCCTTGCTGACCAGGTAGTACCCGTTGATCCCGAGCGGGTTCTCGGTCCACGCGTACGTGTGTCCCTCGGGCGCCTTCAGCACCTTCGGCAGGCGCTGGTTGATCGGCCCGGGCGGCAGCCCGGCGAGCCGGTCCAGACAGGCGTCCGCGAGGTCCAGCGCGTTGTGCGTCTGTTCGAGGAGCACCTCGAAGCGGGCCAGGCAGTCGCCCTCGCTCCGGGTGACGACCTTCAGCGTGTCCCGCAGCTCGCCGTACGCCAGGTACGGCTCGTCGCGGCGCAGGTCGAAGTCGACGCCCGAGCCGCGCGCGATGGGCCCGCTCACGCCGTAGGCGTGCACCGCCTCTGGGGAGAGCGCCCCCACCCCTCGGGTGCGCCCCCGGAAGATCTCGTTGCCGAGCACCAGGTCGTCGAAGACGTCCATGCGCGAGCGCACGGCGGCGACGGCGGCCCGCGCGCGGCCCGCCCAGCCGGCCGGCAGGTCCTCCTTGAGGCCGCCGACGCGGTTGAACATGTAGTGCATGCGCCCGCCGGAGACCTCCTCCATGACGTTCTGGAGCACCTCGCGCTCGCGGAACGCGTAGAACACGGGGGTGATCCCGCCCAGTTCCAGCGGGTAGGAGCCGAGGAACATCAGGTGGTTGAGCACCCGGTTCAGCTCGGCGAGCAGCGTGCGCGTCCACACCGCCCGCTCGGGCACCTCCATGCCGAGCATCCGCTCCACGGCGAGGACCACGCCCAGCTCGTTGGAGAACGCCGACAGCCAGTCGTGGCGGTTGGCGAGCATGATGATCTGCCGGTAGTCGCGCGCCTCGAAGAGCTTCTCCGCGCCCCGGTGCATATAGCCGATCACCGGCTCGGCGCGCACGATGCGCTCGCCGTCCAGCACCAGCCTGAGCCGCAGCACGCCGTGCGTGGACGGGTGCTGGGGGCCGATGTTGAGCACCATGTCGGTGCTTTCCGCGGCACCGCCGATCCCGACCGTGGTCTCCGTCGTAGGAGTCATGGCTCCAGTTTCCCCCATGCCCGCACGCGCGAAGGCCCGGCTTCCCCGCGGGGAGGCCGGGCCCGGTGTGCCGCGTGCCGTCGTCAGGAGGCGGCGCTGCGCAGTCCCTGGACGTCGATCTGCTCGGTCTCGTCGTGCGCGGTCAGGTCGATGACCTGACCCACGCCGCGCGCCTTGTCGTCGGCGGGCTTGAACTCCGCCTCGGCCTCCGCCTTGTGCACGGCCAGCGCCTCCTGGCCGACGACATCGGCCAGGTCCTCGTTCTGCACGGAGTCCAGCGCGGTCTTCGGCGTGCCCTTCTGCGGGCCCGCGCCCTTCTGCGTGCCGAAGAAGTCGAAACCGCCCGAGGTCACCGGGCGCCGCACGGGCGGTGCCGGGACGACGGCCACGGCGGTCGGCACGGTGAAGTGCCCGGCGGCGGGCACCCCGGCGGCCTCGGACGGCTCGGGGGTCAGGGTCGCCTCGGGGGTCAGGGTCGGCTCGGGCGTCACGGACGCCTTGGCGGTTCCGGCGGGCTCACCGGTCACCGTTGTCTCGTCGGTCCCGGGCTCGGGGGTCGCGGTCGCCTCAGGAGCCTCCGTGGCCTGCGGTGCGGCGGCTGCGGGCCGCGCCTCGGCGGGCCCGGCCTCCTCGGCCGGGGCCCGCGCCCCGTCCGGCGCGGCTATGTCCCCGGGGGCGTCCTCCCCTTTGGCGGCGGCCGTGTCCTCGCCCCGCTCTCCGGTCCCGCCGCCGCTCTCCCGGTCGAACGCGGCCAGCGCCCGCAGCGCCTGCCCGTACAGCTTCGCGCCCTCGGCCGAGAACACGTCGTACGTCTTCTCCGACGCCTTCTCCGGCTTCCCGGCGACGGCGGCGGACGGCTCCGCGCTCCGGGCCGGCGGCAGGGCCGGCGAGCCCGGGCGCGACGGCAGCGAGGTGGCCGTGCGCGCGGCCGGCGGCAGCGCGGGCGCCCCGGACTCGATCTCCAGCAGGCGGCGGCCCTCCAGGGCGCTCGCGCGCTCGGTCTCCGCGGTGGCGTAGCGGCGCAGCAGGGCCGCGTGCTCGTTGCGCAGCCCGGCCAGTTCGGCGCGCTTGGCGCGCAGCCGCTGCTCCAGCTTGGCGCGCAGTTCGCGCGATTCCTCCAGGTCGGTCTCCAACTCGGCGACCCGTTCCTCGAACCGCCACTCGTCGCCGGCCCGGGCGCGGGCCAGGTCGGCGACCTGCTTGCCCGCGTGGATGTCCCAGCGGCGCATCACGAAGGCGCCGGCGAGCGCGGTCACCGCGGCGGCTCCGGCCAGCGCGCGCAGCACCGCGGCCTCGGAGAACACCCAGGGACCCAGCGCGCAGGCGACGGAGACGCCGGCGATGGCGGAGGGGGGCAGCAGCCGGTGCAGAGGCGGGGAATGGCGGTGGCGTCCACGTGGCATGGCCAGAAACTTACCGCGCGTAGGCGATTCATGGGCCCCCGCCCCGCAAAAACACGGCCATACCGTGCGCATCACGGGGCGTCAGAATACGGGCCTCAGTGCGAGACCAGCCGGGTGCCGAGCCACTGCAACGCCCCCGGGATCTCCCGCCGCCAGGTGTTGAAGTTGTGCCCGCCGCTCGGAAGGATGATCGAGGAAATCCTGGTCACGTTCGTGTCCTGCACGCTCTTGATGAAGTTGAGCGTGTCCTTGTAGTTGTGCTCGCCGATTCTGCTGCTGGTGACGAGCAGTGACGTCTCCGGGGCCGCCTGGTGCTTGAGCACCCAGAAGAGGTTGGCACGATTACGCAGGTTCGCGTCACCGTGGAAGAGGTCGCCGGTGGTGGGGTCGATCGGCGCCTTGTAGTACGGCGACAGGCCGACGGCGGCGGCGTACGACCTCGGGTGGTGCATGGCGATCTTCAGGGCGCAGTAACCGCCGGTCGAGTCGCCGATGATGCCCCAGCTGGCGGGCGTCTTGTCCACCCGGTAACGCGCCATCACCGAGTCGCGCAGGTCCTTGGCGAAGAACGTCTCCGTCTTCGGGCCCCCCGGCACGTCCACGCACTCGGTGTCCCGCGGCGGCGCCACCGCCGGACGCATCATCACCAGGATCATCGGCTGCATCTTGCCGCTCTTGGCGAGCTGTTGCGCCGTGCTCGGGTAGCGCAGCTTGTCCACCAGCGCCTGCGCGGTGCCCGGGTAACCCGTCAGGACGACGGAGACCGGGAACTTGCGGCCGCGGTTGCGCGCCTGGAAGTACTCCGGCGGCAGATAGACGAACGCCGGTGCCGCGATGCGGGTCGTACGGCCGACGATGTCGACCTTCTGGATCTGCCCGGCCACCTGCGGCGCCCCGCCGCTCACCCCGGCCACCCGGGAGGTGGCGACCACCTGGACCGGACTGCCGGCGCCGCCCGCTATGTGGTCGACGACCACGCCCTGCCCGTTCTCCTGGCCGAACAGGTCCGCCCAGCTGGCGTAGAAGCCGAACGCCTGGTTGGCGGCGAGCCCCACCGAGGCGAACAGCGCGAGCTGGGTGACGAGCAGCATCCCGATCCGCCCGCCGACGGCCTGCCAGCTGCGCCGGGCGAGCCGCGGCCACAGCCACACCGTGCCCGCGAACAGCACTACGGCGAACACGACCGCCAGCACCAGCACTTTGTTGCTCGTGAGACCCATGGGCTGTTTCCCTGCCTGCTCTCGGCCCGGGCCGCGCCCACGCGTCGTCGCGTGGGTTTGCCCGGGGCTTTCCTCGGCCTTTGACCCGACTTTCCGGAGGGGAGTGAACCTCTCTCCCCGCGACACCGTCCTAGAGGGCGCAATGTCACCGGATGCCCGATCGGGCCCGGGTCCAAGGTCTCTCGCAGAACTACGGGATGCGATGTCTGTCAGGATAGATGGGGAAATGTCGGGCGGGGTTCCGGGCCGATCGAACCGGGTGCTGCGCATAGCGCGCGGCCCGCGCCCCGAGGCCGTCCCCGGCCTGGTCGGCAGGGCGGTCGCGCTCGTCGGCCTCCTGGACATCGCCGCAGGAGTCTTCCCGCGCTTCCGTCACAGCCGTATGCACGCCCTGGCCGAGGTGCTCCCCGGTTCCTTCGGACCGTTCGCCGCGGCCCTCTCGCTCAGCGTCGGCGTGCTGTTGCTGCTGCTCGCGCACGGACTCAGGCGGCGAAAGCGCCGGGCGTGGCGCGCCGCGGTCGCGCTGCTGCCGGCCGGCGCGGTGAGCCAGTTCGCCTACCGCCACTCGCTGGCCGGCGTGCTGTTCGCGGTCGTCCTGCTGGTGCCGCTGATCTGGCACCGCCGGGAGTTCGCGGCCCTGCCGGACCCGCGCAGCCGCTGGCGCGCACTCGCCAACTTCGTGCTGATGAGCGCCGGTTCGCTGGTGCTCGGGCTGGTCATCGTCAGCGTCCACCCGCACCGCACGGTCGGCGACCCGAGCCTGGCCGACCGGCTCACCCACGTCGTCTACGGCCTGTTCGGCTTCGAGGGCCCGGTCGACTACCAGGGCAGCACCTCCTGGACCGTCGCCTTCTCCCTCGGCGCGCTCGGCTGGCTCACCGCCGTCACCACCGCCTACCTGGCCTTCCGCCCCGAGCACCCGGCCGCCCGCCTCACCGGGGAGGACGAGGCGAGACTGCGGGCGCTGCTGGCCAGGCACGGCGGCCGCGACTCCCTCGGCCACTTCGCGCTGCGCCGCGACAAGGCGGTCGTCTTCTCCCCCAGCGGCAAGGCCGCCGTCACCTACCGCGTCATCTCCGGCGTGATGCTCGCCAGCGGCGACCCCATCGGCGACGTCGAGGCCTGGCCGGGCGCCATCGAGCGCTTCATGGACGAGGCCAGGGCGCACTCCTGGACGCCCGCGGTGGTGGGCTGCTCGGAGACCGGCGGTGAGGTGTGGACCCGCGAAACCGGCCTGGACGCCCTGGAACTGGGCGACGAGGCGGTGGTGGACGTCGCGGATTTCTCGCTCGCCGGGCGCGCCATGCGCAACGTCCGGCAGATGGTCAAGCGCATCGAACGGGCCGGATACGAAACCCGGGTACGGCGCATCCATGACCTCGGCGAGGCCGAGCTGGACCGCATCCGGCGGGCCGCGGAGGACTGGCGCGGCACCGACACCGAGCGCGGCTTCTCCATGGCCCTCGGCCGCATCGGCGACCCGGCCGACGGGGACTGCCTCATAGCCACCGCCCACAAGACCGACGACGAACCGGGCGAGTACGGCGACCTCAAGGCGATCCTGCACTTCGTGCCGTGGGGCCAGGACGGCGCCTCGCTCGACCTGATGCGCCGCGACCGCAGCGCCGACCCGGGCATGAACGAGCTGCTGATCGTCGCCGCCCTCCAGGCCGCGCCCAAGTTCGGCATCACCCGCGTCTCGCTGAACTTCGCCATGTTCCGCTCCGCCCTCGCCCGCGGCGAGAAGATCGGCGCGGGACCGGTGCTGCGCGCCTGGCGCGGGCTGCTGGTCTTCCTCTCGCGCTGGTTCCAGATCGAGTCGCTGTACAAGTTCAACGCCAAGTTCCAGCCGCGCTGGGAGCCGCGCTTCATCGTCTACCGCGCGACCACCGACCTGCCCCGGATCGGGTTCGCCACCATGCAGGCCGAGGGCTTCGTCAACCTGGCGCTGCCCATGCCCCGCTTCCTGCGCCGTCGCCGTCCGTCCGTGGAACGCACGTGCGCCCACACGGTGACCGAACGCGACGCCCGCGCGGCATGACCCGTCCGCCCGGCGCCGTCCCGGCCCTACGGGCCGTCGCGGCGCCGACCGGGGCCTACGCTGAACGTATGAACAAGCTCAGCGGGCGCGGCCGCGTGGCGGGCCTTCCGGCATGGGACCGGTGCGCGGTCATGGGGGTCGTGAACGTCACCCCCGATTCCTTCTCCGACGGCGGCCGCTGGTTCGACACGACAGCCGCCGTCAAGCACGGTCTCGACCTCGTCGCCGCGGGCGCCGACCTGATCGACGTCGGCGGCGAGTCCACCCGCCCGGGCGCCACCCGGGTGGACGAGGCCGAGGAGCTGCGGCGGGTCATCCCGGTCGTGCGGGGCCTCGCCGCCGAGGGCGTCGTCGTCTCCGTCGACACCATGCGCGCCTCGGTCGCGGCCCGCTCCCTCGCGGCCGGCGCCGCCCTCGTCAACGACGTCAGCGGCGGCCTCGCCGACCCCGAGATGATCCCGGTCGTCGCCGACGCCGGCGCCCCCTTCGTCGTCATGCACTGGCGCGGCTTCCTGGCGGGCGGCGGCGTCCACGGCGTGTACGGCGACGTCGTCGACGAGGTCGTGGACGAACTGCGCGCCCGCGTCGACGCCGTCCTGGCCGGCGGCATCGCCCCCGACCGGATCGTGGTCGACCCCGGTCTCGGCTTCTCCAAGGAGGCCGAGCACGACCTCGCCCTGCTGGCCCGCCTCGACCGGCTGCGCGCCCTCGGCCACCCGCTGCTGGTGGCCGCCTCCCGCAAGCGGTTCCTCGGCCGGGTGCTCGCCGGACCCGAGGGCGCGCCGCCGCCCGCCAGGGAACGCGACGCCGCCACCGCCGCCGTCTCCGCACTCGCGGCGCACGCCGGCGCATGGGCCGTGCGCGTCCACGAGGTGCGCGCCACGGCGGACGCCGTACGGGTCGCGCGGGCGGTGGAAGGGGCACGCGCGACCGCGGGGACGACGGCCTCCCCGGTGGACCCGGCGGCCGATGCGGCGCACGAAACCGGCCACGCCCCCGGCGCCGCCGGCGGACACACGGCGGACGGAACCCGGTGAGCGCCCCCCACACCGACGTCGAACAGGTCGAGGCCGCCAACACCGCCTTCTACGAGGCCCTGGAACGCGGCGACTTCGACGAGGTCTCCGCCCTCTGGCTCACCCCCTCCGACCTGGGCGTGGACGAGGAGTACCACGACCCGGCCGACAGCGGCGTGATCTCCTGCGTGCACCCCGGCTGGCCGGTGCTCACCGGCCGCGGCGAGGTCCTCAGGTCGTACGCCCTGATCATGGCCAACACCGACTACATCCAGTTCTTCCTGACCGATGTGCACGTCTCCGTGACCGGCGACACCGCGCTCGTGACCTGCACCGAGAACATCCTCAGCGGCGGCCCCGCCCCCGCGGAGGGCGATGAACTCGGGCCCCTGGTCGGCCAGCTCGTCGTCGCCACCAATGTGTTCCGGCGCACACCGCTCGGCTGGAAACTCTGGTCCCACCACGCCTCGCCCGTCCTCGCCGACAGCGACGACACCGAGGACGGCGAGGGCGGCGCGAATGGCGTGAATCCGGACGACGACACCCTCGCCTGAGCGAGTAGGGAACGACCGACGGCGCACCGGCACCGAGAAGTGGTTGGAATCACCTACCCCGGGGTATGACCGGCTACCGGTCCCTGACGCGGCAGGGTTCACCGGGGGAAACGAGCGGTGAATCCCTCCCCGCCCCGGTGGGGACCGGGCCCCTGGGGCCTTGGCCTGTCGGCGCCCGCAGGTAGATTCGTCTGTGACCGGTGTGTCGCCCGCACGCGGTACGGGCCGGTCGTTCCCGACGATTGCAGGAGTGATTCGCGTGGATCGTGTCGCGCTGCGCGGCCTGAAGGCCCGCGGGCACCACGGTGTGTTCCCCAAGGAGCGCGAGGAGGGCCAGACCTTCCTCGTGGACATCGTCCTGGGCCTGGACATCCGGCCGGCCGCGGCCGACGACGACCTGACGAAGACCGTGCACTACGGCATCGTGGCCGAGGAGGTCGTGGCCGTGGTCGAGGGCGAGCCGGTGAACCTCATCGAGACGCTTGCCGAGCGGATCGCCCAGACCTGCCTGAAACACGAGGGGGTCCAGGAGGTCGAGGTGTGCGTGCACAAGCCGGACGCCCCGATCACCGTCCCCTTCGACGACGTGACCGTCACCATCACCCGGAGCCGAGTATGACCCGACCTTTCGTCCAGGGTCACAGTGACCCGACCGTCCAGCCGGTGCCCGCCTCGGTCGTCGAGAAGGTGGACGCGGCCGACACCACCCTGCAGAACCCCAAGTGGGCCGTGATCTCCATCGGGTCCAACCTCGGCAACCGCCTGGAGACCCTCCAGGGTGCCGTCGACGCGCTGGAGGACACCCCCGGCGTCCGCGTCAAGGCCGTCTCGCCCGTCTACGAGACCGAGCCCTGGGGCGTCGAGCCCGGCAGCCAGCCGTCGTACTTCAACGCGGTCGTGGCCCTGAAGACCACCCTGCCGCCCTCCTCCCTGCTGGAGCGCGCGCACGCGGTCGAGGAGGCCTTCCACCGCGTCCGCGACGAGCGCTGGGGCGCGCGCACCCTGGACGTGGACATCGTCGCCTACGCCGACGTCACCTCCGACGACCCGCAGCTGACACTGCCCCACCCGCGCGCCCACGAGCGCGCGTTCGTCCTCGCGCCCTGGCACGACGTGGACCCGGCGGCGCAGCTGCCCGGACGCGGCGCCGTGGCCGAACTGCTCGCGGCCGTCACCAGGGAGGGCGTCGAGGCACGCACGGACCTGGAACTCCGACTGCCCGAGTAGTCGTTAAGGTCAAGACGACCACAACCGGGACCCGGTCCGGGGGAACTGAAGGGACACCGTGAGAGAGCTGCGCATCAGGGTGCTGATCGGCGTGTTCGTCGTGGCGGGCATCCTGTCCTGGGCGGGCGCCCGCCTCTGGAACTCGATCGGGACCCTGCCCGGCGTCCCCCTGGCCGCCCCCATCGTCCTCGCCCTGATCGCCGTGGTCCTGCTGGCCACGGCACTCTCGATCCGCTCCCGCCTCAAGGCCCAGCGCGAGCGCCGCCCCGGCGCCAAGGGCGTCGACCCGCTGATGGCCGCCCGCGCGGTCGTCTTCGGCCAGGCCAGCGCCCTGGTCGCCGCCCTCGTCGCCGGCATGTACGGCGGCACGGGTGTGTTCCTGCTGGAGCTGCTCGACCTTCCCACCCGCCGCGACCAGGCCTTCTACGCAGGCTTCTCGGTCCTCGCGGGCATCGCCGTGATAGCGGCCGCCCTCTTCCTCGAACGCGTCTGCAAGCTCCCCGAGGACGACGACCAGGACCACCCGGGCGCTGAGCCGGCGGCGTGACCGCCGGCTCCCCCGGGCTCCGGCTCAGCGCGCCATGATCAGGCTCATGGCCTCGTTGCGGGTCGCCGCGTCGCGCAGCTGACCGCGCACCGCCGACGTTATGGTCTTGGCGCCCGGCTTGCGGATGCCGCGCATCGACATGCACATGTGCTCGCACTCGATGACCACGATGACGCCCCGCGGCTCCAGGATCTCCATCAGCGAGTCCGCGATCTGCGTGGTGAGTCGTTCCTGCACCTGCGGCCGGCGGGCGTAGACGTCCACCAGCCGGGCCAGCTTCGACAGCCCGGTGATCTTCCCGGAGACCGACGGGATGTAGCCCACGTGGGCCACGCCCCGGAACGGCACCAGGTGGTGCTCACAGGTCGAGTACACCTCGATGTCCTTCACCAGGACCATCTCGTCGTGCCCCAGGTCGAACGTGGTGGTGAGCACGTCCTCGGGCTGCTGCCACAGCCCGGCGAAGATCTCCTTGTACGCCCTCGCCACCCGCGCCGGTGTCTCGCGCAGCCCCTCGCGGTCGGGGTCCTCGCCGACCGCGATCAGCAGCTCGCGCACGGCATTCTCGGCGCGCTTCTCGTCGAACTCGCCGACGGGGCGCTCGCTGTCCAGCGTCACCGGGTCGGTCATCTGGTGCCTCGTTCCTGTCGTCCCACGTGCGTGCATACGGAAAATGCCGCGCCCCCCAGGCTAGAACCTGGGGGGCGCGGCGTTCATTCCGGGCCGCCTCGGCCGGAAAGCTGCTGCTAGATCAGCTCTCCGGACGGTCCTCCGGGGCCTTATCCGTCACCGGGGCGGACTCGCCCGCGGTGGACTTGGCCGTGCTGATCGCGGCCGTCGAACCGTTCGCACCGTTGGTCAGCGCCAGCTCCTTCGGGGAGAGCACCGGCGGGCGGGTGGACGGGGTGCGGCGCGAGGAGCCGGTCCAGGCGGGCCGCGGCGGGCGCTTGACGATCGGGGCGAAGATCTCGGCGATCTCCTCCTTGCCCAGCGTCTCCTTCTCCAGCAGCTGGAGAACGAGGTTGTCGAGCACGTCGCGGTTCTCGACCAGGATCTCCCAGGCCTCGTTGTGCGCGGTCTCGATGAGCTTCTTGACCTCTTCGTCCACCAGCGCGGCGACCTCTTCCGAGTAGTCGCGCTGGTGCGCCATCTCACGGCCGAGGAAGGGCTCGCTGTTGTCGCCGCCGAACTTGATGGCGCCGAGCCGCTCGGTCATGCCGTACTGGGTGACCATCGCGCGGGCCAGGTTGGTGGCCTTCTCGATGTCGTTGGCGGCACCGGTGGTCGGGTCGTGGAAGACCAGTTCCTCGGCCGCCCGGCCGCCCAGCATGTAGGCGAGCTGGTCGAGCATCTCGTTGCGCGTGGTCGAGTACTTGTCCTCGTCGGGCAGGACCATCGTGTAACCGAGGGCACGGCCGCGGGACAGGATCGTGATCTTGTGGACCGGGTCGGAGTTCGGCGAGGCCGCCGCGACCAGGGCGTGACCGCCCTCGTGGTACGCGGTGATCTTCTTCTCCTTGTCCGACATGATCCGGGTCCGCTTCTGCGGGCCCGCGACCACACGGTCGATCGCCTCGTCCAGCGCCTTGTTGTCGATCAGCTTCTGGTCGCTGCGCGCGGTGAGCAGCGCGGCCTCGTTGAGCACGTTGGCCAGGTCGGCGCCGGTCATGCCGGGGGTGCGGCGGGCGACGGCGGCCAGGTCGACGTCGGGCGCGACCGGCTTGCCCTTCTGGTGGACCTTGAGGATCTCCAGACGGCCCTGGAGGTCCGGCGGGTCGACCGCGATCTGGCGGTCGAAGCGGCCGGGCCGCAGCAGCGCCGGGTCTAGGATGTCGGGCCGGTTGGTGGCGGCGATCAGGATGACGCCGCCCTTGACGTCGAAGCCGTCCATCTCGACCAGCAGCTGGTTGAGGGTCTGCTCGCGCTCGTCGTGCCCGCCGCCGAGGCCGGCGCCGCGGTGGCGGCCGACCGCGTCGATCTCGTCCACGAAGACGATCGCCGGGGCGTTCGCCTTGGCCTGCTCGAACAGGTCGCGGACTCGGGAGGCGCCGACACCGACGAACATCTCCACGAAGTCGGAACCCGAGATCGAGTAGAAGGGCACCCCGGCCTCGCCCGCGACGGCACGCGCCAGCAGGGTCTTGCCGGTACCCGGGCGGCCGTAGAGCAGCACACCCTTGGGGATCTTGGCGCCGACGGCCTGGAACTTGGCCGGCTCCTGGAGGAACTCCTT
Organism: Streptomyces misionensis; assembly: GCF_007896895.1. GTDB lineage: Bacteria > Actinomycetota > Actinomycetes > Streptomycetales > Streptomycetaceae > Streptomyces > Streptomyces misionensis_A. Next base: position 2,299 of record NZ_VOGW01000064.1, on the reverse strand, counting down.
GATCTCGTGGAGTTCCTCGACGGCCTCGTCACAGCCGGCGACGTCCGAGAACGTCGTCTTCGGGGTGTCCTTGGTGATCAGCTTGGCCTTGGACTTCCCGAAGTTCATCACCCGGGAGCCGCCGCCCTGCATCTGGTTCATCAGGAACAGGAACACGACGACGATCAGAACGAAGGGCAGCAGGGAGAGCAGGACGCCGACGAACGGGTTCTGCTTGGACGGCGAGACCGTGTAGCCGTCCGGGATCTGCTTGTTCTGGTACTTGGTCTGCAGCGTGCCGGCGATGGTCACACCCTGGTCGCCGATGTAGCTCGCCTGGATCTTGGAGCTGCCGGAGACCTTCTGGCCGTCCTTGAGGGTGACCTTGATGGTCTGCTCGTCGCCCGTGGTCAGTTTGGCCGACTGGACCCTGTTGTCATTGATCGCCGCGACGACCTGGCCGGTGTCCACCGTCTTGTAGCCGCCGGACGAGCCGACGACCTGCATCAACACGACCACGGCAAGGACGGCCAGCACGATCCACATGACCGGCCCACGGAAGTATCGCTTCACGTCCATCCATACGGAGCGATGCCGCCCCGTCCCTCCTGCCATAGTGAGTTTGATAAGACAGTTCTTCTGACGGTACCCCAGCAATGGTGCCCGAAGCCGCGCGGAGCCGTTTCGACGGCTGGGAAACCCGTCTCTGCAAGCTTCAACGGCACGGGACCCGCCGGGGTTCCCGATCACCTCGCCGGGCTTGGGCCGACTGGCTCAGCCCGGGCCCGGTTCCGGTTCAGCCGCCGTAGACGTGCGGCGCGAGCGTACCGACGAACGGGAGATTGCGGTACTTCTCGGCGTAGTCGAGGCCATAGCCGACGACGAACTCGTTCGGGATGTCGAAGCCGACCCACTCCACGTCGATGGCGACCTTCGCGGCGTCCGGCTTGCGCAGCAGCGTGCACACCTTGAGGGAGGCGGGCTCCCGGGAGCCGAGGTTGTTGATCAGCCAGGACAGGGTCAGGCCGGAGTCGATGATGTCCTCGACGATCAGGACGTCGCGGCCCTTGATGTCGGTGTCGAGGTCCTTGAGGATGCGCACGACACCGGAGGACTGGGTGCCCGCGCCGTAGGAGGACACGGCCATCCAGTCCATGGTGACCGGGGTGGACAGCGCCCGCGCGAGGTCGGCCATGACCATCACCGCGCCCTTGAGGACGCCGACGATCAGCAGGTCCTTGCCCTCGTACTCCGCGTCGATCTTCGCGGCCAGCTCGGCCAGCTTGGCGTCGATCTCTTCCTTGGTGATGAGCACCTTCTCGAGGTCGGCACCCATGTCTTTCGCGTCCACCCGCATCACTTTCGGTCGTCCCGCACTTACGGCCGTGAAAACGGCCTCCGGCCGGCCCGGTCGGCCGCCGGAGGGTCGCTCCGGGCCGTCGGGACTCAGCCTTGCCGAATCACCAGTCTGCCACCCTGACGCTGGGCGACGACTCTGCCCGGGAGATTGATGGCTCCCTGGCCCCGCCAGCCGGTGATCAGCCGGTCGACTTCCTCGATGTGGCGGGCGAACAGGGAACCGGCCGGAGCGCCCGCCTCGATGGCGGCGCGGCGCAGGATGCGGCGGCGTACGGCGGGCGGCAGCGCGTAGAGCTTGGCGCACTCCAGCCGGCCCGCGGCGTCGCGCACGGAGGCCTCGGCCTGGCTGGCCCAGGCGTCCAGGGCGTCGGCGTCGTCGCGGGAGAGCTGGGCGGTGCGGGCGAGCGCTTCCACGACGCCCTTGCCGAGGGCCTTCTCCAGGGCGGGCAGGCCCTCGTGCCGCAGCCGGGAGCGGGTGTAGGCGGGGTCGGTGTTGTGGGGGTCGTCCCAGACGGGCAGGGACTGGACCATGCAGGCCTTGCGGGCGGTCTGCCGGTCGAGGTGGAGGAAGGGCCGCCGGTAACGGCCGCCGGCCCCCGAGACCGCGGCCATTCCGGACAGGGAGCGGATGCCGGAGCCGCGGGCGAGGCCCAGCAGGACGGTTTCGGCTTGGTCGTCGCGGGTGTGCCCGAGCAGGATCGCGGCGGCGCCGTGGCGTTCGAGCGCGGCGTCCAGGGCGGCGTAGCGGGCGTCGCGGGCGGCGGCCTCGGGGCCGCCGTCGCGGCCGACGGCGACGGCGACGGATTCGACGGGGTCGAGGCCGAGGCCGCGCATCCGCAGGGCGACCTCGTCGGCGCGGAGGTCGGAGCCCGGCTGGAGTCCGTGGTCGACGGTGATGCCGCCGGCGCGCAGGCCGAGCTTGGGGGCCTCGAAGGCGAGCGCGGAGGCGAGGGCCATGGAG
>NZ_VOGW01000063.1:26089-42476 GCF_007896895.1 Streptomyces misionensis | reverse complement strand
GGGACGAGCGGGGAGGGGGGCCGCTCGGCCGTCCGGCCCGGGTGGCCCACGGTGGCCGGGTGGCCGTCGCCGGGTGCCGGGAGTTCGTTCAGGATGTCGTGAAGGACGCGGCGGACCGCCAGGCGTATCGCCGCGACCGCAGGATGGGGACCCATGTCCGGTTCCCTTCATGAAGTTTCCGGGGGGTGAGCCCGATTCGGTCACTCAGAGTGTGTAGATGGTGACAGAAGCGGGCCGTTCCCCGAGCATTGCACGCCTACGCATGGCTCACGGTCCCTCGGACGGGTGATTGGAGGGGCGTTCGTCTGCCGTCGGCCGGATTCGGTTCACGACCCACGCGCGTGTTTCACGACTCCGCCGTGCGGTGCACCCGCGCGACCCAGTCCGCCGGTTTGGCGATCTCCGCCTTGGTGGGCAGGGTGTTGGGCGAGGTCCACACGCGGTTGAAGCCGTCGACGCCGACCTGGTCGACGACGGCCCGCACGAACCGCTCGCCGTCCCGGTACTGCTTGAGCTTGGCGTCCAGGCCCAGCAGTTTGCGCAGGGCCTGGTCGAGCCGGGAGGCGCCCTTGGCGCGGCGCTGCTGGAACTTCTCGCGGATCTCGGCGACGGTCGGTACGACGCTGGGCCCTACCCCGTCCATCACGAAGTCGGCGTGGCCCTCCAGCAGGGACATCACGGCGGTGAGCCGGCCGAGGATCTCGCGCTGGGCGGGGGTCTGCACCAGTTCCACGAAGGAGCGGCCGCCGTCGTCCTGCTCGCCCTCGGGCCGGCCGCCGGCCAGCGACTGGGCGGCCTCGCGGATGCGCTCCAGGAAGGTCATGGGGTCGACGTCCGTCTCCGCCAGGAACGACTGGATCTCGCCCTCCAGGTGGTCGCGCAGCCAGGGCACGGCCGTGAACTGGGTGCGGTGGGTCTCCTCGTGCAGGCACACCCACAGGCGGAAGTCGTGCGGCTCCACGTCGAGTTCGCGCTCGACGTGGACGATGTTGGGGGCGACGAGGAGGAGGCGTCCGCCGCCGTTCCGGCCGGCCGGCAGGTCGCGGGTGGCCGGGGCGAAGGTCTCGTACTGGCCGAGGACGCGGGAGGAGAGGAACGACAGCAGCATGCCCAGTTCCACGCCGGTGACCTTGCCGCCGACGGCGCCCAGGACGGCGCTGCCGGGGTTGGCGCCGCGCCGCTCCTGCATCTTGTCCAGGAGCGGTTTGAGGATCTCGCGGAACCCGGCGACGTTGGCCCGGACCCAGCCGGGGCGGTCGACCACGAGGACGGGTGTGTCGTGGCTCTGCTCGGTCTCCAGACGAGTGAAGCCCCGGACGTGTTCCTCCGAGGCCTTCGCGTGCCGGCGCAGCTCCGCGACGACGGCACGGGCCTCGTCGCGGGTGACGTCGGGGCCGGGGCGTGCGAGCCGTGTCGCGGTCGCCACCGCGAGGTTCCAGTCGACCATCCCGGGGGATGCGGTGCCTCCGAAGCCTGTCATGCGTCAACGGTACGTGAGCGCCACCGCTTGGGGCAGGCCATGGGGGCGGCCGGGGTGGTACGGACGAGGTTTTGCGTCGGAGGGGCGGGAGCCTGCGGACGGTGCGCCGGGCGGCTGCGGATGTCCGGTCGCAGCACTAGCCACAGGCGCACGTCGCCAGTGCGGTGGCGGTCTTGTCCAGGGCGGTCTGGGCGGCCATCGGGTCCTTCGTGCCCGAGGCCAGGAAGGCGAAGGTCAGGAGGCGGCCGGACCGGTCGACGACCGTGCCGGCCAGGGTGTTGACGCCGGTCAGGGTGCCGGTCTTGGCGTGCACGAGGCCGGCGGCGCCGTCGGCGTAGCGGGCGCTGAGGGTGCCGGTGAAGTGGGCGATGGGCAGACCGGTGAGCAGGGGCCGCAGGCCGGGGTGGTCGGGGGCGCCGGCCTCGACCAGGATCGCGGTGAGGAGGTCGGCCGTGAGCCGGTCGGTGCGGTCGAGGCCGCTGCCGTCGTGGAAGGAGGTGCCGGTGAGCGGCAGGCCCAGCCGCTTCAGCTGGGCGGCGATCGCCCTCGCGCCGCCGGCGAAGCTCGCGGGCTGCCCGCTCGCCAGCGCGGTCTGGCGGGCGAGGGCCTCGGCGATGTCGTTGTCGCTGTTGGTCAGCATGCGTTCGACCAGGGCGGACAGCGGCGGCGAGGTGACGGAGGCGAAGGTCCCGGCGCGGCCGGTGCCCTTGGCCGGTCCGGGCGCGGTCGTGGTGATCCCGGCCGCTTCGAGGAAGCCGGCGAACTTCCGTGCCGCGTCCTTCGCCGGGTCGGCGACCCGGGCCACGGGACCGCTGGCGGAGTCGTCGGTACGGCCCTCGTCGGCGGCGAGGGCGACGACTTGGGCGAGGTTGTCGTTGACGCCGATGGAGTGCAGCGCGGGACCCGTGTAGAGCGAGGTGTCGTAGGCCAGCGTGACCTTGTGGACGCCGCGTTCGCGCAGGGCGGCGGCGGTCTTCGTGGCCAGGGTGCGCAGGCTCGCCCAGCCGGCGGCGTCGGCGTGCGCGGTGAGCGTGGGGTCGCCGCCGCCGACGAGGACGAGTTCGCCGCCGGCCGCCGTGAAGGCGGTGCGGGTGGTGAAGCGGTGGTCGGGGCCTAGCGCGTTCAGCGCGGCGACGGCGGTGGCGAGCTTGGTGGTGGAGGCGGGCGTGAGCCCCTTGTCGGCGCCGGTGCCGTACAGCCGTCTGCCGGTGGCCGCGTCCACGACCACCGCCGCGTGGGTGTCGCCGAGGGCGGCGGAGGCCAGCAGGGGATCCAGGACGTCCGCGAGGGGCGTCGCGCCCTTCGCCGGGGCCTGCCCGGGGTCCGCGGGGGCGGTGGCGGGGCCCAGGCCCGTCAGGACGGGCGGCGCGCTCGGCGCGGGGCGGGGCTCGCCCGCGGCGCCCGCGGCGCCGTGATCTGCGCCACCCGCGCGCTCCAGGGCGACCGCCCGGTCCCGCTCGGCCGTACGCTGACCCGTGGCGTCCCACGGCCCCGCCAGGGTCACCACGCCGGCGGCGAGCACCAGGCCGGCGGTGGCGGCGCCCGCGGTGTACTGCAAGGTGCTGGGGGTACGCGGACGGGGGAGGTCGGCGAGCAGCGGTCGGACCGTGGACACAAGCCGCGCGACCTGCGGTTTCGCCGTCCCGAGGGCAAGCGCGAGGCGCGGTCGTACGGCGTTCGCGAACCGCTTCACCCGTGGTCCCGCGGCCCGCCAAGGCCTGAGCTCCGGCACGACCACCAGCCCCTTTCGCGATCACACACCTGCGTGAGGGACACTTAACCACCAGAACTATGTGCTGATCATGGAGGAGCCACCGGTGGAGTTCGACGTCACGATCGAGATCCCGAAGGGTTCGCGCAACAAGTACGAGGTGGACCACGAGACCGGTCGGATCCGCCTGGACCGTCGCCTCTTCACCTCGACCGCCTACCCGACCGACTACGGCTTCGTCGAGAACACCCTCGGCGAGGACGGCGACCCGCTGGACGCGCTGGTCATCCTGGACGAGCCGACCTTCCCGGGCTGCCTGATCAAGTGCCGTGCGATCGGCATGTTCCGCATGACGGACGAGGCGGGCGGCGACGACAAGCTGCTGTGCGTGCCGGCCACCGACCCGCGTGTGGAGCACCTGCGCGACATCCACCACGTGTCGGAGTTCGACCGCCTGGAGATCCAGCACTTCTTCGAGGTGTACAAGGACCTGGAGCCCGGCAAGTCGGTCGAGGGCGCCAACTGGGTGGGCCGTGCGGACGCCGAGCAGGAGATCGAGCGGTCCTACAAGCGCTTCAAGGAGCAGGGCGGTCACTGACCCCCGCTCGTGAGACGGGCCGCACGCCACGGTGTGCGGCCCGTTTGCATGTCCGCTGAGCGCGCATGCGCATACTGAGGCCAGCGGAAGGTGTCGTTCAGGGACGGTGCGAGGTGACGGAGGCGGAGGACCGCAAGCCCCGGTCTGACGAGGCGCGGTACGACCCGGAGATCACTTCGGAGTTCGCCATCCCCAAGGGGCTCGATGTCCCGAAGACGGTGGCCGAACCGGAGACGACCTCCGAATTCGCGGTGCCCGAAGGGCTCCTCGCGCCGCAGCCCCCGGGCGCGGAGCCCGAGGGATCGGCGTTCAGCACGCCGAGCACGTACAGCGCGCAGGGCGGGACGGCGGCGTTCACGCCGGCCACCGGGGTGCCGCTGGTGAGCCTGATCAAGGACGCCCCGATACCCCCGGCCACCGCCTACCAGCTGGTGCACGACGAGCTGATGCTGGACGGCAACTCCCGGCTGAACCTGGCCACCTTCGTGACCACCTGGATGGAACCGCAGGCCGGGGCGCTGATGGCGGAGTGCCGGGACAAGAACATGATCGACAAGGACGAGTACCCGCGCACCGCCGAGCTGGAGCGGCGCTGCGTGGCGATGCTCGCCGATCTGTGGAACGCGCCCGATCCCTCGGCCGCCGTGGGCTGTTCGACCACCGGGTCCAGCGAGGCGTGCATGCTCGCCGGGATGGCGCTCAAACGGCGCTGGACGCAGCGCAACGCCGACCGGTACCCGGGCGCGCGCCCCAATCTCGTGATGGGCGTCAACGTCCAGGTGTGCTGGGAGAAGTTCTGCAACTTCTGGGAGGTGGAGGCCCGGCTGGTGCCCATGGAGGGCGACCGCTTCCACCTGGACCCGCAGGCGGCGGCCGAGTTGTGCGACGAGAACACCATCGGCGTCGTCGGCATCCTCGGCTCGACCTTCGACGGCTCCTACGAGCCCATCGCGGACCTGTGCGCGGCCCTGGACGCCCTCCAGGAGCGCACCGGCCTGGACATCCCGGTGCACGTCGACGGCGCCTCCGGCGCGATGATCGCGCCGTTCCTGGACGAGGACCTGGTCTGGGACTTCCGGCTGCCGCGCGTGGCCTCCATCAACACCTCGGGGCACAAGTACGGGCTGGTGTACCCGGGCGTCGGCTGGGCGCTGTGGCGGGATGCCCAGGCACTGCCCGAGGAACTGGTCTTCCGGGTCAACTACCTGGGCGGCGACATGCCGACCTTCGCGCTCAACTTCTCCCGCCCCGGCGCGCAGGTCGTGGCGCAGTACTACAACTTTCTGCGCCTGGGCCGCGAGGGCTACCGGGCGGTCCAGCGGTCGACGCGGGACGTGGCCCGCTCACTGGCCGACCGCATCGAGGGCCTCGGCGACTTCCGGCTGCTCACCCGCGGCGACCAGCTCCCGGTGTTCGCCTTCACCACGGCCGAGCACGTCACGGCGTACGACGTCTTCGACGTCTCCCGCCGGATACGCGAGCGCGGCTGGCTGGTCCCGGCGTACACCTTCCCGCCCCACCGGGAGGACCTCTCCGTCCTGCGCGTCGTCTGCCGCAACGGCTTCTCCCACGACCTGGCCGACCTCTTCCTGGACGACCTCACCCGCCTGCTGCCCGAGCTGCGCCGCCAGCCCCACCCGCTGACCCGGGACAAGGACGCGGCGACGAGCTTCCACCATTAGGGCCTCGCCCCCGGCCGCGACGGATGCGCGGCCGGGGTCCCGGCCGGGGCCGGCCGCTACAGCTCCTGCCGCTCCAGGGCGACCAGTTCGAAGGCGGTCTTGCCGTCGAGGGACTCGCGCAGGATGTCGGCGTGCCCGGCGTGGCGGGCGGTCTCCCGGATGAGGTGGAGGCAGAGCCAGCGCAGCGAGACGCGGCCCTCCGGCGGGAACCAGGGGTCGGGCGGCAGCGGGAAGGTGTCGTCCAGGCTGGGCGCGGAGCGGACGTACTTCTCCGTCTCGGCCGCGACCTGCTCCCAGTGGGCCAGCTGGGAGGCCACCGTCTCCTCGCCGACCAGCAGGAAGCTCTCGTGCCAGTTCGACTGGTCCCGCCGCACCGCCGGCGGCTCCTGCTTCGCGCGGGCGAGCCACATCTGCTCGACCTCGGCGACATGCTTGAGCAGCCCGCCCAGGGACAGCTCGCTCGCGCTCGGGCGGGTACGGGCCTGCTCCTCGCTCAGCCCGAGCACCGCCCGGCGGATGCCGCCGCGCTGCTCCTCCAGGAACGCCAGCAGCGCTCCCCGCTCGTCGCCCTGTGCCTCCGCAGCCACGTGCGTGACCATGACCGGCCGCCTCTCGTCGGTTCACCGGGGCGGTCGCCCCGACACCGCAAAAGCTACGGGCCCCTTAGGTCGGATTCTGTCCTAAAGGGCCCGCGAAAAGCGCGGTGGATCAGAACGGGAAGCCGCTGCGGCCGTGCTGGACCGAGATCCACTTGATCGAGGTGAAGGCCTCCAGGGTCGTCTCGCCGTTGAGGCGGCCGACCCCGGAGTTCTTCTCGCCGCCGAAGGGCACGATCGGCTCGTCGTGCACGGTGCCGTCGTTCACGTGGAACATGCCGCTGTCGACGCGCTTGGCGAAGGCGACGCCCCGCTCGACGTTCCCGGTGTGGACGGCGCCGCTGAGGCCGTAGGGGGTGTCGTTGACGATCCGGACCGCCTCCTCCTCGCCGTCGAACGGGACGAGGAAGACGACCGGCCCGAACACCTCCTGCTGGAGCAGCGCGGAGTCGGCGGGCACCCCGGTGAGCACGGAGGGCTCGACCAGGTTGTTGGTGGTGGTGCCGTGCACCAGGGCGGTGGCGCCCTCGGCGAGGGCCTGCTCGACCACGCCGGAAAGGGCGTTCGCCTGCGCGGAGTTGATCACCGGGCCGATGACGGTCTCCGGGTCGCGCGGGTCGCCGACCTTGAGGGTGCGGACCTTGGCGACGAACTTCTCGGTGAACTCGTCGGCGATCGACCGGTCCACGAGGACCCGGTTGGCGGCCATGCAGACCTGGCCCTGGTGGACGAACCGGCTGAAGACCGCCGCGTCCACCGCGTAGTCGAGGTCCGCGTCGTCCAGCACCACCAGGGCGCTGTTGCCGCCCAGTTCGAGCACCGAGCGCTTGAAGTTGGCGGCGCAGACGGTGGCGACGTGCCGGCCCACCTGGTCGGAACCGGTGAAGGAGATGACCTTGGGGATCGGGTGCTCGATGAACGCGTCGCCGATCTCGGCGATGTCGGTGACGACCACGTTCAGCAGGCCGCCGGGCAGTCCGGCCTCCTCGAACAGCTTGGCGATCAGGGTGCCGCCGGCGATCGGGGTGTTCTGGTGGGGCTTGAGGACCACGCCGTTGCCGAGCGCGAGGGCCGGGGCCACGGACTTCAGCGAGAGCAGGAAGGGGAAGTTGAAGGGGCTGATCACGCCCACGACGCCCACCGGAACCCGGTAGACGCGGTTCTCCTTGCCCTCGCCCGGGGACGGCAGGATCCGGCCCTCGGGGGCCAGCGCCAGGTGGACGGCCTCGCGCAGGAACTCCTTGGCGAGGTGCAGCTCGAAGCCGGCCTTCACCCGGGTGCCGCCGAGCTCCGCGACGATCAGGTCGGATATCTCCTGCTCGCGGTCCTCCAGCAGCCGGAGCACCCGCTCGAACACCCCGCGGCGGACGTACGGGCTGGTCTCGCCCCAGGCCTTCTGGGCGCGCGCGGCGGCCCGGTAGGCCTGGTCGACCTCGTCGACGGTGGCCACGGTGATGGAGGCCAGCTTCTCGTCGTCGTACGGATTGAAGTCGATGACGTCCCAGGAGCCACTGCCCGGTCGCCATTCACCGTCGATGTACTGCTGGGCCAGGTCGCTGAAGTAGGACGACATGTGATCCCTCAATCACTAGCGGAGCCGGATCCCGGCCACGGCCTGAGTCTGATCGGGCGTCATCCTACTTGCGGGTCAGGAGAGTTGGAGCAGTCCTCGCAGAAGATCCCGGCTCTCGTCCGGGCCCGGGCCGTCCTGCTGCAACTCCTTGAGCGCCTGCTCGTACTGGGCCACGTCCTCGCGCTTGTCCAGGTACAGGGCGCTGGTCAGCTGCTCCAGGTAGACGACGTCGGACAGGTCGGACTCGGGGAAGCTGAGGATGGTGAACGCGCCGCTCTCGCCGGAGTGCCCGCCGAAGCTGAACGGCATGACCTGGAGCCGTACGTTGGGCCGCTCCGAGATGTCGATCAGGTGCTGGAGCTGGCCGCGCATCACCTCGCGGTCGCCGTAGGGGCGGCGCAGCGCGGCCTCGTCCAGGACGATGTGGAACTCGGGGCCGCTGTCGGTGAGCAGGTACTTCTGGCGCTCCAGGCGCAGCGCGACGCGCCGTTCGACGTCGTCCGTGCTCGCGCCCTTCATGCCGCGCCGGACCACCGCGCGGGCGTACTCCTCGGTCTGCAGCAGGCCGTGCACGAACTGCACCTCGTAGGCGCGGATCAGCGCGGCGGCGCCCTCCAGACCCACGTAGGTGGGGAACCAGTTGGGCAGGATGTCGCTGTAACTGTGCCACCAGCCCGCGACGTTGGCCTCGCGGGCGAGGGACAGCAGCGACTGGCGCTCCGCCTCGTCCGTGATGCCGTACAGCGTCAGCAGGTCTTCCACGTCCCGCGTCTTGAAGCTCACCCGGCCCAGCTCCATCCGGCTGATCTTCGACTCGGAGGCGCGGATGGAGTACCCCGCCGCCTCACGCGTGATCCCCCGCGCTTCACGCAGTCGCCTGAGTTGCGAGCCGAGCAGCATCCGCCGCACCACCGATCCGGGCTCTCCCGCGCTCACGTTCGCCAGCCTCCCCAAACCGTCTTGAGGGCCCGAAGTCTGCCACTAAAACGCTCCGCGCAGTACTCGTACGGTTACGCAAACGGAGAGCGCCGGGCCGCTTCCGGCAGGCGGGAAGGGGCGGGCGGCGAGGCCGGCGGGGTGACGGTCACGAAGATGGCAGAAAAAATGGCCAAGAAGCGGTACGGGCTTGTCCATTTCGGTCACGTGCACGTGCATCTGCCCTTGCATCTGCTCTTCCCATCCGAAACCATGGTGCCGCGCCACCGCTGCATCGCTACGACCGCGAATTCCCGGGAGTGCCTCGCATGGGGACGAATGGATCGACCATGCTCAAGCCGTTACGGCAGGGCCTTCCGCCGCTGGATCCCGCGGCCGTGTCCAGCGCCGCGTCCTGCGCTCTGCCGGCCCGGTACGAGGCGGTGCGCGAAGCCCGGCGGTTCACCCGGGACACCCTGGTCCAGTGGGACGCCGGCGAGCGCTTCGACGACATATGCCTGGTCGTCTCGGAACTCGTCACCAACGCGCTGCGGCACGCGCTGCCGGCGGAGTACGGGTGCGCGGACGAGTACACCGCGTCGGTGCGGCTGCACCTGATGCGCTGGGCCGAGCGACTCGTGTGCGGGGTGCGCGACCCGAGCCACGAGTCGCCGGAGCCGCGGGACTCGGACGACTTCTCCGCCGAATCGGGCCGCGGCCTGTTCCTGGTCGACTCCTTCGCCGACAGCTGGGGCTGGCACCCCCTCGCGGGCACGCTGGAGGGCAAAGTGGTGTGGGCGATGTTCCGCCTGGACACCCCCGCCTGACGCAGGCCCCGGCTCTACGCGCGTCACGGGCTCTTTCGGACCCCGCCCGCCCGCGGCGGCCGCCCCCACCGGACCGGACTTCCCGGGCGGGGGGAAGGGACGACGCGGGCCCGGTTCGGTCAGCTCGCTATCAGATGGTCGAACTCGCCGTCCTTGACGCCGAGCAGCATCGCCTCGATCTCCGCCCGCGTGTAGACGAGGGCCGGGCCGTCCGGGAAGCGCGAGTTGCGGACGGCGACCTCGCCACCGGGCAGCCGCGCGAACTCCACGCAGGAACCCTGTGAGTTGCTGTGCCTGCTCTTCTGCCAGGCCACTCCGTCCAGCTGCGTGGCAGCCATGCCGTTGTACACGTCGTACCCCCCGAACACGCCGTCAACGTCGCGGTCCACAGGTCGCTCCCCGGTGGTGCACTGGCTGGTGTGGCCATAGATGCGGTGGTCAACTGACCTGGATCATAACTCCCGTTCACATGCAGCTGCATGCGCAGATGCACGTGCACGGCGGGTGTTCCCGCGATTACAGCCTTGACGTGCGCTTTACCTGACGATGTGCGGTCCTATGCCGCCGTATCACCGAAGCTGTCCCGCTTATGCCCCGGAACGGGCCTTACATGCCCGCTCGTCTCCCGTCCGTGTCCGTCCGCCTCACCGGCCGAGCCGGGTCGTCGGACCGAATGTCCCGTGCACAGGAAGGAGACGCGTTTCGCGCCCTTCCTGTTCCCGTCGGGGCGGCCGTCCGCTCCACGTAACCGGCCGGGCCGGTGTCCGCCGACCGGAGGGAGGACCTCCGCTCGTCGTTCAGCGTAAGGGCTCCCCCGCCCCCGGTTCTCCCGGGTAATTCCCGGCCCGCCGGCCGAAGTCCGGCGGGCCGGCTGCTGGTAGCTTGCTGCGGGCCGTCCGGCCGAGGACGGCGGACGCTACTGCGTGGGGAGCCTGACGTGACTTCGGGGACTGCTTCGACCGGTGCATCGGCCGGTACTCGGGTGCGGATCGCGGCCCTGGCCGCCGCGGTGCTGGTGGGGGCGCTGACGCTGACGGCCTGCGGCGGCGGCGACGGTCATGACGGCGGCACCGCCACGAAAGCGCCCACCGGCACGGCGGGCACCGACCCCGCGCCGTCCTCCAGCGCGGCCGGCTCCGGGGTGACCGGCGCCTCCGACAAGCTCCAGGGCAGCTGGCTGACCACCAACGGCGGCACGATCGTGGCCCTCGTGATCAACGGGAAGCAGGCCGGGATCTTCGCCACCGGCGGGACCGTGTGCAGCGGCACCGCGGGCGCCGAGTCCGGCATGCAGATGATCCACCTGACCTGCTCCAAGGGCAGCAAGGACCGGTCCACCGGCATGGTCGACTCGGTCGACGGCAAGTCCATGAAGGTGACGTGGTCGGGCAAGGTGGGCCAGGAGACGTACACCAAGGCGGAGGGCGGCAAGCTGCCGTCCGGGCTGCCGACCCCCGGCCGGCAGTGAGGCCGGGCCCCACCGGGTGGGCGGTTTCGCCGGGAAGCACCTGAAGCGGTGATTCGGGAGGGGCGCGCGAACACGGTCGCGGTCCGGGCGGGATGATGCTGGGGCACCGTCACGACCTCGATGGGACTGTTCATGCGCGTTATTCCGCTCACCGTCACCGCCGTTGCCGCCGCCCTGCTGCTGACCGCCTGCAATGGGGGCGGGAACAACGGCAGTGGCAGCAAGAACAGCTCGGCCTGCCAGATCGGCGGGGTGTCCTTGCAGGTCGGGGCGGCGAGCGTGGCGCCGGCGGCGGGCGACACCGGCGAGGTGCCGGTCAGCATCACCAACCAGAGCAAGACGTGCACGCTGGAGGACTTCCCCGTCGTCACCCTGAGCGGGAAGGGCGCGAGTGGGAAGCTGTCCGCGCAGAAGGGCGCCAAGGCGCAGACGCTGAAGCTCGCCAAGGGGGACGCGGCGACCTTCACGATCAGCTATGTGCGCGGCAAGGACGGGGACGCCACCAGTCTCGCGGCCACCGACATGAAGATCAGCCTCCCGGGCGGCGGCTCCGCGCAGACCTTCCCCTGGAAGTACGGTCCGATCGCCGGCCAGGGCGCCCAGACCAGGCCGAACGCCTCCGTCAGCGCCTTCCAGCAGGCCGGCGACTGAGCCCTGCCGCCCGGGGGCCTCACTCCAGCCGCGGCCGCGCCCTGACCTGGGCACGGTCCGCGGCCGCCGTGCCCTCCGTCCAGCCCGCCGCGTCGCTCACCCCGCGCAGCCGGGTGGTGGTGGTCTGCGGGAACATCCGCTCCAGGCGCACGGCGACGGCGGCCTCGCGGGTGGCCAGCACCGGCAGCAGGTCGCGGGTGACCTGACTCTCCGCGGCCGCCGCGAGCCGGTCGCCGACCCGGTGGGCGTAGGCGGCGAGGAACGACTGCCGGAAGGTCTTGGTGCGCTTGCGTCCGGCGGCGCGCTGACCGGCCTCGGCCTTGGTCATCGCGTGTGTGGCCTGCACCAGGAGCGAGGTGTAGAGCAGTTCGACCGCCTCCAGGTCGGCCTCGAAGCCGACGACGGTGGAGAAGCAGAGCGGTTCGTTCCACACCGCGCGGCAGTGGTTGGCGGTGGCCACGGCGTCCAGGAGGACGGCCTTGGCCTGCTCGTACGGCGGTTCGACGCCGATGCGGCAGGCTCCGGGCGTGTCCGGCGCGGGGGCCGTGGCGTCGAGCAGCGCCTCGTCGACGCTGTGCCGGGCCATCAGTTCCTGGGCCTTGGCGGTCAGCGCCTCCGCCTCCTCCGGGTAGCCGGTCGCCTCCGCCTTGGCGAGCAGCGCGCGGATGCGCCCGAGCTGCCGGGACGCGGCCGGTTCACGGGGGCGGCGGGTCTCCTCCTCCAGGGGCTCCAGGGCGGGCAGGCGCAGCAGCAGGCGGTACAGCTCCAGGACGGCGGTGGCGTGGGAGAAACGGTCGGCTCCGCGCTCGGGGCCCTCGGGAAGCTCGTCGAGCTGGGCGGCCCAGCGGCGCCCGCGCGGCCGGTCCCGGCCGGACTGCGCCCGGATCAGCGCGGCGGCCAGCCGGACGTGCGGCTGCTCCAGTTCGCGCCGCACCAGGCGTACGACATCGGCGGGCGCCCAGCCGCGCCGCCACGCGGCGGCCACGAACTCCTCGCCGCGCCGGGCGAGTTCGGCGTCCGCGGCGGGGTCGGCGGCGAGCAGGGAGGCGCCCGTGTCGAGGCCGGTGTCGGTGTCGTCGTAGAGCGCGGCCGCGAAGGCCCGCTCGACGGTGCTGGCGGTACTGGTCACATCGCCGATCGTGCCACGCCCCGCCGACAGCGCGGCGAGCGCGATCCACAGCCTGTGGATAACTGTTCCGGCCGACCCCCGTCACGACTGTCAACCATCGGTTGACAGCCCCCAGGGCGCAACCTACGGTTGACACATGGCGACCAACCAGCGCATCACGGCTTCCGTACGCCTCGACGACCTCATCGAGGCGATCAAGAAGGTTCATCCCGAACCCCTCGACCAGTTGCAGGACGCGGTGATCGCGGCCGATCACCTCGGTGACGTGGCCGACCACCTGATCGGGCACTTCGTGGACCAGGCCCGCCGCTCCGGCGCCTCCTGGACGGACATCGGCAAGAGCATGGGCGTGACCCGGCAGGCGGCGCAGAAGAGGTTCGTGCCGAAGGAGTCCGCCGACCTCGACCCGAGCCAGGGGTTCAACCGCTACACCCCGCGCGCCCGCAACGTGGTCATGGCCGCGCACAACGAGGCGGTGGCCGCCCGCAACCCGGAGGGCCGGCCCGAGCACCTGGTCCTCGGGCTGCTGGCCGAGCCGGAGGGCCTGGCGGCGAGGGCGATCACCGCGCAGGACGTCCCGCTGGACGCCGTACGGCAGGCCGCGACCGCCGCGCTGCCGCCCGCCGCCGAGGACGTCCCCGACCTCATCCCCTACGGCCCCGAGGCCAAGAAGGTCCTGGAGCTGACCTTCCGCGAGGCCCTCAGGCTCGGGCACAACTACATCGGCACCGAGCACCTGCTGCTGGCCCTGCTGGAGCACGAGAACGGCGAGGGCGTCCTCAGCGGGCTCGGCGTCGCCAAGCCGGCGGCGGAGGCGTACCTGGAGAAGGTGCTGGCGCTGCTGCTCGAAAAGCGCCCCGAAACCCCCACCGAGGACTGAAACCGCAGGTCAGAGCGATTGTCAGTGGTGCCTGCCACACTCGCAGTCATGACCGGCCGATGGGCGCTCGCTCCGGCCGAGGACGGTGGCGTGGACGTCGCCCCCCTCGGCCCGGACGGGCTGCCCGCCGGCCCGGTGCGGCGGGAGCGCGATCCCGCCGGGGCGGTGCGGAGCCGCCCGGAGGCGACGCGCTGGGTGTGGCGGTCGACCGCCGACGTCTATCCGCGTCTGCTCGCCACGGGGGTGCGAGTGGAGCGGTGCTACGACATCGAGGTCGCCGAGACGCTCCTGCTGGGCCACGCGGGGCGGTACGGCGAGCCGCGCTCGGCCGCCGCGGCCCTGGCCCGCCTCCGGGGCGGCCCCGTACCGCCCGATCCACCGCAGCGGGCGGCCGAACCGGGCGCCCAGTCCCCGCTGTTCGAACCCACCGGCACCCAGCTGCCCCTGACCGACCTCCTCGCCGTCTACGCCGACCAGCTGCGACGGCACGAGACGGCGGCGCACCCCGGCAACATGCGGCTGCTGACCGCCGCCGAGTCGGCCGGCACGCTGGTGGCCGCCGAGATGAACCACGCCGGGCTGCCCTGGAGCGCCGAGGTCCACCGCCGGGTGCTGCGCGACCTGCTCGGCGAGCGGTACGCGGGCGGCGGCGAGCCGCGCCGCCTCGCCGAGCTGGCGGACGAGGTCTCGGCCGCGTTCGGCCGCCGTGTGCGTCCCGACCTGCCGGCCGATGTGATCAAGGCGTTCGCGCAGGCCGGCATCAAGGTGAGGTCCACCCGCCGCTGGGAGATCCAGTCCCTCGACCACCCGGCCGTCGCCCCGCTGCTGGAGTACAAGAAGCTCTACCGCATCTGGGTGGCCCACGGCTGGTCCTGGCTCCAGGACTGGGTGCGCGAGGGCCGGTTCCGCCCGGAGTTCCAGGCCGGGGGCACGGTCACCGGGCGCTGGGTGACCCATGGCGGCGGCGCCCTCCAGATCCCCAAGGTGATCCGCCGGGCGGTGGTCGCCGACCCCGGCTGGCGGCTGGTGGTGGCCGACGCCGACCAGATGGAGCCGCGGGTGCTGGCCGCGATCTCCCGCGATCCCGGGCTGATGGAGGTCGCGGGCCGCGAGAGCGACCTCTACCAGGCCGTCTCCGACCGTGCCTTCTCCGGCGACCGGGACCAGGCCAAGCTGGCCGTGCTCGGCGCGGTCTACGGCCAGACCTCCGGTGACGGTCTGAAGAACCTCGCCGCGCTGCGCCGCCGCTTCCCGAAGGCCGTCGCCTATGTCGACGAGGCGGCGCGGGCGGGTGAGGAGGGCCGGCTGGTGCGCACCTGGCTGGGCCGCACCTGCCCGCCGGCCGTGGGCGCGGGCGAGGACGCGGCGGAGGAGGCGGGCATCCCCGTCGAGGCCGCCGAGGACGAAGGGGAGGCGCAGGCCGACGACCATGCCCCCTGGGTCCCGGGCTACGCGTCGGCCGACTCCCGTGCGCGGGGCCGCTTCGCGCGCAACTTCGTGGTGCAGGGCAGCGCCGCCGACTGGGCCCTGCTCCTGCTCGCGGCGCTGCGCCAGGCCTGCGCCGGCCTCCGCGCCGAACTGGTCTTCTTCCAGCACGACGAGGTGATCGTGCACTGCCCCGCCGAGGAGGCCGACACCGTCGTGACCGCCATCCGCGACGCGGCGGCCCTCGCCGGCCGGCTGACCTTCGGCGAGACACCGGTGCGGTTCCCGTTCACGACGGCGGTGGTGGAGTGCTATGCGGACGCCAAGTAGCCGTTCGGTCCGGACCGTTCACTCGGCCAGGAGTTCACGTAGTTCGGCCACCACCGCCTGTTCGTCGGTGCCGGTCAGCGCGGCGAGGGCCGTGCGCCAGGCCGCCTGGGCCGCCGCCCGCCGGCCCTGGGCGCTCAGCAGCAGACCCTGCTGGTGGCGGGCCAGCCCCCCGGTGTAGCGGTCGGCACGGGCGTCGGCGCGGCGCAGCAGCTCCCCGCACTCCCGGTACGCCCGCTCGCCCTCTCCGAGCTGCCGCAGCGCGCGGACCAGGCCGAGCCGGGTCTGGGACTCGCCGTGCCAGTCGCCGTGGCCGCCGAGGATGCGCAGGCTCTCCTCGAAGTGCCCGGCGGCGGCGGCCGGTTCGCCGAGGGTGAGATGGGCGTACCCGATGTTGCAGTGCGCCGAGTGCCGCACGATGACGGAGCCGATCCGGTCCCCGATCGCCAGCGAGCGCCGGTGCTGCTCGATGGCGGCGCGCGGATCGGTGTGTTCGTAGAGGTTGCCGAGATGGCTGTGGGTGACGGCCTCGCCGACGGGGTCGTTCAGCAGCCGCGAGCAGGCGAGGCTCTGCCGCAGCGCCTCCTCCGACTCCGGGCACCGGCCGAGCCCCTCCAGCAGCAGCCCCCGGTTGTTCAGGCAGCGCCGGATGCGGCTGGGCGCGTCGAGCCGCCGCCAGATCTCCAGGCAGCGGTCGTTCAGGGCGAGGGCGTCGTTGTGCCGGCCGGTCAGGAAGTGCAGGCCGGCGAGGTCGCCGAGGGCGTACGCCTCGGCCGCCGCGTCTTCGAGCCGCCGGGCCGCGGTGAGCGCGGCCCGCCCGAGCACCTCCATCTCGGCGACCCGCCCGCTGCGCTGCACATACGGGAACAACAGCCGGGCCAGCACCGAGAGGTGGGCCGACGTGGCCGGATCGGCCGAGTCGGCGTTGCGCGCCACCAGAGCGACGATGTTCTCCAGCTCGGTCTCCCCCCAGGCGAAGGCCTGCTCGGCCGACTCGAACGACCGCAGCGCGGCCACGTCCACGGCATGCCCGGCGGGCTGCGCCGCGGTCGGCCGCCGCCGGTCATCCAGATCCGGTCCGGGCTCCACGATGGCGATGAGCGCCAACTCGGCGACGGCGGCGTA
>NZ_VOGW01000063.1:24834-25817 GCF_007896895.1 Streptomyces misionensis | reverse complement strand
GTACGGACCTCCCCCGGGCGCTCCGCGAGTTCGCGGGCGAACTCGCGGACCAGGTCGTGGGGGGTGTAGCGGCCGTAGGCCGTCTCCTCCAGGAGGGCGACGTCGACCAGGCGGTCCAGCGCGGCCTCGGCGCGGCGCTCGTCGATGCCGGTGAGACGGGCGACCAGTAGCGCGCCGTAGGTGGGCAGGTCCAGCGCGCCGATGCCGCGCAGCACGAGGGCGGCGTCCCGGTCGGCCTCCCGTTCGGCGGCGGCGAGGGCGTCGAGCGCGACGGCCAGCGAGCGCCGGACGCTGAGGTCGTCGTACTCCAGGTGCCTCAACCGGCCGCCGCTCGCCGTGAGTTGCCTGGCGAGCACCTCGGGGGTGAGCGCGCGCCGGGCGGCGAGCCGGGCCGCGACCACGCGCAGGGCCAGCGGCAGCCCGCCGGTCAACGCGACCAGCGCGTGTCCGGCCTCCAAGTCCGCGCGCCCGCTCACCGCGCGCAGCAGGGCCGCGCTGTCCTCGCCGGTCAGCGGGGTGAGCGGGAAGCGCCGGGCGCCGTCGAGGGTGGCCAGCGGCGAGCGGCTGGTGACGATCACCGCACAGCCGGGGCCGGCCGGGAGCAGCGGCCGTACCTGGGCGGCGTTCGCCGCGTCGTCCAGCACCAGCAGGACCCGGGACGGGGCGAGCAGCGAGCGCAGCAGCGCGGCGGCGGCGTCCGGGTGTTCCGGCACGTTGCGGGGCTCCACGCCCAGGTCGCGCAGCAGCGCGGCGAGCGCCTGAGCCGGGCCGAGCGGGGACATGCCGGGCGTGGCGCCGTGCAGGTTGACGTAGAGCTGACCGTCGACGAAACGTTCCCTCAGCTCATGCGCGACATACAGGGCGAGTGCGCTCTTGCCGATGCCCGCCATACCCGAGACGACGGCGACGGCGGGACCCGGCGTGGACGGCTCGGTCAGCGCGTGCCGCAGCGCACGGCGTATGACGGCCCGGCCGGTGAAGTG
>NZ_VOGW01000063.1:0-24573 GCF_007896895.1 Streptomyces misionensis | reverse complement strand
GCCGCGGTGACCGTCCGGTCCGCCGCCCGCTCCTCCCTTGGGCCGGTCTCCTCCGCGGGCCACCGGGGCTCCGTCCGCTCCCCGGGCCGCACCTCCGCCCCGGCCGGCGCCCCGCTCCCCCGCAGCACCTCGACGTGCACCTCCCGGATCGCCGGACCGGGTTCGACGCCGAGTTCCTCGATCAGGCGCGCGCGCAGATCGCGGTGGACGGCGAGGGCCTCGGCCCGGCGGCCGGTGCGGTGCAGGGCGAGCATCAGCTGGCGGTGGTACGCCTCGCGCAGCGGGTACTCGGCGGCGAGGGCCGCCAGCTCGGGCACGAGCGCCGCGTACCGTCCCGCGCCGAGAGCGAGTTGGGCCTCGTACCGCCACTCCAGCAGGAGCAGCCGTGCCTCCTCCAGACGCGGCACGAGGGCGTTGCCGGCGAGCTCGGCGGGCAGCCCGCTGAGCGGGGTGCCGCGCCACAGCACGAGCGCGGCCGTGCAGGCGCGTGCGACGCCCGGCCAGTCGCGCCGGGCGTACGCGGCGCGCGCCTCGGCGACGAGCGCGTCGAACACGGACACGTCCAGTTCGCCCTGCTCGACACGGAGCAGATAGCCGGGCGGCACGGACCTGAGCCGCTCGGGGTCGTCCAGGAGCCGGCGCAGCCGGGTGACGTGGTTGTGCAGGGAGGCCCGCGCGGAGGCGGGCGGCGCTCCGCCCCACAGGGCGTCCTGCAGCGACTCGACCGACACGACCCGGCCGGGCTCCAGCAGCAGCGCCGCGAGCAGCGCGCGCATCTTGGGGCTGCCGATGGGCCGGGCGGCGCCCTCGGTGGCGTCGTACGGCTCCGTGTCGCGGGGAGGGTCGTACGGCGGGCGGTCGTAAAGGACCGGCGGGCCCAGCAGACCGAACCGCAGCTCGCGCAGCCGCTTCACGCCGCCTCACTGCCTTCCCGCGCGGTCGGGGCCGACCATGCTCCACGGCGGACGCGCGCCCGCCGTACCCTGGCGACATTCCGCCCCGTACGCAACGACTTCCCGCCACCTTCCGCTGACGGCCTTCCGGCAGCGCTCTTTCACATATGGCCTGGTCAACGGCCACCGCACGGCTCGTCGACGCCCTGCTCACGCGCCTGTCGCCGGTCCCGTCCGGCGACTTCCGGACAACCGGTACGCACGGTTCCGGTGAACCGTTGGCCACATGTTAGCGATCTGTTGGCGAGACTTGATGTGATCATTCCATCGGAACCGGTCCGACGGCGCGCGCGTCAGTCGCGTAACTCGGGGGAGTGTCGCCGCAGGCCGGGTCCGGGGGCGAGCATGACCCCGGTCGGCGGAGGTGAACGACCGGGGTCCGTCCCGTTCTCCCGGGCCGGCGGACCCCTCAGATCACCGGCGGCCGGCCCAGCCGCGTGAGCCGCCACACCGTCCGCCAGCGCATCGGGCGGCGCTCGCCCGCCGGCTTCCGCAGGCCCTCCACGAATCCGCCGAGCCAGGCCTTGAGCCCGGCCGCGGAGCGGGTGCGGGCGAGGGTGAGCAGGGTCCAGACGGCGAGGTGCACCGGGATGAGCGGCAGCGGCAGCCTGCGCCGCACGAGCCAGACGCGGTTGCGGGCGTTGACCCGGTAGTAGATGGCGTGCCGGGCCGGGGAGGTCTTGGGATGCTGGAGCAGCAGTTCGGGGGAGTACCGGATCCTCCAGCCCGCGTCGACGGCCCGCCAGGCGAGGTCGGTCTCCTCGTGCGCGAAGAAGAACTCGGCCGGCCAGTCCCCAGTCTGCGCCAGCATGGCCATGCTCAGCGCGTGTCCGCCGCCCAGGAACCCGGTGACGTAACCGCCGCGCATCGGGTCGGAGTTGCCGATCCTCGGCACGTGCCGCTGCTGGGTCTCGCCGTGTTCGTCGGCGATGCGGAAGCCGACGATGCCGAGACGCGGGTCGGCGGCGTACAGGTCGCGCACCCGGCGCAGCACGTCGGCGTCGACGAGCAGCCCGTCGTCGTCCAGTTCCACGACGACGTCGACGTCCCCGAACTCCCGCAGCCGGGCGAGGGCCACGTTGCGGCCGCCCGGGCAGCCGAGGTTCTCCGCCACGTCGATGGCGGTGACCTCGCCGGGCAGGGAGAGCCGCCGGGCGAACTCGGGCAGCCGGCAGCCGTTGCCCACGATCACGATCCGCGCGGGCGCGAGATCCTGCTTCGCCACGGACTCCAGCAGGGCGTCGACCTCGGCGGGCCGGTTGCCCATGGTCACCACGGCGACGGCGATCCTCGGCTCCGCCACGTTCCTCACCCCATCCGGCCGGTGGCGGCGCGCTCCGACCGCGCGCCGCTCTCGTTCACCAAGATGTTGCCTGAGGTCCTCGGGTTCGCCCGCCTCGGCCCCCGTCCCCCGCCCGTGTCACACCGGGGTGGGGCTCGGTATCACCGCCTGCCGCTCGATCCGGGCGAGGATCGTGTGGAGGTCGCCATGGAGGGCGAGGGTCTCGTCGAGCGGCATCACCGGCGACTCCGTCTCCCCCGCCCGCAGGCGGCGGGCGACCTCCTCCGCCTGGTAGCCGTAGCCGTTGCCGAGCACGTCGAGGCGGAAGGTCTCCGGCTCCGCGCCCTCGCGGCGCAGCACCAGGGTGTGCGGCGAGTAGAACGGCGAGGCCACCTCGATGCGGCCCTTGGTCCCGTTCACCACCGCGGTGCACGGCGAGTCGGCCGTGAGGGAGCAGTGCAGCACCGCGACGGCGCCGGAGGCGTACCCCAGAACGATCCCGGTGTTGGCGTCGACACCGGTCGGGGCGGTGGCGGCGGTCGCCTGGATCGTCTCCGGCGCGCCGAGCAGCATCGAGGCGAAGTACAGCGGATACACGCCGAGGTCGAGCAGGGCCCCGCCGCCGAGTTCGGGGGACCACAGGCGGTGCGCCGGGTCGTACGGCGCGCTGGTCCCGAAGTCGGCGTAGACGGCGGTGACGTCACCGATCGCCCCGTCGGCCACCAGCCCCCTCAGCCTGGCGATCAGCGGATTGAACCGGGTCCACATCGCCTCCATGGCGAACAGACCCCGCTCGCGGGCGAGTTCGACCAGCCGCCGCGCATCGGCGGCGTTCGCGGTGAAGGGCTTCTCCACCAGCACCGCCCGGCCCGCTTCGAGGGCGAGGGAGGCGTGGGCGAAGTGGAAGGTGTGCGGCGTCGCCACGTAGACCACGTCGATGCCGTCGTCGGCGACGAGTTGCTCGTACGAGCCCCACGCCCGCTCGGCGCCGTACTGCCGAGCGAACGTTTCGGCGGTTTCCCGGACACGGGAGCCGACGGCGGAAACGGTGTGGCCGGGGAGAAGGAGGAGATCCTCGGTGAACCGCTGGGCGATCCACCCGGTGCCGAGGATGCCCCACTTGAGAGGGGGTTCCGTCATGGCCGCATTCTACGAACGCAACGCTTCCGTCCAAGGGGCGGAAGGAGACCGCCGGATACGGCCCGGGCGACGTGGGCGGGCCCGCCTCGGGCCGCGGTCCCAGGCGGGCCGTTGTCCGAGGCGGGCCGTTGTCCGAAGCGCGCAGTTGCCCGAGGCGGGCCGTTGTCCGAGGGCCGGGCCGCCCGCCGTGACCCCAGAGGCGCGCGGAAGGGACACATGGCAGGGACACATGGCAGGGACACACGGCAAGGAGACACGGCAGGGTGGCACAGGTGCCGGGCCGGTGCCGCCCTGCCGCCCTGCTCAGCAGGCGATCGGCGAGGAGCCGACGGCCACGTCGTCGAACCAGAGGGTGTCGTCACCGCCGCCGTAGCTCTCCCAGCCGAGGCGCAGGCCGGTGGGGCGCGGAGCGGTGGTGCGGGACAGCCACTGCTGGTCGATGTCCGCGGTGGGGACACCGTCCGCGTGCAGGCCGGGCACCTGCTGGTCGCCCAGCCAGGTGTCGAGGTTGCCGTTCGACGTGTTGATCATGAAGCGCAGGCACTGCCAGCTCCCGGTCGGCAGCGGCTTGCTCTGCGCCACGCCGGCCGGGCTCTGCGCGGGCAGGGTGGCGTCGTCGATCTCCCGGTTCCACTGGAGGGCGCCGTTCTGGCCGCCGATGCGCAGCGCCTTGCCGCCCTGGGAGCTGTCGGGCATGGAGACGAAGGCGACGTGCCCGGCCGGGAGCGCGGTGGTGTGCCGCACCCACATGCGGAGGTACAGGGGGCCCACCGACGACAGGTCCGCCGTGGTGGCGACGAAGGCGTGGTTGCAGTAACCGGCCTTGCCGTCCACCCGTATGGACTTGCCGCCGCTGTGCGCGACCGAGGTGTCGACCGTGACCGTGCCGCTGCCCTGGCAGTCGGGCGCGGCGAACTGCCAGGCGCCGGAGGGCGTGGAGCCGCTCTGGTCCTCGAACCCGGAGCAGAGCACGGCACCGCCGCAGTCACCGCCGGTCGGCGGATCCGTGGGGGGCGGCGTGGTCGGAGGCGTCGTGGGCGGGGTCCCCGGGTCGGTCGGCGTCGTGGTGCCGCCGCAGGTTACGCCGTTGACCGCGAAGTCGGTCGGCGTGGGATCGGCGGACTGGTAGGTGCCCTGGACGCCGAAGTCGGCGGAACCGCCCGTCACCAGGGCGCCGTTCCACCCGGCGTCCGTGGCGGTGACGGCCCTGCCGCTCTGGGAGACGGTGGCGTTCCAGGCCGACGTCACCTTCTGGTCACCGCCGTACGTCCAGGTCAGGCGCCAACCGGTGATCGCCGGGCCGAGGTTGGTGACCTTGATCGCGGCGGTGTAGCCGCCGGACCACTGGTTGACGGTGTAGTCGACCCGGCAGCCGGAGTCCGCGGCGCTGCTGGGCGGCGCCGCGATGAAAGCGGAGAGCAGCAGCCCGACGGCCGAGAAGGCCGCCAGTGCGGCCAGGGCCCAGGGTCGATGCCGTAATCGCGTGACGAGAGTGCGCATGGTTGCCTCCGAGACGGAGTGGGAGGTGCCGACGGAAACGTGGGAGCGCTCCCACAATGACACCTACTTTGATCACGCACTGTCAATGCATCGGACACCGCTTCCACGCGGTCCGCGCGCCGGATCGAGAGCTGTGAAGCCCGGACCGCGGGTTCCGGGAACCGACCGCGGGCCCCGGACAACCGACCGCGGACCCGGGAACCGACCGCGGGCACGGAAGCCGACCGCGAACTCCGGGAGCCGTCATGTCGTACCGCTGTCGGGGAACCGGGGCGGGGAACCGGAGAGCGGTCACGATGTCGCGGGCAGCGCGGGGCCACCGTGCCCGTCGTCTCGCGGGTCAGGGGGTGGAGCCGTCGTCGACCGGCCCTCGGCCCGCGGATGCCAGTCGTGCGGCCGGTGGGAGTGGGGCGTGCCGAGGGCAGGCTTCGAATGCCTGGATCACCAGGCCCGCGAAACGTCGGGACGCCTTGACCTGGGAGGCGGCCGATGCGGCGCGGATTCCCTTGTTCGCCATGAGGACGAGGATCAGGTCGTCCAGGACGAAGTCGGACCGCAGGCGCCCCGCTTCCTTGGCCCGCCGGGCCAGTCCGGCGACTGCCCTCACCGTGTACGCACGGCCCGCGGCGAGATCCTCCGCACCCGGGTAGGCCGACAGGAAGGCCTCGGTGAAGCCCCGGTCGCGTGCGTGCAGCTCACAGATTCTCTCGATCACCAGACACAGGCCACGCCACGGATCGGGATCGGCGCACCCCTCGTCGACGATGGCGCGGCATGCGTGCAGCTGGTCCGCGAAGGCCTCGGCGAGCAGTGTCCGCTTGGTCGGGAAGTGACGGTACAAGGTGGCGGGCCCCACCCCGGCACGCCGCGCGACCTCCCGCAGCGGCACGTCGAGGCCGTCGGCGGAGAACAGCGCCCGGGCCGCGTCGAGGATGCGCTCGCGGTTGTCCAGCGCGTCGGAGCGCAGGGCATGAGGCAAACGGTCGGTCACCACTCTCACTTTAGCCAACCGGACGGGGGCGTCCGTTTACCGTCCGGGACGTAGCAGCCCGCACGCCCGAGCAGGACGTAGCAGCCCACACGCCCGAGCAGCACGAGAACCCGGAGACCACCGTGAAGGCCATCTCGATCCAGACGTTCGGAAGTCCCGACGGTCTGGCCGTCGTCGATCTGCCCGTACCCGCGCCCGCCGCCGGGCAGGTCCTGGTGACCACCGAGGCGGTGGGCGTCGGCGGCGTCGACACCCTGATCCGCAGCGGGGCCCTGGCCGCCTACGGCTTCAAGGAGGGCCACATCCCGGGCGGCGAGGTGGCGGGCACGGTGACCGCGGTCGGTGACGGCGTCGACCCGTCGTGGCTCGGCCGGCGGGTGTGGGCCTTCACCGGCACCGGCGGAGGCTACGCCGAACAGGCCGTCGTGCCGGTCGAGCAGGTCCTCCTCCTGCCCGACGGCCTGTCCTCCGCGGCCGCGGTGACCCTGGGCAGTGCCGGCGCGGTGGCCCACTTCGGGCTTCGCCACGCCCGTTTCGCTCCCGGGGAGACGGTCTTGGTGCGGGGCGCGGCGGGCGGCATCGGGATCATGGCGGTGCAGCTCGCGGCTCGCGGTGGCGCCGCCGCGGTGGCGGTCACGACATCGTCGCCCGAGCGCGGCGAGCGGCTGCGCCGTCTCGGCGCGACCCATGTGCTGAACCGCTCCGGCGGCCGAGGGGACGGGGCTTCCGGTAGGGACGGGGCTCACGAAAGGGGCAGGGCTCCCGAGAGCGGCGGGGCTCCCGAGAGGGACGGAACTCCCGCGGGCTATGACGTCATCATCGATGTGGTGGCCGGCGCGGACATGCCGTCCTTCTTCGACCGGCTCAATCCGAACGGTCGCATGGTGGCCGTGGGCGCCGTCGCGGGTCAGCCGCCCGCGGACTTCGGCACGAGGATCATGACGGAGTTCCGGAAGTCGCTGTCCTTCGCCGCCTTCAGCGCGGCCACCGTCGCCCCGGCCGCGCTGCGTGCCGTACGCGCCGAGCAGTTCGCCGCGGCCGCCCGTGGCGAGATCGCGGCGGTGGTGCACGAACTGCTTCCGCTGGACCACGCCGTACTGGCCCACCGGAAGATGGACGCGGGTGAAGTCTTCGGCAGGATCGTGCTGGCACCGCGCGGCGCAGGCGCCGCCTCCGCTGAACGACGAAAGGCCAGCTAGGACGCTTCCTAGCTGGCCTTTCCGGTGGAGCCGCTTTCGGGATTCGAACCCGAGACCTACGCATTACGAGTTGTCTGATCTTGGTCTCTAGGGGTCCACGACCGTCCGGCATCAGGACCGCGCCCCTGATCAAGAAGCCCATTGAGCTGTGGTGGATGAGAGCGGACCGCCTCGGACTCGGCCGCAATCGAGACCTCAACTGAGACCGTCTTGCAAGGACTCCCGGGCCCCTAAGAACGCCCAGGGAGTCCTGGGAGCCGCATCGCCGCGTAAGGGCACGTCCACGCCTGCTGGAGAGGTCGGGAGTTGGCGGGCAAGCAGCAGACTCAGTCGTGCGACTCCGGCATCAGGACGAGCCGGTGAGGCTCAACCCGACGGCCAGTGACTCCACCTGATGGGCCGTCACTCACGCGCAGTAGGCGGTTGACGCGCGCCACTCTCTCGGAGTAAACCTTTGCCTGCGTCGATCCGCGTCGGCGCGGCTTCACGACACTTGGACCTCCAAATCCGGGTGGCCCTAGGGGCACTGCGATCTGAACGGAAGACACGGGCAAGGGGCCCGGGTCGACCAACGGTGAAGGTTCTGTTGTCGACGGACGTGGCAGGCGCCACGGAGCACGCCGTTTCGGACGGTTCCCTTCGTGGGCGGACGACACTGTCTCTCTATTCCGGCGTCGCGCCCTTAAGCCGTCGCAGCAACTCGGCTGCAGCACGGTGGTGTCACGATGGGCAAATCCCTGTGACCGAGCACGACAACCCGCTCTTTGACGAGCCGCAGCACCCGCAGCCCCGCATCGAGCTCCCTGCCCAGTCGGAGCACGACCTGGAGGCTCTGAGCATCACCCGCCGCCCCCAGCCGCTGCCGGAGGTGCCGGCCACCGCCGCGCTGCGCAAGGTTGCGACGCGGCTGGAGAAGAACTCCCGCACCAACCTCGATGAGGACGCCCGAAAGGCCGCCGCGGCACTGCAGGTCGAGCCCGAGCGGGCCGCCCTGCTGGTCACCGCGCAGCCCAACGGCGTCTCACTGCTCAGCGAGGTAGCCGTCCCTGGCGGCACCTTGGACGTCATCGAGTGCCGAGCCTGGGCCCGGATGCTATTCCCCCTCTACCAGCCCCGTATTGCGGCCATGTCCCTTTCCGTGCCCGCTCCCCGGCTGTTGGACGACCAGGACGAGCACGGCCATCCTCTCGCCCAGGCTCGCTGCGAGTTCTCTTCCCCGAAGGAACTCGCCGAGCTGGTCCGCGAGACGGTGCGCAGCACCCTGAACACGCCGAAGTCCGACTACTCGGACTCGATCATGCAGAGGGGCGTCTCCGAGCCGCTCTTGGTCATCCTCGTCCGGGTCACCTTCACCGACGGCTCGCCCTCCCGCGTGCTGCCCATCGTCGTGGACGGCATCTCCCGGCTTTCGTCCGTTGCGAAGACCCGCACCAACCGGACCAATGAGGGCACTGCCGACGCCGTGGTGGAGGACCTCCTCCGCGACCCGAACAGCCTCCGTCGGGCGGTCCGCGACGAGGTCATCACGTACAACGCAGCCCACCAGCGCGGGCTGACCGACCAGGTCGTTCGAGTCGGCCAGGCGGCAACCGTGCCCGTGCGCCTGGTCGTCGGCGCCCACAACGGCAACACCCTGGAGGTCGCCCAGTGACCACGCAGACGTTGGTCGGGGGCGCGAGCGCCCCGACGCCCACCTTCTCGTTCGTGACGATGGTGGAGAACCTCGTCGCCGGCGAGCACCTGGAAAAGAACCCCTGGACCCAGGACGCGATGTGGCACAACATCGCCAACCAGGTCATCGACGCCCTCGTCACTCGTGGCGTACTGACCCGGGCCCAGGCCGACATCGTCACCGGAGTTACCCCGCTCGCCGACCTTCCCACTCAAATCGGCTGCCCCGACGCCTCCCCCATCTGGCGCGCGGTGTACACCACCCATGCCCTCACCGCGGGTGCCGCCTTCCGCGCAACCAAGGCCGAGATCCGCAACATCATGGCCCGCCGCGCCGTCACCAACAAGCAGTTCTCCTTCATGCTCGGCGTCGTCGTCGACCGCGACGTGCGCCAGGCCAAGAGCCGCAAGGAGAAAGGCAGCCACAAGCCCTCTTCCCTGCAGACTGCCCGCAACGCCTTCGGGGACGGCGGATACCTCACCGACGCCGTGGCCGGGACCTCCTGGACGCCGATCTACAAGACTCCCACCGAGCTCTTGGAGATGGCACTGGCCGGCAACGCTGCGGCCCGGACCACGCTGATGATCGGCGGAGGCTACGCCCTGATCATGGACGGATACCTCACCCGAGACCGTGAGTCCAAGTTCTACGAGGGCACGACGCCCTACCGCGCCACCCCGCCGGTGATCCTCACCGACTTGGTCAGCCACGCCTACGGACTGCGAGTGCTCGCTACCGCTTGGAGCCGGTGGAACCCCGAGCTTCCGAACCACGAGTACAACATCCCGGACATCAAGGAGGACGGGACGATCGTCATCGCGGGGCAGACCGTCGAGACTGTTAAGCCGCTGCGGCTGACCGAAAGCCGGCTCTTCGAAATCGCCAACCCGAGCAAGGTGCTGGCCGGCTTCCTCAAGCAGCAGGAGAACCGTAAGGCGCAGAACCGTCCCGCCAGCCCGGAGGAGCGCGACCGCGCGAACCGTGAACGCCTCACCTTCGCGCTGGAGATCGCGCGGGAGGCCGCCGCCGAACTCCAGGCTTCCACAACCTCGCCGCCGCCTCACCCCTTCGGCAGCCACGACGAGTGGAAGAAGGGGGTGGACGCCTCGCACGAGGTGTACCTCACGCTCGTGAAGAACGAGCCCGACGCCCAGGCCGGATTCATCGCCAGCGACGACCCGGACAACGACGAGGAAGACTCGTACTAGTCGGTAGTAGAAACCAGCGCTCGCTGACCGAGGCGTCGGTCGAAAATAACCGGCCGACGCCTCGACGCGTGCTCAGCCCGAGGTCCCTGCCTTTCCTCCCCCACACTGACCGTTGCGGATTGCCACCGGATCGAGCGACCTCGCTGGGGGTTTCCCTGCCCTGACAGGACGGTTCCACCGTGTCAGGCCGGATCCGAGTGCTCTCGCATCTCCGTGGCCATCTTGTCGACAACGGCTTCCGGGACACGGAGAGTGCGGTCACTCCCCAGATGGGCACCAGGCAGCTTCCGCTGGCGAACCATTCGCCACACCGCACTCTTGGATACGCCAAGCCTGTCGGCGACCTCACCCGCTGACAGGAGTCGACCCCTTGCTCCGCGGGGCCTGCGCGGTTGCGGCAGGGACGGACGTGACAAACCAATCTGCACCCGCGGGTGAGTACCCTGCTCGCGTGAGGGATGGTCACCCCTCGTATCCGCAGCGCATGGTTCCGTGTTGTCCTGGGACGGCCGTCCGCCTAGGTCATTGGAGGGAGGCGCTGAGTCGGGAAGGGGCACGATCGGGACACGAGCAAGCGCAGCGACTACTTGGGCGGCAGAGTCACGCGATCGCACCCCGCGGGTGTCGGGGCGAAAGGCATCCGTCTCGCGGGTCAGCGCGGTGAACACTTGACGAACGAAGGACTTAGGCGACATCGGCCTCTCCTCCCCTGAGGGAAGTGGACTGTGTCACGGGCGTGTCAGGTGAGCAGGGTTCCCTCGCCGGGGGGAGCGTCTGTGCGGTCTGGAGCGACACGGGCTCAACGACCGGATGAGATAGTCCTTGCCGCAAGAGCTGCTCAACTATCTTCGGGGCAGCTACGCCCACCGCGATGGCTCCCAGAGGTCCAGCGATCTGCCCGGAGCTACCGAAGGCTGCGGCTAGGCCAGCGCCGAGAGCGTTCCGTATGAGCACGGCAACCAGGTACGGGGCCAACGGAACCTCGTCAGGCATCTTCCACGGGAAGCCCTTCACCCGCTGTATCGCGCGATGCAACTCCAGAGCCTCAACCGCAGCGGATCCAACAAGCCCCCATAAGCACGCTGTCCACCACTCCACGCTGGCCTCCCCTGGTGAGCGCGGCTGCATGATTAGTCCAGCATGGCGGTAGACGGCTGTTCGGCGCCAGAACTGGGTGCCTTGGGGTGCAGGAGAGCCGAACTTTGCCCCTGGACTGCTTGCTCCCGAACGCGATCAGGCGCCTTCGTGACCTTGTCTCGCTGTCGCTGACCTGCTCATCCTCCTCCAGCTCCGTCCGTAACCGTCCGGGACGATCCTGGCGGGGCTGCTGCGTTTGCCCCCCGTTTGGCCCCCCCGAGTAGGGCACGTGACTGCTGTATCCGCGAAGGTCAGCCAGCGACAACGCTGCTCACCCTCAGCGATCCGCGAAGAGGGGCACTGGAACCCGTACCGACGCTGGTGCCTGGGCGCATCGCAGGGTAGGTTCACTGTGTTAATAGATCGTGTGTTCGGTTTATCGGGCTACCTTCACCCCGACCTGTGGTTCAGTTTCGTGCGGGAATTACTGGGATGGGGTACAGTCATGTGTCATGAGCGAGCAGCAGGATGCGCTTGAGGACCTTGGGTCCAGTGGTGTGCTCTCCGCCCTTGCCTGGGCCAATGCGTCGGCTTACCGGCGCACGATGGAGGACTACGACCCCGACACGGGGCATGATCAGGGGTGGGTCGGTTCGACTGCCCATAGGCTCTTCTGTGACCGTCTGCACAGGGTTTTCTCTACCGGCAAGCACGCCGTGGATTCTCCCGAGGCCGCTTCCGCGGGCCTGGACGCCGTGGCGGCCGGCCTCTTTCCGGGTGAGTACCGAAAGATGCCGATCATTGCTCCCGGCGTGGTCACCTGGTCGGATCTCAACCGGTCACCGGGGTGGCGGTGCGGGCGCTGGCGCTTCCTCCTCGCCTCGTTCGTCTACGGCGAGAGCAACCGGATCCCCTGGCCTCAGAAGAGCCCCACCAAGCGGCTTGTCGCATCCCAGGTCAAGCCCGAGGGGTGGATCGACAGCCACCCCATGCTTCCGTTCGACGACGAGACCGTTCCCTCGTCCCTCGCAGCGATCGTTCAGGCGATGGTCGAGGAAGGCGATGATTCTGAGGTGACGACGCTCATCGTTGCCCACAGCGTCGAACTTGAGGCGGGTATTCGAGAACTTTACCTGGGCCGCTCTCGTTTGAACCGTGGGGGAGGGGAAGCTTGGTACTGGAAGCATGATCTACTTGCTACCGACTTCGGAACTCCCGGCACGGGAACGATTCCGGCTCCCCCCGGCCCCCGCCCCGGAACGCCCGACGTGCAGGACGCTCCTGTCCGTCTTCGCCGCGAGGCGCGGGAGGGGAACGACAAGTAATGAAACGAGTGGATGGTCATGGATTCCTCGCGCCGCACCGAAGTGCAGGTGGGTGACGCCTCTCGCCTCTTTGATGGACAACGCCTAACGCTGGCACGGCAGTTGGTCGGTCTGCGGAAAAACGCACTTGCGGCGAAGATCGACAAAAGTGCAACTGCTATCGCTGCGTACGAAAACAACACAAAGCGACCAGCACCGGCGACGGTCGCTCAGTTGTGCCTGACGCTTGGTGTGGACCCGGGTTTTTTCCTGCCCGGTCCGCATCAGGCTGCTGTCAACAATTCCATTCCGCACT
This sequence comes from Streptomyces misionensis, assembly GCF_007896895.1. Taxonomy (GTDB): domain Bacteria; phylum Actinomycetota; class Actinomycetes; order Streptomycetales; family Streptomycetaceae; genus Streptomyces; species Streptomyces misionensis_A. Next base: position 11,931 of record NZ_VOGW01000063.1, on the reverse strand, counting down.
TCAGGTCTTTGCGTTCCACGACGCAGCTAGCGCGAGACCAAGCTTTTGCATACGGAATTATCGCTGGAGATGTCGGCGCTGCTCTTGAGCGGCATGTCGAGTTCCCTGAGCCAAGCATCCCGAGACTGAGCGTGGACGTCGACGACGAGGTGAGCGCCCTCCCTGAGGAGGCTGCCCGGCTATTGCGCGACCACTGGGAAATCAAGCCTGGTCCGGTCGGTCATCTCGTCCGTCTCGCGGAGAACCACGGCGTCGTTGTTGTGTTCAGTCCAGCACAGACCGCCACGGTTGACGCCTATTCATTCGATGATGGATATAGGCCGACGATAGTCTTGAATCCGGCCAAGGAAGATTACTACCGTCAGCGCTTTGATGTCGCTCACGAGCTAGGTCACCTGGTAATGCATGTGGATGCCGAACCGGGGGGCAGGGTCGTGGAGAATCAAGCGCACCGATTTGCGGCCGAACTACTGCTACCCGAGGACGAGTTGAGGGATCTTCTGCCAAGTAAGGCGGACTGGAGGATTCTTGCCTCTCTGAAGGAGGCGTACGGCGTCAGCCTTCAAGCTTTGCTTTACCGATCCAGGTCGCTAGGCGTCATGAGTGACGTGACATATCGTAATGCAATTGCCTACTTGTCCTCCAAGGGCTGGCGGCGACGTGAGCCCGGCGAAATGCCAGCGGTGGAACAACCGTCGCTCTATCCGCGGGCAGTCGAAATCCTATCCAGTGTCGGCATGGATGAAATTTCCCTAGCTAGGGAAGCCAGGGTGACGCCGGGTATTTTCCGCACTGTAACTGCGAGGGTTCCAGTACGTGAGGATCTTTTCTATGAGCCCCAAGAAGTAAAAAGTCAGGCAGACCTAGATGGGGTCATTCCATTGTTCCGAGGAAAGGAACAGCCCGGGGCCTAAGCCCCGGGCTGGCTTCTTGTGGTGAGGAGCCTGACCGTGGCATGAAACCGGGCTTCTCCTGAGCCAACGCATAGAGCCGGCTGAGGTAGTCCTGCACCGCAGGGGCGGACTGGTCTTCACCTGCCCCAAGACGAAGAAGAGTCGCAACGCGGTCCCGATCCCGCCCGTCTTCATCCCCTCCTGCTCGATCACAAGGAACGGCAGGAGGGGATGTGGGCTGCTGCCGGGGAGCTGTGGCAGGAACACCAGCTCGTCTTCTCGCGGCCCGATGGGCGCCCACTGGACCCCAGGGTCGACTACGAGGGCTCCCGCCTCTCTACGGCGGTAGCGGACCATGGGAGCCTGGAAGCCTTGAACTTTTGAGGTGCCAACGGACGAACGGAGAGGGAACGAGTGTCGCAGCAGGCCAGCCCTCGGGGGACCTTCCTGAAGGTCGCGGACTCGGTAAAGGCACTGATCCAGCGCGACCCGGAGATGACGGAACTGCCGTCCCTGGCTGAGGTCATGCGCGAACATGGAGTTTCACGGGGTGTCGCTATCCGCGCCTACGGCGTGCTGCGGCAGGAAGGTCTGGCAGAGCCAGCTCCTGGCGAACGCTGGCGCGTCATCCGATCCGGTTCGCAGGTCGACCGCCGTCCCCTCTACGAGAGGATCGCGGATGTCATCGTGGCTGACGGGCTCCAGGCGGGGGAAGCGTTCCCGAGTGCTTCCTCACTGGCTGAGCGGTTCGGGGTTTCACGCCCCACGGTGACCAAGGCGCTGGAGAAGTTGGAGGCCGCCGGCGTGCTCGCGGGGGGCGGACAAGGCAAGGTGCGGACAGTCCGCGCCGTGCCGACGCGAGAGGAGCGTTCATAGCTTGTCGAAGCTGACGGAATGGGCCTATCCCCTGGCCGAGTCCCTGCTTGCCGAACCGCTGCCTCGGCGTTGGCAGCACTGCTTGGGTGTCGCAGAGAGGGCACGCACGATCGCGCTGGTCCTCGGCCGGGACGCCGATCTCCTGGAGGCAGCAGCCGTACTACACGACATCGGGTACGCGCCCGACCTGGCCAAGACGGGATTCCACCCGCTGGATGGCGCGCGCTATCTCCGAGATGTGGCCGGCGCCGACGCTCGGGTCATCAACCTGGTCGCTCACCACTCCTGCTCCTGGCTGGAGGCGGACGCCCGGGGCATGCGGCAGGAGTTGGAAGGCGAGTTTCCCCGCGAGCAGGAGCACCTGAACGACGCGCTCTGCTACTGCGACATGAACACCACGCCAGACGGCACGCCCACCAACCCGATCGACCGAATCAACGAGATCACCGGACGGTATGGGCCCGAAAGCCTGATCGGTAGGTTCATCCGTCGGGCCGAGCCCGAGATCCTTGCATGCACCTCCCGCGTGCTCGAACGGGTCGCCGCCGCCAAGCGTCAGCCGATGTAGGGGTTCACCCGCGTCCGGTCCATGGCGTGCTCGATACGGAGCCGCATGGTCGGGTGGACGTCGAAGTCGCGCAGGTCCGCAGGGTCCACCCAGCGGACCTGCGTCGTCTCATCGCTCGTACGCAGCTCCCCACCGACCGGCCGGGCCCGGAAGCAGATGCTGAACTGTTGGCGCACTTCCCCGTCGTCGTACTGCATGACGTGGCCCGGGTCGGTGTAAATCCCGGACATGTCGACGACTTCGGCCTTGATGCCGGTTTCTTCCCAGACCTCACGCACCACGGTGTCGCTGATGGACTCCCCTACGTCGTGACCGCCACCCGGCAGAGCCCAACGCCCGTTGTCGGAGCGCTGGATCATGAGCACCTGTCCCGCGTCATTCTGGACGAACGCGACGACGGACGGCACCACCGAGTTGGCCGGCGGGGCCTCGGGGTCGTGGAGGTAGTCAATGCGTCCCATGGTCAGGCTCCCCTGTCGGCATCGGTGATCGGGCGCGCGTTCTCCCAGGTGTGTTCGATGCTATTCGCGTACGTATCGAACAGCCCCCCGGCCCCCAGTCGACGCAGGTGCAGCACAGGAGCCATATAGGCGCCGATGCCGTACACGTGAGGGTTGACCAGCATCTCGTCATCGGCTCGATAGAGCGAGTTGTAGAGGGTCGAGTCATGCAGCCGGAAACCGATGTCCGGGTGACTCCTCATGAGCGGCCGGTAGAGAACCAGAGCGTTGCGGATCTTGCCGTCCATGATCTGGTGACCCTCATCTATGCCGCGTTGCCGTACGGCCGCGCAGTCGGGGTCCCCGAGCAGGATGCGCACCCGCACGCCCGCCGCCACCTTCGCCTTGAGCAGCTCATGGAACAGTGGGTCCTCGGACAGGAAGAGCCCGGAGTAGACAAGGACGTCAAGGGTCTTCTGCGCCCTGCCGTAGATCTCACGCCAGAGCCCGGATGGCACTGTGTGCCGGTGCGGGTAGACGGTGCCGATCTCCGCCTTCGCCAGGTCGCTCGCGCTGTCGACCGTGCGGGCATCGTCCCACAGTGTCGTGACGTCCACCTTGAGCACCGCGGCCGTCGCGTACTGGTGACGCCGGTACGGCACCTTCCCCTGAGTGATCCAGCGCTCCACCGTCTTCGGGTTGACCTGGATCGCCTCGGCCAGGTCCTGGATGGTCATGCTCCGGGCCAACAGGGCCGATCGCAAACGCTCGTTGGACATCTGCACCCCCGGTGGGACGTCTAGGGACTTCTTGACGGTAGCCAGATCTCCCCGAGGTGTCCACGCGCGGGGTGCCTAACTCCCCTGACCTGCAGCGATTCTGATGGTGCGCCAAGAAGTTCCGGCGCAAAACCAAGAGGTTCGGATGCAGTACTTGACGAACCCCTATGCAGTACCTGTAAAACAGGTACTGCACCGCACGGAGGAAAGCCCCACGAGGGGTGAGTACGAAGGAAGCGGCTGTTGCTTGAGAACTCAACAGAGTGCCGACCCAGCCACCTGAACACGGGTGGTCGATGGGTGCGGGTCACCACCCCGACCGCCCATGTCGGGCCGGGTGACCTGCCCTGATCCGCTCTTCGGGGCGGTGACGGCATACGTGATTCGACTTGCGAAGAACCTTCAGCGGCCTAGCCGCTACAGCCCCGGTCCGGCCGATCTCGGGCCTACGCCTCGAATGCAGGCCGGGGCACTCCCGCTGCCCAGCGGGCCACTCACATCCCCCAAGGAGAACTTCATGCGTTTCCGTAGCAGCGCTTCCGCCGCCGCCGCCAACGACCTGAACAAGGGCCGCACGAGCGCCGACCTGCAGCGCGAGTACGACCTGATCAGCCGCGAGCGCGCCGGGGGCCACAACTCGCTCAGCGCGATCACCGCGCAGAACGACATCGCCCGCGAGCAGGAACGCCGGGGCCGCTGACCCCAAAAGCCCCGATGGTCGCAGGCCGGGTTCGACTCCCGGCCGGGGCACGCATCACCGGCCACTTCGTCTGGAGTTCGCATGAGAACTGTCGAGATCGTCTCGTTCGGCTACCTGCACGACGACCCGCCGGCGGCGCACCTGACCGTCGACCTGCGTCACCACTTCCGTGACCCGCACGTCTCGCCCGAGCTGCGGTACATGACCGCGAACGACGAGCCGGTACGGGCCGCGGTGCTGGGAACGCCCGGCATCACGGACCTGGTGGAGGCCACCGCCATGGCGGTCGAGGCGTTCGCCTCCGGCCCGAGCGCCGGAACCGTGACCGTCGCCGACGGATGCGCGGGCGGCCGGCACCGGGCCCCGACGTTCGCCGGCGCGCTCGCCGAGCGGCTGACGGCCGCCGGTCACCAGGTGAGCGTCCGTCACCGCGACCTGGACAAGGACGTCGTCCAGCGCTGAACAGCTACCGCTCCCGCCCGAACCGCCCGTGCCGAACGGGCGGGAGCACGGGGAGCCGGAACCGCCCACAGGGCGGCCGGGCCCGTCCACTCACGACACGACACCCCAGGGGGTTCGGATGTTCGGCAAGAAGCAGGAGTCGAAGGCGCCGGATCTGACCAGCGCGGACGCCTTCGCCAAGGGCCAGAAGATCTACGACCGCATGGAGCGCGGCGAGTGCAAGGACGTCACGTCCGAGCTGTACGCCACGTTCGGCACGAAGCCCAAGAAGGGCTGACCACACCCGCCCACTCACAGAACGGCGCGCGGCTCCCGGGGTGCCACCCGGGAGCCGCTGTTCGGGCCGTTCCACCTGCAAGGGAGACCACGACCCAATGAGTCACATCGTCACTGTTCAGGACGCTGTTACCGCGTTCGCCGACTGGATCGAGCCGACCGGCGCGGAGCTGGACGCGATCGAGGAGGAGATGCCGCTGATCCTGGCGGACGTCGACCTGCTGGACGCGCAGATCGTCACCCTGGACCGCACGCCGAGCGAGCTGGACGCCCGCCGTATCCGCCGGGCCCGTCGCCGGGTGCTGGCGGAGCGCGCGGCGCTGGCGAACCGCACCGCCGCCACGGCGAGCCTGCCGGGGGGTGCCGCATGAGCGCCACGACCGGACAGACCCTGACCGCCGCGCACGCCGAGGTGAAGGCGGAGATCTCGCGGACCGACAGCAAGACCAGTCTTCTCCTCGCCTTCGTCGGCGCGGTCCTCGCCGGGGCGTGGAGCGTCGGCACCGGTCTCCACCTCACCGGGCCCGCCCGCATCGTCGGTGGTGCTGGCATGGGGCTGCTGCTGGTGGCGGCCGGGCTGCTGCTGTGGTCGGTCCGCCCCCACCTCGGCGGCCGGCACGGCTTCCCGCTGTGGGCCACCCTCACCCCGGAGCAGATCACCGACGCCCTCTCCCAGGACCTCGCCGCCGACATCGCGGGCTTGTCCCGGCTCGCGGTGCGGAAGTTCGCCGGCCTGCGTCGCGCGGTCGACCTCACTCTCGCCGGCGGCGCCTTGCTCGTCCTCGCCGCCCTGCTCGCCTTTGGGGGTGCGGCGTGACCGATCTGCTGACCATGGTGTCGGCGGCCGGGCCGCTGGCCGGCGGGTGGGGTGCCCACGGGCTTTGGATGCGCCGCCGGTTGTCGGCCGCGCGCCGGGACCTGCTGTCGGGTCTGTGGACCCGGGCCCCGTTCGAGCGGCGTGCATCCCGTCTGCTGGCCCGCCACCACGCGGCGGTGGTGCTGGTCGATCTCGACGGGTTCAAGGCCCTCAACGACACCTTCGGGCATGCGGCCGGTGATGAGGCGATCCGTGCCACCGCGGCGAGCCTGAACGATGCGCTCGCCGAGAAGCGCGGGGCTGTTGCGGCCCGGCTGGGTGGGGACGAGTTCGCCGCCGTGGTGCCGCTGGAGGAGCCGTTCACGCTGCCGTGGCTCCTCAACGGACTGCATGGGGCGATCACTTCTCCCTTCCGTCACGGGGGCCGTGACCTCACCGTCGGCGCCTCCATCGGCGCCGCCCTGTCCAGCGACCTCACCGAGAACGGCCGCCCGGCCGGTGCGGCGATGCTGCCGGTGCTGCTGCGGCTGGCGGATGAGGCCATGTACGCGGCCAAACGCGCGGGCGGGGGCTGGAACTACCCCGGTGCCAGCGAGCCACGTTGCACGACGACCGCCGGGCGGCGTACCGGACGCCCCGGCACCCACCACGGGGAGGCGGCGTGAAGGCGAAGACCGCACTGCCCGCTGTCGCGATGACGGCGGTGTCCATGGTGCTGACCCTGGCCGTGGTGATGATGTGGCTGGGGGCGGCGGTGCCGTGGCCGGTGGCGCTGGTCGTCGGTCTCGGGATCGATGGCGGCTGGTTGGCCACCCTCGCCTACGAGCGCCGCCTCGCCGCGCAGGGCGACCACAGCAACACCGTGACCGGTGTCGGCTGGGGCTTCGGCCTGATCGCAACCGGTGTCCTCGTCGCACACGCCCTCACCGTCGACGGCTTCGCCGCGGCGTGGCTGGCGGTGGCCTGGCTGCCCGTCGCGGCGAAGGCGCTGTGGCTGATTCACGGGCTGTGGGAGCGCACTGCGCTGACCCCGACCGCGCTGGACGCGATCCGGGGCATTCAGCAGGAGGCCCGCGACGAGGCGGCCGTGGCCCGTGCCCGGCTGCGGGCGGAGGCGGCCACGGAGGAGACCCGGCTGACGGCCGTGACGGGGGCCGGGGCACGCGTCGCACGCGTCCAGGCCGAGACCGCCCAGGCCCTCGCCGAGGCGTGGTCGACGCTGGAGCGGGCCCGTGCGGGCGAGGAGACCGGCAGGGCGCTGACCAGCGTGACGGGCCGCGTCACACCCGGTGTCACACCCCGCTGGGAGCTCCCCGTGTGGGGCCCGCTGGAACCCGTGGCGGCGCCCGCGCTGGAGGGGCCTGCTCTCTCGGACACGGAGCTGGACGCGCTGGTGGACGAGATCCGCACCAGTCGCACCCCGCCCTTGTCCTACCGGGAGATGGCCGCTCGGTTCCGCGCGGCCGGCCACTCTGCCTCCGAGGTCCGCCTTAGGGCTGCGTGGAAGCGGGTGGCCGCATGACCACACCCTCTACGGCCACCGTGAAGGCGTTCAGCTTCGGGGGCGGCGTCCAGTCGACTGCCGCCCTGGTCCTTGCTGCGCAGGGGGAGCTGGACTTCCGCACGTTCCTGATGGCCAACGTCGGGGACGACTCCGAGCACCCCGGAACGCTGCGCTATCTGCGCCAGTACGCCATCCCCTACGCCCAGGCCCACGGGCTGGAGCTGGTGGTCCTGGATCGGGTGATGAAGCGCTCGGGTGAGGTCCGCACGCTGTATCAGGACCTCACCCGGGAGGGCTCGCGGTCGCTGAAGATCCCGGTACGGATGTCGAACGGGGCCCCCGGCACCCGATCGTGCACCGCCCAGTTCAAGATCAAGGTCATCGGCGACGAACTCAAACGCCGAGGCGCCACGAAAGAGACGCCGGCCACGGTCGGGATCGGCATCAGCCTGGACGAGATCGACCGGGCCAACAAGCGGCGCTGCGAGCCGCACGAGCGGATCGAGTATCCGCTGCTGGAGCGCGGTATCCGCCGGATCGACTGCGCGCGGATCATCCGCAGCGCGGGCCTGCCCGTGCCGCCGAAGTCGTCGTGCTGGTTCTGCCCGTTCCACCGGCCCGAGACCTGGCACGACATGCGCCGCAACGAGCCCGAGCTGTTCGAGAAGGCGTGCCAGCTCGAAGAACTCCTCAACCGCCGGCGTGACGAACTCGGCAAGGACCACGTCTGGCTGACCCGGTTCAACCGGCCACTGCGCGCCGCGATCCCGGACGGCGTGGACACGCTGCCGTTCGACGAGTGGGACTCCGGCTGTGACTCCGGCTGGTGCATGACCTGAACTCCCCCGGCTGCACCGCCTGGCCGACCGCCGCGGTGCAGCCGGGGCCCCGACCTCCCATTCCCTTCCCTTCGCTGAGGAGTGCCTGACATGGGCAAGCCCGACACCCGCCGCCTGGACAAGGCGATCCGCGAGACCGAACGCAAGCTTGAGGCCGTCCGCAACCAGGAGATGTGGCCGCTGAACGGGCGCGAGCGCCGCGCCGTGCTCGGCGCGGTCACCTCCGGCGCCTACAACCTGCACCGCGGCAACGGCACCGCCCGCGCCGACCGCCGGTTGGACACCACCTGGCAGAGCGCCGAGACCCGCCTCATCGCCGAGATCACCGCCCTTCAGGTCGAGCGGCAGCGGATCGTGAACGAGGCCGCCGCCGCGAAGGCCGAGAAGAAGTCGTCGGGGTGGTGGTGACGTGGCTGTCCCCGAGACGCCTCCCGGCGAGTGCCCGCAGTGCTGGCAGCACGCCTACGACTCCCGTAACGCCCACCGTCACCTGGGGCCGCGTGAGGACTGCCCGGAGTGCGTGGACCACATGCGCAACGGCTGCCCCTACCTGGTGCCGAAGAAGCCCTCCTTCTGGTGGTGAGCATGAGCGACCGCCGTTGCCCGGCCGCGCACCTGGACGACCCCACCGTCTGCGGGGGCCCGGTCGTGGTGACCGTGCTGGACCGCTTCAACGCCGGCGCGGACGGCTGCGAGCACCACGGCGCCCGCCTGCTGGCGTCCCTGGACGGGGGCCGCATCTACCCGCTGCCTGACGCCCCGCCCGGCGCATCCATCCGCGTCTTCAAAGCCGCCGCCAGCATCCGCCCCTTCTGCTGGCTCGACGGCCCCCGCACCGCCCCGTCCCAGCTCAGCCGCGCCGAGAACCACACCCAATCCGGCCGCTGACTGCGCGTCCGGCCCCGCCCGCGCCCCCTGCCGGGCGGGGCCCGGATGCCCCCTCACCCCCTCCCGCCCCGTGTGGGGCAGTCAGGAGTCTGCCGTCATGAGCGGCACCGTCGTTCACCTGCACAAAGAACCCAACCCCACCCCCGTGCCCGAGTCGGGCCCGGTGACCGAGCTGACCGTGGTCCCCGACCCGCCGGCCACGCCGCCTGTTCCGTTGTGGGTGCGCTCCGGGCGCGCGGTCCGCACGGCCGTGACGCACGAGCACACGCGCACGGCGGCCCGCGCGATGGTCCGGCACTCCCTCTACGTGGCCGGCGGGGCCCGGATCGTGGCCCGCCGCACCTGGGACGGCCGCACGGCCGCCCGCTACGAACGCATGCTCCGTGCGGCGGAAGCCGCGGGCAACCACGAGGCCGCCGCCGAGTGGGAGGAACGCGGGCAGCGCTTCCGTGAGGCCCGCCACCGCCGCCGCATGGACCTGCTCCACTCCCCCCTGGACGCCGCCAAGGGCGTGGGGATCAGCGCCGGTATGGGCGTCGGCGGCCTGGTCCTGCTCGGGGTCGCGATGGCGGTCGCGACGAAGGACCCCGCCGAGGTGGTCACGCCGCTGATGGCAGTCATCAAGTTCATCAACCTGATGATCACCATCGTGCGGGTCGTGTGGGGGCCCGCGATCACGATCGGGCCGTTCCTCGCCCTGCTCGCCCTGTGGTCGGTCGGCGCCCACCAGCACGCAGCCCCGCAGTGGGCCCTGCCCGACCGCGTGCGCAACGGCGAGGGGGAGCCGATCACCCCGTCCATCGTGGTCAAGGCCCTGCGCGACCTCGGTGTCCCGGCGTTGCGCAGGGCCATCACGGAGATGGGCGACGCCGGCGCCTCGATGCTGTCTCCGATCACCATCGCCGGATGCGGCGTCGAAGTCGACGTGACCCTGCCCTCGGGGGTCTCCACGATCGAGGTGCAGCAGCGGCGCCGCAAGCTCGCCGAGAACCTGTCCCGGCACGAGCACGAAGTGTTCATCACCATCCCGCAGGCGGCCCGCACGGTGCGGCTGTGGGTTGCCGACTCCGGGGCGCTGGACGAGCCGATCGGCCCGTCCCCGCTGGTCACGGACGAGACGCTGACCGCCGACTACGCCAAGGGCAAGGCCCCGTGGGGACAGGACCTGCGCGGTGACGCCGCGTTGCTCAGCCTGTTTCAGCGGATGCTGCTGGTCACCGGCATGTCGAACCAGGGCAAGACCGCCGCCCTGCGAGCCCTCGCGCTGTGGCTGGCCCTGGACCGCACCGTGGAATTCCGCATCGCCGACCTCAAGGGCGTGGGCGACTGGGCCATGTTCGACGGTCTGGCCACCGTCCTCATCCAGGGCCCGACCGATGACCACGTGATCCAGGCAACCGAGATGGTCGAGGCGGGCGTGGAGGAGATGAACCGGCGCATCCAGGCCCCGGCCGGCACCGAGTTCCCGCCGCTGATCCTGCTCGTGGACGAAGCACAGGTGGCGTTCATGTGCCCGGTCAAGGACGAGGAGAAGCGGCCCTACGGCGGCAGCAGCCAGAACTCCCGCTACTTCATGGCCTGCCGGAAGATCCACAACCAGGGGCGGGCGGTCAACGTGCTGCTGTGGCAGGGCACGCAGGACCCCACTGACCAGAACCTTCCCAAGCTGGTCCGCGAAGGCGCCCACACCCGCGCCGCGCTCGCCCTGGGCACCGAATCGCAGTCCCGCATGGCGCTGGGCGACAAGGCCGTCAACGGCGGCGCCGCCCCGCACCTGCTGCGGCCCGGCCTGGACAAGGGCACGCTCGTCGTCGCCTCCGACGGCATCGAGATCCCCAAGGGCCAGTCGTCCATCACCGTGCGCACGCACTACATCGACAACGACACCGCCGCCGAGATCGCCGACCGGGCGAAGCGGCTGCGCGCGGGCGTCACCACGCTGCACGTCATCGAGCGGGGCGAGGACCGCGACCCGCTCGCCGACATCGCGAGCGTCTTCGGCACCGCGAGCCGTCTGTTCACGCAGGACGTGCTCAAGCGGCTCACCGCGCTCAGCGAGGACGCCTACGGCACCTGGACGCCCGGCGACCTCCGCCGCGTGCTGGAGGGCACCGGAGCCGAGCCGTACAAGTCCGACGGCCGCATGGTCGTCGCCCACGAACGCGTCACCCGCGCCCTCGCCAACCGCGACTCCGACGGTTCCGCTTCCGCCTCCCAGTGACAGGGAGGCGACCCCCGGCGGGCCAGGGAGGCAGGGAGAACTCCCTGAACCCCTCCCTGACCCACCTCCCTCCCGCTGACCAGCAGAAATGATCGTCCAGGGAGTCAGGGAGGCCCGCAGGTCAGCACCCCCGAAACCCCCTCCACAACGCCCCCGCAAGGGGGTGCCTCCGCCTCCCTGAACCATGACCGGAAGGGATTCCGCATGTACCCGGAGACCACCGCCAACGCCGCTCCTGCGACCGGGCAGGAAGCCATCCCGCTCGCCGACGCCATCGTTCAGGCCGCCATCGACAACGCCATCCGGGAAGCGCGTCTGAACGACGCCAGCCCCACGGCCGTCATCGGCGCCACCCCGCCCGTCGCTCAGCCCGGCCGGCCGCCGATGAGTCAGGGCGCCACCGACGCCAGCGTGCTCATGCTCGCCGGCGGCGCCAGCGCCTCCATGGTCGGCCTCGCCTCCGCCGTGGTCATGTACGTCTCCCAGTACGCCGACCCCGCAGTGTGCGCCATCGTCTTCGGCGCCCCCACCGCCCTCGTCCTCGCCCTCGCCCGACTCGCCAAACGCGCCAAGCCCGCCCCGACCGTCCACCACCACTACGAGGGCCCCGTCCACCAGGACCAGCGCAACGTCACCACCACCACGCGCGGCGTCTGGGCCAAGACCAC
>NZ_VOGW01000062.1 GCF_007896895.1 Streptomyces misionensis | reverse complement strand
CTGAAGAGCATCACCCCCACCCCGGACCACCCGCACGCCGCCAAACAGGCCGGGCCCCCGGCGGCCGTGGGCGAGCCGAAAGGCGCCGCCCGTAAGGGCGACCGAACTGCTCTTCGCTCTGACCCGCACGCCGGCGATGGCCGTTACCCCGTCGCATGGCTCCACATCAGCGCGCCGCGCGGCGCCGCCCCCACGGCCACCTCACGGTGCCTGTGCGGCTGGGACCGCAGCGCCATCGGCCAACGCCGCGTGCTCGCCCTCATCACCGCCCACACCGACCACCGCGACACCTGCCCCCTGCGCACCAACCAGGAAGGAAGGGCCGCCGCATGACCCCCACCATCGACGGGGCCGCGCTGCTCGATGAGGTGGAAGCCTTCCACCGCCGCTTCAACGTCTTCCCGACCGAAGCCGCCTACGTGGCCGTCGCCTTGTGGGACGCGCACGCCCACCTGCTCGACTGCTTCGACTCCACCCCGCGCCTCGCCTTCCTGTCCCCGGAACCGGGGTCCGGGAAGTCACGGGCCCTGGAAGTCGTGGAAACCCTCGTGCCCGCCCCCATGACGGCCGTCAACGCCTCCGCCGCCGCCCTGTTCCGCTCCGTCTCCAACCCCAGCGGGCGGCCCACGATCCTGTTCGATGAGATCGACACGGTTTTCGGCCCGAAGGCGGGGGACAACGAGGAACTGCGCGGGTTCCTCAACGCCGGCCACCGCCGCACCGGGGTCACCTACCGGTGCATCGGCGACGGCGGCAACCAGACCGTGCAAGCCTTCCCGTCCTACTGCGCGGTCGCCGTCGCCGGACTCGGCAACCTGCCCGACACCATCACCACCCGGTCCGTCATCATCCGCATGCGCCGCCGCGCACGGAACGAAACGGTGGAGCCCTTCCGGGCCCGCATCCACGAAGCCGAGGGGCACAAGCTCCGCGACCGACTCGCGCAGTGGGCCGAACACGCCCGCGGGTTCGTCATGGGTGCCTGGCCCGACATGCCCGAAGGCGTCACCGACCGGCCGGCGGACGTGTGGGAACCCCTGCTCGCCATCGCGGACGCCGCCGGCGGCGACTGGCCCGACCGAGCCCGCGCCGCGTGCGTGACGCTGGTCACCGCGTCCAAGGCCAACGACAAGGGCAGTCTCGGTATCCGGCTGCTGACCGACCTGCGCGACCACGTCATGGTCGGCATCGACCGCCTGCCCACGGTGGCCATCCTCGACCGGCTCAACGCCATGGACGATGCCCCCTGGGCCGACCTCCACGGCAAGCCGCTCGACAACCGGCGGCTGTCCCGGATGCTTGCCGAGTACATGACGGCCGACAACGAGCCCATCACCTCCCGCAACATCAAGACCGCCGGGAGCGTCCTCAAGGGCTACTACACGGCCGATCTCGCGGACGCGTGGGCCCGCTACTGCCCCCCACCCCCGGAAAGTCCGCTACCTCCGCTACCCGGCACCGAAAACATGGCCTGACCAGCAACAACGGGGTAGCGACAGACACCACCGCGAGCCGCTACCCATCCGCTACCGCTACCCCTTCCCGCTACCCCGGACAGACCCCTGACCTGCGCGGTAGCGGAGGTAGCGGAAGTAGCGGCCCTCAGAGAGGCACCCCGAAGGACAGCCCCGGAGGAGTCACCGAATGAGCACCGCCGTCGCGCCCCTTGACCGCCTGCTCTACACCCCGGAGGAAGCCGCCGAAGTGCTCAGCTTCGGCCGCTCCACCGTCTACGAGCTGATGGCGGCCGGGGAGCTGAAGTTCATCAAGCGTGGGCGGTCCCGCCGCATCAAGCGGGTCCACCTCGAAGAGTTCGTCAACGCCCTCGAACCGCAGTCCCACTGATCTGAACCCGCGCGAGGTGGCCTCGGACGCGCAGTCCGGGGCCACCCCGCGTCCGGAGGAGTACATGAGCCCCCGCAAGGCCAACCTGGAGTCGTCCGTCTACCTCGGCGCCGATGGATGGTGGCACGGCCGCGTCACGATGGGCGTGAAGAACGACGGAAGCCCCGACCGGCGCCACCGCCGGGCCAAGACGGAACCGGAAGTGCGTCGCAAGGTCCGCGAGCTGGAGGCGCTGCGCGACAAGGGCCGCGCCCCGAAGGCCGGCCGTAAGCCCACCGTCGCCCAGTGGATGGAGACGTACCTGACCGAGATCGCGAGCCTGAAGCTCAAACCGCGATCGCTGGACGACTACTGGTCGAAGACCCGCAACGACATCATTCCCGGCGTCGGACAGCACCGGCTCGACAAGCTGGCCCCGGAGCACCTGGAACGCATGTACCGCGCCATGCTGGACGAAGGACACGCCCCCTCACATGTGCTGAAGGTCCACCGCATCCTGTCGCGGGCTCTGAAGATCGCACACCGGCGCCGGATCATCAGCGAGAACGTGGCAACACTGGTCGACCCGCCGACCGTCGATGAGACCGAGGCGAACCCGTTCACCACTGAGGAAGCCAAGGCGTTCCTGGAAGCCGCGGCAAAGCGGCCCACGTTCATGCGCTGGTGCGTCGGCGTCGGCATGGGCTTCCGCCAGGGCGAAACCCTGGGTCTGCGGTGGCCGTACGTCGACCTGGAGAACGAGCTGTTCCACCCTCAATGGCAGCTCCAGCGGCTCACCTGGCGCCACGGCTGCAAGGACCCGCACGCATGCGGCGCCCGGCTGCACCGGTTCGATCCGTGCCCGCCGGACTGCTCGACGCACAAGGGCTACAAGCGCGGGTGCCCGAAGCCGTGCCCGAAGCGCTGCACGCGGCACGCGAGCACCTGTCCGGAGCGAAAGGGCGGCGGGCTCATCTTCACCCGGCCCAAGACCAAGAAGAGCCGGAACCCCGTGCCGATCCCGCCCCCGTTCATCCCCTACCTGATCGTGCACAAGGAGCAGCAGGAGGCTATGAAGGCGGCGGCCGGCGACTCCTGGCAGGAGTGCGGCGCCGTCTTCACCCGGCCGGACGGACGCCCCATCGACCCGCGCGCCGACTGGGAGGAGTTCAAGGAACTGCTGGAGGAGGCCGGGATCGATGACCGCCGCCTGTACGACGGAAGCCGTCACACCGCCGGCACGATCCTGAACGAGCTGGGGGTGGACATGCCGACCATCATGGAGATCCTGCGCCACACCCAGATCAGCCAGACGCGGCGGTACGTGAAGGGCCGCTCGCACCTCTCCAAGGACGCGATGCGCCGCATGGGCGATACCTTCATGCCCCGTCTGGAAGCGGCGACTGAGACCAGAACTGAGACCGTCGACAGCCGCGCGGCCCGCGCGCGGCGCAGGCGCCGCCTCCGCTGAACGACGAAAGGCCAGCTAGGACGCTTCCTAGCTGGCCTCTCCGGTGGAGCCGCTTTCGGGATTCGAACCCGAGACCTACGCATTACGAGTGCGTTGCTCTGGCCATCTGAGCTAAAGCGGCGTGCTGCGTGCACCTAGGGTGCGGTCGGCAACGTCGGTAAGTCTACACAGTTTCCGGGGGTGCTTCGTACCGGCCCCTGGGCCGGGGTCCCGGGGCCGGTACGAGGGTCAGGAGCAGCGCTTGCCGCGGGCCGGTGGGGTGCCGTGCAGGAGGTAGGTGTCGATCGCGGAGTCGATGCAGGTGCTGCCGCGACCGAAGGCGGTGTGGCCGTCGCCGGCGTAGGTGAGGAGGCGGCCCGAGGAGAGCTGGCGGGACAGGGACTGGGCCCAGCGGTAGGGGGTCGCCGGGTCGCGGGTGGTGCCGACCACCACGATCGGTGCCGCGCCGCGCGCCGGGATGCGGCGCGGCTCGCCCGTGGCCCGCACCGGCCAGTACGTGCAGTTCAGCGACGCCCAGGCGAGACCCTCGCCGAAGACCGGGGACGCCTTCTCGAAGGCCGGCACATCCTTCGCGAGCTGTTCGGGGCCGGTGAAGGCGGGCGGCAGGTCGAGGCAGTTCACGGCGGTGTTGGCCATCATCAGATTGGTGTAGTGGCCCGAGGTGTCGCGTTCGTAGTAGCTGTCCGAGAGGGCGAGCAGGCCCTCGCCGTCGTGGTCCTTCATCGCCGAGGTCAGCGCCGCGCGCAGCCGTCCCCAGGCGCCCTGGTCGTACATCGCCGCGATCACGCCCGTGGTCGCCAGGGCCTCCCCCAGCTCGCGGTGCGCGTCGCCCGCGGGGAGGGGGCGGGCGTCCAGCTCGCGGAAGAACGCCTTGAGGCGGTCGCCCGCCTGGGTGGGTGTCGTACCGCGGCCGCCGAGCGGGCAGTCCGTCCGCCGTGCGCAGTCCTCGGCGAAGGCCTGGAAGGCGGTCTCGAAGCCCGCGGTCTGCTCCAGGTTCACCGTGCGGGAGTCCAGGGAGGGGTCCAGCGCCCCGTCCAGAACCATGCGGCCCACCCGGCCGGGGAAGAGGCCGGCGTAGGTGGCCCCGAGGAGGGTGCCGTACGACGCGCCGACGTAGTTCAGCTTCGCGTCGCCCAGCACCGCGCGCAGGAGGTCCATGTCCCGGGCCGCCTCGACGGTGGAGACATGCCGCAGCAGCCGCGCCGAGCGCGCCCCGCAGGCCTGCGCGAACTTCTTGTCCGACGCCACCACCGCGTCGCGTTCCGCCTGGTCGTCGGGGGTCAGGTCGGTCTGCGTGTACGTGTCCATCTGCCGGTCGTCCAGGCAGGCGACGGGCTCGCTGCGGGCGACGCCGCGCGGGTCCATGGCGACCATGTCGTACCGGGCGCGGACCTCGGCGGGGTAGCCGAGGCCGGCGTACTGCTGGAGGTAGTCGATCGCCGAGCCGCCCGGACCGCCGGGGTTGACCAGCAGCGAGCCGAGCCGCTTGGCGCTGCCGGTGGCGGTCTTGCGGGCCACCGCCAGCCGTACGTCGCCCGCGCCCGGCTTCTCGTAGTCCAGCGGTGCCTTCATCGTGGCGCACCGGAAGCCGGGGGCGCCGCAGTCGCGCCACGTCAGCCGCTGTGTGTAGTACGGCGTGAGCGCCGCGGGTGCCGTGCGCGGCAGCGGGGCCAGGACGGGGACGTCCGCCGCACCGGTCCGGGTGGTCGCCGCCGAGGACGACGCGACCGAGCTGCCGCCGGGTGAGCACGCGGACACGAGGAGGGCCGCGGTCGCGAGGGCGCCGGCCGTGAGGCGGGCCCGGGTGCGGGACGCCGTGCACCGGCTGCGGGAGGAAAAGGACCTGGTGTGCATCTGGCGAGACTAACGCTGTGCGATACAAGGAATGCGGTGCGTGCGGATTGTCGCCCCGTACGAGGGACAGAGGGCGAGGGTGCCCCGTACGGGGGACAGAGGGCGAGGGTGCCCCGTACGAGGGATGCGCCGTGTCCTCAGCCCGCCCGCAGCGCCATCGTCATCGCCTCCACCGCCAGCAGCGGGGGGACATTGCGGTCCAGGGCCTCGCCGCACGCGGCGATCGCCTCGATGCGGCGCAGGGTGGACTCCGGGGAGCTGCCGCGGGCCAGCCGCTCCAGCGCGTCCTCGGCGTCCGCGTTGGCGATGGCCACGCGGGAGCCCAGTTGGAGGGCGAGGACGTCGCGGTAGAAGGTGGTGAGGTCGCCGAGGGCCACGTCCAGGCTGTCGCGCTGCGTGCGGGTCCTGCGGCGCTTCTGCATGTCCTCCAGGTCCTTCATCACGCCCGCCGTGCCGCGCGGCAGCCGGCCGCCCTGGACCGCGCCGAGCGCCGCCTTCAGTTCCTCGGCCTCCTTGCCGTCCATCTCCTCGGCGAGCTGCTTGGCGTCCTCGGCGGCCGCGTCGACGAGTTCCTGGGCGGCCTTGAGGCAGGCCCCGACCTCGTCCAGGCGCAGCGGCAGCCGCAGGACGGCGGCGCGGCGCTCGCGGGCCGCCGGGTCGGTGGCCAGGCGCCGGGCCCGGTCCACGTGCCCCTGGGTGGCGCGGGCGGCGGCGGCCGCGGCCTCCGGCTCGACGCCGTCACGGCGCACCAGCATGTCGGCGACGGCGTCCACGGACGGGGTGCGCAGGTTCAGGTGGCGGCAGCGGGAGCGGATGGTCGGCAGGACGTCCTCGATGGAGGGGGCGCACAGCAGCCAGACCGTACGCGGGGCGGGTTCCTCGACGGCCTTGAGGACGGCGTTGGCCGACTTCTCGTTCAGCCGCTCGGCGTCCTCGACCAGGATGATCTGCCAGCGGCCGTTCGCCGGCGCGGTGAACGACTTGCGGACCGTGTCCCGCATGTCCTTGACCAGGATCTCGGCGCCGACCGCGGCGACCGTGGTGACGTCCGCGTGGGTGCCGAGCAGGGCGGTGTGGCAGCCGTCGCAGAAGCCGCAGCCGGGGGCTCCGCCGAGGGCGCGGTCCGGGCTCACGCACTGGAGGGCCGCGGCGAAGGACCGCGCGGCCTGGTTGCGGCCCGCGCCGGGCGGGCCCGTGAACAGCCAGGCGTGCGTCATCCGCGACGACTCCGGCAGCGGCGCGTCGGTCGCCGCGGCGGTGACCTGGGCGTCGGCGTCCCGCGCGGCGGCGTCCAGCACCGCGCACACCTTTTCCTGCCCGACGAGGTCGTCCCACACGCTCACGGGTCACGCCGCCCTTCCGTCACACTCCGCGTTCCGACCTCCATTGTGCGGGTGGGGACCGACAACGGTGGCGCCCGCCGGTGCGGAGCGGCGCCCGCCCCCTGCCGGGCAGGGAACGGGCGCCGCTTGCGGAAGGCGCGCGGGATCAGCCCCGGCGGCCCCGACGGCTCCGAGGACCGCACCCGCGAGATGCCCCAGCCGGGCGCTCGTCGCGGAAGAAGCCGCGCGGCATCCGGTCCGCCGGTTCCTCGTCGCGCACCGGAGGCAGTACGGCGGTCTCCTCCGCGTCCACCCGGGGCAGTACGGCGGTCTCGTCCGCGGCGCCCACCTGCGGCAGCACCGCCGTCTCGTCCGCCGCGCCGGGAACGGCCGCGCCGGGCCCGGCGGCCGGCGGCTGGGGCAGCTCGGCGGTCACCTCGGCGTCGGAGCCGACGTCCCGCCGGCCGTCCCGGGCCTCCCGGCCGGCGGGCCCGTCCTGGTCCGGCGAGACGACCGGCGTGGGCACCGTCTCCTCCGTGCCCGGGCCGGGCGACACCACCGGGGTGGCGACCGTGGACGCGTCCGGGGTCACGCCAGGGGCCTTCGGGAGGGGGCCGCTGGGCCTGCGGGCCGCGGCGTCGGCGGCGGCGGCCGCCTCGGCCGCCTGGCGGCGGGCCTGCTCGGCGCGGAGCAGTGCCTCCTCCGCCTTGCGCTGGGCCTCCAGGCGCCGCGCCTCCTCCTCGGCACGCTCCTTGGCCAGCCGGGCCTCCTCCTCGGCGCGCAGCCGGGCCTGGCGGGCCTCTTCCTCCGCGCGGACCCGGGCCTCTTCCTCGGCCTGCTTGCGGCGGCGCTCCTCCTCCGCCTTGCGGCGGGCCTCCTCCTCGGCGCGGGCCTTCTCCTCGGCGAGCAGACGCTGCCGCTCCTCCTCCGCGCGCCGGGCCGCCTCGGCCGCCCGCTGCCGGGCCTCCTCCGCCTGCCGCTCGGCCTCGCGGCGCTGCGCCTCCTCCAGCTCGCGGCGCTTGCGCTCCTCCTCCTCGGCGCGCAGCCGGGCCAGCTCCGCCTGGCGCTCACGCTCCAGGCGCTCCTCCTCGGCCTTGCGCGCGGCCTCTTCCTCGGCCTTGCGGCGCGCCTCCTCCTCGGCCTTGCGGCGCGCTTCCTCGCGGGCCTCGATCTCGGCCTGGGACAGCGGCAGCACGGTGTCGAGCCGGTGCCGGATCACGGTGGTAACGGCCTCGGGCTCCTGGGCGGCGTCCACCACCAGGTAGCGGCCCGGGTCGGAGGCGGCCAGGGTGAGGAACCCGGCCCGCACGCGCGCGTGGAACTCCGCGGGCTCCGACTCCAGCCGGTCCGGCGCCTCGGTGAACCGCTCGCGGGCGGCCTCCGGGGAGACGTCGAGGAGCACGGTGAGGTGCGGGACGAGCCCGTCGGTCGCCCAGCGGTTGATGCGGGCGATCTCGGTCGGGGACAGATCGCGGCCGGCGCCCTGGTAGGCGACGGACGAGTCGATGTAGCGGTCGGAGATGACGACCGCGCCGCGCTCCAGGGCGGGGCGTACGACGGTGTCGACGTGCTCGGCGCGGTCGGCGGCGTACAGCAGCGCCTCCGCGCGGTGGGACAGGCCCGCCGAGGAGACGTCCAGCAGGATCGAGCGCAGCCGCTTGCCGACCGGCGTGGCGCCCGGTTCGCGGGTGAGCACGACCTCGTGCCCCTTGCCGCGGATCCACTCGGCGAGCGCCTCGGCCTGGGTGGACTTGCCCGCGCCGTCGCCGCCCTCCAGGGCGATGAAGAAGCCGTTGGCCGCCGGGGTCTCCACGGGGTCGTCGCCGCCGAGCAGCGCGTCCTTGAGGTCCTGGCGCAGCGGGATGCCGGAGCGGTCGTCGACCTTGGCGAGCACCAGCGCGGCCACCGGCAGCAGCAGGGCGCCGACCAGCATCAGCGTGAACGAGGCGCCGCCGTGGGCGAAGACGAAGCGGCCGTTCTCCAGCCGGTGCCGGCCGATCAGCCCGGCGATCACCGGGGCGATCAGCGCGCCGAGCGCTATGGCGACGCGGACCACGGCCTGGAGGTGTTCGGTGACGCGCGCCCTGCGGTAGTCCTCGGTCTCCTGGTCGAGCAGGGCGTGCCCGGTGTTGGCCGCGACGCCCGCGGCGAAACCGGCGAGGGTGACGATCAGCAGCACGGTGGTGACGTCCGGGACCAGCCCGGCGGCCAGCAGCGCGATGCCGGTGAAGGCGATGGCCAGGGACAGCAGCCGGCGGCGGGACAGCGAGGGCAGCAGCGCGGGGGCCGTACGGATGCCGACGGCGACGCCGCCGGTCAGGCCCAGCACCAGCAGGCCGAACAGGACCGGGCCGCCGCCCAGGTCGGTGGCGTGCAGCACGCACACGGAGACGGCCGCGGCGATGGCGCCGGCCACGGCGGCGCAGGCCGGGACCAGCAGCGGGATGGCGCCCGTGCGCCCCTTGTCGACACCGGCGCCGGTGCGCGGGCGGCGCAGGCCCTCCAGCGGGGACCGGGCGCGCGGGGTGCGCGTGTCGGGCAGTTCGAGATAGGTCAGCAGGGACAGCGAGGCGGCGAACAGGCCGGCCGCGACGTACGACGCGAGGGCCGCGTGGTGCTGGTCGAACCAGGGCACGCCGGTGCCCAGCAGGTTGTTCAGCAGGGCGGCCACGACCAGGGCGGCGGCGGCCAGCGGGACGGCGAGGAAGGCGGTGCGCAGCGCGAGGCGGCGCAGCGCGTCCATGTGGTCCGGCAGCGGCCGTACCGTCGCGCCCTCCGGCGGCGGGGCGGGCAGCAGGGCGGGGGCGGCGCTCTCGCGGCACACCGTCCACAGCCGCTCGGCGACGCCGGTGACGAAGGCGGTGACCAGGAGCACGGCCGGCGCGTCCGCCGGGGCCCAGTCGATCCACAGGGGGGCGACGATCAGCAGCGCGGCGCGCAGTCCGTCGGCGCCGACCATGGTCCAGCGCCGGTCGAGCGGACCCTCCTGCGCGGTGAGCGTGGTCAGCGGGCCGAGCAGGACCGCGCCGAACAGCAGCGCGGCGAGGCCGCGCGCCGCGAAGACGGTCGCCACTGCGAACGCCACGCCCCGGTAGCCACCGCCGAACGTCCCCTGGTCGATCGCCGCCTGGAGAACGAGGACCACCAGGACCAGGAGGGCGAGGATGTCGCCGACACTGCTCACCAGTTGCGCGCTCCACAGGCGCCGCAACTGCGGTCGGCGCAACAGGGAACGCACGGCGCGCTCGCGGGAGTCCGCGACCAGGGCGTCGTCCGGTTCTGGGGTGTGGGCCGTTGGCTGCTCGGCTCGCGTCATGCGTTCAGCCTATCCGTAGCCGCCGACACCACACCTCGCTCTCCTGGCATGCGCACGCCCCGACACCAAAGTGATGCCGGGGCGTGTGCGAGGCGAAACGAGGAAAGCGTCGGTCCTCGGAACCGGGGACGCGGCCCCGGTACCAGGGGCTCGGCCTCCGGGACCGGGACTCGGTCTCCGGGACTCGGTCTCCGGGACTCGGTCTCCGGGACTCGGTCTCCGGGACTCGGTCTCCGGGACTCGGTCTCCGGGACTCGGTCTCCGGGACTCGGTCTCCGGGACTCGGTCTCCGGGACCGGGGCCTCAGTCCTCCGTGCCGGAAGACGTCGACTTGGCGGCCGTCGTCTTCTTGGCGGTCGTCTTCTTCGCCGTCGTCTTCTTCGCGGCGCTCGCCGTCTTCTTGGCGGCCGTCTTCTTGGCGGCGGTCTTCTTCGCCGGGGCGGTCTTCTTGGCCGCCGCCTTCTTCGCGGTCTTCTTGGCCGGCGCCTTCGCGCGCTTCTCGGCGAGCAGTTCGAAGCCGCGCTCGGGGGTGATCGTCTCGACGCTGTCGCCGGAGCGCAGGGTCGCGTTGGTCTCCCCGTCGGTGACGTACGGCCCGAAGCGGCCGTCCTTGACCACGACCGGCTTGTTGGAGACCGGGTCCTCGCCCAGCTCCTTCAGCGGCGGCTTGGCGGCGGCGCGCCCACGCTGCTTCGGCTGGGCGTAGATCGCCTGGGCCTCCTCCAGCGTGATCGTGAAGATCTGGTCCTCGGACTGGAGCGAGCGCGAGTCCGTGCCCTTCTTCAGATACGGGCCGTAGCGGCCGTTCTGCGCGGTGATCTCCACGCCCTCGGCGTCGGTGCCGACGACCCGCGGCAGGGACATCAGCTTCAGCGCGTCGTCGAGGGTCACCGTGTCCAGCGACATGGACTTGAAGAGGGAGGCCGTGCGCGGCTTGACCGCGTTCTTGCCGGTCTTCGGCGTGCCCTCGGGGAGCACCTCGGTGACGTACGGGCCGTAGCGGCCGTCCTTGGCCACGATGGTGTGGCCGGACTGCGGGTCGGTGCCCAGCTCGAAGTCGCCGCTCGGCTTGGCCAGCAGTTCCTCGGCCAGCTCGACGGTCAGCTCGTCGGGCGCCAGGTCGTCCGGGATGTCGGCGCGCTGGTGCTGCTCGGTGTCCTTCTCGCCACGCTCGATGTACGGGCCGTAGCGGCCGACGCGCAGCACGATGTCGTTGCCCACCGGGAACGAGGAGACCTCGCGGGCGTCGATCGCGCCCAGGTCGGTCACCAGCTCCTTGAGGCCGCCGAGGTGGTCGCCGTCGCCGTTGCCCGCGTCGGCCGCGGCGCCGGTGACATTGCCCTCGCCGAAGTAGAAGCGCCGCAGCCACGGCACCGCCTTGGCCTCACCGCGGGCGATGCGGTCGAGGTCGTCCTCCATCCTGGCGGTGAAGTCGTAGTCGACCAGCCGGCCGAAGTGCTTCTCCAGGAGGTTCACGACGGCGAAGGACAGGAAGGACGGCACGAGCGCCGTGCCCTTCTTGAACACATAGCCGCGGTCCAGGATCGTGCCGATGATCGACGCGTAGGTCGACGGGCGGCCGATCTCGCGCTCTTCCAGCTCCTTGACCAGGGAGGCCTCGGTGTAGCGGGCCGGGGGCTTGGTGGCGTGGCCGTCGACCGTGATCTCGTCGGCGGACAGCGCGTCGCCCTCGGCGACCTGCGGCAGCCGGCGCTCGCGGTCGTCCAGCTCGGCGTTGGGGTCGTCGGCGCCTTCGACGTAGGCCTTGAGGAAGCCGTGGAAGGTGATCGTCTTGCCGGAGGCGCTGAACTCCGCGTCGCGGCCGTCGGCGGCGGTGCCGCCGATCTTCACGGTCACGCTGTTGCCGGTCGCGTCCTTCATCTGGGAGGCGACGGTCCGCTTCCAGATCAGCTCGTACAGCTTGAACTGGTCGCCGGTCAGACCGGTCTCGGCGGGCGTGCGGAAACGATCACCCGAGGGGCGGATCGCCTCGTGCGCCTCCTGCGCGTTCTTCACCTTGGCGGCGTAGGTACGCGGCTGCGGGGGCAGGTAGTCGGCGCCGTACAGCTGCGTGACCTGGGCGCGGGCGGCCGCGATGGCGGTCTCGCTCAGCGTCGTGGAGTCCGTACGCATGTACGTGATGTAGCCGTTCTCGTACAGCTTCTGCGCGATCTGCATCGTCGCCTTGGCGCCGAAGCCGAGCTTGCGGCTGGCCTCCTGCTGGAGCGTCGTCGTACGGAACGGGGCGTACGGCGAGCGGCGGTACGGCTTGGACTCCACCGAGCGCACGGAGAAGCGGGTGTTCTCCAGGGCGGCGGCCAGCCCGCGGGCGGTCGCCTCGTCCAGGTGGAGGGTGTTCGCGCTCTTCAGCTGCCCGAGGGAGTCGAAGTCACGGCCCTGCGCCACGCGCCGGCCGTCGACCGTCTGCAGCCGGGCGACCAGCGAGGACGGGTCCGAGGGGTCGCCGGCCCGACCGGTGCCGAAGGTGCCGGTCAGGTCCCAGTACTCGGCGGAGCGGAAGGCGATGCGCTCGCGTTCCCGCTCGACGACGAGCCGGGTCGCGACGGACTGGACACGGCCGGCCGACAGCCGGGGCATGACCTTCTTCCACAGCACCGGGGAGACCTCGTAGCCGTAGAGGCGGTCGAGGATGCGACGGGTCTCCTGGGCGTCGACCAGCTTCTGGTTGAGCTGGCGCGGGTTGGCGACGGCCTCCCGGATGGCGTCCTTGGTGATCTCGTGGAAGACCATCCGCTTGACCGGGATCTTGGGCTTCAGGACTTCCTGGAGGTGCCAGGCGATGGCCTCGCCCTCGCGGTCCTCATCGGTGGCCAGGAAGAGCTCGTCGGAGTCCTTCAGCAGGTCCTTGAGCTTCTTGACCTGCGCCTTCTTGTCCGCGTTGACGACGTAGACCGGCTGGAAGTCGTGTTCCACGTCCACGCCGAGGCGGCGGACCTCGCCGGTGTACTTCTCGGGCACCTCGGCGGCGCCGTTGGGGAGGTCACGGATGTGCCCGACGCTCGCCTCGACGGTGTAGCCGGGGCCGAGGTAGCCCTTGATCGTCTTCGCCTTGGCAGGCGACTCGACGATGACGAGTCGGCGGCCGCCCTGTGCGGTCTCGCTGGTCGGGGACAACTTCGCTCTTCTCTCCGGTCGACGCTATGGCCTCCCCAGGCCTTCGTCCCGGGGTCGCGGCGTACTGCTGGCACGTGTGACGCTGCGGAGTGTGACGGTACATCCCGCCCCCGTGTCAAACGGGAAAAGCCCGCAACGGCCACTCGAACGGTAACCCGACTACCGGCATTCCTGCCGCCCGGAGTACCGGGTACCCCGGTGCGGCCTGTCCGGAGCGCGACGCTCCTCTTCCTCTCGCGGCACGCTCCCGGAAGGACGCCCTCCGATGTCAGAGGCGGGTGAGGCAGTAGCCGCCGAGGACCAGCGCGAGGGTTCCGGCGAGGCCCGCGACGGCGGCCGATGCGACCCGGTTCACACCGTCCGCCACCGGTTCCCCGTGCCGCAGCCGCACGCCGGTCCACAGCAGAAGGGCGGCCCCGAACAGGGCGAACACCGTCCCCGCGAAGACCTCCGGTCCGCTTTCCATCCCCCGTCCGCCCCTTCTTCCGCCGCCCGGCGCGGGGAGCGTGACACGCCGGGGAGGCACGGGGGAGACCGGCGGACGACATCGGGGTGAACGACCGCCGGGCGGCCACCCGCCGTCCCGGCCACCGCGGGCGAGGGCCGCCCTCCTGGTCCGTCCGGCCCGGAAGACCCGTGCTTTTCCGGCCGTTTTGCGGCCGGGTGTGCCGGAGGC
>NZ_VOGW01000061.1:23359-64209 GCF_007896895.1 Streptomyces misionensis | reverse complement strand
GTGGTGGGGTCGGCGAGGAGGTCCGGCGTCACCTCACCCCGCCGGCTCCAGGAATCCCTGTTCGACGAGCAGCCTGATCTGCGCCGGCGTCCGGTCGCGCAGGCGGACGGAGTCCTCGCCCATCAGCTGGGCGATGGCGTCCAGGATGCGACCGGCGCTCAGGCTGCCGTCGCACACGCCCGCGAAACCGGCGCCTACCGTGTCCACCTTGGTGGCGCGGCGCATGCCGCGGTGCTGGCGCAGTACGACGTGCTCGGGGTCCTCCGCGCCGGGCAGCCCGACCTGTTCCTGCATCACCTCGCCGACCAGCCGGAAGTGACTGGCGAGCAGGGCCGCGTCGTCGTGCTCCCGGAGGTAGTCGAGGCGTTCGAAGTGGGCCCGGATGGTGTCCCCGAGGGGCTGCTCGACGGGATGCGGCCACTCCTCCACCGTGATGGAGGGCTCGGCCGCGCCCGTCCTGCGCAGGGTGATCCAGCCGAAGCCGACCGCCCTGACCTTGCGCGCCTCGAACTCGTCGAGCCAGGCGTCGTACCGCGCCTGGTACTCGGCCGGGTCCCCGCGGTGGTCCCCGGCGTCCCTCAGCCACAGCTCGGCGTACTGCGTGACGTCCTGCACCTCGCGCTGCACGATCCAGGCGTCGCACCCGCGCGGCACCCACGACCTGAGCCTGTCCTGCCAGTCCTCCCCCGCCACGTGCTGCCAGTTCGCGAGGAACTGCGCGAACCCGCCCTCGTTCAGCCGTTCCCCCGCCTGCTGAACGAGCGAGCGGCACAGATCGTCCCCGCCCATCCCGCCGTCGCGGTAGGTGAGCCGCGCGCCGGGCGAGATGACGAAGGGCGGGTTGGAGACGATCAGGTCGAACTTCTCGTCGTCCCGGACCGGTCCGAACAGCGAGCCCTCGCGCAGCTCGGCGGCGGGCGCGCCGGAGAGAGCCAGCGTGAGCGCGGTGATGTGCAGCGCGCGCGGATTGAGATCGGTCGCCGTCACGCGCGTGGCGTGCCGGGAGGCGTGGAGCGCCTGGATGCCGGAACCGGTGCCGAGGTCCAGCGCGGAGGCGACGGGTGTGCGCACGGTGATGCCGGCCAGCGTGGTCGACGCGCCGCCGACGCCGAGCACGACGCCCTCGGCGCGCTGTCCGATGCCGCCCGCGCCGCCGACCGCGCACCCGAGGTCGGACACGATGAACCAGTCCTCGCCGCCGGGACCGCCGTACGGCCGTACGTCCACGGTGGCGGCCACCTCGTCACCGCGCACCGGCGTGAGCCACCCGGCCTCGACGGCCTCCTCGACGGGGAGTACGGCGGCCACGCGCGCCCGCGCCACGGGCTGCTGGAGCAGGAAGAGCCGTACGAGTGTCTCGAGCGGCGTGTCGCCGCGGGTCGCCCGGAGGGCGGGCACGGTCTCGCTGCGGGCCAGCGCCGCGTACGCGGGGGCGCCGAGCAGGTCCAGCAGACCGTCGGCGGTGAAGGAGGCGGCCAGCAGCGCGTCCCGCAGGCGCGCGGTGGTCTCGGGCCGGTCGGCGGCGGGCAGGGAGGCGGGTCCGGAGTGAGTCACGCCCCCATTGTGTCCCGCGCGTCCCGCCGGGGACTGCCTGAGCACGCCCGGCGGGGGACGGCGCCTCCGTGACGGCATCGGCCACCGAGGCGCCCGCAACGGCGTCAGCCCACCAGGCACCCGCGGACGACGTCAGCCCACCGCGGCCCTTGTGGACGACGTCAGCCCGCCGTGGCTCCCGTGGACGGCGACGCGGACGCCGCGTCGGCGACCTTCTTGCAGCTGGCCTGCTGCGCGATGGCGTCCTGGACCTCGCCCTGCTGGAGCTTCTTCAGCGACTCGGTGCCGCTCTGGTGCTTCTTCTCCAGCTCCGTCATCTGCTGGGCGACATCGTGCAGCCCGGAGGCGAACTTCGCCTGGTCCTTGGTGTTCAGCCCGTCGACCTGCTTCTTCAGGTCGGCGTACGAGGTCGCGAGGCTGTTGAAGCTCTTGACGACATCGCCCAGTCGCTTGGCGCCGCCCTCGACCCCGGGGGGCGCGCCGGCCTCGTTGACGGCGGTGGCGATCGCCTTGTAGCCGTCGGCCATGTCCTGGAAGGCCTGGGAGTCGGTCTTCTGGAGCGTCTCGGGCTTGGCGGTGTCGGCGGCGGTCGTGGAGATCGCGTCGTTCGCCGCCTTGATCTTCGCGTCCTGCGCGGGCACGGCGTCGCACACCGACTTGGCCCAGGCGACCAGCTTGGGGTCGGGGCCCTTGGGCGCGCTGTTGCTGCTGCAGCCCGACAGCGCCACCACCAGTACCGCACCGCCGGACAGTGCGGCCGCGAGCTTCTTGTTCACCGGATTGGTCCCTTCCATGGCTCTCGGGCCCCGGACCCTACACGGCGGACGCACACCCTCCGCACACCGATCGCCCCCTAAGCACCTTTTATTACTTTTTGCGCGAGAGAAGGCTCACGACGGCAACGCACCCGCGCACACGGACGGGCGGGCGGCACGCCGTCAGCACGCGCCGTCCGCCCGCCCGTTACGGGAGCTTCGCCCGGAAACCTACGAAACCACCGCCGCGTCCGCCGAGTTGGCGACCCGCTCGGCGCTCTCGTCGTCACCGACGGCGATGCCGCGCCGCTTGGAGATGTACACGGACACGATGATCACCAGCAGCGCGAGGATCGCGATCCCGATCCGCACGCCGAGGTTCTTGTCGTTGCCGTAGGAGAACTTGATCACCGCGGGCGCGATGAGCAGCGAGACCAGGTTCATGACCTTCAGCAGCGGGTTGATGGCCGGGCCCGCGGTGTCCTTGAAGGGGTCGCCGACCGTGTCGCCGATCACCGTGGCCGCATGGGCCTCGCTGCCCTTGCCGCCGTGGTGGCCGTCCTCCACCAGCTTCTTGGCGTTGTCCCAGGCGCCGCCGGAGTTGGCGAGGAACACCGCCATCAGCGTGCCCGCGCCGATCGCGCCGGCCAGGTAGGAGCCGAGCGAGCCGACGCCGAGCGTGAACCCGACGAAGATCGGCGCCATCACCGCGAGCAGACCGGGCGTGGCCAGCTCCCGCAGGGCGTCCTTGGTGCAGATGTCGACGACCTTGCCGTACTCGGGCTTCTCCGTGAAGTCCATGATCCCGGGCTTCTCGCGGAACTGCCGCCGTACCTCGAACACCACCGAACCCGCCGAGCGCGACACGGCGTTGATGGCCAGTCCGGAGAAGAGGAAGACGACCGCGGCGCCCGCGACGAGACCGACCAGGTTGTTGGGCTGCGAGATGTCCAGGGACAGGCTCAGCGGCGCTCCGGGCCCGGTGAGCTTGACCCCGACGTCCTGCACATTGGTGGTGATCGCGTCACGGTACGACCCGAACAGCGCCGACGCGGCGAGCACGGCGGTGGCGATGGCGATGCCCTTGGTGATGGCCTTGGTGGTGTTGCCGACCGCGTCCAGGTTGGTGAGCACCTGGGCGCCCGCGCCCTCGACGTCGCCGGACATCTCGGCGATGCCCTGCGCGTTGTCGGAGACCGGCCCGAAGGTGTCCATGGCGACGATCACACCGACCGTGGTGAGCAGGCCGGTGCCGGCCAGCGCGACCGCGAACAGCGCGAGCATGATCGAGGTGCCGCCGAGCAGGAACGCGCCGTACACGCCGAGCCCGATGAGCAGCGCGGTGTAGACGGCGGACTCCAGGCCGACCGAGATGCCGGACAGGACGACGGTGGCGGGACCGGTGAGGGAGGTCTTGCCGATGTCGCGGACCGGGCGCCGGGTGGTCTCGGTGAAGTAGCCGGTCAGCTGCTGGATGACGGCGGCGAGCAGGATGCCGATGGCCACCGCGACCAGGGCGAGGATCCGCGGGTCGCCGTCCTTGCCCTTGATCGCCGCGTCCGTCACGCCGCTGAGGCCGGAGTACGTCGACGGCAGGTAGACGAAGACCGCGACGGCGACCAGCGCGAGGGAGATCACCGCGGAGATGAAGAAGCCGCGGTTGATCGCGGACATGCCGCTGCGGTCGGCGCGTCGCGGGGCGACCGCGAAGATGCCGATCATCGCGGTGATCACCCCGATGGCGGGCACCAGCAGCGGGAAGGCGAGCCCGGAGTCGCCGAAGGCGGCCTTGCCGAGGATCAGCGCGGCCACCAGGGTGACGGCGTAGGACTCGAACAGGTCGGCCGCCATGCCGGCGCAGTCGCCGACGTTGTCGCCCACGTTGTCGGCGATGGTCGCGGCATTGCGCGGGTCGTCCTCCGGAATGCCCTGCTCGACCTTGCCGACCAGATCGGCGCCGACGTCGGCGGCCTTGGTGAAGATGCCGCCGCCCACACGCATGAACATGGCGATCAGGGCGGCACCGAGACCGAAGCCCTCCAGGACCTTCGGCGCGTCGGCGGCGTAGACCAGCACCACGCACGAGGCACCCAGCAAGCCGAGGCCCACCGTGAACATGCCGACGACACCGCCCGTGCGAAATGCGATCTTCATCGCGGTGTGCGAGACGGTCGTGAGATCTTTTTCGGGTTCGCCTTCACCCGGGGTGGCTTCCCGGGCCGCCGCGGCGACCCGGACATTGCTTCGTACGGCGAGCCACATGCCGATATAACCGGTGGCCGCCGAGAACACGGCACCGATCAGGAAGAACACCGAACGCCCGGCACGCTGATTCCAGTCGTCCGCGGGCAGCAGCAGGAGCAGGAAGAAGACGACGACCGCGAATACGCCGAGCGTGCGCAGCTGCCGGGCGAGATACGCCTTGGCGCCTTCCTGAACCGCTTCGGCGATCTTCTTCATGCTGTCGGTGCCCTCGCCCGCCGCAAGCACCTGGCGCACCAGGATCCCCGCGACCACCAGCGCGGCGAGGGCGACCGCCGCGATGACGGCCACGATGACCCTGTTGTCGTCGGTGAGTACCGCGGCCGCGAGGGATGTGGGGTGGCCCAACTGAGAGGGGGTAGAAAGCCCCGCCATTCGTCCTCCTTGACGCTTGGGCTGAGCTCAAGATGTGGACGGATTGTAGGTACCACTGGGTGATGCCAAAAGAGCACGGTAAACAGAATTGGCTTGCCTGCCCAGGTGAGCGAACCCGAAAGAAGTAATGCCTCAAAGGCATTGACGGACGCCGTCGGTCCCATTGAACCTTGATCAAATGATACGGCTATTGATCGTGAATTCCTTCACGAATTCCGCTCCGGCCTTGCAGGCGGCGAAAAATGATCTGCAAAAAACACGATCAGGGCCCTGATCGGCAGGGCCCTGATCGTCGAGTACTCGGTCTTCGGTGGAGCTTCAGGCGGCGGTGACGGCCGGCGGGGCGGCCGGCCAGGTCATGCGGATCAGTCCGCCGTTCTCGCCGGTGGTGACCTCGACGTCGTCCACGAGGCCACTGATGACCGCGAGGCCCATCTCGTCCTCCTCGGCCTCCACGTCCGCGTCGGCGGCGGCGCCCCGGGAGATCCGCTCGGCGGGGACCGCGTGCGGAGCCTCGTCGCCGACCTCGATGGAGAACTGTTTCTCCTCCTCGATCAGCGCCACCTTCACCGGCGCCGTGATGCCACCGCTCTGATGCAGTCCCACGGCACGGGAGCAGGCCTCGCCCACGGCGAGCCGGACCTCGTCCAGCACGGCCTCGTCCACCCCGGCCCTGCGTGCCACCGCTGCCGCCACCAACCGGGCGGTCCGGACGTGCTCCGGCAGCGCGCTGAAGCGGAGTTCGACGGTGGCCATGCATCCCCCTCGCGACTACGGGACTGCGGTCGGACCGGCCCGCGGACCGGCCCTCATGAACTTCGATACCCGGATTCACCCGGGCACACCCGGCACGGGCCCCGACGAAGTACGAGCCCGGCCGGACCGGCCCCGGACGGGGCACACCGGTCCACACCGGTCACCGGCCGTCGGTGAGGACGGTCGGCGACGCGGAGTCGGCCGGTGGCCCGCACGGGCCGGCAACAGGGTCAGTCGGTGGCCGCCACCGCTTCCTCGACCGAGGTGTGGATCGGGAACACCTTGGTGAGGCCGG
Source organism: Streptomyces misionensis (assembly GCF_007896895.1). Taxonomy (GTDB): domain Bacteria; phylum Actinomycetota; class Actinomycetes; order Streptomycetales; family Streptomycetaceae; genus Streptomyces; species Streptomyces misionensis_A. Next base: position 58,212 of record NZ_VOGW01000061.1, on the reverse strand, counting down.
TGATGCGGAAGATCTTGAGAATGCGCTCCTGGTTGCAGACCAGGCGCAGCGAGCCCTCATGGGCACGTACTCGCTTCAGGCCGCCGACCAGCACGCCGAGACCGGTGGAGTCGAGGAAGTCCACGCCCTCCATGTCGACGACAAGGTGGAAATTGCCGTCGTTCACCAGCTCGACCAGCTGCTCGCGCAGCTTGGGCGCGGTGTATACATCGATTTCGCCACCGACCTCGACGACCGTACGATCGCCGACGGTACGGGTCGACAGGGACAGGTCCACGGATCCTCCAGCACCTTGCTATCGAGCGGTCGCCCCTCGGGCACCTCGGCTTGCGGCCCCCGGGACGCAACGCCAGCCGCGATGGCATTCAATCACTTACCGGCAGGCGTGCACGACGCCTTGACCCCATTGTCCGTCACTCCAGTGACACACTCGGTGCCGATGGCCAAGAATCACCGATCCGATCAACCTGTGCGGGACCCGGCGTCCCGCCCGTTGCCGGGCACGGTCCTGGACCGGCTCGCCTCCGGTCCGAGCCGGGCTGCGCGCATCACTCATACGGAGCACTTGCCCCCGCGCGCGGGGCGCCATGCCGTCTGGCCTGACCGGATTCGGCCAGAGGTGATCGCGGCCGTGCAGGAGTGCGGCATCGAGCATCCCTGGGCACACCAGGCACTGGCCGCCGAGCACGCCCTGGACGGCGACTCGGTGATCGTCGCCACCGGCACCGCCTCCGGGAAATCGCTCGCCTATCTCGTCCCCGTGCTCTCCACTCTTCTGGAGGGTTCCCAGGCGCCGAACGGCCGAGGGGCCACCGCGCTGTACCTCTCCCCCACCAAGGCACTCGCGGCGGATCAGTGCCGGTCGGTGAAGGAACTTTCACAACCTCTCGGCACCGCGGTACGCCCGGCCGTGTACGACGGCGACACTCCGTTCGAGGAACGCGAGTGGATCCGGCAGTACGCCAACTACGTCCTGACCAACCCCGACATGCTGCACCGCGGCATCCTGCCCTCCCACCCGCGCTGGTCCTCCTTCCTGAAGTCGCTCGAGTACGTCGTGATCGACGAGTGCCACACCTACCGGGGCGTCTTCGGCTCGCACGTCGCCCAGGTGCTGCGCCGGCTGCGCCGGATCTGCGCCCGCTACGGCGCCCACCCGGTCTTCCTGCTGGCCTCCGCGACCGCCGCCGAGCCCTCCGTCGCCGCCCGCCGGCTGACCGGCCTGCCGGTGGTCGAGGTCGCCGACGACGCCTCCCCGCGCGGCGAGCTGGTCTTCGCCCTCTGGGAGCCCCCGCTCACCGAACTGCACGGAGAGAGGGGCGCTCCCGTACGGCGCACCGCCACCGCCGAGACCGCCGATCTGCTGACCGACCTGACCGTGCAGGGCGTGCGCTCGGTCGCCTTCGTACGGTCCCGGCGCGGCGCCGAGCTGATCTCGGTGATCGCCCAGGAGAAACTGGCCGAGGTGGACCGCTCCCTGGTCCGGCGGGTCGCGGCCTACCGAGGCGGTTACCTCCCCGAGGAGCGCCGCGCCCTGGAGCGTGCCCTGCACTCCGGGGAACTCCTCGGGCTCGCCGCCACCACGGCCCTGGAGCTGGGCGTGGACGTCTCCGGACTGGACGCGGTGGTGATCTCCGGCTACCCGGGCACCCGCGCCTCCCTGTGGCAGCAGGCGGGCCGCGCGGGGCGTTCCGGCCAGGGCGCCCTCGCGGTCCTGGTCGCCCGCGACGATCCGCTGGACACCTTCCTCGTCCACCACCCGGAGGCCCTGTTCGACCAGCCGGTGGAGTCGACCGTCCTCGACCCCGACAACCCCTACGTCCTCGCCCCGCACCTGTGCGCCGCCGCCGCGGAGCTTCCGCTGACCGAGGAGGACCTGGAGCTCTTCGGTCCCGCCTGCGCGGACGTGCTGCCGCAGCTGGAGGCCGCGAAGCTGCTGCGCCGGCGGACCCGGGCCTGGCACTGGACCCGCCGGGAGCGGGCCGCCGACCTCACCGACATCCGCGGCACGGGCGGCCGGCCGGTCCAGATCGTGGAGAGCGGCACCGGGCGGCTGCTCGGCACGGTGGACGCGGCCGCCGCGCACTCCACGGTGCACGAGGGCGCGGTCCACCTCCACCAGGGCCGCACCTATCTGGTGCGCTCCCTCGACCTGGAGGATTGTGTCGCCCTGGTGGAGCAAGCCGACCCGCCGTACTCGACGGTCGCCCGGGACACCACCGCCATCTCCGTCCTGGAGACCGACACCGAGATCCCCTGGGGCGACGGCCGCCTGTGCTACGGCTCCGTCGAGGTCACCAACCAGGTGGTCTCCTTCCTGCGCAGACGCCTGATCACCGGTGAGGTGCTGGGCGAGACCAAGCTCGACCTCCCGCCCCGCACGCTGCGCACCCGCGCGGTGTGGTGGACGGTCACCGAGGACCAGTTGGACGAGGCGCGGATCACCCCGGAGATCCTCGGCGGCTCCCTGCACGCCGCCGAGCACGCATCCATCGGCATGCTGCCGCTCTTCGCGACCTGCGACCGCTGGGACATCGGCGGCGTGTCCGTGCCGCTGCATCCCGACACCCTCCTTCCCACGGTCTTCGTGTACGACGGCCACCCCGGCGGCGCGGGCTTCGCCGAGCGCGCCTTCCACACCGCCCGCGCCTGGCTGGCCGCCACCCGCGAGGCCATCGCCTCCTGCGAGTGCGAGGCCGGCTGCCCGTCCTGCATCCAGTCCCCCAAGTGCGGCAACGGCAACGACCCCCTGCACAAGCGAGGCGCGGTCCGCCTCCTCACCGTCCTGCTGCGCGGGGCGCCGGAAGAGGAGGCCAAGGACCGGCCGGGCGACGAGGCGACTCCGACTCCGGCTCCGGCTCCCGGACAGGCGCCCCAGGTCTGAGCGGGGACGGCGTTCGGCCGGGTGAAGCCGGGCCGGCTCTCGGCAAGCCAGACGGTGCGGGTCAGGCGGAGCCGGTCCGGCTTTCGGCAGGCCAGGCGGTGACAGGTCGGGTGGTGACAGGTCCGGTGGTGACAGGTCGGGCGAGTCAGGCCGGTTTTGGGCCGGCCGGGTGACGCCGCCGGACCGGTTTTGGGCCGGCTGGCCAGAGGCGGTCCAGGCACGCCGGGCAGCGGGCCGGGCAACGGCCACGCCGGGCAGCGGCGAGCGGGTTGCGGCACCTCAGGGTGGTGGCAGCTCGAACGCGGGCACACCCGGCACACCCGATCGGCCCACGCCGGGCGGTGGTGGGCCCGCCGGACCCGCCCTCGCTCTCACCCGCGCCGTGAACGGGCCCCTTCCCGCGGCCGCGGTCACGTCCGAGATCTCGCCTTCGACCGCGCAGCGCACCAGCCGTGCGCCCTGGGCCGCCGCCAGCCGCCCGGCCCGGGCGCAGGCCGCCGGGCCGCCCTCGGCCCAGTGGTCCGCCGCCGCGAGCGCCGCGAGATCGGCGCCGCCGGCCGCCCGGTGCCGGACGACCACCGCCTGCCCCAGCATGAGCACGGCTCCGAACACCACGCAGAGCACCGCGATCGCCCCGAGGCTCCAGACGGAGGCGGAACCCCGGTCGGAACCGGAGCCGCTGCGCCCGCCGCTGCCGTGATCCGGGAGGCCCCGGCGAACCGCCGTCCTCCGGGCCCGGGCAGGCGCCCAGGACCGCGTCCGGACCCGCTCCGGCCTCATGGCCCCGCCCCCGTCGCCCCGACCGTCTCCTCCGCCAGCGCGACGGCGTCCTCGCGGAGTTCGAACGGCAGCCCGCTGAGCACCGGCGGCCGGGCCACCACCGTCACCCGGACCTGATCGCCCTCGCGCCCCACCGTCACCCGCGCCCCGCGCGGCGCCGCTGCCCGGGTCACCGACAGCACCGCGCCGGGCGGGTCCTGGCGGGCGGCGGACCGGGCGCCCGCGCGGGCCGCGTCCACGCACCGGATCTGTGCGGCCACCGCGAGCAGCCCCCAGACCAGTGCCATCGTGAACGCCACCAGCACGCAGAGCACCACGGCCGCCTCCACGGTCACGAACCCGCGGTCCGTCCCCCGTTCACATCCGCGCACTGAGGGCCTTCTTCACGATGGACTGGAGCTCCGCGCGGACCTGGCCGCTGGTGACGACCTCGTAGAGCAGCACGGCGAATCCGACGGCCGCGATGATGCCCATCGCGTATTCGGAGGTCACCATTCCGGCGTCCCCGCGGCACCACCGCCGCAGCCGGGCCAGCCTGGCCACCGTTTTCCTGATCTTCCTGTTCATTTCAACCCCCGTGAGGTCTCGGTCTGTTCTCGTGTTCCTGGTCAGTGGTCGTGCTCGGCCGTCTCGGCGTCCTGCGCCTCTCTCGTGGGTCTCACCTCCCTGCCATCGCCCCGCCCGCGAGCCCGATCACCACGGGCAGCACCCCGATGGCGATGAAGGCGGGCAGAAAGCACAGGCCCACCGGGGCGGAGATCAGCACGGCCGCCCGGCGGGCCCGGGCCGTCGCGGTCCGCCCCCACTGCGCGCGGGTGTCCGAGGCGATGCGGGCCACCGGACCGGCCGCGGGCAGACCCGACTCGTCGGCCCGCTCCAGCAGCCGGGCCAGGGGTCCGGCGCCGGGCAGCGCGGCCAGCCACCGCCAGGCGTCCGCCGGTGCGCCGCCGAGCCGTGTCTCCGCCGCGCCCCGTGCCAGCGCCTGTCCGACGGGGCCGCCCAGGGCCTCCCCCACCGCCTGCGCGGCGACCACCGGCCCGGCGCCGGCCGCGATGCACGCCGCCAGCAGATCCGCGGCGAGCGGCAATTGGCGCACCGCCCCGGCGGTGTCCACGGCCTCCGGTCCGGCCGCCGCCGTCGCACGCCACCACCACCGCCAGAGCACGACACCGGCACCCAGCCCGAGCAGGGCCCCGGTGATCCCGCCGACCAGCACCCACACCCCGCCCGCCGCGCCCACCGGCGGCAGCCAGCGCCGCGCCGTGTCCACGACCGGCAACCGCCGTCCGGGCGACGCCGGTTCGGGCGCCAGCAGCTCCGCCGCCCGGTGCCGCGCCCGGCGCGCCCCGCGGGCCGACAGCACCAGTCGCACGCCCCAGCCGAGCGCCACCGCCACGGCCACGGCCGTCCCCAGCCTGTGCACAACGTCCCCGTTCACGCCCTCACTCCTTCCTCGCGTCCCCGACCACCCGGATCGGGCGGACAGCCGCTCCCTCACGCCGCCCCCGCTCCCCGCACGATCCGTGCCGCCCACCACAGCCCTGCCGCTTCGAAGGCCGCGCCGATCACCAGGCAGCCGAGGCCCGGACCGGTGTGCAGGAGGACCCGCAGCGGGGCGGCGCCCAGGGCGGCACCGAGCAGGAGACCGAGGGCGGGCAGGGCCGCCAGCAGTACCGCGGTGGCTCTGGCGCCCGCCAATTGAGCGCGCAGATCGGCTCGTTGGTCCCGTTCCGCGCGCAGCGCGGCGTCCAGCCGGTCCAGGCCGGCCGCGAGTCCGGCGCCCTGGTCGACGGCCACCCGCCAGCACGCGGCCAGCCCGAGCAGCCCCTCGGCGCCCGGCCGGCGGGCCGCCACCGCGAGGGCACCGGGCACGTCCCCGCCGAAGCGGGCCGCCGCCACCACGGCCGCCTCTGCCCCGCCGAGCCCGCCCGAGTCCCGCGCCGCCCGCAGCAGCGCCTCCCCGGGCTGCCGCCCGGCGCGCACCTCACCGGCGAGCGCCCCGCACAGGGCGATCACCCGGTCCGCCCTCCTCTCCCAGGCACCTCTCGCCCGTCGGGCCAGCCGCACCCGGCGCAGCACCGGCACCCCGGCCGCCCCCGCGACGGCCGGAATCACCGAGGTGCCCAGCACCGCGAGCAGCAGCCCGGCGGCAAGGGCCCACCACTCGGCTCCCCAGCGGTCGTGCAACCGCCTTAACGACGCCGCGAGTCGGTCTCCGGCCGGTGGCCCGGTCGCCGTCCCGCCGCCACCGGCCAGCAGCAGCCTGGCCCGCCGCATCCCGTGGTGCCGCTCGGCCAGCAGCCAGGCCAGCGCCCCGAGACAGATCAGCGCGGCCCCCGTCGGCAGTTCAGCGCTCACGCCCGTCACCTCCGTCCTCGCCCAGCAGGAGCGCCAGCCGCCCCCATCCCCGCTCCCGCGCGAAGGCCCGCTCTCCCCACCGCAGCGCGGGCACCGTCCGCACCAGTCCCGTGGCGTCCCGCTCCAGCACGTGCACCTCCGCGATCCGGCGCCGCCCGGAACGGTCCCGCACCAGGTGGAGCACCACGGAGAGGGCGGCCGACAGCTGGCTGTGCAGGGCGGCCCGGTCGAGTCCGGCGGCCGTGGCCAGCGCCTCCAGGCGGGCCGGCACATCGCCCGCGGTGTTGGCGTGGATCGTGCAACTACCGCCTTCATGGCCCGTGTTGAGCGCGGCGAGCAGATGCACGACCTCGGGTCCGCGCACCTCTCCGACCACCAGCCGGTCCGGCCGCATCCGCAGGGCCTGGCGCACCAGGTCCTCCAGGGTGACCAGCCCGGCGCCCTCCTGGTTGGCGGGCCGGGTCTCCAGCCGGACCACATGCGGGTGATCGGGCCTCAGCTCGGCGGAGTCCTCGGCGAGCACGATCCGCTCATCGGGCCCGACCAGGCCCAGGAGGGCGCTGAGCAGCGTCGTCTTGCCGCTGCCGGTGCCGCCGCTGACCAGGAAGGACAGTCGGGCTGCCAGCAGGGCCCGCAGAATCCGGTCGCCCCCGGGCGGCACGGTGCCCGCCGCGACGAGTTCCGCGAGGGTGAAGGCGCGGGGCCGCGCCACACGCAGGGCCAGGCAGGTGCAGCCGACGGCGACCGGGGGCAGCACGGCGTGCAGCCGGGTGCCGTCGGGCAGCCGGGCGTCCACCCACGGCCGGGCGTCGTCCAGCCGGCGTCCGGCCACCGCGGCCAGTCGCTGCGCGAGGCGTCGTACCGCCGCCGCGTCGGGGAAGGCCACCCGCGTCAGCTCCAGGCCCCCGCCGCGGTCCACCCACACCCGGTCCGGGGCGGAGACCAGCACATCGGTGACGTCGGGGTCCGCGAGCAGCGGCTCCAGCGGGCCGGTGCCGACGAGTTCGGACCTCAGTCGCTCGGCCGCGCCGAGGATCTCGGCGTCACCGAGCACCCGGCCCTGCTCCCGCAGCGCCTGGGCGACCCGCGCGGGCGTGGGCTCCGCGCCGCTCTCGGCGAGCCGCCGCCGGACCCCGTCGAGCAGGGCGGCGCCGTCGGCCGGGCCGAGTCCGGGAAGGTTCATCGGGAGCCTCCCGCCCAGGCCGGCCCGGATGGCCGCAACCCCGCTCGGCAGCCGCCCCGGCCGCCGGGCCGAGCCGTAGCCACTCGTCCAAGCCCACGGAAAGTCATCGCGCCCCTCCCGCCTCGGTCAGCGCCCGCTCCCAGAACTCCGTGCAGAAGCGGGCCAGCGGGCCGCGGGCGCTCGCGCCGGGCGGCTTCCCGGCGCCGCGCGGGCGCAGCAGGGCGGGCTCGACCGGCACCTCACCGGCCAGCGGCAGCCCGAGCAGACGGGCCACCTCGTGGTCGTCCAGGCCGGGGGCGTAGGGACCGCGGACCGCGACCCGCAGATCGCGGACGACCATGCCGACGACGGAGGCGACCCGGCCGGCCGCCGCGACCGCCCGCAGTTCGGCGGGGACGACGAGCAGGGCCAGGTCGAGCTGGGCGAGGACCTCGCCGACCCCGTCGTCCAGGCGGCGGGGCAGGTCGACCACGACGGTGCCGCCGCGGCGCCGGGCGGCGGCCAGCACCGCGCGCACGGCCTGGGGCGGCACGGCGACACAGTCGCCGCGGTCCCAGCTGAGCACCCTGAGGGAGTGCAGCGCGGGCAGCGACTCCTCCAGAGCACCGCCGCCGACCCGGCCGCGGGAGGCGGCGAAGGCGGGCCAGCGCAGGCCCTCGGCGCCCTCGCCGCCGAGCAGCACGTCGAGTCCGCCGCCGAGCGGATCGGCGTCCACCAGCAGCGTGCGCAGCCCCTCCCGGGCGGAGGTGACGGCGAGCGCGCAGGAGAGGGTGGACGCCCCGGCCCCGCCCCGGCCGCCGATCACGCCGACGGTGAGGGCCGGGCGGCCGACGCCCTCGGCGACGTCGGCGATCCGGTCGACCAGCCACTGCTCGCCGTCGGGGAGGATCAGGACGTGGTCGGCGCCGATCTCCACGGCGCGTCTCCACACCCCGGGGTCGTCCTGGTCCCGGCCGACCAGTACCACCTGGCGCCGGCGCGCCGATCCACGCAGCCGGTGGGCGGCGTCGTCCCCGACCAGGACGAGCGGGGCCGCGTCCCAGTCGCCGCCCTGGTCCGGCGGGCCGTGGTGCACCTCGGGTGTGGCGCCGGCGGCCGCGCACAGGCGCAGTAGATCGTCCAGCAGCGCGGCGTCCTCGGTGACGATGAGCGGACTGCCCCCGGCGGCGGACCGCGGGTCGTGGGTGATGGTCACGGACATGGGAGTTCCCCCTTCGCCGCGTGGTCCGCTTACGGGCGCGACCACGCGATTTCCCGGCTTGCGGAGAAGCGGTGAGCTGCTTCCCCGTGAACGGCCGACAGGAATCGGCCATACGCGCCCGCCACAAACGGAACCGGCCGTGAACTCGCCGTGCGCAGCGCGTGGGAAACACGATGCGGCGGTCCGGGAAATCGTGTGGATCTTGGTGGAAAACCGTGGACAACTCAGGCCCTGTGAATAACTCGCTCACCCAAACCGGTGACCGCCGTACTGATCCGTGTACGCCATCCACAGCGCAGCCTTACGATTACCCGCAGTAACGGATCATGGGCACGTGAAAGCGGCGGTCTCGACGCGCAGGCGTCGGCCGCTGGGCCGTGCGAGGGAGGGAAAGGGGCGGAAAAACCCGTCCGGACATGCGACGACCCCCGCCGGGGGGGAGAGCGGGGGTCGTCCCCACGGCCGACTCGGGGGGGGAGGAGCCGGACCGGGTTAGCACGGTCGCGAACGATCCGTGACTTCCATGGTGTACCCGAGAGCCTTCTCAGGCAAACCCACGCGCCCCACCTTACGCCGAATGGTGGGCGCCTATGCTCGGGGACGTGGAAAACCACTCCTTGCCCCGCGCCGCGGCCTTCTTCGACCTGGACAAGACGGTCATTGCGAAGTCCAGCACACTCACCTTCAGCAAGTCCTTCTACCAAGGCGGCCTGATCAACCGCAGGGTCGCGTTGCGCACCGCCTATGCGCAGTTCGTGTTCCTGGTCGGCGGTCTGGACCACGACCAGATGGAACGCATGCGCGCCTATCTGTCGGACATGGTGCGGGGCTGGAACGTCCAGCAGGTGCGGGAGATCGTCGCCGAGACCCTGCACGACCTGATCGACCCGATCATCTACGACGAGGCCGCCTCGCTCATCGAGGAGCACCACACGGCCGGCAGGGACGTGGTGATCGTGTCCACCTCGGGCGCCGAGGTGGTCGAGCCGGTCGGGGAACTCCTGGGCGCGGACCGGGTGGTGGCCACCCGCATGGTCGTCGGCGAGGACGGCTGCTTCACCGGCGAGGTGGAGTACTACGCCTACGGTCCGACCAAGGCGGAGGCGATCCGCGAACTGGCCGCCACCGAGGGCTACGACCTCGACCGCTGCCACGCCTACAGCGACTCGGCCACCGATCTGCCGATGCTCCAGGCGGTCGGTCACCCGCACGCCGTCAACCCGGACCGCGCGCTGCGCCGCGAGGCGGTCGCGCGGGGCTGGCCGGTGCTGGAGTTCCGCCGGCCCGTCCCGCTCAAGAAGCGGCTGCCCACCCTCTCCGTACCGCCGCGCCCGGCCCTGGTCGCGGCGGCGGCCGTGGGAGCGGCGGCCGCGACCGCCGGGCTCGTCTGGTACGCCAGCCGGCGCCGCGGCACCGCCTGACCGCGCCCGCTTCGTCTCTTTTCGCGCCCGGAGCGAAGAGAAACGGGGGCAGGGGTTCCGCTCGCTTCCGGGGCGCGGTACAAAGAAAACAGAGGCCCGCGAGACCAAGGACATCCGGGAGGATTCCCGACCACTGCGCAATTGGCCCACGGACCACGCATCGAACACCGGGCACCCACGCGACGTCGACCCGTCGATTACGGGCCAGCCGCACCAGGTGACGGGCAAAGCACCCCGGCCTGATGGGCGAGTTTTCGAGGACGCTTGGTAACCCGGTGCTCATGCCAGCGGCGGTACGAGCACTCGTACCGCCGCAACCCTGTGTCCGGCCCCGCGCTCAGGCCGCGCCGCGCTGCAGCGCCTCGCACACCGCCGTCGACTCCCGGACCCCGAACTCGACCGCCCGCCCGCAGTGCGCGATCCAGGCCGCCATGCCCTCGGGGGTGCCGGAGACATACCCCTCCAGAGCCGCCAGGTACCCGGCGCGACCCAGTTCGGCGTGGCCGACCTCGGCCGGGCAGATCGCCTTGGGGTCCAGGCCGCTGCCGATCAGCACGATCCGCTCCGCGGCGCGTGCGACCAGCCCGTTGTGCGAGGTGAAGGGGCGCAGCGCGAGCAGCTCGCCGTGCACCACGGCCGCCGTCACCAGGGCCGGGGCGGAGGTGCCCGCGATGATCAGGTCCGCCAGCCCCTCCAGCCGCCCGGAGACCTCCCGGGCGTCCGGCAGCGGCAGCTCGATCAGCGGCTCGTCGACCGGCTCGCCCTCCTGGCGCGGCCTGCCGACCCGCGCGTCGTCGCTCGCCGCGGCGACCAGGTGCAGCCGGGCCAGCACCCGCAGCGGCGACTGCCGCCAGATGGACAGCAGCTGACCGGCCTCGGCCGTCAGCCGCAGGGCCGCGCCCATGACCCGCGCCTCGTCGTCGGTGCCGAAGTCGGTGCGCCGGCGCACCTCCTCCAGCGCCCAGTCGGCACCGGAGAGCGCCGCCGAGCCCCGGGCGGCGCGCAGGGCCGCCTCCGAGGTGATCTCGTTGCTGCGGCGCCGCATGATCCGGTGCCCGTAGACCCGGTCAACGGCCTTGCGCACGGACTCCACGGACTCGGCCACGCCGGGCAGCGAGCCCAGGGCCGCGAGCGGATCGGCGGTCGCGCCTGTCGTACTCATGGGTACGACCCTACGCATCCGATCGGCAGACCCCACGAAGGAGTGGTCTTCTTCACTCAACCATGCCACCTACAGCGACTACGCAACTACGCTTCGTGAACATGAAAATTGCTTTCGTCGGGAAGGGCGGGAGCGGCAAGACCACGCTCTCCTCCCTTTTCATCCGTCACCTCGCCGCGGCCGGGGCCGCCGTCGTCGCGATCGACGCCGACATCAACCAGCACCTGGGCCCGGCCCTGGGCCTCGACGAGGCCGAGGCGGCCGCACTGCCCGCGATGGGCGAGCGGCTGCCGCTGATCAAGGACTACCTGCGCGGCACCAACCCGCGCATCGCCTCCGCCGCCACCATGATCAAGACCACCCCGCCGGGCCGGGGTTCGCGGCTGGTCCGGGTGCGCGAGCCCAATCCGGTCTACGACGCCTGCGCGCGTCCGGTGGAACTCGACGGCGGCGCCGTCCGTTTGATGGTCACCGGCCCCTTCACCGACGCCGACCTGGGTGTGGCCTGCTACCACTCCAAGACGGGAGCGGTGGAGCTGTACCTGAACCACCTCGTCGACGGCCCCGACGAGTACGTGGTGGTCGACATGACCGCGGGTTCGGACTCCTTCGCCTCCGGCATGTTCACCCGCTTCGACATGACGTTCCTCGTCGCCGAGCCGACCCGCAAGGGGGTCTCCGTCTACCGCCAGTACAAGGAGTACGCCCGCGACTTCGGCGTCGCCCTGAAGGTCGTCGGCAACAAGATCCAGGAGCAGGACGACATCGACTTCCTGCGCGCGGAGGTCGGGGACGACCTGTTGGTCACCGTCGGGCGCTCGGACTGGGTGCGGGCCATGGAGAAGGGCCGCCCGCCCCGATTCGACCTCCTGGAGGAGGACAACGCCCGTGCCCTGAAGACCCTTCGGGCCACAGCGGACGCCACCTACGAGCGGCGGGACCCGGAGCGCTACACCCGGCAGATGGTGCACTTCCACCTGAAGAACGCCGAGTCGTGGGGCAACGAGCGCACCGGGGCCGACCTGGCGGCGCAGGTCGACCCCGGCTTCGTGCTCGGCGAGAACATCGGCGAAGACGCCGGCGAACGGCCCGGTGAGGAGAGCGGCGAACGGCGCGGTGAAAACGCCGGTGGACTGCTCGGCGAAGACATCGACGCGGACGTCGAAGCCGGTGCCGACGCGAGCGTTTCGGCTCCCGCCTGACGCCTACCCCTTGACGGCCGGCGCCCCGGGGACCCCCTTGGGCGCCGGAGCCGGGCGGCCGGAGAGGAAGGACGCCCAGCCCTGCCTGGGCGCCTCGCCCACCTTCAGACCGCGCAGCTTGTCGAGGGTCTTGGGGTCCTGCGCGTCCAGCCAGTCGGCCAGCTGGCGGAAGGAGACGCAGCGGACCTCGGGCTTGTTGCAGACCTCCTTCACCGTGTCCTCGACGGCGCGCATATAGGTGCCGCCGTTCCAGGACTCGAAGTGGTTGCCGATGATCAGGGGTGCGCGGTTGCCGTCGTAGGCCCGGTAGAAGCCCTGGACGAGGCCGTCGCGCACCTGGTCGCCCCAGTAGTCGAACTTGTCGGGGTCACCCTGGGTCTGGGTGCCGGACTGGTTGATCATGAAGTTGTAGTCCATGGTCAACTGCTCGTAGTCGTGCCCGGGGAAGGGGACCAGCTGCATCGACAGGTCCCACAGGCCGTCCTTCTTCTTCGGCCAGAGCTGGTTGTCGACCCCGCTGGAGTCATAGCGGAAGCCCAGCTGGCGGGCCGCCTTCACGAAGTTCTTCTGCCCCTCCAGGCAGGGGGTGCGGCCGCCGATCAGCTCCTTCTCGTAGTCGAAGGGCAGCGGGGCGGCGTTCTTCATGCCCGCATTGGTCTTCCAGTTCTCCACGAACTGCTTGGCCTGGGAGATCTCGCTCTTCCACTCGTCCACCGACCAGGTGCCGACCCCGCCGTCGGGCCCGCAGAAGTGGCCGTTGAAGTGGGTGCCGATCTCGTTGCCGTCCAGCCAGGCCAGCCGCGCCTGCTTGACGGTGTCGGCGATTCCCTGCTGGTCGTTGAAGCCGATGTCGGAGCTGCCCGGCGAGTGCTGCGGGGGCTTGTACAGGTCGCGCTTCTCCTTCGGCAGCAGGTACACCCCGCTGAGGAAGAACGTCATGTTGGCGTTGTTCTCCTTGGCGACCTTGCGGAAGTGCGAGAACAGCTTCTGGCTGTCCTCTCCCGCGCCGTCCCAGGAGAAGACGACGAACTGCGGTGGTTTCTGACCGGGCTTCAGGCGCTCGGGCCGCGGCAGATGGGGCTGCGCACCGGTGTACGCGGTCGATCCGTCGCCGATCAGCCGGAGCACGCTCTTCGGGGCGGGCGCCGCCGGCGCCCCCTGCTGCGGGCCGGAGGTCCCTTGCCCGGAACCGTTGGAGTCGGCCCCGCAACCTGTGAGCGAGGCGGCACAGGCCGCGGCGACCACGGCGCCGACGGCGATCCTCTGGGTGGCGGCCATGTTCCGCCCACCTTCTTCCTTCTCTCAGACGACCTCTCAGGCGAAAGCCGATGAGGGCTCTTTGTGGTGATCCGCCGGGATTGCACCGACGGTTCCGCCAAGATCGCACGGAGCCGGGAAGGAATAAGGGCGACAAGCTGATCAAATGATTTATTCACCGCAGAGAGGGATCGAGTGGGCTATTCGCCACGAAAAGCCATACACGATCTTTACGTGGCATTGCCTACTCTTTACGCAACGTCACCCCCCGCTCCGGACGGCGACCACCTCGCGCAGCACAGGTCTAAACCAATTTTCTCGACGACCCTTGTCATCGCCCCCTCGTGTCTGATGAGCTGTGGCTTGGGACACATCGGACACCCTCGAAAGGCGGATGTCGTGAGCAATGAGAGCCTGGCCAACCTGCTGAAGGAAGAACGCAGGTTCGCGCCCCCCGCCGACCTGGCAGCCAACGCCAATGTCACGGCGGAGGCGTATGAACAGGCCAAGGCTGACAGGCTCGGGTTCTGGGCCGCGCAGGCCGGCCGGCTGACCTGGGCCAAGGAGCCGACCGAGACGCTGGACTGGTCGAACCCCCCGTTCGCGAAGTGGTTCCAGGACGGCGAACTGAACGTCGCCTACAACTGCGTGGACCGGCACGTGGAGGCCGGACACGGCGACCGGGTCGCCATCCACTTCGAGGGCGAGCCCGGCGACAGCCGCGCCCTCACCTACGCCGAGCTCAAGGACGAGGTCTCCCGCGCCGCCAACGCCCTGCTCGAACTCGGGGTCCGCAAGGGCGACCGGGTCGCCGTCTACATGCCGATGATCCCCGAGACCGCCATCGCGATGCTGGCCTGCGCCCGCATCGGCGCCGCCCACTCGGTCGTCTTCGGCGGCTTCTCCGCCGACGCGCTCGCCACCCGCATCCAGGACGCCGACGCCAAGGTCGTCATCACCTCCGACGGCGGCTACCGGCGCGGCAAGCCCTCCGCGCTCAAGCCCGCCGTGGACGAGGCGGTCGCGAAGGCCGGCAACGTCGAGCACGTCCTGGTGGTGCGCCGTACCGGCCAGGACATCGCCTGGGACGACACGCGCGACGTGTGGTGGCACGACCTGGTCGCCCGCCAGTCGGCCGAGCACACGCCGGAGGCGTTCGGCGCCGAGCACCCGCTGTTCATCCTGTACACCTCGGGTACGACGGGCAAGCCCAAGGGCATCCTGCACACCTCCGGCGGCTACCTCACCCAGGTCGCCTACACCCACTGGGCGGTCTTCGACCTCAAGCCCGAGACCGACGTGTACTGGTGCACCGCCGACGTCGGCTGGGTCACCGGCCACTCCTACATCGTCTACGGGCCGCTGGCCAACGGCGCCACCCAGGTCATGTACGAGGGCACCCCGGACACCCCGCACCAGGGCCGCTTCTGGGAGATCGTGCAGAAGTACAAGGTCTCCGTCCTCTACACCGCGCCCACCGCGATCCGCACGTTCATGAAGTGGGGCGACGACATCCCCGCCAAGTACGACCTGAGCAGCCTGCGGGTCCTCGGCTCGGTCGGCGAGCCCATCAACCCCGAGGCCTGGGTCTGGTACCGCAAGCACATCGGCCACGACCGCACCCCGGTCGTGGACACCTGGTGGCAGACCGAGACCGGCGCGATGATGATCTCCCCGCTGCCCGGCGTCACCGAGGCCAAGCCCGGCTCCGCGCAGCGCCCGCTGCCCGGCATCAGCGCCACCGTCGTCGACGACGAGGCCAACGAGGTCCCCAACGGCGGCGGCGGTTACCTCGTCCTCACCGAGCCCTGGCCCTCCATGCTGCGCACCATCTGGGGCGACGACCAGCGGTTCAAGGACACCTACTGGTCCCGCTTCGAGGGCAAGTACTTCGCCGGCGACGGCGCGAAGAAGGACGAGGACGGCGACATCTGGCTGCTCGGCCGCGTCGACGACGTGATGCTGGTGTCCGGCCACAACATCTCCACCACCGAAGTCGAATCCGCGCTGGTCTCCCACCCCGCCGTGGCCGAAGCCGCCGTCGTCGGCGCCGCCGACGAGACCACCGGCCAGGCCATCGTCGCCTTCGTCATCCTGCGCGGCACCACCGCCGAGACCACCGAACTGGCCGGCAAACTCCGCGACCACGTCGGCGCCACCCTCGGCCCCATCGCCAAACCCAAGCGCATCCTGCCCGTCGCCGAACTCCCCAAGACCCGCTCCGGCAAGATCATGCGCCGCCTCCTGCGCGACGTCGCCGAGAACCGCCAACTCGGAGACGTCACCACCCTCACCGACTCCAGCGTCATGGACCTCATCCAGTCCAAACTCCCCACCACCACCAGCGAGGACTGAGCCGACCCGGCTGGGGGGCGGCACCGGACACACCAGGTGCCCGGTGCCCCCTCCGGCCGCAGACTCCATGCGAGTCCGTCCGCCGGGCTCAGCGGTACCGCCCGCCGGGCTCAACGGTTCCGATCTTTTGACAATTTAGGTAAAGTAATAAAAGCGCCAGGAGCGCGACAAGATCCAAAATGGGGTGCGCCGGGAAGTCTGGTCGGCATGAAAGCCGTCCTGCCCACTTCCCGGAGGTCCCCACCGTGTCCGCGCCCCGCACCCCGAACACCGCCCGCAAGGCCCTGGGACGCCTGTCCCTGCCCGAGCGGACCTTCGTCGCGGACGCGCTGCGCACGGAGACCGTCGGCGGCGTCATCCTGCTGCTCGCCGCCATGGCCGCACTGGTCTGGGCGAACATCCCCGCCCTGCGCCACAGCTACGAGGCGGTCAGCCACTTCAGCTTCGGCCCCGCCGCCGTCGGCCTGGACCTCTCCGTCGCCCACTGGGCCGCCGACGGTGTCCTGGCGATCTTCTTCTTCGTCGCCGGCATCGAACTCAAACGCGAGCTGGTCGCCGGCGAACTGCGCGACCCCAAGGCGGCCGTGCTGCCCGTGGTGGCCGCGCTGTGCGGCATGGCCGTACCGGCGCTCGTCTACACCGTCACCAACCTCGCCGGGCACGGTTCCACCCGGGGCTGGGCGGTGCCCACCGCCACCGACATCGCCTTCGCCCTCGCCGTCCTCGCGGTGATCGGCACCTCGCTGCCCAGCGCCCTGCGCGCCTTCCTGCTCACCCTCGCCGTCGTCGACGACCTCTTCGCCATCCTGATCATCGCGGTCTTCTTCACCGACCGGCTGAACTTCGCCGCGCTCGGCGGCGCGTTCGTGGGGCTCGCCGTCTTCTGGCTGCTGCTGCGCAAGGGGGTGCGGGGCTGGTACGTGTACCTGCCGCTCGCGCTGGTGAACTGGGCGCTGATGTACAACAGCGGCGTGCACGCCACCATCGCCGGCGTGGCGATGGGCCTGATGCTGCGCTGCACCACCCGCGAGGGCGAGGAGCGCTCGCCGGGCGAGCGCATCGAGCACCTCGCGCGCCCCTTGTCGGCCGGGCTCGCCGTGCCGCTGTTCGCACTGTTCAGCGCGGGCGTGACGGTGTCCGGCAGGGCCCTCGGGGACCTGTTCACCCGGCCCGAGACACTGGGCGTGGTCCTCGGCCTGGTCCTCGGCAAGACGCTCGGCATCTTCGGCGGCACCTGGCTGACCGTCCGCTTCACCCGCGCCTCCCTCAGCGAGGACCTCGCCTGGGCGGACGTCTTCGCGGTGGCCTCGCTCGCCGGGATCGGCTTCACGGTCTCCCTGCTGATCGGCGAACTGGCCTACGACGGGAACGTGCTGCTGACCGACGAGACCAAGGCGGCCGTCCTCACCGGATCGCTGATCGCCGCGGCCTGTGCCACCGTGCTGCTGAAGATACGCAACGCCAAGTACCGCCGGCTGTGCGAGGCGGAGGACCGCGACGAGGACCTGGACGGCGTGCCGGACGTCTACGAGCAGGACGACCCGGCCTACCACCTGCGCATGGCCGAGATCCTGGAGCGCAGGGCCGCCGAACACCGGCGGATCGCCGCCGAGCGCACGGCCGCCGCGGGTGACGGGCGTGTGGAAGTGCCGGGCGGGGCAGGCGAGGAGGGCGGCCGTCCGGCATGATCTGACGAGACGGTACAAATCAAGACGGTCCCCATGAGCGGGGCGGCGGCGCCATGACGGCTCGCCCCAACGGCTCAGGGAGACGAGAAGACTCGTAAGGGAGAACGCGATGAGCGCACCCGACGGCAGCCCGGTCGGCGCCGAACGCAGCATCGGCCAGCTGTTCGCCTCCGCGACGACCGAATTGTCGGCGCTGGTGCACGACGAGATCGCGCTGGCCAAGGCCCAGCTCAAGCAGGACGTGAAGCGCGGCGCGACCAGCGGTGGCGCGTTCTCGCTGGCGGGCGCGGTCCTGGTGTTCTCCCTGCCGATGCTCAATTTCGCGCTGGCCTACGGCATCCGCACCTGGACCCACTGGAACCTGGCGATCTGCTTCGTGCTGTCCTTCGCGGCCAATGTGCTGGTCGCCGGCCTCCTCGCGCTGATCGGCGTGGTCTTCGCCAAGAAGGCCAAGAAGGGCCGGGGCCCGCAGAAGGTCGCCGCGTCGATGAAGCAGTCGGCGAACGTCCTCGGGAAGGCCAAGCCGCACCCGCGCCCGGAGCTTCCCGAGGATCGCACCCCCGCGGCCATCGAGGCTGTGGCACGCTCGTCCTCATGACGGACCCCGCGAATCCCTCGGCCGTACGGATCGACCTGCCGCACGGACACAAGGTGATCCACCGGGACGTCGCCGCGAACGGCGCCCGCTTCCACATCGCGGAGCTCGGCGACGGTCCCCTGGTGCTGCTGCTCCACGGCTTCCCGCAGTTCTGGTGGACCTGGCGGCACCAGCTGATCGCGCTGGCGGACGCCGGCTACCGGGCGGTGGCCATGGATCTGCGGGGCGTCGGCGGCAGCGACCGCACGCCCCGCGGCTACGACCCCGCCAACCTCGCCCTGGACGTCACCGGCGTCATCCGCTCGCTCGGCGAGCCGGACGCCGCGCTGGTCGGTCACGACCTCGGCGGCTACCTGGCGTGGACGGCGGCGGCCATGCGGCCCAAGCTGGTCCGGCGGCTCGCGGTGGTGTCGATGCCGCACCCGAGGCGCTGGCGCTCGGCGATGCTGCGGGACGCCCGGCAGACGGCCGCCAACTCCTACATCTGGGGCTTCCAGCGCCCCTGGATCCCGGAGCGTCAACTCACCGCGGACGACGGGGAGCTGGTGGGGCGTCTGGTCCGCGAGTGGTCCGGGCCCCGGGCCCCGGAGGACGAGGCGGTGCTCGCGTACCGGCGCGCCATGTGCATCCCGTCCACCGCGCACTGCTCGGTCGAGCCGTACCGCTGGCTGGTGCGCTCCCTGGCCCGCCCGGACGGCGTGCAGTTCTACCGCAGGATGAAGCGGCCGGTGCGGGTGCCCACGCTGCATCTGCACGGTTCACTCGATCCAGTGACCCGCACGCGGAGCGCGGCCGGTTCCGGGGAGTACGTCGAAGCGCCGTACCGCTGGCGGCTGTTCGACGGGCTCGGGCATTTCCCGCACGAGGAGGACCCGGTGGCGTTCTCCACCGAGCTGATCAACTGGCTGAAGGACCCCGAGCCCGACCGGTGACGACCGGGTGACGGCAGCGATGCGTGGAGTATCCGGTTCCACGCCGGTTGTCCCCCCTGCGGCCACATGCCTGCCGCATAGGCCAATTGGCCGTCGTCCAAGCGGTTATGGACCATGGGTCGGGGGCACACGCAGGGGTATGGGCTGGACGCACGACTACAGTGACGCACCCCGCAACCGCCGCTCGGCCGCGGGTCTGAGCACGCCTCAGCGAGGCACCCCGCAGTTGGCGGAGGCGGACCTCCGCGTGGGGATTCCGCACATCCTGCGCCGCCGGGCCCGCTGGGTCTCGGTGCGTCTGCGTCACCCGCGCGGCTGAACCGTCCGCTCACAGGGCGCAGCGGTCCGTGTCCACCTGCTCGTTCGCCGTACGGCCGCGGGTGATGTCCGGCCGGATCTCGTCCGCCGTCAGCGCGTACCCGGTCTCGGCGTCGTCCAGCGACTTGGCGAACACCACCCCGTACACCCTGCCGTCGGGGGTGAGCAGCGGGCCGCCGGAGTTGCCCTGGCGCACGGTCGTGTACAGCGAGTAGACGTCACGGCGGACGGTGCCGCGGTGGTAGATGTCGGGTCCGTTGGCCGAGATCCGCCCGCGCACGCGCGCCGCGCGCACGTCGTACGCGCCGTTCTCCGGGAAGCCGGCCACGATCGCGCCGTCGCCGCCGGTCGCCTCGTCACCGGTGAACTTCAGCGCGTTCGACTTGAGGTCGGGTACGTCGAGCACGGCGATGTCGCGCTTCCAGTCGTACAGGACGACCTTCGCGTCGTAGCGCCGGCCCACGCCGCCGATCTGCACGGTCGGCTCGTCGACGCCGCCGACGACGTGCGCGTTGGTCATCACGCGGCGGTCCGCGAAGACGAAGCCTGAGCCCTCCAGGACCTTGCCGCAGCTCTGGGCGGTGCCGGTGACCTTGACGATGGAGCGCTGGGCGCGGGTGGCGACCGGGCTGCCGGCGAGGGCCGGGTCGGGCGGCTGGACATCCTTGATCGGCTCGTCGGAGAACGGGCTGAAGACCTGCGGGAAGCCGTTCTGGGCGAGGACCGAGGAGAAGTCCGCGAACCAGGTGTCGGCCTGCGCGGGCAGCGCCCGGGAGACCCCGAGCAGCACCTTGGAGCCGCGCACCTGCTTGCCGAGGGTCGGCAGGGTGGTGCCGGCCAGCGCGGAGCCGATCAGCCAGGCGACCAGCAGCATCGCCGCCACGTTGACCAGCGCGCCGCCGGTGGCGTCCAGGGCGCGGGCCGGTGACCAGGTGATGTGGCGGCGCAGCTTGTTGCCGAGGTGGGTGGTCAGGGCCTGGCCGACGGAGGCGCAGACGATGACGACGACCACGGCGACGACGGCCGCGGTGGTGTTCACCTCCGAGTTCCCGGTCGCCGCGTCCCAGACGACGGGCAGCGCGTACACCGCGGCGAGGCCGCCGCCCAGGAAGCCGATGACCGACAGGATGCCCACGACGAAGCCCTGGCGGTAGCCCACGACCGCGAACCACACGGCCGCGACCAGCAACAGGATGTCCAGCACGTTCACCGCTTCAGGCCTCGCCTACTCCGTTCCGCTTCCCGCGGCTCGGACGAGGCGTCCGGCCCGCCCCCGCAGGGCAGAGGGACCCAGCGTCCCCGGGAAAGAGACAGCACGGGGATCACCCTGTCATGCGCGCCAGTCGAGCGGGACCCGCTTCTCCCGGTCCCATGGCCGCTCCCAGCCCGCGTAGTGCAGCAGGCGGTCGATCACCCCGGCCGTGAAACCCCACACGAGGGCCGATTCGACCAGGAATGCCGGGCCCTGGTGGCCCCGGGGGTGGACGGCGGTCGCGCGGTTGGCGGGGTCCGTGAGATCCGCCACGGGGACGGTGAAGACCCGCGCCGTCTCGTTGGGATCGACGACCCCGACCGGGCTGGGTTCGCGCCACCAGCCGAGCACCGGGGTGACGACGAAGCCGCTGACCGGGATGTACAGCCGGGGCAGCACACCGAAGAGCTGCACCCCGGCCGGGTCGAGCCCGGTCTCCTCCTCGGCCTCGCGCAGCGCGGCCCGCAGTGGGCCCTCGCCGCGCGGATCGCCGTCCTCCGGGTCGAGCGAGCCGCCCGGGAACGACGGCTGGCCCGCGTGCGAGCGCAGGGAGCCGGAGCGCTCCATGAGCAGTAGCTCGGGGCCGCGCTCGCCCTCCCCGAACAGGATCAGCACGGCGGACTGCCGGCCCGAGCCGTTCTCCGGCGGCAGGAAGCGGCTGAGCTGGAGCGGCTGGATGGTCCCCGCCGCGCTCACCACCGGGTCCAGCCAGGCGGGCAATCCCCGGCTGTCGAGCGTCACCGCACCGTCCCGCGCCTCACTGGCCCGCGTCATCGCCCACCCCCTCGCTCTGCCTTCTTCCAACGCCGAGGGCGCCGCGATCGTTCCGTCACGCGGCCCCCAGCGGCGGCGCCGGCCTGCCACCCGCGTCGAGGTACGCCTGCGGGGGCTTGAGCCGCTGGCCGGGCAGGCCGCCCTTCTCGTACTTCAGCAGCTTCTTCGCCTTCTCCGGGTCGGTCTCGCCCTCGCCGTAGGCCGGGCAGAGCGGGGCGATCGGGCAGGCGCCGCAGGCGGGCTTGCGGGCGTGGCAGATGCGGCGGCCGTGCCAGATGACGTGGTGGGACAGGTCGGTCCAGTCGCTCTTGGGGAACAGCGCGCCGACGGCGGCCTCGATGTTGTCCGGGTCGGTCTCCGCGGTCCACTTCCAGCGCCGCACCAGCCGCTGGAAGTGGGTGTCCACGGTGATCCCCGGCCGTCCGAAGGCGTTGCCGAGCACGACGAACGCGGTCTTGCGGCCGACTCCGGGCAGCTTGACCAGGTCCTCCAGCCGTCCCGGCACCTCGCCGCCGAAGTCCTCCACCAGCGCCTTGGACAGCCCTATGACCGACCTGGTCTTGGCCCGGAAGAACCCGCACGGGCGCAGGATCTCCTCGACCTGCTCCGGGTCGGCGGCGGCCAGGTCCTCGGGCGCGGGGTAGCGGGCGAAGAGCCCGGGGGTCGTCTGGTTGACGCGCAGGTCGGTGGTCTGGGCCGACAGCACGGTGGCGACCAGCAGCTGGAAGGGGTTCTCGAAGTCCAGCTCGGGGTGGGCGTAGGGGTACACCTCGGCCAGCTCGCGGTTGATCCGGCGGGCCCGGCGGACCAGGGCGGTGCGGGACTCCCCGGCGGGCGCTTCGACGGCGACCTTCTTCGCCGGCGCGGCCTTCTCGACGGCCACCGACGCGCCGGTGGCCACGGCCTTCTTGACCGGGGTGACCTTCCGGACGGAGGCCGTTTTCCCGGCAGGGGACGCCTTCCTGGCAGTTCCCGTCTTCTTGGCCGAAGCCGACTTTTTAGTCACCTCAGCCTTTTTTCTACTTTTCTTACTGCCTTCGGGACCCTGTTCGCCCACAGCGGAATCGCGACGTACAACCACCCGCTAAGCCCCCTTGGCCTGTGCTCTCACCGGCGTTTTGGACACTCGGCCAGCCTAGAGCCCGCCACCGGCATCCGCCTCGGACCCCGGAGATCGGCCCCCGATTGGACCCCTGACGCTTACCCCGGCACACCCGTGCGGCATCCTTGTGACAGATCACACTGTTTGGACCGTCCGGCAAAATGAGAACACGGTCCCCTGGCACACAGGGGATGCAAGATCCCCTGAGCAGGTCGAATAGGAGAGAACTCGTGGACGACGTTCTGCGGCGCAACCCGCTCTTCGCGGCGCTCGACGACGAGCAGGCCGCGGAGCTTCGCGCCTCGATGAGCGAGGTGACCCTCGCTCGCGGCGACTCCCTGTTCCACGAGGGCGACCCGGGCGACCGCCTGTACGTCGTCACCGAGGGCAAGGTCAAACTGCACCGCACCTCCCCCGACGGCCGCGAGAACATGCTCGCCGTCGTCGGTCCCGGCGAGCTGATCGGCGAGCTGTCGCTGTTCGACCCGGGCCCGCGCACGGCGACCGCCACCGCGCTGACCGAGGTCAAGCTCCTCGGCCTCGGCCACGGTGACCTCCAGCCCTGGCTGAACGCCCGCCCCGAGGTGGCCGGCGCCCTGCTGCGCGCCGTCGCCCGCCGGCTGCGCAAGACCAACGACGCCATGTCCGACCTGGTCTTCTCCGACGTCCCCGGCCGCGTCGCGCGCGCCCTGCTCGACCTGTCGCGCCGCTTCGGCGTGCAGTCCGAGGAGGGCATCCACGTCGTCCACGACCTCACCCAGGAGGAGCTGGCCCAGCTGGTCGGCGCGTCCCGCGAGACCGTGAACAAGGCCCTGGCCGACTTCGCCCAGCGCGGCTGGCTGCGCCTGGAGGCGCGGGCGGTCATCCTGCTGGACGTGGAGCGGCTGGCGAAGCGCTCGCGCTGACCCGCCGACACGGGTCCCGGCCGGTACGACACGCAGGGCGGGCCCGCCCGGGCCCGCGTCCCGGCCGAGCGCTCTGGGGCGGCCCTCCCCCGAGGGCGAAAACCGGCTGCCCGCGACGAGGGCGTGCGGCACAGTGACCCCATGCCCCAGCCACCCCGCCCGCGCGGCCTGGACCCCCACGGCTTCATCGCCCGGGAAGGCTCCCTGGCCCGCGTACCCGTCGCCTTCCGCCCCGTCGTGGCCGCCGTCCGTGAGCGGCTGCCGGAGGTCTTCGGGGCGCGGCTGGACGGCGCGTACCTCTACGGCTCGATCCCCCGCGGCACCGCCCGCCCCGGCCGCAGCGACCTGGACCTGTTCGTCGTCCTGCGCGAGGAGCCAGCGGACGCCGACCACGCGGTCGTACGCACCCTGGGCGCGGCCCTGGACCGGGAGTTTCCGCAGATCGACGGGGTCGGGGCGCTGCTGTACGGCCGGCGGCGGCTGCTGAGCGAGCAGGAGCGGTACGACCTGGGCTGGTTCGTGGCCTGTCTGTGCACCCCGCTGCTCGGCGCCGACCTGGCCGACCACCTGCCCCGCTACGGTCCCGACTCGCTGCTCGCCCGCGAGACCAACGGCGACCTCGGCCGTCTGCTGCCCCGCTGGCGGCGGCGGATCGCCGACGCCGGGGACGGCGAGGCGGCCCTGCGGCCCCTGGTGCGCTTCATGTCCCGGCACCTCGTCCGAACGGGCTTCACCCTCGTCATGCCCCGCTGGAACGGCTGGACGAGCGATCTGCCCGAGATGGCCGAGGTCTGCGGCGCGTACTACCCGGGGCGTGCCGCCCAACTGCGCACGGCCGCCCGCCACGGCCACGAGCCCGTCGGCGATCCGGAGGTGCTGCGGACGTACGTGGACGACCTGGGCCCCTGGCTCGCCGCCGAGTACGCGCGCGTGCACGGCGTGAAGGCCCCGCGGCCGGAGGACGAACCCGCCGGCTAGCGACCGCCGACCGGACCGGCCGGGGCCGCCGGTCAGATCAGCCCGTGCTCGGTCAGGTACTCCAGCTGGGCCCGTACCGACAGCTCCGCCGCCGGCCACAGGGAGCGGTCCACGTCGGCGTAGACGTGGGCGACGACCTCGGCCGCGGTGCGGTGGCCGTTCTCGACCGCCGTCTCCACCTGGGCGAGCCGGTGGGCGCGGTGGGCCAGATAGAACTCCACGGCGCCCTGTGCGTCCTCCAGGACCGGCCCGTGGCCCGGCAGCACGGTGTGCACGCCGTCGTCCACCGTGAGGGAGCGCAGGCGGCGCAGGGAGTCCAGGTAGTCGCCCAGCCGCCCGTCGGGGTGGGCCACCATCGTCGTGCCCCGCCCGAGGATGGTGTCCCCGGTCAGCACCGCCCGGTCGGCCGGGAGGTGGAAGGACAGCGAGTCGGAGGTGTGCCCCGGGGTCGGTACGACCCGCAGCTCGATGCCGCCGGTCGTGATCACGTCGCCCGCGGCCAGGCCCTCGTCGCCGAGGCGCAGCGCCGGGTCGAGCGCCCGCACCCGGGTGCGGGTCAGCTCCGCGAAGCGGGCGGCGCCCTCGGCGTGGTCCTCGTGGCCGTGGGTGAGCAGGGTCAGGGCTATGCGCCTGCCGGCCTTCTCGGCAGTGTCCACGACCGCCCGCAGATGCCCCTCGTCCAGCGGGCCCGGGTCGATCACCACGGCCAGGTCGGAGTCGGGCTCGGCGACGATCCAGGTGTTGGTGCCGTCCAGGGTCATCGCGGAGGCGTTGGGCGCGAGGACGTTCACGGCCCGCTCGGTGGCGGGGCCCGAACCGACCGCTCCCCTGGGCTGGCCCGGCAGCGCGCCGGCGTGGGTCATGCCTGGCCTCCACCGGTCGCGTCGGCGGCCTTCGCCCCGGCCGGAACGTGCTTGGTGAACTCCTCGTGCCCCGGCCAGGACAGCACGATCTCGCCGTCCACCAGCCGGGCGGTCGCCTGCACCGGTGTCAGATCGCGCGCGTCGGCGGCCGCCAGCGCCTCGGCGGCGGTGCCGTAGGGCAGCAGCTCGCGCAGGGCGGCGATGGTGGGCGGCATCATCAGCAACTCGCCCCGGTCGTACCCGGCGGCGGCCTCGGCCGGACGGGTCCACACCGTACGGTCGGCCTCCGTGGAGGCGTTGCGGGTGCGCTGGCCCTCCGGCAGGGCGGCCACGAAGAACCAGGTGTCGTAGCGGCGGTCCTCGAACTCCGGGGTGATCCAGCGGGCCCAGGCACCCAGCAGGTCCGAGCGCAGCACCAGACCGCGCCGGTGCAGGAACTCGGCGAAGGACAGCTCGCGCGCGACCAGGGCGGCGCGGTCGGCCTCCCAGTCGGCGCCGGTGGTGTCGCCGACGACCGTGTCCGGGCCGGGCCCGGCGAGCAGCACACCCGCCTCCTCGTACGTCTCCCGTACGGCCGCGCAGACGATGGCCTGGGCGCCCGCCTCGTCCACCCCGAGCCGCTTCGCCCACCACGCGCGCGTGGGGCCCGCCCAGCGGATCCGGGTGTCGTCGTCGCGCGGGTCGACGCCGCCCCCGGGGTACGCGTACGCGCCTCCGGCGAAGGCCATGGAGGCGCGTCTGCGCAGCATGTGGATGACCGGTCCGGCCTCGGTGTCCTTGAGCAGGAGGACCGTCGCCGCGCGCTTGGGGGACACCGGGGTGAGGGCGCCGTCCGCGAGCGCGCGGATGCGGTCCGGCCACTCCGGGGGGTACCACTGACCGTTCGCCATGGCCGGAGGCTATCCCGTGTAGGGCGAATGTTCGAGAGGTACCCGGGGCCGGAGCGGAACCGGGGGATCCACCGGGCCACCGGGCCACCGAGGTGACTACTCGGCCAGCTCCACCTGGATCTCGACCTCGACCGGCGCGTCCAGCGGCAGCACCGCGACGCCGACCGCGCTGCGGGCGTGCACGCCCTTGTCGCCGAGGACCTCGGCGAGCAGCTCGCTGGCGCCGTTGACGACACCCGGCTGGCCGGTGAAGTCTGCCTGGGAGGCGACGAACCCGACGACCTTCACCACGCGCGCGATCCGGTCCAGGTCGCCGGCCACGGACTTCACGGCGGCCAGCGCGTTCAGCGCGCAGACGCGGGCCAGGTCCTTGGCCTCCTCCGCCGTGACCTCGGCGCCCACCTTGCCGGTGACGGGCAGCTTGCCGTCGACCATCGGCAGCTGGCCGGCGGTGTAGACGTACACGCCGGACTGCACGGCCGGCTGGTACGCGGCCAGCGGCGGCACGACCTCCGGCAGGCTCAGGCCCAGTGCGGCCAGCTTCTCCTCGACCGCGCTCATGCCTGCTTCTCCCGCTTCATGTAGGCGACGAGCTGTTCGGCGTTCGGCCCGGGCACGACCTGGACGAGCTCCCAGCCGTCCTCGCCCCAGGTGTCCAGAATCTGCTTCGTGGCATGGACGAGCAGCGGCACGGTTGCGTATTCCCACTTGGTCATGGGGCCGACTGTAGCCGCTGTGACCGATCACTCCCCCGCCGTCTCCCCCGTTATCCACAGCCTCCCGCGTGACCGTCGGCCGGACTGGTTAGTCTCGAAGACGTGAGCAGGCTCCAGGTCGTCAGCGGCAAGGGCGGGACCGGAAAGACGACGGTCGCCGCCGCACTCGCGCTGGCCCTCGCGACCGAGGGGAAGCGGACGCTTCTCGTGGAGGTCGAGGGCCGGCAGGGCATCGCCCAGCTCTTCGAAACGGAGGCGTTGCCGTACGAGGAGCGGAAGATCGCCGTAGCGCCCGGGGGCGGGGAGGTGTTCGCCCTGGCCATAGACGCCGAACTGGCCCTGTTGGACTACCTCCAGATGTTCTACAAACTGGGCGGCGCCGGCAGAGCCCTGAAGAAGCTCGGCGCCATCGACTTCGCCACCACCATCGCGCCGGGCATCCGGGACGTCCTGCTCACCGGCAAGGCGTGCGAGGCGGTGCGCCGCAAGGACCGCGCCGGCCGCTTCGTCTACGACTACGTGATCATGGACGCCCCGCCGACCGGCCGCGTCACCCGCTTCCTCAACGTCAACGACGAGGTCGCGGGCCTGGCGAAGATCGGCCCGATACACAATCAGGCGCAGGCCGTGATGCGCGTCCTGAAGTCCCCGGAGACCGCGGTCCACCTGGTGACGCTGCTGGAGGAGATGCCCGTCCAGGAGACCGCCGACGGCATCGCCGAACTGCGCGCGGCGCGGCTGCCGGTGGGCCGGGTCATCGTGAACATGGTCCGGCCCGAGGTGTTGGACGCCGCGGACCTGGAACTCGTGCGCACGGTGGAGCGTTCCTCCGTCGCCCGGTCCCTGTCGGCCGCGGGGCTCGGCGGCGCCCGGCGCGGCGGACACGCGGAGAAACTGGTGGACCCGCTGCTGGCGCAGGCCGCCGAGTACGCGGAGCGGTACGCGCTGGAGCAGGAGCAGCGTGCGGTCCTCGGCGAGCTGGGCCTGCCCCTGCACGAACTGCCGCTGCTCGCCGAGGGAATGGACCTGGCGGGCCTGTACGAACTCGCCGCCGACTTGCGGAAGCAGGGGGTGTCATGACGGCCGAGGAACACGCCGAGACCGAGGACCGGGAGGTGGCGGGCCGCAGACTCGCCTCCTCCCGGGTGCTCGACATCGACTCGTTGCTGGACGACCCCAAGACCCGCATCGTGGTGTGCTGCGGCTCGGGCGGGGTCGGCAAGACCACGACCGCGGCCGCCCTGGGCCTGCGCGCGGCCGAGCGGGGCCGCAAGGTGGTGGTGCTCACCATCGACCCGGCGCGCAGACTGGCCCAGTCGATGGGCATCGACTCCCTCGACAACGTGCCCCGCCGGGTGAAGGGCACCGACGGCACGGGCGAGCTGCACGCCATGATGCTCGACATGAAGCGCACCTTCGACGAGGTCGTGGAGGCGCACGCGGACCCGGAGCGGGCCGCCGCGATCCTGGCGAACCCCTTCTACCAGTCGCTCTCGGCGGGCTTCGCGGGCACGCAGGAGTACATGGCGATGGAGAAGCTGGGCCAGCTGCGCGCGAAGGAGGAGTGGGACCTGATCGTGGTCGACACCCCGCCGTCCCGCTCGGCCCTGGACTTCCTGGACGCCCCCAAGCGGCTCGGCTCCTTCCTGGACGGCCGGCTGATCCGTCTGCTCACCGCGCCGGCCAAGCTGGGCGGCCGCGCGGGCATGGCCTTCCTGAACGTCGGCATGTCGATGATGACCGGCACCCTGGGCAAGCTCCTCGGCGGCCAGCTCCTCAAGGACGTCCAGACGTTCGTGTCCGCGATGGACACCACCTTCGGCGGCTTCCGCACCCGCGCCGACGCCACGTACAAGCTGCTCCAGGCGCCCGGCACGGCGTTCCTGGTGGTGGCGGCCCCGGAGCGGGACGCGCTGCGCGAGGCCGCGTACTTCGTGGAGCGGCTGGCCGCGGAGGACATGCCCTTGGTGGGGCTGGTGCTCAACCGGGTGCACGGCACCGGAGCCGGCGGGCTGTCGGCCGAGAGGGCGCTGGACGCCGCGGAAAATCTTGCGGACCCCGGCATTGTGGATCAGGGGGGCGGGAAAGCTGGACTTCGTAACTCCCCCGACACGTGCGGCAGTTCATCATCTCCCGCAGCCGAGGACGCAACCGGTGCCGACGCTTCCGACACAGGCTCCCCCGCCGATCAGGAAGACCAGGAAGACCAGGAACGTTCCGTCGACCGGCTCGCCGCGGGCCTGTTGAGGCTGCACGCCGAACGCATGCATCTGCTGGCGCGCGAGCAGCGCACACGCGACCGCTTCACCGCGCGCCACCCCGAGGTGGCGGTGGTCGACGTCCCCGCGCTCCCCGGTGACGTCCATGACCTCACGGGCCTGCGCGACATCGGCGACCGGCTCGCGGCGGGCGCGGCGACGGGGCGAACGGAGCCGTCGTAACACCGCGCCGAACCGGCAGAGCCGTCGTCGCACCGCCGTACCAGCGGAGCCGTCGTCACACGGCCGGACCAACCGGGCGTCGCGGGACCATGCGGCCGCCCGGGGCTCTCGGCCGGACCCGGGCGCTGGGCCGGTGGCGTCGGTCGGCCATGCTCTCGGCCGGCCGTGCTCTCAGTCGGCCAGGCCCTCAGCTGACCGCCGCGTACTCGTCGTACACCTCGTCGCTGTCGAGGCGCATGATCCCGGTGCCCCGCTCGTACTCCGAGCGGGCGGTCTCCAGCAGCCTGCGCCACGAGGTCACGGTGGGTCGCCGGCGCAGCAGTGCGCGGCGCTCCCGCTCCGTCATGCCTCCCCACACGCCGAACTCGACGCGATTGTCCAGCGCGTCGGCCAGGCACTCGGTGCGTACCGGGCATCCGGTGCACACCGCCTTGGCTCTGTTCTGCGCTGCTCCTTGAACGAACAGTTCATCCGGATCGGTAGTGCGGCAGGCAGCCTGCGCACTCCAGTCGGTAACCCAGCCCATACCGGCGCCGTCCTCTCCCGAATCGAGGCTCCCCCACGGCGGCAGCGGCATATTCACCGCCGCCAGTTGAGGACGTTACGGAAGGTGGGGACAGCGCAACACCCCCTTCGGGCCCAATCTTGAATGGCCCGAACGGACTATGGGTAAGCGGCAGATCACCCGCGGGAGTGAGCTGGCGACATGCGCGACCATCCCGGCATACCAGGACAGCTGCGGTGCGCCACAGCGGGCATCGGGTGACACACGAGGCGCATTCGGACATACCTCGGCACACGACAGGGGTGGTGCGGAACGATTCGGGAACGCCGGACGCGGTGGCACGGGGCCGTACTGCCGTGACAGTTGGGAGCAGCTTAGGCCAAGGGCTGCGCGCCTGTCCGGGAAATGGAAACGTAGGCAGGTCAGGCGGCCCGGCGAGGGCAGGACGGCACCGGAACATCCCGAAGGCAAGCCGCTCCCTCAAAACGTTCAGGAGTACGGATTAGGCTGCCCCCATGCCAAAGAAGCGCTCGGGCGGTGGTCTGTCGCCGCTGCAGCAGGCCGCGAAGTTCCTCGGTGTCAGTGTCCTCGCGGGAGCCGTGATGGCGGGCATCGCGCTGCCCGGGGCCGGCGCACTGGGTCTCGCGGCCAAGGGCTCGGTGCAGAGCTTCGACGAGATCCCGGACAACCTGAAGAGCCCCCAGCTGAGCCAGCGCACCACGATCCTGGACAGCCGGGGCCGGCAGATCGCGAGTATCTACTCGCGCGACCGTACGGTGGTCGACCTCAAGGACATCTCGCCGTACATGCAGAAGGCGATCGTCGCGATCGAGGACTCGCGCTTCTACCAGCACGGCGCGATCGACCTCAAGGGCGTGCTGCGCGCCCTGAACAAGAACGCGCAGGAGGGCGGGGTCGCCCAGGGCGCCTCCACGCTCACCCAGCAGCTGGTGAAGAACTACTTCATCGAGGAGGCCGGCGACGACCCGACGAAGGTCGCCGAGGCCACCCAGCAGACCATGGGCCGCAAGATCCGTGAGCTGAAGTACGCGATCCAGATCGAGGAGAAGCTCGGCAAGAAGAAGATCCTGGAGAACTACCTGAACATCACCTTCTTCGGTGAGCAGGCCTACGGCGTGGAGGCCGCCTCCGAGCGGTACTTCTCCAAGCACGCCAAGGACCTGAACCTCCAGGAATCCGCGCTGCTGGCCGGCATCGTGCAGTCGCCGAGCCGCTACGACCCGGTCAACGACGAGGCGGAGGCCACCAAGCGGCGCAACATCGTCCTCCAGCGCATGGCCGAGCTGGGCGACATCTCCCCGCAGGAGGCCGCCCAGGCCAAGCGGCAGCCGCTCGGGCTGAACACCAGCCGGCCCAAGAACGGCTGCATCACCGCGGTGCAGGGCGCCGGCTTCTTCTGCGACTACGTGCGCGAGGTCTTCCTGACCGACCCGGTCTTCGGCAAGACCAAGGAGGCCCGCGCCAAGCTGTGGAACCAGGGCGGCCTGACGATCCGTACGACGCTCGACCCGCAGGCCCAGCAGTCCGTGCAGAGCTCCATCAAGGACCACGTCTACAAGTCCGACCAGGTGGCGACGGCAGCGACCATCGTCGAGCCCGGCACCGGCAAGATCCTCGCCATGGGCCAGTCCCGGCCGTACGGCTTCGGCACCGACGAGACCCAGATCAACCTGTCGGTGAACCAGAGCATGGGCGGCGGCGCGGGCTACCAGCCCGGTTCGACGTTCAAACCGATCGTCGCGGCGGCCGCGCTCGAGGGCGGCAAGCCGGCGACGCAGGAGTACTCGTCGCCGTACGAGATGCCGTACCCGAGCCCGGTGGCCGCCTGTGACGGCAAGACCTGGAAGAACGATCCGCGCAAGCCGGCCAAGCTGACCAACGAGAACGAGACGGAGCACGGCCCGTACAGCATGAAGGAGGCGACCGCGAAGTCGGTCAACACCTACTACGTGCAGCTGATCAGCGACATCGGCATCTGCCCGGTGATCGACATGGCGAAGAAGATGGGCGTGGCGCGCTCCGACGGCCGCAAGATCGACCAGGCCCCCTCGATCGCCCTCGGCACCCAGGAGATGTCCCCGCTGACGATGGCGAGCGCGTACGCCACCTTCGCCTCGCGCGGCATGTACTGCACCCCGATCGCCATCGAGTCGATCACCCAGACGACCGGCAGCCGGGTGAAGTCCCTGCCGGTGCCGAAGTCGACGTGCTCGCGCGCGATGTCGGAGAAGACCGCGGACACCGTCAGCACGCTGCTCAAGGGCGTGGTCGAGGACGGCACCGGTCAGCAGGCCGGTCTCGGCGACCGCCCGAGCGCGGGCAAGACCGGTACGACGGACGAGCGCTTCGCCGCCTGGTTCGTCGGCTACACCCCGAACATGGCGGGCGCGGTCTGGGTCGGTGACCCGCAGCACCGGCGCCGCATGATCAACATCACCATCGGCGGCGTCCCGCACGACAAGGTGTTCGGCGGTGAGGTCCCCGGCCCGATCTGGCGCGACATGATGAACGGCGCCCTGGAGGGCAAGCCCGTGCAGGACTTCAACCTGGTCGACATCCCGGACGACAACAACCCGGGCAACGGCCACGACCGGGGCAACGGCGGGCAGCACGGCGGCACCACCGGCGACCCGGGACAGGTGATCGGCGGACTGCTCGGCGGACTGCCGGGCGGCGCCGCGACGGGCGGCGGCACCGGGGGCCCCAACCCGAACCCGACCTTCACCCTCCCCGGCACCCTCATCCAGGGCCAGACGAACGGGGGCCGCAACGGACACGGGAACGGGGGCCGGCGGTAGGCGTCCGCCGGACTCCGGTCCACTGACACGACGGTGGGGCCGCTCCCTCTTCCCGAGGGGGCGGCCCCACCGTCGTACCCGCCGGACGCACCGGCGTCCGCGGGCTCAGCCCTGGAGGAGCTTCCGCGAGCTCAGCCCTGGAGGCGCTTCTTCACCGCGGCGGCGACGCGGCCGCCCTCGGCCTGCCCGGCCACCTTCGGGTTCACGATCTTCATCACGGCGCCCATGGCCTTCGGCCCCTCGGCACCCGCCGCCTTCGCCTCCTGGACGGCCTCGGCGACGATCGCGTTCAGCTCCTCGTCGGACAGCTGCTTGGGCAGGTACTCGGCGAGCACCTCGCCCTCCGCCTTCTCCCGGTCCGCCGACTCGGCGCGACCGCCCTGCGCGAACGCCTCGGCCGCCTCGCGGCGCTTCTTCGCCTCCCGGGTGATCACCTTGAGGACCTCGTCGTCGGACAGCTCCCGCTTCTCCTTGCCCGCGACCTCCTCCTTGGTGATGGCGGCGAGCGTCAGCCGGAGCGTCGAGGAGCGGAGCTCGTTGCGCTCCTTGATCGCGGTGTTGAGGTCGTCCTGCAGCTTCGACTTGAGCTTGGTGGTCATGTGGTCGATTGTCTCAGGTGCGGCGGGCCGGACGCCCGCCGATTTAGGGGCCGGGCGGTCTCACCGCCCCCCTGCGGTCTGACACGATGGTCATATGCGCGCGCGATACGGAGTCCCCCTGGGAATCATGGCGGCAGGCGCCGCCGGTCTGGTGTACGCGGCGGGCTTCGAGGCCCGCTCCTTCCGCCTCCGACGGGTGACCGTCCCCGTCCTCCCGCCGGGCATGCACCCGCTGCGCGTGCTCCAGGTGTCTGACATCCACATGGTGAGCGGACAGCGCAAGAAGCAGCGCTGGCTGCGCTCGCTGGCGGGCCTGCGCCCGGACTTCGTCATCAACACCGGTGACAACCTGTCGGACCCCGAGGGCGTGCCGGAGGTGCTGGACGCACTGGGCCCGCTGATGGAGTTCCCCGGCGCGTACGTCTTCGGCTCCAACGACTACTACGGCCCCAAACTCCGCAACCCCGCCCGCTACCTGCTGGAGAAGGCGAACGGCCGCCACGGCCTGAACGGCAACAAGCCGGCCGTGGGCGCCATCCACAACCCGTGGGAGGACCTGCGGGACGGCTTCGACGAGGCGGGCTGGGTGAACCTGACCAACACCCGGGGCGCCCTGAAGATCGACGGCGTATCGATCGAGCTGACCGGCCTGGACGACCCCCACATCAAGCGCGACCGCTACGCACGGGTGGCCGGCGGCCCGACCGACTCGTACGACTTCTCCCTCGGCGTGGTCCACGCCCCCTACCTGCGCGTCCTCGACGCCTTCACGGCGGACGACTATCCGCTGATCCTGGCCGGTCACACCCATGGCGGCCAGCTGTGCATCCCCTTCTACGGCGCGCTGGTCACCAACTGCGACCTGGACACGGACCGCGTGAAGGGCCTCTCCACCCACACCGCGGAGGGCCGCACCTCCTACCTCCACGTCTCCGCGGGCTGCGGCACCAACCGCTACACCCCGGTCCGCTTCGCGTGCCCGCCGGAGGCGACGTTGCTGACGTTGGTGGCGAAGGGGTAGCGCGGAGGGGGGCGCGCAGCCCTCGGCAACTCGAATGGCCCGGGTAAGCGGCGGTGGCCGATGCGACTGCCGCCCTCACCCGCTCGGGCTAGGCCACATGGCCCCTCACCACCCCCGCTCCTAGCGTGAGGGCATGACCGCCCCGATACCCAGGGAGATCCCGGACCTGCCCGCGGTCCGGGCCACCACACCCCCGCTGCTGCGCCCCCCGGTGCCGGCCACGGCGGTACTGGCCCCGTCCCACCGCCCGAGGGCAGCGCTGTTCCGCCTGCTGACGGCACTGATCGCGACGGCCGGCGTCACCCTGGCGATCCTCCGGAGCACGCCACCGCACGCCCTGAGCTACTTCGCCGTACAGGCGAACGCGCTGCTGGCCCTGACGATGTTCATCTCGGCCTCACGGGCATGGCGAGCCCGCCGCCCCCTCTCCCCCTGGCTGTCCGGCGCGGCCCTCCTCTACACGCTGGTCTCGGCCCTGGCCTACCACCTGCTCCTGGCCCACGGCACGCCCCCGTTCTCCATGACCGGCGCGACGACGCCCCCGGAACGCTGGCACCTGCAGTGGGCGGCCCTCCAGCTCCTCCACACGGTGGCCCCGGCGGCGACTCTGCTGGACTGGCTGTGCCTGACCCCGGCGGCCCGCCTGCAC
>NZ_VOGW01000061.1:13648-23208 GCF_007896895.1 Streptomyces misionensis | reverse complement strand
GCCTACCTCTACCCCTTCCTGGACCCGGCCGCCCACGGCTACCGCGCCACCCTGGCCAACGCCCTCCTCCTGGGCCTGGCGATCTACGCCCTGGCGGTCCTCCTGATCGCCTTGGACCACACCCGCCCGACCCCGGCCCGACGCCACCTCTGAATCGGATTTCGTCTCTGGGCCCCCAGTGGGCTAAAGTAAACGACGTCGCCGCGAGAAGCAGCGACACCGGGGTGTAGCGCAGCTTGGCAGCGCGCTTCGTTCGGGACGAAGAGGTCGTGGGTTCAAATCCCGCCACCCCGACGCCGTAGTACCAGGTCAGGGGCCTGATCCGTGAGAGCGGGTCGGGCCCCTGAGTGGTTCCGGGGGTCGTTTGAGAGAAATTGGGAGAAGATCCTGATCGGCCACTTCAGGGTGGCCGCAGCCAAGCCAACCTGGCCGCCACGCGGCCACATCCCGACCACATGCACCTTCGCAAATTGAGGGCACCAGACGGCTCGAAGGGCTAACCGGCCGGCCGCAGACCGCCCCTCTGACTCCCTGGTAGCGGCCTGACGAGCAGCAGACGCCAGCCGATCAGCCAAGGCATCGAGGAGACACCAAGCACCGCGCAACCCGGTCAGTGGACTATCTCGTGCGCACCACCGTCTGCAGGTACTGGTTTCAGTGCCTGCCCCACCTGTTTCTGCGGCGATTCATGAACGGTTCCCCTGCGGTGTACCTGCCGTCAGGTCGGGTGATCGCGATCGCGGGTAGCGCAGCGGGTGCAACCACGAACCGCGTGGGCACGAACTCCAACCCCATGTAGGGGGCGGGGTTGCCCGTGGGCATCAGAGCTTGCCCCTGTGGGGCGGGGCAGCACGTCGGGTTGCACGGACTGGCTTGTGTCCTCCGACACCTCATGGGCGTCCGCGCAGCGGACGGTGTTCGACGCGTCGGCAGGGCGGTCTCATGGACACAGCGGCCGTCTCCGCGGTGCTCCCGCTGTGTCAGCGGACCGTCGTGAAGCTCACGACCGGGCCGTCCTCCGTCTCGGTGGCGGTGACGTGGAACGAGCGGTCCGGGAAGGCGTCGTGCAGGCAGCTGTGCCAGGAGCGGGCGATCTCCTCGGCCAGGGCATGGGCCGCGGCCTCGGAGTCGGGATCCTCCGGGATGTCGATGTAGAGCGCCAAGCGGAACCGGTTCAGCATGGCCTCGATCGAGGTGGCGTCCCCCCGTAGCCGCTCGTGCCAGGTGCGGAAGTTGTCAGGCTCGTAGACGCGGTCCCACAGGACGCATCCTTCCACTTCCACGAAGCGAGGCATGAACGCGCGGGAGAACGCGGCCCACTCACCCAGTCCCGCCTGCTGCGACAGGTAATCGAGGTAATCGGCGTCGTCGCCGACCGCCTGCGTCCACTCCCGCACATCCCTAACTTTCAGGGGGTCCATCATCCGTCCTTCGCACTCACTGGGGGAGCTCGTCGGGGCGAGCAGGCCTGGGCATCTTCTTCCACGTGAGGAACGTCTGACCGGTCTTCGGGTTCACGTTCCTGGTGGTCTCCAGCACGTGGGGTGCCGGCACCCCGCCGTGAGGCTTGGAGTCCGGGTCGACGTCGACGCGCTTGATGGGCAGTCCCTGATCGTCGTACACAGCGTAGGCCGTCACGCTCCCGTCATGCTTTCGGCGCACCAGGACCTCGTTGGGCTTCGCGGAATTGGGGAAGCGGCCGCTGTGCGGGGTGGCGCTGGACAGGTCGATTCCGCACTTGGGGGCCAGGCCCAGCGGGTCCATCCAGCCGAGGGCGTTGACCACGTAGGCGTGGGGATTGCTGGAGGGTGCCAGTCCCAGCGGGTCCGGGCTGATGTACCGGGCTGTCTCCGGGTCGTAGTAACGATGGAGGTTGTAGTGCAGCCCGGTCTCGTCGTCGGCGTACTGGCCCGGGAAGCGCAGCGGGCAATCGACCGAGCCCGTGTCCGGCTCCGGGGGCGGGAAACCGGCGCCCCACAGAGTGGTGCGATGCTGCCAGACGAGATCGCCCGCGCCGGAGACCAGTTCCATGGGGGTGCCGAGGAAGTCCGTCACCACGGCATACAACCGGGGCGCGGGTCCGCAATCCGACTCCTCGGCCAGTCGGGCCAGGAACGAGGTGTTGCCCGATGTGTCGTGCGGCAGGTGATCGGTTTGGGCCACCGGGCGATGGGTGCCCGGCGCGTAGTCCCAGGTGGTGACTCGTCCGTTCGGAACGGTCTGCTCGGCCAAGGCCGAGTCGTCCCAGGAGAATTCCGTGCGGTCGGCTTCCGTGCCGTCCTTCGACACGCGGTGCTTGGAGATGCGGCGGCCGAGCGGGTCGTAGGCGTAGTGCCAGCAGTCACCGTCCGGTTCCACAACCTGCGTCAGCCGGTCCTCGGCGTTCCACACGTAGGTCCATGTGCGGCTTTGGCCGTTCAGCAGCCTGCGGGTCCTGCGGATCAAACGGCCGTGCCCGTCGTAGGCGTACGAGGTTCGGCCGGCCGAGCGGACCAGTGTGCCGTCGAACTCGCGGTCGCCCGAGGTGACGTGGCCAGGGGCGGTGGCGCGTATGACGTTTCCGGCCGCATCGTAGGCGTAGTCCTCGCTCCAGCCGTGCGCTCGGACGCCGGTGACCCGGCCGCTGGTGTCGAGGTCGAAGCGGCGCGTGCCCGAGGTCAGCTCGCGGATCTCGGTGATGTAGCCGTCGGCTCGGTGGGCGTAGGTGCGGTGCTGCAGGAGGCGGTGGGCGGTGGCATCCACTCCCGTTGACAGGGTCTGCGCGAGCAGCCTTCCCGTCCCACTCCAGGCCTGCGTCAGTGTGACCTCGGCACCGATGTGGCGCGCCGTCTCACGGCCCGCCGCGTCGTGGACGAAGTCCAGCGTGCCGCCGGGTGATCGCAGGGCGAGCGGACGCCCTGCCGCGTCGTACGTCCAGGCCGAGGTCAGTCCCGAGGGGGTTGTCCGCCGGGTTCGGCGTCCCAGGACGTCATAGCCGTGCGTGGTCGTACGCCCGTTCACCGTCTCGGACACCACGCGGCCGAGGGCGTCCCGTGCCAGGACGACCACGGCGTCGCCGTTGGCGGCTTGCGCCAAGCCGCCGTCGGGACCGTAGGAGAACGTTGTGACGTCCTCCTCGCCGGCCCGCTGCTCCACCACCCGGCCCACCGCGTCCCGTGTGAAGCGCACTGTGTCGCCGGCGCCGTTGGTACGGGAGACCAGCCGTCCAGCCGCGTCGTGCGTGTACGTCAGCGCATGGCCGTTGAAGTCCGTCTCGGCGACCAGACGTCCGGCCTCGTCGTAGGTGTACGTCCAGGTGCGGCCCTGGGGGTTGGTGACCGCGGTCAGCCGGAGTTCACTGTCGTAGGAGAACTTGTAGCGGCTGCCGTCGGGGTCGGTCTGGGTGGCGGGTACGTCGAAGTGGGTTGCCGTGTGATGCGTCGTGTTGCCCGCCGCGTCGGTGTGCGCGAGGAGGTTGCCCTCGGCATCCCACGTCCACGACTCGCGGTCGCCGTCCGGCTGTTCGCGCCAGGACGGCTTGCCCTCGGTCGTCCAGCCCATACGGACACTGTTGCCGAGGGGGTCGGTCACCTTGGTGACGCGACCGAAGGTGTCGCGGCGAACCGTCGTCGTGTGGCCGAGTGAGTCCGTGAGGGAGACGGGCAGGCCTGCCGCGTCGTAGGTCACCGTCCGGGTGTGGCCGAGGGCGTCGGTGATCGCCGTCGGCCGGCCGGCGACGTCGTACGTGTACCGGGTCTCGGCGCCGAGCGGGTCCACCGTGGTCAGCAGGTTGCCCCGCTCGTCGTAGCCGTGCCGCCAGACCGCGCCGCCCGGCTCGATCACCTCGGTCGGCAGTCCGATCGCGTTGTAGGCGGCCCGTGCCGAGGAACCGTCGGGCAGGGTGAGCTCGGTGATGTTGCCGACGTCGTCGTAGGTGTACCGGGTTGTGTGGCCGAGCGGATCGGTCACCTCGACGGGATGGGCACCGTACTCGTCCCACTCCGTGCGAGTGACGTGCCCGAGTGGATCGGTCTCCTCCACCAGCAGCCCGTCGGCGTTGTGCCGGTGGACCGAGACACGGCCCTGCGAGTCCGTGTACGTGGTCGTGCGGGCGGTGTCGTCGTACGTCAGGGTGCCGGAGAGGATGCCGTCGATGCCCTCGGTGCGGATCACCCGGCCTCGGTCGTCGTAGACGTACGAGAACCAGGTTCCGTTGCGGTCGGTCCAGCGGGTGACGCGGCCCTCGGTGTCGTAGGTGAAGCGCAGGGTTCGCCGCTGGAGTTGATGACCTCGGTGAGGTTGCCTGCGGTGTCGTAGCCGTAGCGCATGACGACCGTGCCCTCGTCGGGCGTGGGGGCCGGGTGGTAGCGGGAGGGGGGTTCGTCCAGCAGGCGCAGGGCGGTGATGCGGGGGCCCTGGGTGTCGACGGCGACGTAGTAGCCGCCGGAGTGGCGGATGCCGAAGGGGATGCCGTCGTCGTCGCGTTCGACGTCGATGCGGTTGCCGTTGCGGTCGGACCAGGAGTCCAGGGCCAGGTGGAAGACGCCGAAGGAGGGTGAGGGGACGGGGGCGGCGAAGGTGCGGGTCACACCGGTCGACGGGTCGGTGACGGTCATCGCGCCGTCCGGTTTGCCGTCCCACTCCAGGGGCCAGCGGGCGCCCTTGGCCGGCATCGTGGGCACGCCCGGTTCCGGTACCGGGTAGACCAGGCGCATGCCGTCGGCCGCGGCGAAGACGACTCCCTCGCCGTCGATCTGGAGGCACTCGTCCAGGGTGGAGATCCAGGTCGGGCCGAAGCAGACGCCGCCCCGGTAGGAGGAGAGGTGGGTGCGGGTGAACTCCAGTGGCAGACTGCCCGGCAGGGTGAGATCGGTCTGGGTCATCAGCATGGCGCCGGTCGCCACGTCGATCGGCTCGCCCACGCACGGTGTGCGTTCGGCGTTGCGGGCGGCCGGGCCCAGATCGACCAGGTCGGGGCGGAGGGAAGGCGGGCGCAGCAGCAGCGGGGTGGTGTCGGTGAGCCCGCCCTCCATGCTCGCTTTCAGCAGGCCGCCGCCCGCTCCGAGAGCGCCGCCGAAGATCATGCCGTCCTTGGCGGCCCGGTTGACCTCGTCCAGGCTGAAGCCGTGCTGCAGCCCCGTCGCCATCTGCAGCGGCTGGGCCACCGCGAGGTCGACCGCGACCGATTCGACCCCGCCGAACGCGGCGGCGGCGAGGGTACCCGCGGCGATCTCTGCCACCGTCGTGCTGACGGCGATGCCCATCGTGGCGCCGAACTCGATGACCGCGTCGGCCGCCGCGACGGCAGCCCCCGAAGCGAGGCCCGCGGTGAAGAAGGCAAGCGCCACCCCGCCCGCGATCACGGCCGCGTCGATGCCGATGCGTGTCCAGAGCTTGTTGATCGCGTCGTCGATGGCGTCGGCGAACTTGTCCAGCGCCTTGGCCATCTCCCGCGAGGATTTCGCGAGATCGCTCAGCCAGCCGCCGTCCTTGCCCGTGGCGTAGCGGCCCCAGAACTTCTCGAACGCCTCGATCGACTCACCCGTGTTGTTGTGAATGATCCCGGACGCGCTGCGGTGCACCGGGGAACGGACGTCGTCCACGGCATTCGCGAAGGTGCGCCAGGCCTTCGCCGCGTCCCGCAGCTTGCCGGAGTCAGCTTCCGGCCACCACAGGCCTAGCTTGAGAAGAATGTGGCGGGCCTTGTCCTCAACGCTCACCGGCACCATCGCTCTGCTGGGGGGACTTCACTTCCGTGAACATGCCGGCGATGAGCTCGTCGTTGTCCACGTGCCCGTCCGACAGATCCACCATGGCCTCGTGGATGCTCGTCAGACCGAGCACCAGGATGCCCGCCGCGCCCTCGATCTTCTTCTGCTGCGGCTTGTAGACATTGCCGAACTTGTCACCCTGCTCGTCGTGTCCCCAGGGCTCGCCGAGGCCGTCCAACGTCTGGATCAGTGTGGTCAGCGCCTTGCTCAGGTCGATGGCCCCTTGGTGGAAGGCTGGTGCCGCCGCCTTGATGTCGGCGGTCTTGATGTCCAGGACCTTGCCGGGAACCTTGCCGTCGCCCATCGCTGTCGCCTCCCCCGGTTCGCAGACGCGGCTCCGACCATAGGGCAGACGGGTAAAGGAAGTGTCATGTCGACCTTGCGTGCTTCACTGCCCGTCGAGTGTTCGTCTCAAAGTCCTCCTGCTGGTTGGCCGTGATGCGTTCCCGGGAGCGTTTGGTGATCACCTCGCCAGCCGGGGAGATGACCAAGGTGGCCGCGGTGATCCGGCCCTGTGCCTCCGAGGCGGCGCGTAGGCGCGCCTTCGGACGCACCCATGGGAGCCATCTGGGAGCGGCCAGCTCCCTGAGCCCCTTCCAGGCCCCGCGACACCAACAGAGACCACCCACCTGAGCTGCGACGACGCCATCGAGGCTGGCAGGGTCGCCAACCAAACCTCATTCGGGACGAAGAGGTCGTGGGTTCAAATCCCGCCACCCCGACAGCCGCGATAGCAGGTGAGGACCTACGGATGTCCGTAGGTCCTCACCTGTTTCTGCCTGCGCGTCTTCGAGTGGTCTCGCTCCGTGAGGTGCTGGAGGCACCTCGGCATAACCGCCGGTCTCTTGTGCTGGAGGAAACCCTCACACTCCGCTGCTGCGGTCGCGCGCATGACGCTTTCTGTCTCCGCGGACCAGGCTGTCGACCTGCGCGGCCGCCGGTTGACGAGGTACTGCGCGGTCTCTGCAGGTGCGTTTCCTCCCGGACACGGTGATGCGCAAGCGTCGGTCCGTGGGAGCACGGACCGACCGCGAGACCTGGGCCCGCATCGAGCGACGCCTGCTCGACGAGATCACCGATCAAGAATGGAACGGCGCGGAGTGCGCCGCCCGCTTGGACGGCGTCGCCCAGTCGGCATGGCGAGGATGCCTGGTCTGGCGGCACCCGGGCACACCACGGGGATTACGGGAACGCGCGCGCGTGAGGTGCGACGCGGCCGGCCAAGGACCTCTGAGCGGGCGACGATCCCGTTCACCCCCTCAGTTCGCCTCCCCCCACACGGCGTGCAGGTCCTCGCAGCGAATGGTGATCGACGCGTCGGTGAGCGCGATCTCGTGCACGCAGCCGCCGTCCTCGTCGGGGAGGATCTCGTCGAGGAGCACGGCGTCGACCAACATCCAGTCGATGGCATGCGCATAATCAATGGAGAAGTGCGTCACTCCCGAGTAGCTGATGCGCAGGCCCCTGTCGTGCTTGAACCTGTTGGGCGCGAACTCCAGGTCCAGCCGTCCGCTCTTGTCGGTCGCCGGACGGATAGCGGCCAGTTCCAGGTCCTTGACGCACCGGTCGGCGCTGGAAATGTCGTAGTGCCCCGGGTCGGAGGCGAACGCCCAGGCGCCCGGCGGGAGTACACCGCGCAGGCGAGGAAGCTCGGCCACGTAGGCGGACGGGTCCAGGAAGAATCCCGAGCCGTTCCAGTGGGTCTCGACGAATCTCAAGTCGCGGTCCTCTCCGTCTCACCGCACCGTACGGTGACGAGGCCGGGATCCGGGAGTTCCGTCGGAGCGGTGTCGCCGTACCACGAGAACTCCAGGGCCGAGAGCCTGCCACCGCTCACCCAAACCAGCAGTTCGCCGAACCGTTCGCCGGAGTCGTCCGTGACCGTGCCGGTGGCCGGCATGATGCCGTCCTCGATTGCCGCTGCCGGAACACCGGATGGCACGTCCAGATCGATGCTCGGGGACTCGCTCCCCCAGGGACGGGTGACACGGGTCTGCGCCAACTGGTTCCTCAGCTCCTGCGCGCCCGGGAACTCCGCCGACAGGAGCTTGACGAGGACGCGCTGTTCGAGGGGGCAGAGCGGTCTGGTGGCAGGGCGGTCCGTCATGGTGTCTTTCCTGGGAACTTGCCTTGGGTGGATTCCGGAAGGTCGTCGCTCTCGCCGAGACTTTGACGATGCGCCGGAACGCTTCGGAGTGTCCTCCCGAGTTCTTCATTATCTCCTCGAAGCCGTGCTCCGGAGGATCGATGACGTGTTCGAGCTTCCGCGGCGGATTGTTCAACTCGAAGGCGTTGTCGAGCGCCTCCTGAGAGCACCACCGGAAGGGGCGTGTCTGCCCGCCGCATGGCCGCCGCGGTCGTTACCGCCACCGCGAGCTGATGGCGATCGACCGTAGTTGGGCCGGTGACAGGATCGGTGTGGTGCGGGTCGAGGGGGTGTTCTGGTCTGGGGCCTGCCACTCCATGAGGGTGATGTGGAGGCCGTCGGGGTGCAGGACGTTCACCGTCTGGTGGCCGGGGCCCGGGCCGGGTGGGGACTGGGTGGTCCTGATCAGGGTGCCGTCGGCCGAGGGTGTCGTGCCGGCGAAGACGTGGCTGCGGATGGCGGCGGTGGAGGTCGGCCGGGAGACGTGGATCTCGAGCAGCGACTTGCCGTGTCCGTCGTCCACCCACAGTTGCCCGGACCGCTCGCCGCCGGGCGGACTGGAGTGGGAGAGGCCGGTCGGCAGCAACCCGGTCAGGGTGGCGAGGGCGCGATCGGGGGGCAGCGTGCCGATGAAGGTCGGTTTCGGGGTGGTGGAGGCCGTGGCCGAGCCGGTGGGGGACGATGCCGCGGGGTCGGTGAGGGTCTGGTCCGCCGGTCGCCCGCCGGGCAGTTGGCCGGAAGCGATCGTCGCGCCGAACCCGACGAGCGCGAGTACGGCTGCTCCGCTCGCGCCGAGGGCCAGGGCGCGGCGGCGGCGCCTGCGTCGGCCGCTGCGGACACCGCCCCGCAGGAGCGAGTGGGTGTTGGGCGGTTCGAAAGTCTGGAGGGTGGTGCGGAGGGCTTCGGTGAAGTCTTCTTCTATGGGCATGGGGTTGCCGCGTTTCGCGAGTCGGTGATGAGGGCGGGGTGGTGCCACGGCACCGGGGTCAGGGACTGACGAGCTCGGACAGGTCGTGGCCGAGGAGGTCCCGGATGCGGGCGAGCGCGCGCATGCTCTGGTTGCGTACCGCGCCCGGACGGACGCGCAGGATCTCGGCGGTCTGCTCGACGCTGCGGTCCTCCCAGTAGCGCAGGAGGAGCACGGCCCGGTCCCGGGCGGAGAGCCGGCCGAGGGCGTCGAGCAGCGTGATCCGCAGTGTGGCGTCGTGCTCGGTGACGGCACCGGAGTCCGGCAGGGTGTCGGTGGGCTGCTCGGAACTGCTGCGCCGGCGGCGGTGGGACAGGTACGTCCGCACGAGGACGGTGGGTGTGTAGGCCGCTGGGTCGTCTATCTGCGCGATCTTGCGCCAGTTGGCGTACATCCGGCCCAGCGTGTCCTGCACCAGGTCCTCCGCGAGGTGCACATCACCGCTGGTGAGCACGCACGCGGAACGGAACAGAGGTGCGGACCGCGCCGCCGCGAACGCCATGAATTCCTCTTCGTACCGGCGTTTCATCCGAGATCCCGCTCGTCGTCCACACTCTGAAGACGCCGCGAGCAGAGGGTTGCGTCCCA
Source organism: Streptomyces misionensis (assembly GCF_007896895.1). Taxonomy (GTDB): domain Bacteria; phylum Actinomycetota; class Actinomycetes; order Streptomycetales; family Streptomycetaceae; genus Streptomyces; species Streptomyces misionensis_A. Next base: position 13,757 of record NZ_VOGW01000061.1, on the reverse strand, counting down.
TCCGGAGACGGAGAAAGCCGGCCGTCTACGCTCCGTTCCCTCCCCCGCCCACGAACTCACCAAGCCCTTCCGCCTGCTGGTCGCCCTCTTCACCATCGCGGACACGCGC
>NZ_VOGW01000061.1:0-13368 GCF_007896895.1 Streptomyces misionensis | reverse complement strand
GTCTCCCGGTGGTGGCGTACGGCCGCCCACACGCGCAGGGCCACGGCCGGCAGGGTGCCCGTCGCGGCCGCCGCCAGCGGGGGACGCGGGCCGTCCGTCACGAGGAGGAGGCCGGCGACCGTGGCGGCCGTCGCCCAGGCCGCCACGCAGGACGCCGCCCTGACGCGGCGGGACAGGGGGCGGTCCGCGCCGGCCCGGAGGTCGGCGAGGGCCGGGAGGTACCAGACGCAGCCGGAGGCGGTCACCGCCGCGGTCGCAAGGGCCAGTACGGGATGCGGCACGGCTAGCTCGCCGCCTCTGCCTCGAGGGCCACGATGTCCGGGTGGTGCAGGTCGAACGCCGGGGATTCGCTGCGGATGCGGGGCAGGGTCTTGAAGTTGTGCCGCGGGGGCGGGCAGGAGGTCGCCCACTCCAGTGAACGGCCGTATCCCCAGGGGTCGTCCACGCCCACCGGCTCGCCGTACTTCGCGGTCTTCCAGACGTTGTAGAAGAACGGCAGAAGGGAGAGGCCGAGGAGGAACGAGCCGATCGTGGAGACGGTGTTGAGGGCGGTGAAGCCGTCGGTGGCCAGGTAGTCGGCGTACCGGCGCGGCATGCCCTCGGCGCCCAGCCAGTGCTGCACGAGGAAGGTGAGGTGGAAGCCGACCGTCAGCGTCCAGAAGGTGATCTTGCCGAGGCGTTCGTCCAGCATCTTGCCGGTGAACTTCGGCCACCAGAAGTGGAATCCGGCGAACATCGCGTACACGACCGTGCCGAAGATCGTGTAGTGGAAGTGGGCGACCACGAAGTACGAGTCGGACACGTGGAAGTCCATCGGCGGGGAGGCCAGGATCACGCCGGTCAGGCCGCCGAAGACGAAGGTGATGAGGAAGCCGGTGGTCCAGAGCATCGGGGTCTCGAAGCTCAGGGAGCCCTTCCACATGGTGCCGATCCAGTTGAAGAACTTCACCCCCGTCGGCACCGCGATCAGGAAGGTCATGAAGGAGAAGAAGGGGAGCAGCACGCCGCCGGTGACGTACATGTGGTGCGCCCAGACGGTGACCGAGAGGCCGGCGATGGCGATCGTGGCGCCGATCAGGCCCATGTAGCCGAACATCGGCTTGCGGGAGAAGACCGGGACGACCTCGGAGACGATGCCGAAGAACGGCAACGCCAGGATGTAGACCTCCGGATGGCCGAAGAACCAGAAGAGGTGCTGCCACAGCAGCGCTCCGCCGTTGGCCGCGTCGAAGATGTGGCTGCCGAACTTGCGGTCGCACTCCAGGGCGAACAGGGCCGCGGCCAGCACCGGGAAGACGATCAGGACCAGGACGGCGGTCAGCAGCACGTTCCAGGTGAAGATCGGCATGCGGAACATGGTCATGCCGGGCGCGCGCATGCAGATGATCGTGGTGATGAAGTTGACCGCGCCCGCGATCGAGCCGAAGCCGGACAGGGCCACGCCCATGATCCACAGGTCGGAGCCGAGCCCCGGCGAGTGCACGGCGTCGGACAGCGGGGCGTACAGGAACCACCCGAAGTCGGCGGCGCCGTCGGGCGTCAGGAAGCCGCCCGCCGCGATCAGCGAGCCGAACAGGAACAGCCAGAAGGCGAGCATGTTCAGCCGTGGGAACGCGACGTCCGGCGCGCCTATCTGAAGCGGCATGATCCAGTTCGCGAAGCCGGTGAACAGCGGCATCGCGAACAGCAGCAGCATGATCGAGCCGTGCATGGTGAAGGCCTGGTTGAACTGCTCGTTCGACATGATCTGCAGTCCGGGCCGGGCCAGCTCGGCGCGCATCAGCAGCGCCAGCACGCCTCCGATCAGGAAGAACGCGAACGACGAGACCAGGTACATCGTCCCGATCTGCTTGTGGTCGGTGGTCGTCAGCCACTGCGTCCACGCGGGCCGCGCGCGTCGTACGGCCTGCTGCTGCCCGGCCGTGGTGACCTCGGCGCCCGGCCGTGCGGTCATCACCTTGTGTGTCTGTACCTCGTCCACCGGATGGCGTCCCTCCAGCTGTTCATGGCGTAGCGGAGCCGGGAAGCGCCACGCGTGCGGGTTGTGGACCCGGCGCTTCCCGGCCCGCCACATGATCGGCCCGCGGCCACCCCTCGCCGATAGGGCCCAACAGGCCCGGGTACGGCGCTCGGTAGGGCCGGGCGGCCCTTCTTGCCGCGCTCCGGTCAGTGGCGCCGGTAGAGGGGCGGCCCGGGGACGGCCCGGCCCTCGGGTACGACGGCGAGGTCCAGGCCGCGGTCCAGGCGGACGCGCAGCAGCGGGTCCGCGGCCAGGTCGGTGGCGAGGTCGCGCACGGCCTCGGCCAGCTGGTGCGCGACGGCGGGGAGTTGGCCGTCCGTCCCGGAGGAGGCCGGTACGACGACGAGCCGGGCGTCCGTGTCGCCGTCCGTGGCGGGCAGCAGATGGGCGCGGCGCACGACGGGGTGGTGGGCCAGGACCGTCCGCAGGGCGTCGGCGATGTCGGGGTCGCGCGACGGGGGCAGATGGGGCCGGCGCTCGGCGACCGCGCGCAGGGCGGCGCCCGACAGTTCGTAGAAGACCGGACCGCGGACGTCGATCAGCAGGGTCTGCGCCCCCGAGTGCCACGCCGCCTCGACCGCCTTGCAGGCCGGGACCGGGGCGGGCCGGGCGTCGGGGCGCCAGCGGCGCAGCGCCTCCAGGCCGGTGAAGGCCGGCAGGCCCTGACGCCCGTCGGGCAGGCGCAGGGTGGCGACGGCCATGTCGCTCGTCTTCTCGCCCTCGCGGCCGTCCGGGCCGGTCTCCGTCTCGCCCAGCACGGCGATGACCGGCACCAGCAGACGGGCGTCGGCCAGCAGCGCGAGCAGTTCGGTCTCCGCCGCCTCGCAGGGGTCCTCGGACCACGCGGCGAGCGCGGCGGCCAGCCGTGGCTCCGGTGAGCCGTCGTCGCCCGCGAAGCCCGGGTCGGGGATGTTCTTGAGCTCCATCGCGCGACGCTAACCGGGCGAACGCGCCGGTGGGCAGGGCCGGTTGGCGGGGCCGTTCGGCCCCGGCGGGCCGGTGCCGGGGCGGCGGGGCGCGGGACCGTGCTCAGAGCAGCGACCGCCAGTAGTCCCACCAGCGGGTGGCGATCAGCATCACGATGGCCAGGTACCAGGTGAGCGGCACCACCCAGTGGAACTCCAGGACGCCCGCCACCACGGCGCGCGGGGCACGGATCACGCCGTGCGTCAGGTTGCGCGCGGTGGTGTACCAGAACATGGCGATGGTGGCGGCCCAGGCCAGGCAGCACCACAGGCACAGCGCGCCGATCTCGTACAGCGCCTGGCTCATCAGCCACATGCAGAAGCCCGCGCCGAACAGCGTGCCGACGTTCAGGCCGAGCCAGAACCAGCGCCGGAAGCGGGCGCCGGCCAGCAGCGCGCCGCCGATGGTGACCACGACGGGGTAGGCGGCGAGGCCGAGGAGGGGATTGGGGAAGCCGAACACGGACGCCTGGGCGCTGCGCATCACGTCGGTGCACGACAGGACGGGGCTGAGGTTGCAGGACGGGCTGAAGTCCGGGTTCTGGACCAGCTGGATCTTGTCGACCGTGATCACACAGGAGACCAGGATGCCCAGCATCCCCGTGACGATCAGCAGCCAGGCGAAGGCGCGGGAGGCGGTGGCCGTGGGCGCCGGGGTGTCCGGTGGGGTGCTCCGCCGGTCCCGCTGCCGGGGGGTGGCGCCGGTGGTCGTGTCACTGGTCATCGGGCTGTTCCGCCTTGCCGGTGGAGGTCAGGGGGCCGCCGGACCAGTGAAGTCAGGGCGTGCGGGGGCGGACAAGGGCCGAACGGCCCGCGCGCGGGTGCGCGAAAGACCCCCGTACCGGGATCACGAACACCGGCCGAGGTCCGCGGCGGGGGGGCGCGCACGACGACGGGACCGGCCCCCGCCGGGGTGCCACCGACGCGGGATCAGCGACCGGACGGGACCCGAGGCGTGGCGTGATCAGCGACCGGACGGGACCCGAGGCGTGGTGTGATCAGCACCACCGAGGGACACGCCGACGACAGGCGCACACCCGCGCCCGGCTCGCGCCCGCGCCCGGCTCGCACCGGCGCCCGGCTCACGCCGATGCCAGGCTCATAAAGGCGCCCGGCTCGCACCGGCACCCAGCTCGCACCGGCGCCCGGCTCGCGCCGACGCCGCGCTCACGCCAGTGACAGGAACAGCCGCTCCATCCGCGCCCGCATCGCCTCCGCGTCCTCGCCGTTCCTGCGGCCCGACTCGATGTCCGCCACGCACTGCTGGAGCCCGGTGGCGATGATCGCGAACCCGGCGCGGTCCAGCGCCCGCGAGGCCGCGGCCAGCTGGGTGACGACGTCCTCGCAGTCCCGCCCCTCCTCGATCATCCGGATCACACCGGAGATCTGACCCTGCGCCCGCCGCAGCCGGTTCAGCACGGACTTCAGGGACGCGCCCTCGAGATCCAGTTCCACGCTCACTCCTCAAGCAATACCCCTAGGGGTAACTGTACGTCCCGGTTCGGGGCGAAGGCGAGCGCCGGTGAGCGCCGTGGAGGAGAAGTTCTAGGCTTCCCTGTGTGAACTTCTGGTCGATCTATCAGCATGGCTTCGCGCGCGTCGCCGCGTGCACCGGCCACACCGTCATCGCCGATCCGGGCGCCAACGCCGAAGCGGTCCTGCGCCAGGCGCGCCGGTGCGCCGAGGAGGGCGTCGCCGTCGCCGTCTTCCCGGAGATGGTGCTGTGCGGCTACTCGATCGAGGACCTGCTGCTCCAGGACCCGCTCCTGGACGCGGTCGAGGCGGCCCTGCGGGAGGTGGTCGCCGGGTCCGCGGACCTGCTGCCGGTACTGGTCGTCGGCGCCCCGCTGCGCCACCGCAACCGGGTCTACAACTGCGCGGTCGTGGTGCACCGCGGCCGGATCCTCGGCGTGGCCCCCAAGTCGTACCCGCCGAACTACCGGGAGTTCTACGAGCGCCGCCAGATCGCCGCGGGCGACGACGAGCGCGGCGGCACCATCCGGATCGACGGCGCGGACGTGCCGTTCGGCGTGGATCTGCTGTTCACCGCCGAGGACGTGCCCGGCCTGGTGCTGCACGCGGAGATCTGCGAGGACATGTGGGTGCCGGTGCCGCCGAGCGCGGAGGCGGCCCTGGCCGGGGCGACGGTGCTGGCCAACCTGTCCGGCAGCCCGATCACCGTCGGCCGCGCCGAGGACCGCAAGCTGCTGTGCCGCTCCGCGTCCTCCCGCTGCCTCGCCGCCTACGTCTACGCGGCGGCCGGTCTGGGCGAGTCGACCACGGACCTGTCCTGGGACGGGCAGACCATGGTCTACGAGAACGGGGTGCTGCTGGCCGAGTCCGACCGCTTCCCGCTCGGCGACCAGTTCGCGGCGGCCGACATCGACCTCGACCTGCTGCGGCAGGAGCGGCAGCGGATGGGCAGCTTCGACGACAACCGCCGTACCCACGCGGCCCGCACCGCCGACTTCCGCACGGTCTCCTTCCGGCTGGACCCGCCGGTCGCCGCCGATCTGGGGCTGCGCCGGCGCGTCGAGCGGTTCCCGTTCGTGCCCGCCGACCCCGACCGGCTCGCCCTGGACTGCTACGAGGCCTACAACATCCAGGTCGAGGGCCTCCAGCAGCGGCTCGCGGCGATCGGCGGACCCAAGGTGGTCATCGGCGTCTCCGGCGGTCTGGACTCCACGCACGCGCTGATCGTCGCCGCCCGGGCGATGGACCGCGCGGGCCGGCCGCGCAGCGACATCCTCGCCTTCACCCTGCCCGGCTTCGCCACCAGCGACCACACCAAGGACAACGCGCACCGGCTGATGCGGGCGCTCGGGGTCACCGCGGCGGAGCTGGACATCACGCCGACCGCGCGGCTGATGCTTCAGGAGATGGGCCACCCGTTCGCCGCCGGCGAGCCGGTGTACGACGTCACCTTCGAGAACGTCCAGGCGGGGCTGCGCACCGACTACCTGTTCCGGCTGGCCAACCAGCGCGGCGGCATCGTGCTGGGCACCGGTGACCTCTCCGAGCTGGCGCTGGGCTGGTCGACGTACGGCGTCGGCGACCAGATGAGCCACTACAACGTGAACTCCGGGGTGCCCAAGACGCTGATCCAGCACCTGATCCGCTGGGTGATCAGCAGCGGCCAGTTCGACGAGGAGACCGGCTCGATCCTGGCCGCGATCCTGGACACCGAGATCAGCCCGGAGCTGGTGCCGGGCGAGGAGATGCAGTCCACCGAGTCGAAGATCGGCCCGTACGCGCTGCACGACTTCACCCTCTTCCACGTGCTGCGCTACGGCTTCCGCCCCTCGAAGATCGCCTTCCTGGCCTGGCACGCCTGGCACGACGCCGCCTCCGGCGCCTTCCCGCCGGGTTTCCCCGAGGCCAAGCGGGTGGCGTACGACCTCGCGGAGATCGTGCGCTGGCTGGAGGTCTTCTGCCGCCGCTTCTTCGCGTTCGCCCAGTTCAAGCGCTCGGCCATGCCGAACGGGCCCAAGGTCTCGGCCGGCGGTTCGCTCTCCCCGCGCGGCGACTGGCGGGCCCCGTCGGACGGCAACGCACGGGTGTGGCTCGCGGATCTCGCGCGGTTCGATTTCCAGAAGGCGGCCGAAGAGGGCCGCTGACCGGCCGTCGGCCGCCGGGGCGGCGGTGGAACCAGGCTTCCCGCTGAGGCAGTCTTTCCCCTCGTGGCGACTGTTCCGTTTCAAGGGGGACCCGGCGCACCCCACATGGTGGTGTGCGGGGACGACGGGCTGGCGCACCGGCTGGCCGCCGAGTTGCGCGGGGTGTACGGCGAGCAGGTCACCCTGGTGGTGCCGCCGAGCGAGCGCACGGCGAGACCACCGGTGGTCGGCCGGGCCCGGGCGGCGTCGGCGGCGCTGCTGGACCGGGTGGTCAGCGCGGCCGTCGGCGCGCGGGGCGGGGCGCCGGCCGCCCCACCGGTCCCGGCCGGTGCGACGGCCGGCGAACCGGTGCTGGAGGCCGGGGAGTTGACGGAGGCGGTGCTCGCGGAGGCCGGGGTGGAGCGGGCCGCCGCGCTCGCCCTCGTGCACGACGACGACGAGACCAACATCCGCGCCGCGCTGACCGCCCGCCGGCTCAACCCCCGGCTGCGGCTCGTACTGCGGCTGTACAACCGGCGGCTGGGCCAGCACATCGAGGAACTCCTCGACCAGGCGGCCGCGCTGGCGAGCGGCGCCGGGGGCGACGCGCGCCGGGAGGCGTCGACCACGGTGCTGTCCGACGCGGACACCGCCGCGCCCGCCCTGGCCGCGACCGCGCTCGCCGGCACCAGCAAGGTCGTACAGACCGAAGGGCTGCTGCTGCGGGCGGTGGAACGGCCGCTGCCCGCCGACTCCGGGCTGCACACCCTGGCCCTGCTGTCGGTCAACGACCCCTCGGGGGCGGCCGGCGGGGACCAGGAGCCGCGGCTGCTGCCGGACGACGAGGAGGTGCGGGGGGCCGCCGGGCGGACGGCGATCGTGCTGGAGCAGGTGTCGTCGGCGGGCGGTCCCGAGTCGGCGGCGCCGGGCCGGGGGGCCGGGGTCGTGCCGTCGCTCGGCTTCCTGTTCTCGCGGCGGCTGCGGTGGTCGCTGGCCGGTCTGGTGGGCTGTGTGCTCGCGCTGGCCGTCGCCCTGTGGGCGGTGACCCGGATCCATCCGCTGCGGGCCTTCTACCTCACCCTGCTCGACATGTTCGCCATCGACGACCCGGCGCTCGGCGCCCCGCTCGGCCGGCAGCTGCTCCAACTGCTGTCCGCGCTGGTGGGGTTGCTCCTGCTGCCGGTGCTGCTGGCCGCGGTGCTGGAGGCGCTGGGGACGTTCCGCACCGCCACCTCGCTGCGCAAGCCGCCGCGCGGGCTCGGCGGGCACGTGGTGCTGCTGGGGCTCGGCAAGATCGGGACGCGGGTGCTGACGCGGCTGCGGGAGCTGAACGTGCCCGTGGTGTGCGTCGAGTCCGACCCCGAGGCGCGGGGGCTCGCGACGGCGCGGCGGCTGCGGGTGCCGGTGGTGCTCGGGGACGTCACGCAGGAGGGGGTGCTGGAGTCCGCGAAGATCCACCGGGCGCAGGCGCTGCTCGCGGTGACCAGCGCGGACACCACGAATCTGGAGGCGGCGCTGTACGCGCGGACGGTACGGCCGGATCTGCGGGTGGTGCTGCGGCTGTACGACGACGACTTCGCGACGGCGGTGTACCGGACCCTGCGGGCCGCGTACCCGCACGCGCTGACCCGGAGCCGGAGCGTGACGCATCTGGCGGCGCCGGCCTTTGCGGGGGCGATGCTCGGGCGGCAGGTGCTCGGCGCGGTCTCGGTGGAGCGGCAGGTGCTGCTGTTCGCCGCGGTGGACGTGGACGGGCATCCGATGCTGGAGGGGCGGACGGTGCGCGAGGCGTTCCGCGCGGGTTCCTGGCGGGTGCTGGCGCTGGCGGGCCGCACGGACACGCCCGACGACCACGTGCTGGCGAAGGGCGACCGCGTGGTTCTGGCCACCACCCGGACCGGGCTGGCCGCCCTGCGCTGACCCCCCGGGCCCAGTGGGCGGGGCGGCCCGCCGCTGTGATCCCGGTCGCGTGAGCCGCGCCATACGCATGCCTTTGTCCCGCTATGACCCGGGCCACGCGCCGCGCCGCACGCTCCGTGTGACCCACTCCACCGCCAACCCCCGTGCAAACCGGGGCAGGACGTGAGCTTCGTCATCCCGCCGGGCCCGGACGGCTGTCCAACTGCGGTGGAGATGGCGGCATATGACAGTCGCCCGGGCCGGAGCGACGCGGCTCACACCATTCCGTCGGGGTGGCCCCACCCGCTAGGGTCACCCGTCGGTGGGTCGAGACCCCTCGCCACCGCCGTGCCCTCGGGGGGAGGGAAGGAACCCAGGACGATGCCCGTACCCGTACCGCGGCAGAGAGCGCTCCCGGCCGTGGAGAGTGGTCAGGCGCAGGCCGCCGGCGCCGTCGGCGCCCCCCTCAAGGAAGAGGCCCACCGCGACGCCGCCCCCGCCGGCGGCACCACTCTCACCCTGCTGCTGATCGAGGACGACCCGGTCGGCTCGCCGATCGTGCCCGAACTGCTGGACTCGGCCGGCAAGCCGATCCGCGTGCGCACCGCCCGCAACCTCACCGAGGCCGAGCGGCTGCTCACCGACGACGTCCACTGCATCCTGCTGGACCTGGCGCTGCCCGCGCCCGGCGGCAGCGGGACCGACGACGAGCTGGCCGTGCTCCGGCACGTCCTCCGGCTCGCACCCCGGCACGCCGTGCTGGCCCTGACCGGCTCCGGCGACGCCGAGCGCGGCGCCGAGGCGGTGCGCGTCGGCGCGCAGGACTACCTCTTCCGGGACGAGCTGGACGGCCGGCTGCTCAGCCGCGCCATCCGGTACGCGGTGGAGCGCAAGCGGTCCGACACCGCCGAGCGCCGGCTCACCGAGAGCCGGCTGCGGGCGCAGGAGAACCGGCGCCTGGAGCGGGGGCTGCTGCCCACGCCGCTCCTGGACGGCTCCGCGCTGCGGTTCGCGGCCCGCTACCGTCCGGGCCGCTCCCGGGCGCTGCTCGGCGGCGACTTCTACGACGCCGTCCGCACCCCCGACGGCACGGTGCACGCCATGATCGGCGACGTCTGCGGGCACGGCCCGGACGAGGCCGCGCTCGGCGTGGAGCTGCGCATCGCCTGGCGGGCGCTGACCCTGGCCGGGCTGTGCGGGGACGAGCTGCTGGGCACGCTGCAAGAGGTGCTGGAGCACGAGCGCGCGGACGAGGAGATCTTCGCGACGCTGTGCACGGTGGACATCGCGCCCGACGGCCGGCACGCCGGCCTGTGCCTGGCCGGGCATCCGGCGCCGCTGCTGGCCCGCCCCGGCCGCCCGGCGCGGCTGCTGCCCTACGACGACAACGGCCCCGCCCTCGGCCTGCTGTCCGGCGTCCACTGGTCGCGGACGCAGGTGGAGCTGGGCACGGAGTGGAGCCTGATGCTGTACACCGACGGCCTGATCGAGGGCCGGGTCGGGGACGGCGGGGAACGGCTCGGCCAGGACGGGATGGTGGAGATGATCCGCCGCCAGCTCTCCGAGGGGCTGCGCGGGGAGGAACTGCTGCGCGCCGCGGTGCAGGAGGTGCGCAGCCTCAACGGGGGCGAGCTGACGGACGACGTGGCGGTGGTGTTGCTGGACCGGACGGCGTAGCCCGGCCGGGAGGGGTCAGCGGCCGCCGTTGTAGGGGCCGTAGGGGCCGTCGCTGCTGCTGCCGCGGCGGCGGCCGAAGCCGCTGCCGCCGGTGACGTGCCGGAGGGCGGGGCGGACGTCCACGATGTACACGATGCTCGCCACCGCGCCGGCGATCGGCAGGATGGACAGGATCGAGAACAGGATGCTGACGACCAGGGCGATGCCCAGGATGATCAGCCAGAAGACCTTGTTCTGCTTGTCGGCCGCGCGGAAGGCGTCCTCGCGGCGCACGGCGGCGTCGACGAGCGCGAACGCGGCCAGGGCCATGAGGACGATCTTCAAGATCCCCATGAAACCGCCGAAGCCCAACATCAGCATGCTTCCCACCGCCCGTGATCTCCCTCTCGGTCGCTACGCCGCCACCGTACCCATAGAACGGGCCGGACACCCCAAAGGTGCCCGGCCCGTATGCGTCCGACGTCCTTCGGTCACTTGGCCGGCGGGGTGGTCTTCTTCGCGGGGGTGGTCTTGCGGGCGGCCGGGGTCTTCTTGGCGGCGGCCTTCTTCTCCGCGGCGGACTCCGGCGTGACGATCCCGGTCGGGCCGGGCTTGGCGGGCTCGTCCTTGACCTCGACCGGCTCGGCCTTGCCCTCCACGGCGATGGCCAGGTCCTCGATCTCCTCGGCGGCCTCGCCGCGCCAGCCCTTCACGGCCTGCTCGCCGTGCTCGGCGACCTTCTCGTAGGTCTCCCGGGCCTTGACGGCGTACTCGGCGGCGACGCCCACGCCGCGCAGGGCGAGGTCCTGGGCCTGCTCGCCGAGCTTCTTCAGGTCGACGTCGAGGCCGCCGATCAGCTCGGTGACCTTGGTCTGGAGGGTCTCCTGCGCCTCCTTGGCCCGGGCGGCGGCCTTCTCCTGCACGGACTTCGGGTCGGTGTTGCGCACCTTGTCGATCCGGGCGGGGGCCTCGGCACGCAGCTGCTCGACCAGGGCGGGCACCTTCTTGGCCTGCTGGAGGGCGAGGTCGGCGGTGCCGGCGGCGAAGTAGAGCGGGGTCGGGTCGCTGAGGGTCTTGCGCAGGTCGTCGGTAATGGCCATGGTGATGGTCCTCCCGGATTCGCGTTCGGCTGAGGTTGTCTGGTTCGTGGTGGGCGCCCGGTGCCCTGGTCCGGCGTCAGCCGGCCGTCCGCCGCGAACCGGCATCGTCGTCGCCGGCCCCTTCCTCCGTACCGTCCGGCGCCTGCGCGGGTTCGCCGATCCCGAATCCGTTCTCTTTCCGGAAGGACTCGTAGATCTGGAGCAGCACCTGCTTCTGCCGCTCGTTGAGCGAGGGATCGGCGAGGATGACGGCGCGCGTCTCCACTTCATCCCGGTCCCGCTCGGCGTCGAGGATGCCGGCGCGCACGTACAGCGTCTCGGCGGAGATCCGCAGCGCCTTGGCGACCTGCTGCAACACCTCCGCGCTCGGCTTGCGCAGCCCGCGCTCGATCTGGCTCAGGTACGGATTGGACACCCCGGCGGCATCGGCGAGCTGCCGCAACGACAGCTGCGCGTTTCGCCGCTGCTCGCGCAGGTACTCACCGAGATTGCCGACGTTCAGCGATGCCATGCCTCCACCATGCCCCCCTCCGCTAACAATTGCAAGCACCCGCTTGCAAAAGTGTGTCGGGGGGTCGGAGGGGGCGGGCGGGCCCGGACCGGACCCGCCCGTCAGCCACGGCAGATGCAGAAGGGATGACCGGCCGGGTCCGTGAGAACCCGCGCCCGGGCGGCGTCGTGGGGCTGGTGATCCGGCTTGCCCGCACCCAGTTCCAGCAGCCGCGCCTCGGCCTCGTCCAGGTCCGCGACCTCGAAGCAGAGGTGCAGTTGCTGGGGGACCGTCTGCCCGGGCCAGCGCGGGGGCCGGTAGTCGTCGACCCGCTGGAATCCGATGAAGAACCCGTCCCCGCGGTCGCAGGAGGCGTAGAGGTGGACGATCGCCTCGGCCTCCGCGCCGATCACCGCGGCGAGTTCGGTACGGCGGTCCGGGGGCAGCAGCGCGGTGGGGAAGCCGTCCGTGCCGTAGCAGGCGTGGCACAGGCCCGCGAGCTGGAGGGCCGGGCGGGCGCCCCAGGTGGCGAGCAGCTCGCGGACGCGCTGGAGGTGCACGAGGAGGGTGCCGCCCGGGTGGGCGATGCGGGCGGCGCCGAGGCGGCGCAGCAGCGCGGTGGCCTGAGCGGACGCGGCAAGGGGAGCGGACACGAGGCGGGTTCCTTCCGTCACTCGGGTCGGCACCCGTCCGTGCCCCCGCCCGGGGTCCGGACCCCCGCGAGGGCGCCGGACGGGTTGCCGCCCTGGGCCCTGCCCTGATCATCCCGAGGCCGCCAACCCCAGTCAATCCTATGGATTTCTCCCTCGACCCAAGCTATAGCTTGGGCATGACCCTGGACGATCTCCGTGTCTTCGTGGCCGTGTGCCGGGCGGGCAGCCTCAGTGCCGTCGCCCGGGAGCTGGACCGCACGCAATCGGCCGTGAGCCAGCATGTGAAGCGGCTGGAACGGGAGACGGGGGTGAGCCTCCTGGAGCGCCAGCCGCGCGGCGTCGTGCCGACCGAGGCCGGGCGCGTGCTGCGGGACGCCGCGGCCGACGGCATCGCCGGGCTGGACCTGGCGCTGCGGCGCCTCGGGGACCTGGCCAACGGCGACAGCGGCGCGGTGCGCGTCACCACGGGCGGGACGACCGTACGGCACTTCATGTCCGAGGCGATCGTCGCCTTCCGGCGGCGCCACCCGAGGGTGAGCCTGGAGTTCCAGACGGAGACCTCCAGCCGCAGCTGCTTCGACGCGCTCGTCGCCGACAGGCTGGACCTCGCCTGGGTCACCATCGGCGGGCCGGTGCGCGGCATCGAGCAGCGCACCGTCGTCGAACTCCCCTGGGTGCTCGCCGTCCACGCGGACGACCCGCTGGCGGCCCGGACCCGGATCGACGTCGCCGACCTCGCCGGGATCAGCCTCATCCGGCTGCCGCACAACTCCACCTCGGGCACCCGCCTCGACGCCGCCTTCGCCGAACTCGGCATCCGCGGCAGCTCCGACACCAGCGTCGCCGACTGGGACACCGCCCTGCTGCTGGCCGAACTCGGCCTCGGCCACGCCGTCGTCCCCGCCCGCGAACTCGGCCGCGGAGTCAGAGACTCCGGTGGGCTTGCGCACCAACGGACCGGCGGTGGGGCCCCGCCCCGCGCAGCCTAC
>NZ_VOGW01000060.1:23070-50572 GCF_007896895.1 Streptomyces misionensis | reverse complement strand
CGGCTGGGCCGTCCGCCGCTGGGACGCCCTCACCCCCCTGGCCCGCGCCTTCGCCGACACGGTCGCCGAGTGCTGCACGGGTACCGGGTCCCGGTGAGGACCGGGCCGGTCCCCGGGACGGCCGCCGGCTACGTGTTCCGCGACCGCAGGCCCCGCACGCCGGGGGACAGAAGTGCCGCCGCCGTGGCCGCCGTGATCAGGGCCGCGCAGGCCGCCAGCGCGTGGGCCGGGCCCACCGCGGTGGCGGTCGGGCCGGCCAGGAGGAGGCCGAGGGGGGCGAAGGAGAGGGAGCCGAACCAGTCGTAGGAGCTGACGCGGGAGAGGGCGTGCTCGGGGATCTCGCGCTGGATGGTCGTGGTCCACAGCACGCCGAAGACGTCGCTCGCGACGCCCGCGCCGAGCATCGCGACGGCGATCAGCCAGACCGGGGCCGCGGCCGCGAGCAGGGCGATCGGGACGGCGGCGGGGAAGGTGCACAGGACCGCCACGAGCAGGGGGCGGGAGACCCGCACCCGGGCGGCCAGCCCCGCGCCCGCGATGGTGCCGACCGCCTGCGCCGCCACGACGACCGACCAGGCGCGCGCGCCGCCCAGCCGGCTTTCGGCCATCAAGGGGCCGAGGACACCCACGTTGGCGTTCAGCGCGGCGACCACGACGGCGTACTGGGCGACCACCACCCACAGCCACTGCCGGGAGGAGAACTCCCGCCAGCCCTCGCGCAGTTCGGTCCAGCCGGAGGTGCCGCCCCGGGGCCGCGCCGGCACCCGCAGCCGGGCCGTCAGGGCCGCGCTGACCCCGAAGGACGCGGCGTTCAGCGCGAGCGCCCAGCCCGCGCCCACCGCCGCCACCGTCACCCCGGACAGCGCGAGGCCCAGCAGCATGGAGCTGTTGGTGCCCATGCGCAGCAGGCCGTTGGCGCGTTGCAGGCGGTCCGCGGGGACCAGCAGCGGGACCAGGCCCTCGGACGCGGGGGCGAACAGGGCCGTCGCCGTGCCGGCCAGGACGGCCAGGACGCACATCCCCGGCAGCGGTGCCACCCCGGTCAGCACCATGGCGGCCAGCGCGCCGTACGCCCCGGCGCCGAGCACGTCCGCCGCGGCCATCAGCGCCGAGCGCGACATCCGGTCCGCGATCACTCCGCCCACCAGCACGAACAGCAGCTGCGGCAGTGCCTGGCAGGCCACCACCAGGGACAGCCGGCCCGGGCCCGCGCCCGGCAGCGAGAGCACGGCGAAGGCGAGGGCCACCCGCGCGAAGCCGTTGCCCAGCACGGAGACGACCCGCGCGGACAGCAGGAGGGTAAAGCGGGGGTCGCGCCACAGGGGCGGGGCGGCCGCGGGTCCGCCCGGGAGTGCCTCGTCCCGGGGGGTCTCGCTCGAAGGCACCGTCACGGCCGGGCAGCCTAGGGGATCGGTCAGGATTGGAGAAGCACGCCCGTACCGCCCCCGGTTACGGTGGCCCGCATGGACGAGGTCACCGCACAGCCCGCCGCCGACCGTCACGATCTGATCCGGGTGCACGGGGCGCGCGAGAACAACCTGAAGGACGTCACCGTCGAGATCCCCAAGCGCCGGCTGACGGTGTTCACGGGCGTGTCCGGCTCGGGCAAGAGCTCCCTGGTGTTCGACACGATCGCCGCGGAGTCGCAGCGGCTGATCAACGAGACGTACAGCGCGTTCGTGCAGGGCTTCATGCCGACTCTCGCCCGCCCCGACGTGGACGTGCTGGAGGGGCTGACCACCGCGATCATCGTGGACCAGCAGCGGATGGGCGCCGACCCGCGCTCCACCGTCGGCACCGCCACCGACGCGGGCGCCATGCTGCGCATCCTCTTCAGCCGGCTCGGCAAGCCGCACATCGGCTCGCCCAAGGCGTTCTCCTTCAACGTGGCCTCGATCAGCGGGGCCGGCGCGGTCACCGTGGAGCGCGGCGGCAAGCAGGTCAAGGAGCGGCGCAGCTTCAGCATCACCGGCGGCATGTGCCCGCGCTGCGAGGGCCGGGGCACCGTCACCGACCTCGACCTCACCCAGCTCTACGACGACTCCAAGTCGCTGCGCGAGGGGGCGCTGACGGTGCCCGGCTACAAGGCGGGCGGCTGGAACCACCGCCTCTACGCCGAGTCCGGCCTGGTCGACCCGGACAAGCCGATCCGCTCGTACACGAAGCGGGAGCTGGCCGACTTCCTGCACCGCGAGCCGACCCGGATGAAGATCGCGGGCATCAACATGACCTACGAGGGTCTGATCCCGCGCATCCAGCGGTCGATGCTCGCCAAGGACCGGGAGGGGATGCAGCCGCACATCCGGGAGTTCGTGGACCGCGCGGTCACCTTCACCACCTGCCCCGACTGCGCGGGCACCCGGCTGACCGAGGCGGCCCGCTCCTCGAAGATCGACGGGGTCGGCATCGCCGACGCGTGCGCGATGCAGATCAGCGATCTGGCGGACTGGGTGCGGAAGCTGACCGAGCCGTCGGTCGCGCCGCTGCTGGAGTCGCTGCGGCAGACCCTCGACTCGTTCACCGAGATCGGCCTCGGCTACCTCTCGCTGGACCGGCCCGCGGGCACGCTGTCTGGCGGCGAGGCGCAGCGCGTGAAGATGATCCGGCACCTCGGCTCCTCGCTCACCGATGTGACGTACGTCTTCGACGAGCCCTCCATCGGCCTGCACCCGCACGACGTCCAGCGGATGAACGCGCTGCTGCGGCGGCTGCGCGACAAGGGCAACACGGTGCTCGTCGTGGAGCACAAGCCCGAGGTGATCGCGATCGCCGACCATGTGGTGGACCTCGGGCCGGGCGCGGGCACGGCGGGCGGCACGGTCTGCTACGAGGGGGACCTCGCGGGGCTGCGGGCCGCGGGCACCCTCACCGGACGCCATCTGGACGACCGGGCCACGCTGAAGGGGACGGTGCGCAAGCCCACCGGCGCGCTGGAGATCCGGGGCGCCACCACGCACAACCTGCGCGGGGTCGACGTGGACATCCCGCTCGGCGTGCTGACCGTGATCACCGGGGTCGCCGGGTCCGGCAAGAGTTCGCTGGTGCACGGGTCGATCCCGGCCGGCGCGGGCGTCGTGTCGGTCGACCAGGCGCCGATCCGGGGCTCCCGGCGCAGCAACCCGGCGACGTACACCGGGCTGCTCGAACCGGTCCGCAAGGCCTTCGCCAAGGCCAACGGGGTCAAGCCGGCGCTGTTCAGCGCCAATTCGGAGGGCGCCTGCCCCAACTGCAACGGCGCGGGCGTCGTGTACACCGATCTGGCGATGATGGCCGGGGTCGCCACGACGTGCGAGGAGTGCGAGGGCAGGCGGTTCGAGGCGTCGGTGCTCCGGTACCGGCTCGGCGGCCGGGACATCAGCGAGGTGCTGGCGATGCCGGTGACCGAGGCGGTGGAGTTCTTCGGCGCGGGCGAGGCGCACACGCCCGCGGCCCACCGGATCCTCGGCCGGATGGCCGACGTGGGTCTCGGCTACCTCACTCTCGGCCAGCCGCTCACCACCCTGTCCGGCGGCGAGCGGCAGCGGCTGAAGCTGGCCACGCACATGGGCGACAAGGGCGGCGTCCTCGTCCTGGACGAGCCGACCACCGGCCTGCACCTCGCCGACGTCGACCAACTCCTCGGTCTGCTCGACCGGTTGGTGGACTCCGGCAAGTCCGTCATCGTCGTGGAGCACCACCAGGCGGTGATGGCCCACGCCGACTGGATCATCGACCTCGGTCCGGGCGCGGGACACGACGGCGGCCGGATCGTCTTCGAGGGCACCCCGGCCGACCTGGTCGCGACCCGCTCGACGCTCACCGGGGAGCACCTGGCGGCGTACGTGGGGGCGTGAGCGCACCGACGACGGCGTCGTGGCGCCGCGCACGCCTCAGAACGGCAGCGGGCGCGCGTGGATCACGTCCAGGCGGGAGACCGCCCGGGTCAGGACCACGTACAGGCGGTGGGCGCCCCGTTCCTCCGCCTCCGTGACGGCGGCCGGTTCGACGGCGATGACGTGGTCGTACTCCAGGCCCTTGGCCAGGCTCGCGGGGACGAGGGTCAGGCGGGCGCCGAGGGCGTCGGGGGCGGCCGGGGCGAGGCCCGCGCCGGTGAGGGCGCGGGACAGGGCGGGCACGTCCGCGTCGGCCGCGAGCACGCCGACCGACCCCTCGCGGGCGAGGGCGCGGCGGACGGCGGTCACCGTGGTGGCGAGGACGTCGTCGGTCGGGTGGAGGGCCAGCTCGCCGTCGGTGCGCAGGGACCGGGCGGGCGGGACCGGGACCGCGAGGCGCTCCAGCAGCCGGTTGGCGAGCGCCACGACGGCCGCCGGCACCCGGAACCCGGTGGTCAGGGACACCACCGCCGCGTCCGGCCGGCCGAGGTGGTGCAGCTGCGTGGACCAGTCGCGGGCGGCCCAGGGGGCGGTGCCCTGGGCGAGGTCGCCGAGAACGGTCAGCGAGCCGAAGGCGGCGCGGCGGGCGATGGCCCGGCACTCCATCGGCGAGAGGTCCTGCGCCTCGTCCACGACGACGTGGCCGTAGGCCTCGGGGTGTTCGATCAGGCCGGACAGCTCGTCCAGCAGGACCAGGTCGGCGGCCGACCAGCGGGCGGACTTGTGGGAGCGCGGCGGGCGCGCCCAGCGCAGCGCCTCCTGCTCGCCGGGCTCCAGCAGCCCCTGCGCGGCCCGGGCCAGCGTCCCCGCGTCGGTGAGGAGCCGGGCCAGCACCTCCTCCGGGCGGACCTTCGGCCACACCAGGTCGAGATGAGCGGTGAGCGGCCGGGCGTGCTCCATGCGCCGCGTCCAGGCGGCGGGCAGCACTCCGGAGCGCCGTTCGGCGCGCTCGCGCAGCCGCCGTACCGCCCGGGTGCGCACCCGCTCGCGGCCGACGGCGTACGGCGGCTCCTGCGCGCGCACCTCCCGGACGATCGCGGCGAGTTCGGCGGCGGGCACCCGCCACCGGTAGGAGCCGTCCGGTACGGCGAGGTCGGTCACGCCGTCCGTGGTGACGTGCGCGTACAGCGCCCGGCGCAGCACCTCGGCCATGCGGGGGTCGTGCTTGAGGGCCGCGGTGGGGGCCGGGTCGGTGCCGGTGACCGGGTGACGGGCGATCTCGTCGAGGAGGGTGGACTGGCGCACGCCGGTCTCGCCGAGGGCGGGCAGCACCTCGGAGATGTACGCGAGGAAGGTGCGGTTGGGGCCGAGGATCAGCAGTCCGGCGCGCTGGAGACGCTTGGGGTGGGTGTAGAGCAGGTACGCGGCGCGGTGCAGGCCGACGGCGGTCTTGCCGGTGCCGGGGGCGCCCTGCACGCACACCGAGTCGGCGAGGGCGGCGCGCACGAGGTCGTCCTGCTCGGGCTGGATGGTGGCGGCGATGTCCCGCATGGGGCCGACGCGGGGCCGTTCGATCTCGCGGGCGACGATGCCGCCGGGCCGGAGCCCGCCCCCCGACTCGCCCTGTCGCAGGTGTTCGTCCTCCAGCGCCGTGAGGTCGGCGCTCTCCCCCGTGCTGCCCGGCGCCCAGCCGAACCGCCGCCGTACCGCGACGCCCTGGGGGTCGCGGGCGCTCGCCTGGTAGAAGGCGCGGGAGACGGGGGCCCGCCAGTCGACCACGAGGGGCGGGGCCGCGGGACTCTCGGTGATGCGCAGCCGCCCGAGGTGGAAGGAGAGCCCGCCGTGCCCGGGGTGGTCGCCGGCGAAGTCGAGGCGGCCGAAGAACAGGGGCCCGGGCGGGAGTTCGCGCAACGCCTTGGCCTGGCTGCGCAGCCGGAAACCGAGCACCTCGGCGTCGGCGCCGGAGGCGGAGACGTCCTCGCCGATGAGGACCTGTTCGGCGGCGCCCTCGACCATCGCGGCGAGGACGGCCCGGCACTCGTCGTGGTGGGCGCGCTCGGCCCGCAGGGCGTCGGTGAGGGCGGGGTCTGGCGTCATGGCGCCACCCTAACCCCAAAACGTTACCGAGTTAAATTTTTAACCGCGTCTCAATCAGTGTGGGCTTCCGGGAGCCCCGGCACCGCCGCCGCCAGCCGCCCGAACGCCCGCTCCGCCGCCCGCACCGCGTCCGGCGCCACGTCCGCCACCCGCTCCCCCGCCGCGATCCGCCGCCAGTTGTCCAGGGCGAGGATCCGCTGGACGGCGATGATCTGCCCGGCCGCGAGCCGCGCGTCCAGGTCCCCGCCGAGCGCCTCGGCGAGCGCCGCCTCCGAGCGCTCCTGGTGCCGGTGGGCGCGGGCGACCAGGGCGGGGGTGCCGTAGAGCAGGCGGTGGAAGGCGAGCACCTGCGGATGGTCGTTGAGGCCGGTGACCGGGTCGCGTCGCTCCAGACCGGCGAGGAAGTGCCGGCGCAGCGCGTCCACCGGGTCCGGCTCCCCGGCGACCACCCGCGCGGCCTCCGTCTCGTGGTCCGCGATCCGGTGCAGGACCAGGTCCTCCTTGGCCGGGAAGTACCGGAAGAGGGTGGGCTTGGAGATCCCGGCGGCCGCGGCCACCTCCGCCACGGACACCGCGTCGAAGCCCCGCTCCAGGAACAGCCGTACGGCGGTGTCGGACACCTCCTGGTACGTCCGCTGCTTCTTGCGTTCGCGCAGACCCGTCTCACGCGGCTCGGTCTCACCCATGGGGCGAGCCTACGCAGGTCTCACGCGGGCCCCAGCCGGGGCAGCGCCCCCCACCGCCCGGACAGCCCCAGCGAGGCCGTCGCCGCCGCCAGCGTCATGCCGTACGACGCCACCGCCCGCCGCACGTTCGGCGCGTCCAGGCTCGACCCGGTGACCAGCCGGTCGAGGTCGACGTAGGCCGAGCGGACCAGCTCGATCCAGCGGTAGACCCGCCAGTCCTCGCGCCAGTTCCGGGTGAAGCGCTCCGGCAGCCGGGCCTCCCAGCGGCAAAACATCCGGTCCCGGATCTCCGGCCGGGTCGGGGTGAGGTGCATGTGGCGCACCAGCTCGTACAGCGGGTCCCCGACCAGCGCCATCTCCCAGTCGATGAGGGTCAGCGCCGGGCCGTCGTCGCGGCGCACCAGGTTCCACGGGTTGAGGTCGCCGTGCAGCAGGGCGGGGGCGCGGTCGGTGACGCGGTGGCGGGCGAGGATCTCGCGCAGCCGGGGCGCGTCGGGCAGACCGAGGAAGCGGGCCGTCTGCCGGGACTCGCGGGGCAGGCCCTCGACCAGCGCGACCAGCTGCTCGCAGAGCCAGCCGTGAAAGCCGGGCCGGCCGCCGAGCGGGTCGAGCCCCGCGTGGTCGACCCCGGTCAGCGCGGCCAGCTGGTCGACCAGGCAGTCCGCCTCGTGCGGGCGCAGTCCGTGCACCGGGTGGTCGGGGCGGCGGCCCAGGTCGCGGGCGCCCTCGTAGGTGTGGACGGCGAAGCGGTCGGCGCGGTAGCGGTGGGCGGGGTCGGTGGCGTGACTGGTGCCCAGGGCGAGGACCCGGGGAGCGGCGACCGGCACCCCGGAGCGTTCGATGGCGGCGAGGACGGCGTGCTCGCTGAGGAAGCTGCGTTCGCGGCGCGGCACGACGGTGACCTCCCGGCGCACGACCACGGGGAAGCCGGTGCCCGGCACCCGCAGCACGGTGGTCAGATGGGCGGCGCCCTTGAACACCCGCTCGGCCGGGGCGGCGCCCTCCAGGAACAGGGCGTCGGCGACCGCGCGGTGCGGGAATTCGGGGTGCTCGGGGACCCGCCGGTCGGGCACCCAGCCGATGCTGCGTGGGCGCCGGCCGGGCCGGGAGGCGCCGCGCCGGAAGAGGATCCGCTCGATCTCGCGCTCGCCCGGCACCCGGCCGAGGCACAGCGGTTCGGTGGCCGCGCGCAGCGCGTCGCCCACGGTGGCGGTGGCCCGGGCCAGCGCGGCCGGGCCGAAGGAGCGCTCCAGGGCGCGGACGGCCCCGACCACGTCGGCGTAGAGGGCCTGGGCGTGGACGAGCGCGAGGTGGTGGGGCAGGTCCTTGCCGAGCCCCGCGACGGCGGCGGGCCGCACCCGGTGCACCGCCTCGGCCCACGCCCGCACGACCGCCTCCCGCGCCTGTCCGCGGTGGCCCGTCCGCACCAGGTGGACGGCGAGGTCGTACAACGGGTCGCCGTAGCCGGCCAGTTCCCAGCCCGTGCAGCACAAGCCGTCGGCCGTGACGACCAGTTGGCCGGGCCCCAGGTCGCCGTGGAGGAGGCCGTAGGGCCGGCGGGTCAGCGCGGGGACCCGGTCGGCGAACCGGGTGAGCGCGTCCTCGGGGACGCCGAGGGCGGTGAACAGGCCGCCGTACGCGCGCCAGTCGGGGTGGCGGACCTGCCGGTCGGCGAGGCGGGCCAGGGTGCGCACGAAGCCCTGGGAGTCGGTGTGGTTGCGCGGCCAGTGCGGGGGCAGGGGCGGCAGCGCGGGGCCGCGCACCTGGACGATGGCGGCGAACAGCGCGGCGACGGCGCCCGGCGGCGGGCCGTCGTCCGCTCCCGGCACCCGGCCGTCCACATGGCTGTGGACGAGGTAGCCGTCCCCGGCGGCCAGGCACTCGGGGGCGCTCGGCAGCACCCGGTGGACCGCGCGCAGGATCTCCGCCTCGCCGCCCCAGGTGCGGACGGCCGGCGCGGCGTCCGGCCGGGGCAGCCGTACGGTCACCAGCGTGCCCGGGGCCCGGCCGAGCAGGCCGGCGAGCGGTTCGGTCAGCGGCAGCACGTGGTCGCGGTGGCGCGGGCCCTCGCGCGTCACCCCCTGGGCGGCGGCACGGGCCGCGAACGCGCGGCAGGCCGCGTCCGTCCGCGGACTCGCGGCGCGCTCCGCCGCGGTGGGGGGAACTGGCGGTGCGCCCACTGGCCGCTCCGGAGGTCGATCGCACAAGGGGAGGACGTGCCGGACGACAGGTCCGGGGAAACGCTATTCCCCCGTGGTGGCCGGTGCGGCCTCCGGGCGCGGTGGAGTAGCCCAACGGGTGGTCCGCCGCCCGGCTGTGCCGGCCCGGCGGCCGGGAACCGGCTCGGCGCCGGTCCCCGCGCCCGGGTACGCGCGCGGCGGGCGGTGACCCGGCCGCGCCGGCAGGCTAACCGACCCGCCGGCCGTCCCTGAGCAGGCGCAGCAGCGGTTCCAGCGAACGGACGACGTGCGCGGCGCCGGCCGCGCGCAGCGGCTTCTCCTTGTCCTCGTTGCGGGCGTAACCCAGGAAGGGGACACCGGCGTCGCGGGCCGCGGCGAAGTCGGAGGGGGCGTCGCCGATCATCAGCGCGTCGGCGGGGGCGGCGCCGGTCGCGCTGAGGGCGCGCAGCAGGCAGTGCGGGTCCGGCTTGAGGTGGTGCAGCCGCTCGGTACGGCCGTACAGGTGCGGGGCGAAGCAGGCGGTCAGGCCCCGGGACTCCAGATAGGCCCGCACCACGCGCGGCGAGTTGTTGGTGGTGACGGCGAGCCGGGCGCCGACGGCCGTCCAGGTGCGGATCAGGGGGTCGGCGTAGGCGGTGGGCAGGGCGGAGGAGGCGGCGCGCAGTTCCTCCTGGGTGAGGCGTTCCTCCAGGCCGGTGACGAGGTCGCTGCCGGGGCGGCTGCGGCCCACCGCGCGCAGCACCACCTGGGGGTCCGGGGTGGTCCGTTCGGTCTCGGTGAGCAGGCCGTGCAGGCCCTGCCGCTCCAGCCAGCCCACCAGGTCGGCGGCGATCCGCTCGGCCTTGTGGGTGGCGAACAGCCGGCAGATGGGGCCGTCGAAGTCCCACAGCACGACCCGGGCGGAAGTGATCAGTACACGAAGCTTCTCGATCTCGTTCGCATCAGAAGTCGTATGAGAAGTCACTAGGAGAGTGTCAGGTCCGTGGAGATGGTTTCCCAGAGGGCGTCGAACCACTTCTGCGATTCCTCCACGAAAGCGGCGTCCCGCTGTCCGGCCCGCTGCTCGAAGGAGAAGAGCAGGGACTCGGAGCCGACCGCGTCGTACATCTCCAGCGTCCCGCGGTCGGTGGCCTCCGCGCGGCGCGTGATCATGTAGTGGGCGAACAGCGCCTCGTCACCGTTGAGCAGATACAGCTTCACCGGAGGGGTGAACGGCAGCGCCCGGAAGGTGACGTGGACCTCTATGTCGTGGGTGCCGCGCAGGGCCTGGAGGTTGTACCGCAGCACCTGCCCCTGGGCGTTGCGCATGGCCAGCCAGCGCTGGTGCACCGCGTCGTCCTCCGCGCCGCCGGCCTCGACCGAGACCGGGAAGGCGAGGTTGATCTCCCTGGACGGCAGCAGGATGCGGGCGTCGATCCGCTCCGGGCGCAGCTTGCCCTCGTGGATCAGGCGCAGCGGCTCGCCCAGGGCGGGGATCAGGCTCTGCGCGGTCAGGCAGACGGCGTCGATGCGCACGTGCGGCGCCGCGAACGCGTCGGTGAGCCGGGGCGCGAGGGCCACCATGGTCGGCTGCGGCTCGTCGGGCCCGTACCGCGGCTCGGCGACCCGCGGCGGGCTGCCCTTGGTCACCCCGCTGAGCAGACCGTCCTGTTGCAGCACCCGCAGCGCCTGGCGCACCGCGCCGCGCTCGACGCCGAACTCCTCCGCCAGCTCCGCCTGGGTGGGCAGCCGCTCACCCGGCCGCAGCACCCCGGCACGAATGCGTTCGCGCAGGACACCGGCGATCTCCCGAGGGCTGCGCCTGCTGCTGCCGTTCACTGCCACCTGCTCCTGAGTCACAACCAAACGCTACAACTCACTTCCATCTGGCGGCAGTTGTCGCGCAGTTGTTTGTCAGGTGACGCCAAGTGGGCTCCATCCCGGCGCTGTTGGCCGCCAACTCGCCGACTTGGCCGGGCGCCGTCGTGCGCGCATCGATCATGGCCGGTTTCAGCTCGCTCCACGGACAGACCATGCAACTTCCCGCCAACATCAGACCGTTTGCCGACAGCTGGTTACAAGCCGCCTTCCACCGGAGATAAGTGGAGTAAGTTGGCAGCCAACTCGGCTGACATGGTCAAGCTTTCCCGTGGTTGGCCGTACCGGGCCCCGATCCGGAGGGGAGCCGGGACCCGGACCGGGGACGGCCGGCGAAGCGCACAGCCACAACTGAAGACGCCGACAACTGAAGACGCCGACAACTGAACACGACGCGCACAGCCACAACTGAACACCGCCAAGCACAGCCACAACCGAACAGCTTGCTACGGATACACGGTTCAGCGCCGCTGCCGAGGGGAGCGGTCAGAAGATGTCCGGGCACCACGGGAGCCCGGGCGAGCGGAACAGGGCGTCGGCCTGACGGGCGGCGCCCTCTCGTTCTTCGCGCACCCGGCCCAGCGCCGCGAGCCGCAGCAGCGACTCCCCGCCCAGCCACGCCGACGCCAGCTCCCGCACGTCCAGGGCGAGATCCGCGCTCGCGGTGGTCGGCGTACAGGACGCACCGGAGGGCGAGGCGTCCAGCCGGTAGCGGCCGGCGGCGAACCCGGCCTCGTCCGCGATCTCCAGCACCAGCGCGCCCTCCCGGTCGTAGGTGCGCGCCTCCAGGGCCCGTACGACGTCCAGGACACGCACCCACAGCCAGTCCGACTGCTCGGTGATCCGGGCGGCGCGCGGGTCGGGCAGGTGGAGCGGCAGCAGGTCGTCGGGGGCGCGGTAGCCGCTGTCGACCCTGGAGACCCAGTCGATCGAGCACAGGTAGTGCCACAGGCCGCGCTCGGCCGCCGGGGTGGTCCCGAACAGCTTGAAGACGCTCGCGGTCTGGTCGGGCTGCTTGCCCGACCAGGTCTGGTCGCTGGTGTACGACACCAGGCCCTGGGCCTCGCCGGAGGCCGCGCGGTAGAGGGCGTACGTCGGCTCCTTGAACTCGGCGTGGGTGCGCAGCGCCCCGGTGTGCTCCTGCCACCACAGCTCGCCGCGGCTGATCGCGCCGGGCCGGCCGAGGCGGAACCGGTCGTACAGCTCCGGACCCAGCTTGCGCACCTCCTCGGCGTCCAGCAGTTCGATCCGGCCGCCGTCGTCCGGACCCGACCAGCGCGGGTCGAGGCCGGCCCGCCGGGCCTCGACGGTCCACCGGCTCGCCCAGGTGGCCGGGCCGAAGCCGAAGCGGCCGTAGATCGGGTACTCGGCGGCGATCAGCGTGGCCACCACGTCGCCGCGTTCCCGCGCCGCCGCGAGGTCCTGGGCCATCATCCGGCTCAGCATGCCGCGGCGGCGGTGGGTGGGGCTGACGGTGACGCCGCTGACGGCGTCGGCGGGGACCACCCCGCCGCCCACCACGGTCAGCTCCTGCTCGAAGGAGCGCAGGGTGGCCACCCAGCGGCCGCCGTCGACGACCCCCAGGTACCGCCCCGGCACGAACCTCCTGCGGCGGGCGTCGAGTTGTTCGCGGGTGAGGACCGGAGGCTGGGTGAAGCCCACGGCCAGGGCGCGCTGCCAGTCGTCGAAATCGGCCTCGGTGACGGTGCGGACGTCGTTCATGGGCCCACCGTAGGCATCCGCCCCGCCGGGTGTCCCCCCGATTTCCGCCTCACACCAGCAGGTCGTCCACCTGCGCCTCGCCCACCCGGTAGCGGCGGGCGATCTCCCCGCCGCAGCCGTCGGCGGTGTGCTGCAAGCGCTGGCGGCGCCGCGAGACCTCCTGCTCGTTGCGCACCAACCGGCTCATGGCGACGGTCAGTTCGAGGTCGGTGCGGGCGGTGAGGTCGCTCAGCTCCACCTCCCCGAGCATCTCGGCGGCCAGCCGGCGCACCTCCTCGTTGTGCGGGGGGCCGACGGTCACATGGCGGGCCGAGGAACGGTGCCGGGCCGGGGCGTCGCGCAGGATCTCGGGGAGCCGCTCGACCACGGAGGCGTCCTTCGGCGCGGGCACCGCCGTCCGGCCGCGCCGCGCCAGCTCCGCGCGCAGGATGTCGATCCGGCCCTGCAACAGCCGCCGCACATAACTGAGGTCCGCCTCGTCGCGCTGGGCGTCGCGGCGCAGCGCGCGCAGCTCGGGCAGGCTCAGCCGGGACAGCTCGGGCCCGGGCGGCCGGGCGGGCGCGGCGGTGACGCCCATGGGCTCGTCGGCCCGCTGCACGGGCGGCCGGAAGGTCCCCTGCGGGGCCGGCAGCTCGCTGGTGCTGGATGTGCTCATGTGGTTCTGACCGTCCCCTCGACCGGCGTGTGACAGCATCGTGCCACCCCCGGCGCACAGTATGTGACCGAGTGCCCCCGAACAGCCCCAGATGGGCGGTAAGGGATCCATAAGGGTCCGCCTGTGGCCGGCCGGCGCCCAGGCGGCATCATGGTCCGCATGCGTGCGGTGGTGCAGAGAGTGGACGGCGCGAGCGTCGTCGTGGACGGCGAGACGGTGGGCGCGATCGAGGGCGAGGGCCTGTGCGTGCTCGTCGGCGTGACCCACGACGACACGAAGGAGAAGGCGGCGCAGCTGGCCCGCAAACTCTGGTCGATCCGGATGCTGAGCGAGGAACGCTCGTGCAGCGACGTGGCCGCCCCCCTGCTGGTCATCAGCCAGTTCACCCTGTACGGCGACGCCCGCAAGGGCCGCCGCCCGACGTGGAACGCCGCCGCGCCGGGCGAGGTGGCGGAGCCGCTGGTGGAGGAAGTGGTGGCGCAGCTGCGGGCGCTCGGCGCGACGGTGGCGACCGGACGGTTCGGGGCGAAGATGCGGGTGTCGCTGACGAACGACGGTCCGTTCACGGTGCTGCTGGAGATGTAGCGGCCGTTCGCGGTGCCGCCGGAGAGGCGGCGCGGGCGGCGCGCGGCCGGCCGGGCCGGCCGCCGGACTTCACCGGCGGCCGTGGCCGGACACCCGGCCCACGCACGGCGGCGCGCGCCCGGACACCCGGCCCGCGCACGGCGCTACGGCTCGACCACGGTCTCCTGTGCCGCCGCCGTCTCTCCGGCCAGGAGCCGCGCGTCCACCGGCACGTTCCGCTTCACCAGCGCGAGCGCCACCGGGCCCAGCTCGTGGTGGCGGACCGAGGTCGTCACGAAGCCGATCTTGCGGCCGTCGGGGCCCTCGTCCGCGAGGCGGAGTTCGGTGCCCGGCGCCGGGAGGTGGACCTCGCTGCCGTCGAGGTGGAGGAAGACCAGCCGGCGCGGCGGCTTGCCCAGGTTCTGCACCCGGGCGACGGTCTCCTGCCCCCGGTAGCAGCCCTTCTGGAGGTGCACCGCCGTCCCGATCCAGCCCAGCTCGTGCGGGATCGTGCGGTGGTCGGTCTCGAAGCCGAGCCGGGGCCGGTGCTGCTCCACCCGCAGCGCCTCGTGCGCGAGCAGCCCCGCCGCGGGCCCGTGCGTGGCCGCGAAGGACTCCAGGTCCTCGCGCGGCAGGAAGAGATCACGGCCGTACGCCGTCTCGCGTACGACGACGCCCTCGGGCACCTGTGCGATGGACCCGGCGGGCAGGTGGACCACCGCGAAGTCGGCGGTGCGGTCGGCGACCTCCACCCGGTAGAAGAACTTCATCGACTCCAGGTAGGCGACCAGCGCCTCGCGCGTGCCCGGCTCGACGTGCGCCCAGACCGTCGTGCCGTCGTCCACCAGGTAGAGCGCGTGCTCGATGTGTCCGTGCGCGGACAGGATCAGCGCCTCGGTGGCCTGGCCGGCGGGCAGTTCGCTGACGTGCTGGGTGAGCAGCAGGTGCAGCCAGGGCAGCCGGTCCTCGCCGGTGACGGTGATGACACCGCGGTGCGAGAGGTCGACGAATCCGGTGCCGTCCGCGAGGGCACGCTGCTCGCGGAACAGGTCGCCGTAGTGGGCGGCGACACCTTCGTCCACGCCCTCGGCGGGGACGGCGCCGGGCAGGGACAGCAGGGGGCTCTTCATATGAGCAAGCCTACGACGTGGCGGACGGGCCCTTCGGTGAACAGTCCTTGCAGCGACCGAAGATCGCGAAGTGCTTCATGTCGGTGTCGAACCCGAACTGCCGCCGCAGCTTGTCGGTGAACTCCGCGGCGACGCTCACATCGGCCTCGATGACGTTCTCGCAGTCCCGGCACACCAGGTGCAGATGGTGGTGCCGGTCGGCGAGGTGGTACGTCGGCGCACCGTGCCCCAGGTGGGCATGGCTGACCAGGCCCAGCTCCTCCAGCAGCTCCAGCGTGCGGTACACGGTGGAAATGTTGACCCCCGACGCCGTCTTCCTCACTTCCACGAGGATGTCGTCGGGGGTCGCGTGCTCAAGGGTGTCCACGGCTTCGAGGACAAGCTGCCGTTGCGGAGTCAGCCGGTAACCGCGCTGCCTGAGGTCGCTCTTCCAGTCGGTGCTCACCACACCGACGAGTCTAGAACCACCGCCACCCGCGTGGAGAGTCCGTCGGGTGCCGCGCGGCGCCTGCTCGGGGCCCGCGGCCTACTTGAAGAAGGCGATGCCGTCGTCCGGCATGTCGTCCGGGAGGGCCTTGGCCCAGCGCTCGACCTCTTCGGGGGTGACGACCTTCTTCAGGTGGGCGGACATGTAGGGGCGCAGCTCGACCTCGGGGGTCTGCTTCTCGCCGACCCACATGAGGTCGCTCTTGACGTAGCCGTAGAGCCGCTTGCCGCCGGTGTACGGCCGGGCGGCGGCGGTCCGGGCGACGGCGTCCGTCACCAGGTCGATCTGCGGCTTCTTGTCGGCCATCTCGCCGTACCAGATCTCGATGGTGCCGTCGTCGCGGGTCATCGTGACCTCGACCTTGCGGTCGGCGTCGATCCGCCAGAAGCCGGACTCCGACTCCAGCGGGCGGACCTTGTTGCCGTCGTTGTCCAGGACCCAGGTGTGGGAGTGGTACTCCAGGAAGTCCCGGCCGTCGTGGCCGAAGGTGACCTCCTGCCCGAAGTTGCACTTCTGCGAGCCGGGGAAGTCGTGCACGCCCGCGCCGGCCCAGTTGCCGAGGAGAAAGGCGAGCGGGACGAGGTCCTTGTGCAGGTCGGACGGGATCTCGATCATGAGCGGAGCTTTCCTGGTGGGAGGGTCAGCGCTGGCCCTGGTACAGCTTCTTCACGGTCAGGTAGGCGAAGGCGAGCACGCCGACGCAGACCAGGACCAGCAGGGTTTCGAAGAAGATCTCCACGGGTGCTCCTTGAGCGAGGGTGGGCATACGACAGAGCCGCAGCCCAGCTTACGCGGCCTGGCGCCGGCTCTCTTTCCGAGGTCGGCCTCAGCCGAGCAGCCGCTCCTGGAGCACGACCGTCCGCGGGAACGGCACGGCCCGCACGCCGCCCTCGCGGGACCGCACCACGCGCCCTCTGGCGCCTTCGTGACCTCTGCGGCCCGCGTGGCCGCCATGGCACCCGCCCGCCCGTACGGCCGGGCGGGGCCTCGGGCATGCCGAAAAGGGCCGTACCCCACCTGGCGTCCAACCCAGGGGTACGGCCCTTCTTCGCGCTGCCGGTCAGACGGCGATGGCGACCTCCGCGAGCCCGCCCTGCTGCGCGACGACCGTGCGGTCGGCGGTGCCGCCGGGCACCAGCGCGCGGACGGTCCACGTGCCCTCGGCCGCGTAGAAGCGGAACTGCCCGGTCGCCGAGGTCGGGACCTCCGCGGTGAACTCACCGGTCGAGTCGAGCAGACGGACGTAGCCCGTCACCGGCTCGCCGTCGCGGGTCACCTGGCCCTGGATGGTGGTCTCACCGGGCTTGATCGTCGAGGCGTCGGGGCCGCCGGCCTTCGCTCCGCACATGCTGTTTCTCCAGAGGTCGCTTGGGGTCGCTTACTTGTTGGCGCCGAGCTCGATCGGCACACCGACGAGGGAGCCGTACTCGGTCCAGGAGCCGTCGTAGTTCTTGACGTTCTCCACGCCGAGCAGCTCGTGCAGCACGAACCAGGTCAGGGCAGAGCGCTCACCGATGCGGCAGTAGGCGATCGTGTCCTTGGCGAGGTCCACGTTCTCGGCGGTGTAGAGCTCCTTGAGCTCCTCGTCCGACTTGAACGTGCCGTCGTCGTTGGCGTTCTTCGACCACGGGATGTTCCGGGCGGTCGGCACGTGGCCGGGGCGCTGGGACTGCTCCTGCGGCAGGTGGGCCGGGGCGAGCAGCTTGCCGGAGAACTCGTCGGGCGAGCGGACGTCGACCAGGTTCTGGTTGCCGATGGCCGCCACGACGTCGTCGCGGAAGGCGCGGATGGCGCTGTTCTGCGGCTTGGCCTTGTACTCGGTCCGGGCGCGCTCGGGCACCTCGTCGCCGGCCACCAGCTCGCGGGCGTCCAGCTCCCACTTCTTGCGGCCGCCGTCGAGGAGCTTGACGTTCTCGTGGCCGTACAGCTTGAAGTACCAGTAGGCGTACGAGGCGAACCAGTTGTTGTTGCCGCCGTAGAGGATCACCGTGTGGTCGTTGCCGATGCCCTTCTCCGACAGGAGCTTCTCGAAGCCCTCCTGGTCGATGAAGTCGCGGCGCACCGGGTCCTGGAGGTCCTTGGTCCAGTCGATGCGGATCGCGTTCTTGATGTGGTTCTTCTCGTAGGCGGACGTGTCCTCGTCCACCTCGACGATCGCGATGGTCGGGTCGTCCAGGTGCTCCTGCAGCCAGTCGGCGTCGACCAGGACGTCGCTGCGACTCATGCTCTTTCTCCTCCGGGGCAGTTACGGCGGGGCGTGCGGGTACGAAGGGGCGCGCCCGGAGTGCGGGCGGCGCACGGGTGCCCAGCAGGGCGGGGTGAAGGCGCGGAGGTCTCGGACTTTCCGCTCAGAAGGGGCGACAGAGCATGGCGGCGACGCGGCACAGGTCGACTGCCCGCCGCTTCGTGAGATCCGCCTGTCGCTTCATGGTGCCGATCGTAGGGACGTCGGGGCGCGCGTGTCACCGGTGTGTCGTATGGCGAGACGCGATCGTCCGGATGGCGGGACGAAAAAGCGCCCGGTCGGCCGACCCACGGCCTCCGGGCGCTCGCGTCGCGTCCTCGCATCTACGGTACGGACATCACCGTCTCGCCCCTCGGACGAACGGCGTTCGAAGCGGGGATTCCGGGTCCCCGGGCTCCTTACCCCGCCAGCTTGACGTCCGAACCCCGCACCGTGATCCGCACGCCGTCCTGGGCGGCCTCCACCTTGTCCAGCTTGATGCCGCCGGGCAGCCGGTCGATGGCCTGCTGGAAGTCGGTGATCGTGCGGACCCGGTCCTCGGCGAGCGAGAGACCGGTGACGGCGGGCAGGGAGTCGGCGTGCACCTCGACCTTGTCGTTGACGACGCTGACGGTGCTGAGGACGGAGACGGTGCGGTTGACGGGGATGGTGCCCGCGACGGTGCCGCTCACCTTGGCCGTCACCTTGATCTTCCCGTTGCCGCCGTCGGCGAGGCTGACGACCTGGGCGTTGATCCCGGGCAGGACCTCGGTCGGCTCCGGCTTGGCCGTCTTCAGCAGCTCGGCGTAGGAGATGGTGGCGGTGCCGGTGGCGCTGGAGGCGGTGGCCGAGCTGTAGTCGCCGGAGAAGGAGACGCCCTTCATGTCGGCCTTCAGGTCCTCGATGCGGATCGTCTTGTCGGCGTCGCCGGTGGCCGCGTCGTAGCTCTTGATGCCGACCTCGACGTCGTCCAGGGAGCCGCCCGCGACCTGGGTGAGGAACGGGAAGCCCTTGATGTTCACGTCCGGCGTCGACGCCAGGTTCTCGTTCGCCTTCAGCTTGTCCGCCGCCTGCCCTTGGGCGAAGTGCACCGCCACCCGGTCCACGATCACGAACAGCCCGCCCAGGACGACGACGAGGATCAGCAGTATTCGCAGGGCGCGCATGTGGTCTTTCCCCCGGGTCGGCGTGGCACGGCTACGCCACGGTAACGCCGCGCGGGCGGGGGTACGGCGAATTGTCGATCAGTTGTGACAGGCGACGCAGCGCCCACCGGACGGCCTTCGCACCCACCGCTCCCGCGGACGGGCCGCCCTCCACCATGGCGCCGAACCCGCCACCCGGTCCTACCCTGGAGACATGTACGCACGGCGACGTCACGTGACCCCTCCCTGACGCGTCCCTCGCACTGCTTCGCAGGCTTCGGGGCCGCCGCGCCGGACTCCGTCCGCCGTCTCGCCGCCACCCGCCCCGCCTGGCCTTCGCACCCACCGCTCCCACGGACGGGCCGCCCTCCACCATGGAGCCGAACCCGCCACCCGGTCCTACCCTGGAGACATGTACGCACGGCGACGTCACGTGTACTTCGCCATGATGGGGATCTGTGTGGGCCTCTTCGTCCTGGCGTGGGGGGTCGTGCGGATCTGGTCCGTCCCGGCGGCCGTCGGCATGTGCCTCGTGGCCATGGTGATCCCGCCGGTCGCGGCGATGATCGCCAACCGGCGGGGGCCGGAGGACCGTTGGTGGGACGACCCCTCCGGCGACCCCGAGTCCGACGAGTGGTGGGACGAGCTGGACGGCAAGAAGCGCCCGCGCCGGTAACGGGCTCAGTAGACGAGCGCCTGGGTGTCGTCCGCCAGCGCTTCCTGGACGAAGACCTGCGCGCCCGCGATCCGTACGCCCTCGATGACGTCCTTCTCCGTGATCTCCCGCCGGGCCGCGCACTGGGTGCACAGCGTGACGCGGCCGGCCGCGAGGAGGGAGTCGAGCAGGTCGGGCAGCGGGGCCGCGTGCGGCAGCTCGAACCCGGCGGCCCGCCCGGGCAGCGCGAACCACGACGACTCCCCGGTCAGCCACAGGGAGACGTCCACCCCACTGGCCACGGCCACCGCCGCCACCGTGAACGCCTGCGAGCAGCGCTCGGGGGCATCGGCCCCTGCCGTCACCTTGATCACGAGCTTCTTCGCCATGCGGGAAGCGTAGCCCGGCTCGCTCAGACCGCCACGACGGCGATCGCCACCAGCAGGCTCGCCAGGCTGAACAGGGTCAGCACACCGGACACGAACGCGCCGTCGAACCCGCGGGAGATGCGGTGCCGCGGCGGTGCGGCGACCGGGCGGGGAGCGGGCACCACCGGCTCCGGCGGACGCGGGACCGGCGTCGCCGGGAACAACGGCGGCGGGATCGCGTACCCGGGGCTGAGCGGGGCGCGGTCCCCCTTTGGTGCGGGGTGCCGGGTCATCCGCGGTGCTCCTGCCTCTGGTGCTTGCGGAGCAGCACGTTCGCGTCCGTCTCCGCGCTGCGGTCGTACTCCGCCCGCGCCGCCGCGCGCCGTTCCGCGAGCGTCAGGCACGTCGAGCAGCCGGGCACCGGGCGGGGCGGCCGGCTCAGGTCCTCCGGGTCCGGCGGCATGGCCACGGCGCGTTCGTTGGCGATCCGCACCTCGGCGCTGAGGCGTGCGCGGTCGTAGAGGGTGTGCCCGGCCTCGGGGGTGGCCGGATCGGTTCCCGTCACGTTTGCTCCTTTGCTCACGATCTATACGGAATGCGCCAGTTGCATTACTCTGCGTACTCCTGGGTTGATACGAGAATGGCCCAGCGCGGAGGCGGAGACGCACGGATCGGCGCCACCTGCCAGCACGTACGGGCCACCTGCCGCAAATTCGACAGCCGGGGAGGGCGCGGTGCCGCAACGACGAGCGATCACGGGTCGCAGCCAGGAGCCGAGGGCTCGTTTCGCCGAGGAACTGCGGTTACTGCGCGACCAACGCGGCCTGTCACTACGTGCGTTGGCCGACCTCGCGGGCTGGGACGCGTCCCTCTTCGGCAAGATGGAGAGGGGGCAGACACTCGCGGGGCCGGAGGTCGTGATGGCCCTGGACACGTTCTACGCCACGACCGACAAACTGCTCACGCTGTGGGAGCTGGCGAAGGCCGACACCGCGCAATTCCGCGAGCGGTACCGGCAGTACATGGCCTTGGAGGCCGAGGCGGCGGTTCTATGGCAGTACTCGGTGACCATGGTGCCGGGCCTGCTCCAGACCGCTGCATACGCGACGGAGGCACTGGCAGCGGGTGGCCTTCGCGGCCAGGAACTTGAGCAACAGGTCAGTGCCCGGCTGGGACGACGCGCGGTGCTGGACGCGGAGGATCCACCGTCGTTCCGCGCGATCCTCTCGGAGGCGGTACTGCGGAACTCCCTACCGGACACCCAAGCATGGTGTGAGCAACTGGAACATCTCGTGGAGATGGGCGAACGCCCCAACATCTCCATTTACGTGCTGCCCTTCGGTTTCGGACTCCACGCCATCGTGAACACCGACTTGATGCTCATGCGGATGCCGGACGGCCGGGCTGTGGCCTACGTCGAAAACGATGTCCGGGGCGAACTCATCGAAGAAAGAAGCAAGGTTGAGAGCCTGCACCGCGCCTATGATGACCTGCGTGACCTGGTACTGAGCACCGCCGAGTCGCGCACGTTCATCTTGCGAATGTTGGAGGAACGGCCATGCGAGCCATTGACCTGAGCAACTTGACGTGGCGCAAGAGCAGCTACAGCAACACGGACGGCGGCAACTGCGTCGAGGTCTCCGACGATCTGCCCTCCGTCGTCCCCGTCCGCGACAGCAAGGACACCACCCGGGCTCACCTCCTCTTCACAGCCGCCACCTGGGAGGCGTTCGTACGCGGGACGAAGTCGGCGTCGTAATCAACCCCCCCAGCGCCTGGAGGAAGTGCCATGCGAGCCATCGACCTCAGCACTCTGACCTGGCGCAAGAGCAGCTACAGCAACTCGGACGGTGGCGCCTGCGTCGAGGTCTCCGACAGCCTGCCCTCCGTCGTCCCCGTCCGCGACAGCAAGGACACCACCCGGACCCCCCTCCTCTTCACCGCCCCCGCCTGGGCGGCGTTCGTGGACGAGATCAAGGTCGGCTGACCGTGCGGGAGGCAGATCCCGCCTCCGCGCCGAGTAGCGGGTTTCTTTGGGTTCCCTTGGTATGGACGCGCGTTCACACTGGATGGCCGGAGCGTTCCCAGGGGGACTCATGAGCTTTCCGGACGACAGCGGCACACCACCGCCGCCTGATCCACCGCCCGTACCGCCCGTACCGCCCGATCCTCCGCAGACGCCCGCCGAAGACGAGACTCTCGTCCTCGGCGTTCGCGGGCGCATGCTGTGGATCGGAGAGGCGGCCATTCCGTTGCGCAACATCACCCTGGTCAACCCTCACATCGCCAAACCCGACCGGTGGTCGGCCGCCGGCCGCCTTCTGATGTGGCTGTTGGGCATCGTCGTGATCACGGCCTTGGAGCTGGGCAGCAGCGGAGGCGACCTGCGCGCCGGCGGCTCCCTGTTCGTCCTCCTGGTCGCTTTGGCGTGCCTCCTCTGCAAGGACCTCTTCGCCCGGGGGAAACCGGTCCTCGCCGTCGAGACGGCCGGCGGGGCCCAGCTGGTCGTGACCCTGCCGAGCCTGGACGAACTCCAGCGCATCGCCGGACAGATCGTGCACGCGATCAACCACCCGGAAGCCGAATTCACGGAGATCGTGCACCAGTACCACAGCAACAACACCAACAACTACGGCCCTGTCGTCAACATGAGCGGCGGCCGGGGGAACACGGGGTTCAAGCTGTGAGCGACGGAACGACCAACAACTACGGACCCGTGGCCAACATGAACGGCGGCCAGGGCAACATCGGCTTCAACTTCGGCACCGCCTACGGCGCCTCCCCCGATCCCGAACTCCGCGCCGCGGTCGAGGAACTCACCCGCCACCTGCGGGGCCTGCACCAGCACCTCACCGAGGACCAGGCCCGGACCGTCGAGGAGGCCCTGCCCGAGCTGGTCCCCGACCGCGGCGCCCTGCGCGAGCGGGGCCTCATGCTGGCGTCGCTCGCGCAGATCGCGGCCGCCGTCGGCACCGTGGGCCGGCCGCTCGCCGAAGCGGTCGGCCGGCTGATCGAGCTGGTGCGCTGACGGCCGCCTCGCGGCTAGCCCAGCACCCTGCCCAGCGCCCACACCACCGGTGCCGCCGCCGACAGGGGCAGGGCGACGCCCGCGGTGAAGTGGACGAAGCGGGAGGGGTAGTCGTAGCTGGCGACGCGGTGACCGATCAGGGCGCAGACGGCGGCCAGCGCGCCGAGCAGGGCGCCCTTGGTGCCGAAGCCGGTCATGCCGCCCACCGCGATGCCCGCGCCCGCCGCGGCGAGCAGGGAGACCACGATCGAGGCGGGGGTCGGCAGCGGCAGCGCGCGCGCCAGCGCGGCGACCGCCACCGCCGCCGCGCCCACGCAGGCCGCGTGCCGGTCGGCGCCCAGGTAGCCGGTGGCCAGGATCGCCAGCGCCGCCGAGGCGACCGTCGCCATCAGGCCGTACATCCGCTCGTCCGGCGAGGCGTGCGAGCGGAGCTGGAGGACGAGGGAGAGGAGGACCCACACGCCGAGCGTGCCCAGGATCGCCGCCGGGGCGTCACCGCGGCCCGCAGCCAGCACCGCCGCGTCCGCCGCCAGCCCGCCGAGGAACGCCAGCGCGATGCCCTGCCGCGCCGGCCACATGCCGTTCAGCCGGAACCAGCCCGCCGCCGTCACCGCCTGGAGCACCACCAGCGGGACCACGAGCGCGAACGAACCGAGCCCGGCCGCACCCGCGAGCAGCAGGCCCAGCAGCGCCGTGAGCAGCGCGGGCTGCATCCCGGGCTCGATGATCGGCGAGCGGCCCTCCAGCCGCGCCCGCTGCGCGTCGGTGATCCGGGCGTTGCCGGCGAGCGTCGCGGGGCCGTAGGAGGGCTCGTCCTCGGAGGCACCGGCCGCGGGAGCGGCCACCCCGGCCGACGCGGGAGACGTGGCAGCGGGTGCGGGCCCCGCCACCGACTGCGGCTGTGGTCGCGGCTGTGCCGCCACCGGCTGCGGCATCGGCTGCGCGCCCGAGTGCGTCATCGGCTGCGGATGGGGCTGGGGCTGCGGCTGAGCCATCTGCTGCGGCTGCGGCCGCCCCTGCGGCATCCCGCCGCCGTACGACCCCGCGTACTGCCCCTGCGGAAAGCCCTGCTGCTGAACGCCTTGCTGCTGCTGGTACTGCTGAGGCTGCTGATACTGCTGCTGCGGCTGCTGATACCGCTGCTGCGGCTCCTGGTACTGCGGAGGCTGCCGATACTGCTGCGGCTGCCCCTGGAACTCCCCCACCGGCGGCAGGTACGCCGTCTCCTCCGCCGCCCGCACCGGCTGGACCGGCGCGTGCGTCTGGGTCTCCCAGGTCTGGCCCTGCCAGTGCTGGGTGTCGTCGGGGTCGTGACCGCCCTGGGCGGAGGGGTGGCCCGGCCACTGGGGGTGCTGCTGGTGCGGGTCGTAGCCCTGGTACGGGCCGCCCTGGTACGGCTGGTCGCTCATCGGCTCACCCTCCTGCGAACGGCGGGAGCACCTCGACCGTGCCGCCCTCGGCCAGCCGTACCGTCTCATGCGCGCGCGTGCCGACGGGGTCGCCGTCGATCAGGAAGGAGCAGCGCTGGAGAACGCGGGTGAGTTCACCGGGGTGCCGCTCGCGCACGGCGGTCAGCGCGTCGGCGAGCGTGGCCGCGTCGTACGGCTCCTCGGCGACTCCGGCCGCGGCCTTGGCGGCGGCCCAGTAGCGCACCGTGACCTTGGGCATCTCGTTCCTCAATCGACGGCGGTCGACGGGCCTTCGCGGCCGTCGAACGGCTGGGGAATGTCAGTAAGTACAGGGTCAGGCTAGCCGGACCGGCGGGCGGCCCAGTCCCCGATGCGGTCCACCAGGGCGTCGTCCGCCGCGTGCTCCGCGTGGCCCATGCCCGGCTCCAGCCAGAGTTCGGCGTGGCCGCCGGAGGCCTCGGCGAGCATCCGGGGGTGGTCGAGCGGGAAGTAGCCGTCGCGGTCGCCGTGGACGATGAGCAGGGGGGTCGGGGCGATCCGCGGGACCGCCTCGACCGGGGAGAGCGGCACCGGGTCCCAGTCGCGGTGGTGGATGCGGGTGCGCAGGCCGTAGCGGCCCACCAGACGGCCCTCGGGACGGGTGACCAGCCAGTGCAGCCGGCGCATGGGGGCGGTGCCCCGGTAGTACCAGCGGGCGGGCGCGCTGACCGCGGCCACCGCGTCGACGGTGCCCGGGTACAGGGCCGCGTGCCGCAGCACCACCGAGCCGCCCATGGAGAAGCCGACGGTCGCCACCCGCTCGTGCCCGAAGCCACGTGCCCACGCGACGGCGGCGGCGAGGTCCAGCACCTCCTTGTCGCCGACCGTGGAGCGCCCGCCCGAGCGCCCGTGGCCGCGGAAGGAGAAGGTGACGACGGCGCCGTGCCGGGCGAGCCCGGCGGCCACCCGGCGCACGTGCGGCCGGCCGACGTCACCCGTGAAGCCGTGCGCGACCACCAGGACCGTGCCGGTGCCGGGCGCGGCCGGACCCGGCTCGTACACGGCCTCGACCGGTATTCCGTCGGCCGTACGCAGAAATGTCCGGACAGGGCCCCGTCTGCCCGTCTCGTCATCCGGACGTACGGTGGAACGTGCCACATGACCTGCCGGGCGGTTGTTCATGTGGGCTATTCTGCTGGGCAGAGGACTCGGGCAGCGTAGCCACCGGGTCCTTTTGTGCTTTCGGAAGCGTTGTATACAGCGGTGCCCCCCGGGTGACCGCCGGTGTACGGGGCCTTCGGGAACGCAAGAGCAGTGCCCGTCCGCACAGTTCTCGCAGGGACCGAGGAGGAACCAGATATATGAGTTCTCTGCTGCTCCTGACCAACGCCCTCCAGCCGTCGGCAGAAGTCCTGCCCGCCCTCGGCCTGCTGCTGCACAACGTCCGGGTGGCCCCCGCGGAGGGACCGGCCCTGGTCGACACCCCCGGCGCCGACGTCATCCTGATCGACGGCCGCCGCGACCTGCCGCAGGTGCGCAGCCTGTGCCAGCTGCTGCGCTCCACCGGTCCCGGCTGTCCCCTGGTCCTCGTGGTCACCGAGGGCGGGCTCGCCGCCGTCACCGCCGACTGGGGCATCGACGACGTGCTGCTCGACACCGCGGGGCCGGCCGAGGTGGAGGCGCGGCTGCGGCTCGCCCTGGGACGCCAGCAGCTCACCCACGACGACTCCCCGATGGAGATCCGCAACGGCGACCTGTCCGTGGACGAGGCGACCTACTCCGCCAAGCTCAAGGGCCGCGTCCTCGATCTCACCTTCAAGGAGTTCGAGCTGCTCAAGTACCTCGCCCAGCACCCGGGCCGGGTCTTCACCCGCGCCCAGCTGCTCCAGGAGGTGTGGGGCTACGACTACTTCGGCGGCACCCGGACGGTCGACGTGCACGTACGGCGGCTGCGCGCCAAGCTCGGCCCGGAGCACGAGTCCCTGATCGGCACCGTACGGAACGTCGGTTACCGATTCGTTACCCCGGAGAAGGGGGAGCGGGGCGAGGAGAAGGGCAAGGCCGAGGCGAAGCGGACGAAGGCGGACGACGACGGCGCATCCACCGCACCGGCGGAGGCCCAGGTCCACGCGGACGCCTGATCCGTCACACCTTCCGGCGAATTCTCGCCATGTCCGCGCACGAAAGCGTCG
Source organism: Streptomyces misionensis (assembly GCF_007896895.1). Taxonomy (GTDB): domain Bacteria; phylum Actinomycetota; class Actinomycetes; order Streptomycetales; family Streptomycetaceae; genus Streptomyces; species Streptomyces misionensis_A. The sequence continues at coordinate 24,382 of NZ_VOGW01000060.1, read as the reverse complement.
GCCGCGCACGGAGGACGTCTCACCAGCGGCCGGAACACCCTGCCCGAGCTGGGTCAATCCGCGTAGACTCCGCGCGTGGCCAAGGTGACTCGGGATGATGTGGCGCGGCTGGCGGGAACCTCCACCGCCGTCGTCAGCTATGTCATCAACAACGGACCCCGGCCGGTCGCCCCGGCCACGCGCGAGCGTGTACTCGCCGCGATCAAGGAGCTGGGCTACCGCCCCGACCGGGTCGCCCAGGCGATGGCGTCGCGGCGCACCGACCTCATAGGGCTGATCATCCCGGACGCCCGCCAGCCCTTCTTCGGGGAGATGGCGCACGCCGTGGAACAGGCGGCCTCCGAGCGCGGCAAGATGGTCCTGGTCGGCAACACCGACTACGTCAGCGAGCGCGAGGTCCACTATCTGCGCGCCTTCCTCGGCATGCGGGTCTCCGGACTGATCCTGGTCAGCCACGCGCTGAACGACCTCGCCGCCGCCGAGATCGACGCCTGGGACGCCCGGGTGGTGCTGCTGCACGAACGCCCCGAGGCGATCGACGACGTGGCCGTGGTGACGGACGACCTCGGCGGCGCCCAGCTCGCCGTGCGCCATCTGCTGGAGCACGGCCACCCGTACGTCGCCTGCATGGGCGGCACCGCGGACACCCCCGCCGTCGGCGACCCGGTCTCCGACCACGTCGAGGGCTGGAAGCGGGCCATGGCGGAGGCGGGCCTGAGCACCGAGGGCCGGCTGTTCGAGGCGCCGTACAACCGCTACGACGCCTACCGGGTGGCCCTTGACATCCTGGCCGGGCCCCGGCGGCCCCCGGCGGTCTTCTGCTCCACCGACGACCAGGCGATCGGCGTGCTGCGGGCCGCGCGGGAGCTGCGCATCGACGTGCCCCGGGAGCTGGCGGTGGCCGGCTTCGACGACATCAAGGAGGCCGCGTTCGCCGACCCGCCGCTGACCACGGTCGCCTCGGACCGCTCGGCGATGGCCCGGGCGGCGGTCGACCTGGTCCTGGACGACGGACTGCGGGTGGCCGGGTCCCGGCGCGAGCGGCTGAAGACGTTCCCCTCCCGCCTGGTGGTGCGCGCCTCCTGTGGCTGCGGGGCCTGACGGCCTCGTCCGAGAGACCGGTGAGAGCCGGTCCGGAGCCGCCGAGAGGCTTCTTTATATCGGGCAAACGAGGTTCTGCCGGGCTTCTCAGCGAGCACTCAGGAAGCTCTCATGGTCGCCGGGGAGGCTTCTTCCATGACCGAGAGCCTCCGCCGCAGCGGCGAGTACGAGTACGACAGTCAGCAGTACGGCTACTCCGCTCCCGTGAACC
>NZ_VOGW01000060.1:0-22799 GCF_007896895.1 Streptomyces misionensis | reverse complement strand
GTCGCCATCGTCGCCGCGGCGGTCGGCGGCGCCACCGCGTACGGCTTCCAGGAGCTGACCGGCAAGGACTCCGTGACCGCCACCGGGACCAGCACCAACGCGGTGCCGGCGGGCAAGCGGGGCGACGTCGCCGCCATCGCGGCCGCGGTCAGCCCGAGCGTGGTGGAGATCAACGCCACCCTCGACAACGGCTCCTCCACCGGCTCCGGCGTGATCATCTCGGGCAACGGGGAGATCGTCACCAACAACCATGTGATCGCGGGCGCGCAGTCGGTCAAGGTGCGCACCAGCGACGGCCACGCCTACACCGCCGACGTCGTCGGCACCGACCGCTCCAAGGACCTCGCGCTGAGCAAGCTGGAGGGCGCCTCCGGGCTGAAGACGGCGAACCTCGGCAATTCCAGCAGCGTGCAGGTCGGCGACTCGGTCGTGGCGATCGGCTCCCCCGAGGGCCTGACCGGCACCGTCACCAGCGGCATCGTCTCCGCGCTCGACCGGGACGTCACCGTGCCCACCGACGAGAGCCAGGGGCAGGGCACGGGCGGCGACGGACAGTGGCCGTTCCAGTTCGGCGGCCGCCAGTTCAACGGCGACACCGGCTCCTCCACCACCACGTACAAGGCGATCCAGACGGACGCCTCCCTCAACCCCGGCAACTCGGGCGGCGCGTTGATCGACGCGGCCGGGAACATCATCGGCATCAACTCCGCGATGTACTCGTCGAGCCAGCAGCAGTCCTCGTCCTCGGACGCGGGCAGCATCGGCCTCGGCTTCGCGATCCCCGTCAACACGGTCAAGTCCGACCTGGCCAAGCTGCGGTCGGGCGGGCAGAACTAGGGCCTCTCGTTCGGATCATGCCGGGCTCGCGCGCCCTCGGGCCCGCCCCGGCGTCACTCGCAGTGTCTGCAGTGTCTGGAGGAACATCATGATGATCACCCAGGTTTTCCACCAGGAAGCGGGCCGTGCCCCGGCCGACGTCTCCCTCGCCCTCGCGGTCGCACGGCAACTGCACGCGCCGGCCGCCCCCGCCCCGCGCGCCCCGGAGATCATCCCGACGCCGGTGCCCCAGCTGATGGGCCTGCGCCGCAGCTCCGCCGACCGCCCCCACCGCCGCAAGGTGCCGCTGCACCGGCTGACCGGCATGGGCAGCCTGGCGGTCCTCGGCGTCTGACCCTTGGCGTCCAGGCCTCCCGGCCCGGCACCATGGGAGGCTGTAGGACAGCGGACCAGGACACCCGAACACGGACAACCCGACCCCCACCTCCACCTCCACAAGGAATCGCGAGCATGAGCCCCGCCGAAGGCGACCGTGACACCCAGCGCATCCTGATCGTCGACGACGAGCCGGCCGTACGCGAGGCGCTCCAGCGCAGTCTCGCCTTCGAGGGGTACGACACCGAGGTCGCCGTCGACGGCGCGGACGCGCTGGAGAAGGCCGCGGCGTACAAGCCGGACCTGGTCGTCCTCGACATCCAGATGCCCCGGATGGACGGTCTGACGGCGGCCCGCCGCATCCGGGGCGGCGGGGACACCCTGCCGATCCTCATGCTCACCGCCCGCGACACGGTCGGCGACCGGGTGACCGGCCTGGACGCGGGCGCCGACGACTACCTCGTCAAGCCCTTCGAGCTGGACGAGCTGTTCGCCCGCATCCGCGCCCTGCTGCGGCGCAGCTCCTACGCGGCGGCCGTCTCGCCCGAGGCCCAGGCGGACGAGGCCCTCACCTTCGGCGACCTGCGCATGAACCTGGCGACCCGGGAGGTGACCCGGGGCGGCCGGCAGGTCGAACTGACCCGCACCGAGTTCACGCTGCTGGAGATGTTCATGGCGCACCCGCGCCAGGTCCTCACCCGCGAGCAGATCCTCAAGGCGGTGTGGGGCTTCGACTTCGAGCCGTCCTCGAACTCGCTCGACGTCTATGTGATGTACCTGCGGCGCAAGACCGAGGCGGGCGGGGAGCCCCGGCTCGTGCACACCGTGCGGGGCGTCGGCTACGTCCTGCGGCAGGGCGGCGCCGAGTGAGCCGACTCCTGCGGCGCTACCGTTCGCTGCCGATCAGGGCCCGGCTGGCCGTGCTGGTCGCGGCGGCGGTGGCGTTCGCGGTGGCGGCGGTCTCGGTGACCTGCTGGTTCATCGTGCAGGGCAAGCTGTACGAACAGGTCGACAACGATCTGCGCAGAACGGCGCCGCGTCCGGCCGCGGAGACGGTGTACAACCTGCTCTCCGCGTGTCCGCAGAAGCCGGCCGACACCTCCCCCTACGGCGTCCTGCGGTCCCGGGAGACCGTCTACACCCAGCTGGTGAAGCCGGACGGCACGCCGTGCGTGCCCAGCGACTCCGCGGGGACCGTGAAGACCACCGAGGCCGACCGGGTGGTGGTGCGCGACTCCGTCACCCACGGCGACGGCATCCTGCGCAACGGCACGGACACGAACGGCAACGACGTCCGGGTGCTCACCATGCCGCTCGTGATCGACACCAACGTGGGCCCGCAGCTGTACCCCGGGGCGGCCATGATGATCGGCGTCCCCCTCAAGAACACCGAGAAGACCCTCAACGACCTGGCGCTCGTCCTGCTGCTGGTGTCCGGGGTGGGCGTGCTGGGCGCGGGGGCCGCGGGCCTCGCGGTGGCCCGGGCCGGACTGCGCCCGGTGGACAAGCTCACCGAGGCCGTGGAGCACATGGCCCGCACCGAGGACCTGACCATCCGGATCCCGGTGGAGGAGGAGAGCGAGGACGAGGTGGCCCGGCTGTCCCGGTCGTTCAACTCCATGACGGCCTCCCTGGCCGGTTCCCGGGAGCTCCAGCAGCAGCTGATCGCGGACGCCGGGCACGAACTGCGCACCCCGCTGACCTCGCTGCGCACCAACATCGAACTGCTCACCCGCAGCGAGGAGACGGGCCGCCCGCTGCCCCCCGAGGACCGCAAGGCGCTGCTGGCCTCGGTGAAGGCCCAGATGACCGAACTCGCCTCGTTGATCGGCGACTTGCAGGAGCTGTCCCGGTCGGAGGGCCAGCACGGCGAGCGGGTCCAGGTGGTCTCCTTCCAGGACACCGTGGAGGCGGCCCTGCGCCGGGCCCGGCTGCGCGGCCCCGAGCTGACCATCACGGCGGACCTGGAGCCCTGGTTCGTGCGCGGGGAACCGTCCGCGCTGGAGCGGGCCGTGGTGAACGTCCTCGACAACGCGGTGAAGTTCAGCCCCGAGGGCGGCACCGTCGAGGTCCGCCTCGCCGAGGGCGTGCTCACCGTCCGCGACCACGGTCCCGGCGTTCCCGAGGACGAACTCCCGTACGTCTTCGACCGGTTCTGGCGCTCCCCGAGCGCCCGCGCGCTGCCCGGCTCCGGCCTCGGCCTGTCCATCGTCGCCCGTACGGTGCAACAGTCCGGCGGCGAGGTCGCCTTGGCCCGCGCGGAGGGCGGCGGCACGCTGGTGACGGTCCGGCTGCCGGGGGCGCCGGTGCCGCCGCCGGAGACGGCCGTGGCCGAGGCGGCGGGATAGGCCGGGAGCGGCCGCGGGAGGCGCGGGGCACGCGCGCGGACGCCGTGTCCGGTGTCCGCGCCACTTCCGCCCGCCGCCCGCGCCCGCCCCGTACCCTCGTACACATGAGCAGCGACGACACCGTACGGGCCTTTCCCGCCCGCTCCATCGAGACCCATTCCGCGCTCACCCCGGACCAGGCCGAGGCCGTGCTCACCCTGCTCGGCGAGGCCGCGCGGGTCGACGGGCAGCAGCCGGTGTCCGAGCAGGGCCGGCTGCAACTGCGCGGGGGTGCCCGCGAGGGCGTCACGCATCTGCTGCTGCACGTCGACGGCGAACTCGTCGGCTACGCCCAGCTGGAGGACACCGACCCGGTCGAGGCACCGGCCGCGGAACTCGTCGTCCACCCCGCGCGCCGGGGGCACGGGCACGGCCGGGCGCTCGGCGCGGCCCTGCTCGCCGCCTCCGGCAAGCGCCTGCGGGTGTGGGCGCACGGCGGGCACCCCGCCGCCCGCCATCTCGCCCAGGTCCTCGGCCTGACCCTGTTCCGCGAACTGCGGCAGATGCGGCGGTCGTTGACCGACCTCGAACTGTCCGAGCCGCGGCTGCCGGAGGGCGTGACCGTGCGCACCTTCGTGCCCGGCAAGGACGACAGCGCCTGGCTCGCGGTCAACGCGGACGCGTTCGCCCACCACCCCGAGCAGGGCTCGCTGACCCAGCGGGACCTGGACGACCGCAAGGACCAGCCGTGGTTCGACCCGGCCGGCTTCTTCCTCGCCGAACGGCGCGGGGAGCTGATCGGCTTCCACTGGACCAAGGTGCACGCCGAGGAGGGCCTCGGCGAGGTCTACGTCCTCGGGGTCCGCCCCGGCGAGCAGGGCGGCGGCCTCGGCAAGGCGCTCACCGCCATCGGCCTGCGCCACCTCGCCGCGCAGGGCCTGCCGACCGCGATGCTCTACGTGGACGCCGACAACCTGGCCGCGGTGGCGGTGTACGAGCGGCTGGGCTTCCGCACCTACGAGACGGACCTGATGTACCGCACCGAAACGTGAGGTGACGGAAGACAGCGGCGCGGGACCAGGGGCGGCCGGGTTTGACGGCCGCCCCTCTCTTGCAGCACCCTTTCACTACTCAATTAGTGAAAGGGTGTTTCGCGCGTGGTCGAATATCGCATCGACCGGCACAGCGGTGTCGCCACGTACGTCCAGATCGTCCAGCAGACCAAGCAGGCCCTGCGCCTCGGGCTGCTGCGCCCCGGGGACAAACTGCCGACGGCCCGGGAGGTCGTCGAGGCCACCGCCATCAACCCGAACACCGTCCTCAAGGCCTACCGCGAACTGGAGCGGGAGGGCCTGGTCGAGGCGCGGCGGGGGCTCGGCACCTTCGTCCGCCGGTCGCTGGGCGCCGCCCCGGCCGACTCCCCGCTGCGCGCGGAGCTGGAGGAGTGGGCCCGGCGCGCCCGCGCGGGCGGCCTGGAGCGGGACGACGTGGCCGCCCTCTTCACCGCCGTACTCGACAAGCACTTCCAGGGAGATCCGTCATGAGCAGCGACACGGCCCTGCGGGCCGACGCTCTGGGGAAGAGGTTCGGCCGCCGCGGCGGCTGGGCCCTGCGGGACTGCGCGTTCCGGCTGCCCGCCGGACGCGTGTGTGCCCTCGTGGGGCCCAACGGAGCCGGCAAGTCCACCCTCCTGGCCCTCGCCGCCGGGCTGACGGCCCCCACCGAGGGCGCTCTCACCGTCCTCGGCACCACCCCGGCCGAGGCCCGCCCCCGGGTCGGCTACCTCGCCCAGGACAAGCCCCTCTACCCCCAGCTCACCGTCGCCGAGACGCTGCGCATGGGCGCCGCGCTCAACCCCGAGCGCTGGGACCCGGCCGTCGCCGAGGGCGTCGTCGCGGGCGGCGACCTGGACCCCGCGGCCCGCGTGCGCACCCTCTCCGGCGGCCAGCGCACCCGCGTCGCGCTCGCCCTCGCCCTCGGCAAGCGGCCCGAACTGCTGCTCCTCGACGAGCCGATGGCCGACCTCGACCCGCTGGCCCGGCACGACCTGATGGGCACCCTGATGGGACAGGTCGCGCGGTACGGCACCACGATCGTGCTGTCCTCGCACGTCGTCGCGGAACTGGAGGACTCCTGCGACCACCTGCTGCTGGTCGGCGGCGGCCGGGTCCGGCTGGCCGGCGAGATCGACGAGCTGCTCGCCGCCCATCTGCGGATCAGCGGCGCCGCCGCGGACGCCGACCTCGGCCCGCACACCGTGGTGGAGTCCCGCGTCACCGGCCGCCAGCTCAGCGCGCTGATCCGCCCCGCCGGACCGCTCACCGACGGCTGGCGCGCCACCGCGCCCTCCCTGGAGGAACTCGTCCTCGCCCATCTGCGCAGCCCCAACGCACCGAGCCTGACCGAGGAGCGTGCCGCATGAGCGCCCTGACCCTGACGACCCCGTCCCCCGAGCGGCCCCGGCAGACCCGCTGGCTGCTGCGGCTGCACCGGCCCGCCCTCTGCGCCTGGGTCGCCCTGGCGGTCGTCCTGGCCGCCCTGCTGCTCGCCCTCGCCGGCCCGCTGGTGGACGCGGCGGCCGAGGGCTGGCGGCAGTACGGGGCGTGCGGCATGAGCCCGCGGTGCAGCTACGACCAGGCCGCGATCATGCGCTACAAGGACTACTACAACTACGCCACCATCGCGCTGAACCTGCTGCCCTTCGTGGTGGCCGCCTGGGCGGGCGCCGCGCTGACCGGCCGCGAGCTGGAGTCGGGCACCGCCCGGCTCGCCTGGACACAGTCCACCTCCCCGGCCGGCTGGCTGACGGTACGCCTCGCCGTCCCGGCGCTCGGCCTCCTGGTCTGCACCGGCCTGCTGAGCCGGCTGCACCACCTCGCCTGGGCCGCGGGCGAGGACCGGATCGACTCCGCCAAGGAGTGGTACGACCGCTTCACCTTCCATGCGAACGGCCCCACCCTCGCGGCCCTCACCCTCGCCGGTCTCGCGGCCGGCGCCCTGGCCGGCCTGCTGGTGCGCCGGGCGCTGCCCGCGCTGGTCATCGGCGTCCTGGTGACCGGTGCGGTGCGGGGGCTGGCCGAACTGGCGCTGCCCCACCTGTGGCCCGCGGTCACCCGCACGGGCTCCGTGGACCGGTTCGTCCCCGGCGACGGCCTCGGCGTCGACCAGGGCATGGTGACCCGCGGCGGCGCCCATGTGCCGGCCCCGTCCTGCGACAGCCCGGCCGGCTGCGACGCGGCGTACAAGGACTTCGTCGGGCGCTACGACGTCTTCCACCCGGCCTCCCATTTCTGGCCGCTCCAGCTCACCACCAGCGCGCTGTTCCTGGCCGTCACCGCGCTCCTGGTCACCGCCTGCTTCCTGACCCTGCGCCACCACACCGGCGCACTGCGCTCCCCGAGGACGGCGAGGACGGCGAAGACCGCCTGACCCCTCCCCGCACGGCCACGGGACCGTACACCGCCCGCCGCGGCCGTACGGTCCCGCTCGGCCGCGGTCGGCGGGTACGGTCCCGCTCGGCCGCGGTCGGGCCCGGAGGAACTCCGTCGGGCCCGGAAGAACCGCGTCGGGCACTGGGCCGGGGACCCTCGGGGGCCGCCCCCCGCTATCCCGCACGTCATGTCGCCGTAACCGTCGATTCAGACGGGCTTGCGACGCTCGGCCAATGAGACCCGACGTGCCAGAGCCTTCGCCGCCCCCCGAGGGGCCCGCGGGGAACGGGACCGTGACGCTCCCGCCCGCACGTTCCGACGCGCCTGTGACCCCGGTCGCGCGGAAGAATGGGTCCATGAGCCAGCAAGACACCCAGGCAGAGGCACAGCACCCGCAGCCCCCCGTGGGCTCCATCGCCGCGCACCGCCCGCACACGGTGGTCCCCGCGGTCTCCGACCTGGCCCCCGACATCGACGCGGATCTCGACGCGTACGAGGAGGCCGGGGCCGGCGGCGCCCCGCTGCCCGAGGGCCGCTTCCTGGACCGGGAGCGCAGCTGGCTCGCCTTCAACGAACGCGTCCTGGAGCTGGCCGAGGACCCGGACACGCCCCTGCTGGAGCGCGCCAACTTCCTCGCGATCTTCGCCAGCAACCTGGACGAGTTCTTCATGGTCCGGGTCGCCGGGCTGAAGCGCCGCATCGCCACCGGTGTGGCCACCCGCTCCGCCTCCGGCCTCCAGCCGCGCGAGGTGCTGGAGATGATCTGGGCCCGCTCGCGCGAGCTGATGGCCCGGCACGCCGCCTGCTACCACGAGGACGTCGCCCCCGCGCTCGCCGAGGAGGGCATCCACCTGGTCCGCTGGAACGAGCTGACCGACAAGGAACAGGCCCGCCTGTTCACGCTCTTCCGGCACCAGATCTTCCCGGTCCTCACCCCGCTGGCCGTCGACCCCGCGCACCCCTTCCCCTACATCTCCGGCCTGTCCCTGAACCTGGCCGTCGTCGTGCGCAACCCCGTCAGCGGCCACAAGCACTTCGCGCGCGTCAAGGTCCCGCCGCTGCTCTCCCGCTTCCTGGAGTCCAGCCCCGGCCGGTACGTCCCCGTCGAGGACGTCATCGCCGCGCACCTCGAAGAGCTGTTCCCGGGCATGGAGGTGCTGGAGCACCACGCCTTCCGGCTCACCCGCAACGAGGACCTGGAGGTCGAGGAGGACGACGCCGAGAACCTCCTCCAGGCCCTGGAGAAGGAGCTGATGCGGCGCCGCTTCGGGCCGCCGGTGCGTCTGGAGGTCGAGGAGTCCATCGACCGCGAGGTGCTCGACCTGCTGGTGCGCGAGCTGAAGATCTCCGAGGCCGAGGTCTACCCGCTGCCCGGCCCGCTCGACCTCACCGGCCTGTTCCGCATCCACGGCCTGGACCGGCCCGAGCTGAAGTACCCCAAGTTCGTCGCGGGCACCCACCGCGACCTCGCCGAGGTCGAGTCCGCCTCCGCGCCCGACATCTTCGCGGCGCTGCGCCAGCGGGACGTGCTGCTGCACCACCCGTACGACAGCTTCTCCACCTCCGTGCAGGCCTTCCTCCAGCAGGCCGCCGACGACCCGGACGTCCTCGCGATCAAGCAGACCCTGTACCGCACCTCCGGCGACTCCCCGATCGTGGACGCGCTGATAGACGCGGCCGAGTCCGGCAAGCAGGTGCTGGTCCTGGTCGAGATCAAGGCCCGCTTCGACGAGCACGCCAACATCAAGTGGGCGAAGAAGCTGGAGGAGGCCGGCTGCCACGTCGTCTACGGCCTGGTCGGCCTGAAGACGCACTGCAAGCTGTCGCTGGTGGTCCGCCAGGAGGGCGACACCCTGCGCCGCTACAGCCACGTCGGCACCGGCAACTACCACCCCAAGACGGCCCGCCTCTACGAGGACCTCGGCCTGCTCACCGCGGACCCCCAGGTCGGCGCGGACCTCTCCGACCTGTTCAACCGGCTGTCCGGCTACTCCCGCCGGGAGACCTACCGCCGGCTCCTCGTCGCCCCCAAGTCCCTGCGCGACGGCCTGATCTCGCGGATCGACAAGGAGGCCCAGCACCACCGTGCGGGCCGCCCCGCGTTCGTCCGCATCAAGGTCAACTCGATGGTGGACGAGGCGGTCGTCGACGCCCTCTACCGGGCCTCCCAGGCGGGCGTGCCGGTGGACGTCTGGGTCCGCGGCATCTGCGCGATCCGGCCCGGCGTGCCCGGGCTCTCGGAGAACATCCGGGTCCGCTCCGTGCTCGGCCGCTTCCTGGAGCACTCCCGGGTGTTCGCCTTCGGCAACGGCGGCGAGCCCGAGGTGTGGATCGGCAGCGCCGACATGATGCACCGCAACCTCGACCGGCGGATCGAGGCCCTGGTGCGGGTCGTGGACCCCGGCCACCGCGCGGCCCTCAACCGGCTGCTGGACACCGGCATGTCCGACACCACCGCCTCCTGGCACCTCGGCCCGGACGGCGAGTGGACGCGGCACGCGACCGACGCGGACGGCCAGCCCCTGCGCAACATCCAGGAGATGCTCATAGACGCCCGGAGGCGCCGGCGTGGCACAGCAACACCTTGACCCGACGGACCCCACGGCCGGCACGGCGACCGGGGACGCCCTCGCGGGCTATCTGCGCGCCCGGGCCACGGAATTCCTGCGCGCCCTGCGGCTGCACCGGGAGACCGGCGGCACCGCGGGCGGCGGCGAGGAGTCCGTCGACGCGGCCCGCGCCCTGCGCCGCTCGGCCCGCCGCATCAGCGCCAGCCTGCACACCTACCGCCCGCTCCTCGATGCCGCCTGGGCGGAGTCGATGCGCCCCGAACTGGCCTGGGTGTCCGGCACCCTGGCCCTGGAGCACGCCTACGAGGCCCGCCTGGAACGGCTGTTGCAGGCGCTGCACCGGCTGTCCGGGGCGACGGCGCTGCCGGGCCGGCCGGCCGCGGCGGCGGGACCGGCCGGCCCCGCCGGGGGTCCGCCGGCCACCGCGGCGGACCGCGCCAGCCTCACCGTCGGCGCCGCCAAGGCCGGTGCGCTGCTCGACCGGCAGCTCACCCTCGCCCGGACCAGGGCCCACTCCACCGCCCTCCAGGCGCTGGGCTCCAGCCGCTTCCACGCCGTCGCCGACAAGGTCGCCGTACTGGCCAGCGAGGTTCCCCTCGTCCCGGCCGCCCCCGCCACCGAGCTGCACCCGCTGGCAGCCGCCGCGCAGGAGCGCCTGACGGACGCCGTCGCCGCCCTGCCCCTGCTCACCGCGGGCCACCCCTACAACGCTCAGGCCCTGGTCCACGGCCTGTCCCCGGACCCGTCCCCGCACCCCCAGGACGGCCCCTGGCACCAGGTCCGCCTGCTGATGCGCCTGCACCGGTACGCCCGGGAGGTGCTGCACGGCGACACCCCCGTCGATGCCCGGCTGCTGACCGCCGGCCAGGCCCTGAACCGGCACCGCGACGCCTCCGAGGCCGCCGCCGCGGCGGCCCAGGCGGCCCGCACCCCCCGGATCACCCCGGCGACGGCGTACGCTCTCGGCGTGCTCCACGCCGATCAGCGGCACGAGGTGGAGGCGTCCCGGTTCGCGTTCCAGCGGGCCTGGCTGAAGGAGACGGTGGAGGCGGTGTGAGCGACACCCCGATCCTGGCGGCGGGCTGCGTCCTGTGGCGCCGCGCCCCGGCCGGCGGCGCCCTGGAGCTGTGCCTGGTGCACCGGCCCAAGTACGACGACTGGTCGCACCCCAAGGGCAAGCTCGAACCCGGCGAGGACGCGCTCGCGGGTGCGCTGCGCGAGGTCGTGGAGGAGACCGGGTACACGGCCGAGCCGGGCGCGGAACTACCCACCCTGCGCTACGCGGTGGCCGACCGCCCCAAGCAGGTGCGCTACTGGGCGGCCGAGGCGGCCGCGGGCGGCTTCGTCCCCAACCACGAGGTCGACCGCGTCCTGTGGCTGGCCCCCGCCGCCGCCCGCGCCCGTCTCACCCACGCCCACGACCGCGAGCTGGTGGACGCGCTGCTGGGCGTGCTCGGGGAACGGCCTTAGAGCGGCTCGCTCTCCGCGGACGCGGCCTGTCCCGCGTGCGCCGCCGCGTCCGTACGGGCCTGGCTGCGGGCCCTGCGGGCCGGGCCGCGCCAGCCGCAGCTGCACCGGGCCACGCAGAAGCGGCCCTGCTCGGTCGTCGTCGTCAGATGATCCTGTCCGTCCTGCTGCGCCACGACGTCCACGGTACCGAGGACCCCCCGGGCAGGGGCGTGACGGCAGTCCCCTACCCGTCGTTAACCGGGACGACAGGGGCCCGTGACGGACGTACCGGCTGGGGGAAGGCAGACGATGGAACGGCGGCAGCACAGACACACGGGCAGGACGGCCGTCGCACTGGGCGTCACCCTCGCCACCTTCGCCCTGGGAGCGGGCGCCACCGGCTGTTCCGGCCGCGGCGCCGCCGCCGAGGGCGTGCGCAGCGGCGCGGGCGATCCGGTCGCCCTGCTGGCCGGCGCCGCCGACACCCTGCGCGCCGCGCGCACCTCCAAGGCCAGTACCGCCATGGAGATGGCCACCGGCGGCACCCGGGTCACCATCCGCGGCAAGGGCGTCTACGACTACGTCCACCGGCTCGGCCGGCTCACCGTCGTCCTCCCCGAGGACCCGACCGGCGCCGCCGAGCACCGGCCCATCACCGAACTCCTCGCGCCCGGCGCCCTGTTCATGAAGAACCGGGGGGCCGGGGTGCCCGCCGACAAATGGGTACGGGTGGAGACGGCCACGCTCTCCGACGGCAATCTCGTCACCGGCGGCGTCACCGACCCCTACGCGGCGGCCGAGGTGCTGCGCGGCACCCGGGAGGCGGCCTACGTCGGCCGCGCCGAGGTCGGCGGCACCCCCGTGCGGCACTACCGGGGCACCGCGGACCTGGCCCGCGCGGCCCGGCACGCCCCGGCCGACGTACGGCGGTCCCTGACCGCGGCGGCGAAAGGGTTCGCCACGGCCGAGGTGCCCTTCGACGCCTACCTGGACGGCCAGGGCCGGCTGCGCAAGCTGCGCCAGCGCTTCAGCTTCGTCAACGGCCGGCAGAAGACCCCGGTGGCGGTCGCCTCGACCACCCTGCTGTACGGCTTCGGCGCCCCCGCCGTCGTGGCCCTGCCGCGCGAGCGGGACATCTACGCGGGCCGGATCGCGGAGGACGCCGGCACCAACGGGGCCTGATTCCGGCCGAGTTCCCGGCCCGCACTAGTCCCAGGCGGCAACCCGTAAGTAGCCCGTCCGTGCCATGCGCGGTAGGTAAGACGCTGCCTACCCTAGGAGTTCGGTGACGGCAGGGAAGAGGTGAGGCGGGTGGCGGCGGTCGGCGGTACGGCGGTTCAGGACCACGTGGCCCTCGCCGAGATCGAGCTGTGCGGCGAGCTGATCATCGCGGCCTCGGCCGCCGAGGACCGGCTCAGCCTGGAGAGCATCGACGAGGTGCTCCGCGTCGAACGGCGAGAACGCGAGCGCCGCGCGGAGTGAACGCGCGGCGCGCGCCGGGAACGCCCGAAGCGGGACCGGACGGCGGCGGGGCTCAGGTGCGCAGCAGCCGGCCGATCGCCTTCGTCGCCTCGTCCACCTTCTCGTCGATCTGGTTCCCGCCCGCGAGGGCCGCGTCCGCCACGCAGTGCCGCAGATGCTCCTCCAGCAGCTGGAGCGCGAAGGACTGCAGCGCCTTGGTGGAGGCGGAGACCTGGGTGAGTATGTCGATGCAGTAGGTGTCCTCGTCGACCATCCGCTGCAGACCCCGGATCTGCCCCTCGATCCGGCGCAGCCGCTTGAGGTGCTCGTCCTTCTGCTTGTGATAGCCGTGCGTGACGTGTTCGGCGCCGTCCGTGTGCTCGGAGGGTGCCGTGGCGCCGGCCTCGGTCGTCGTCATCGCGGGCCTCCATCTCGGGACGGGTGTTTTCGGTCACACACCGGGGGACATACCGCCCGGCATACCCCTACTGGGTATATGGTACCGAATTTTGCTGGGTATGGGGGCCTTGGTACGCCCCCGTGATGATCGCTGTGCTTGATGGGCGACACTGGAGGGCGGCCCGATAGCCGTGGCCGGATGATGCGCCTAGCATCAGCCTGACCGAAACCGAAGCACCCCGAGGACCCCACGTGCGCTTTCGTCTGACCCCCAGGGAGACGAGCTTCTACGACATGTTCGCCGCATCCGCGGACAACATCGTCACCGGCTCGAAACTCCTGATGGAACTGCTCGGGGCGGACTCCTCCGCCCGAGCCGAGATCGCGGAGCGCATGCGGGCAGCGGAACACGCAGGTGACGACGCCACGCACGCGATCTTCCACCAGCTCAACTCCTCGTTCATCACGCCGTTCGACCGCGAGGACATCTACGCCCTCGCCGGTTCCCTGGACGACATCATGGACTTCATGGAGGAGGCCGTCGACCTCGTCGTCCTCTACAACGTCGAGGAACTGCCCAAGGGCGTCGAGCAGCAGATCGAGGTGCTGGCCCGCGCGGCCGAGCTGACCGCGGAGGCGATGCCGAACCTCCGCACCATGGACAACCTCACCGAGTACTGGATCGAGGTCAACCGTCTGGAGAACCAGGCCGACCAGATCCACCGCAAGCTGCTGGCCCACCTCTTCAACGGCAAGTACGACGCCATCGAGGTGCTGAAGCTCAAGCAGATCGTGGATGTGCTGGAAGAGGCGGCGGACGCTTTCGAGCACGTGGCGAACACGGTGGAGACCATCGCCGTCAAGGAGTCCTGAGGCGTCGATGGACACCCTGGCTCTGATCGTGACCGTCGCGGTCGCGCTCCTCTTCACGTACACCAACGGCTTCCACGACTCGGCGAACGCGATCGCCACCTCGGTCTCCACGCGCGCGCTGACCCCGCGGGCGGCGCTGGCGATGGCCGCGGTGATGAACCTCGCCGGCGCGTTCCTCGGCTCCGGCGTCGCCAAGACGGTCAGCGAGGGCCTGATCGAGACGCCCTCGGGCGGGCTGGGGATGGGCATCCTCTTCGCCGCGCTCATCGGCGCGATCGTCTGGAACCTGACCACCTGGTACTTCGGTCTGCCCTCGTCCTCCTCGCACGCGCTGTTCGGCGGCCTGGTGGGCGCGGCGCTCGCGGGCGGGACGGCGGTCCACTGGGACGGCGTGGTCGACAAGGTCATCGTGCCGATGTTCCTGTCGCCGGTGGTCGGTCTGGTCGTCGGCTACCTGGTGATGCTGCTGATCATGTGGCTGTTCCGGCGCACCAACCCGCACAAGGCCAAGCGGGGCTTCCGCATAGCCCAGACCGTCTCGGCGGCGGGCATGGCGCTCGGCCACGGCCTCCAGGACGCCCAGAAGACGATGGGTGTCGTGGTGATGGCGCTGGTGATCGCCGGCAACGAGACGTTCGGCGACCCGATCCCGGTCTGGGTGAAGCTGGTCTCGGCCATCATGATGTCGCTCGGTACGTACGCGGGCGGCTGGCGGATCATGCGCACCATGGGCCGCAAGATCATCGAGCTGGACCCGCCGCAGGGTTTCGCGGCGGAGGCGACCGGCGCGTCGATCATGTTCGGCACGGCGTACCTCTTCAAGGCGCCGATCTCCACGACCCACGTCATCACCTCGGCCATCATGGGCGTCGGCGCGACGAAGCGGCTGAACGCGGTGCGCTGGGGCGTGGCCAAGAACATCGTCCTGGGCTGGTTCATCACCATGCCGGCCGCGGCCCTGGTCGCCGCCCTGGTCTTCGGGCTCGTCAAGCTGACGGTGCTCTAGTCCTTCCCGGCCCACTGCGCCCACCCGCCTGTCGGCGGGTGGGCGTTCCGCGTCCCGGGGGCGGCCGCGGCCTCGCACGCGAAGGGGCCCGCCCCCGGGAGCCAGGGGCGGGCCCTTCGCGTCCTCGCGGTGGCACCGCCATGCAGCACCGCGAGGGGTTCGTGCCGGCTCAGCCGAAGCGGCCGGAGATGTAGTCCTCCGTCGCCTGCACCGACGGGTTGGAGAAGATCCGCTCGGTGTCGTCGATCTCGATCAGCCGGCCGGGCTGGCCGACCGCCGCGAGGTTGAAGAAGGCCGTGCGGTCGGAGACACGCGCCGCCTGCTGCATGTTGTGCGTCACGATGACGATCGTGAAGCGCTCCTTCAGCTCGCCGATCAGGTCCTCGATGGCGAGGGTCGAGATCGGGTCCAGCGCAGAGCACGGCTCGTCCATCAGCAGCACCTTCGGCTCGACGGCGATCGCCCGCGCGATGCACAGCCGCTGCTGCTGGCCACCGGAGAGACCGGAGCCCGGCTTGTTCAGGCGGTCCTTCACCTCGTTCCAGAGGTTCGCGCCCTTGAGCGACTTCTCGACGATGTCGTTCAGCTCGCTCTTCTTGTAGTTGCCGTTCAGCCGCAGGCCCGCCGCCACGTTGTCGAAGATCGACATCGTGGGGAAGGGGTTGGGGCGCTGGAAGACCATGCCCACCTCGCGCCGCACCGACACGGGGTCCACCCCGGTGCCGTACAGGTCCTCGTCGTCGAGGAGCACCTTGCCCTCGACCCGGCCGCCCGGGGTGACCTCGTGCATGCGGTTGAGCGTGCGCAGGAACGTCGACTTGCCGCAGCCGGACGGCCCGATGAACGCCGTCACCGAGCGCGGCTCGACCGTCATCGAGATGTCCTCGATCGCCTTGTGGGTGCCGTAGTACGCGGTCAGTCCGCTTACGTCGATTCGCTTGGCCATTGCTTGCTTCACTTCCGTCAGTCGCTGAGGCCGCGTCAGCGACCGGTCTTCGGGGCCTTCCAGCGGGCGATGCCGCGGGCCGCCAGGTTGAGGATCATCACGAAGGCGATCAGCGTGAGCGAGGCCGCCCAGGCGCGGTCGTACGCCGCCGTGGAACCGGAGCTCTGCGAGTACTGCTGGTAGATGTACAGCGGCAGCGCCTGCTGGGCACCCGAGAACGGGTTGTTGTTGATGAAGGAGTTGCCCCACACCAGCAGCAGGACCGGCGCCGTCTCGCCCGCGATACGGGCGATGGCCAGCATGATGCCCGTGGTGATGCCGCCGATGGAGGTCGGCAGGACCACCTTGAGGATGGTGCGCCACTTGGGCACGCCGAGCGCCAGCGACGCCTCGCGCAGCTCGTTCGGCACGAGCTTGAGCATCTCCTCCGTGGAGCGGACCACCACCGGCATCATCAGGATGGCCAGGGCCAGCGAGCCGGCGAAGCCGAAGGGCTGCATGTCGGCCATCAGCATCAGGCTGAGGATGAACAGGCCGGCGACGATCGACGGGATGCCCGTCATCACGTCGACGAAGAAGGTGACCGCGCGGGCGAGGCCGCCGCGGCCGTACTCCACCAGGTAGATCGCGGTGAGCACGCCGACCGGGGCGCCGATCAGGGTGGCGAGGCCGACCTGCTCCAGGCTGCCGATGATCGCGTGGTAGATGCCGCCGCCCGGCTCGGAGTCGGCGACGACGCCCATGGAGTGCGTCAGGAAGTACGGGTCGAGGACCTTCACACCGCGCTTGACGGTGGTCCAGATCAGCGAGACCAGCGGGACCACGGCGAGCAGGAAGGCGACCCACACCAGCGAGGTGGCGATGCGGTCCTTGGCCTGCCGCCGGCCCTCCACCGCGGAGGCGATGACGTACGTGCCGAGGACGAACAGCAGCGCGGCGATCAGGCCCCACTGGATGTGGCTGGTCAGCCCGGCGCCCGCGCCGATGCCGATCGCGACCACGATCGAGCCGCCGGCGATCGCCCACGGCGACCACTTCGGCAGGCTGGCGCTGCGCAGCGAGCTGCCGCGCTTGTCGGTGACGGCTGCGGTGCTCATGCGTTGGCCCCCGAGTACTCCTTGCGGCGGGCGATGATCGCGCGGGCCGCGCCGTTGACCAGCAGGGTGATGACGAACAGGACGAGGCCGGAGGCGATCAGCGCGTCCCGGCCGTCCTGCGTCGCCTCGCCGAACTTGCTGGCGATGTTCTGGGCGAAGGTGCCGCCGCCCGGGTCGAGCAGGCTGGTCTGGATGTCGAAGGTCGGGGACAGCACGGTGGCCACGGCCATCGTCTCGCCGAGGGCGCGGCCGAGGCCGAGCATCGAGGCGGAGATCACGCCGGAGCGGCCGAAGGGCAGCACCGACATGCGGACGACCTCCCAGCGCGTGGCGCCGAGGGCCAGGGCGGCCTCCTCGTGCATCTGCGGGACCTGCCGGAAGACCTCGCGGCTCACGTTGGTGATGATCGGCAGGATCATGATCGCCAGCAGGATGCCCACGGTGAGCATCGAGCGGGGCGCGCCGCCCTGCCAGGAGAAGATGCCGGTCCAGCCGAGGTACTCGTCGAGCCAGCCGAACAGGCCGTTCAGGTGCGGTACGAGGATCAGGGCGCCCCACAGGCCGTAGACGATGGACGGCACGGCGGCGAGCAGGTCGATCACGTACGCGACGGGGCCGCTCATCCGGCGCGGGGCGTAGTGGGTGAGGAACAGCGCGATGGCGACCGCGACCGGCACGGCCAGGACCATGGCGATGACCGAGGAGACCACCGTGCCGAAGGCCAGGACCGCGATGCCGAAGGACGGCGGGACCAGGTTGGTGTTCCACTCGAAGGTGGTCAGGAAGTTGCCGTGGTCCTTGCTGATCGCGAGGGACGCGCGGTAGGTGAGGAAGACCGCGATCGCGGCCATGATCACCAGCAGCAGGATGCCGGAGCCGCGGGACAGGCCGAGGAAGACGCGGTCGCCGGGGCGGGTGGCGCCGCGGTTCACACGCTTCTGGACGTTCGCGGGCGGCTGGGACGTGGGGGGAGGGGCGTCGGTTGTCTTCGTTGTGTCCATCGGGTTCTCCGGTCTGCGGAGCCGCTCGCCCGAAGGGGGAGCGCGGCTCGTGGCGGCGGTGCACCGGACGGTGCGGCCCGGCCCGCGGGGAGGCCGTGGGAACCGGGCCGCACTTTCGGATCAGGTCAGCTCAGGGTCGCGATGGTGCTGCGGACCTTGCTGATGATCGCGTCGGGCATCGGCGCGTAGTCGATGCCGCTGAGCAGCTTCTGGCCGTCCTCGGACGCCATGTAGTTGAGGAAGGACTTGACGGTGGGCAGCGTGTCGGCCTTGTTGCCCTTGTCGCAGGCGATCTCGTACGTCACCAGGGTGATCGGGTAGGCGCCGTCGGCCTTGGTGTTGTAGTTCAGCTTCAGCGAGAGGTCGCTGCCGGTGCCGACGACCTTGGCGTCGGCGATGGCCTTGGTGGCGCTGTCGGTGCTGGGGGCGACCGGCTGGGCCGCACCGGTGTCGATGCTGACCGGCTTGATGCCGTCGCCGACGTAGGACAGCTCGAAGTAGCCGATGGCGCCGTTGGTCTGCTTGACCTGCTGGGCCACGCCGGAGGACTGCGCGGCGGACTGGCCGCCCTTGGCCTGCCAGGTCTTGCCGCCGGAGTACTTCCAGTTGTCCGGGGTGGTGGCGATCAGGTACTTGGTGAAGTTGTCCGTGGTGCCGGAGTCGTCCGAGCGGTGGAAGGCCTGGATCTTCAGGTCGGGAAGCTTCGCCGAGGGGTTCAGCTTCTTGATCGCCTGGTCGTTCCAGTTGGTGATCTTGCCGTCGAAGATCTTGGCGAGCGTCGGGGCGTCGAGGACCAGGTTGTCCACGCCGTTCAGGTTGTAGCCGATGGCGATCGGGCCGCCGACCATCGGCAGGTCGATGCCCTGGCCGCCGGAGCAGACCTTCTTGGACGCGGCGACCTCTTCGGGCTTGAGCGCCGAGTCGGAGCCCGCCCACGGGATCTGGCCCTGGGTGAAGGAGGTCACGCCCGCGCCGGAGCCGCCGGCCTTGTAGTTGATCTGCACGCCACAGGCCTGCGAGAAGTTCTTCACCCAGGCGTCGATCGCGTTCTTCTGCGCGGAAGAACCGTCGGAGAGCAGCTGCCCCTTGGCGCCGTCGCACTTGATCGAGGAAGCGTTGGCGGCCGAGGACGGGTTGCCCGAGGCCTTGGAACCGCCACCGTTGTCGTCGGAGCCGCACGCCGTCAGGGCCAGGGCGCCGGAGACGGCGACAGCACCGAGAGTCAGGGCGCGCAGCCGGTTCTTGCGCTGAAGCTTCACGTTCGGGAGTTCCTTCCAGGAGCCGCCGCTGTCGGCGGCGTGCGAAGTCGTGAGTGCGGGAGCGCATCCATCACCGCACTCCGCACCGGGTACGGCCGAAATTAGGCAGATCAGGTGAAGCCGCCGAAGGCCGTAAATGAACGACGGGTGAACCCCTGCCGTCAGCCCGGTGAGGTAACGGAATGCTCACGGCGAGGCCACGCCCGGATCCCGGCGACCGGGCGGGCGGACACCCGTGCGACGTCCGGCACCCGTACGGGGGAACCCCGCGGCGCGCGCCGTCGTCTCGATTCGCGGGGGCCACGGGGGTCACGGGGCCCGCGGAGGCCATGAGGGCCGCGGAAAGGCGACGGACACATGGAACGGCGTACGTTCATCTCGGGCGGCGTGGCCGCGCTGGCGACGGCAGTGACCGCGTGCGGGGCGGGCGGGGGCCGCTCCGCCGCGGCCTCGGCACACCCCTCGGGCGCGTCCGGGGGCCCCTCCTCGTCGCTCACGGCGATGCGGACCACCACCGCGAGCGCCGCCGCGGACTGGAGCGCCCTCGCCCACGACCTCGACGGCACCCTGGTCCGCCCCGGCGACGCCCAGTGGAAGACGGCCCACCAGCTGTACAACACCCGCTTCGACGGGCTGCGGCCCGCCGCGGTCGCCTACGTCGCGCACCCCGCCGACATCCGCACGGTCCTGTCGTACGCGAAGGCCCGGCACATACCGGTGTCGATCCGCAACGGCGGCCACTCCTACGCCGGATACTCCTCCGGCGACAACCGCCTCGTCGTGGACGTCTCCCGGCTGAACGGCGTCCGGGTGAGCGGCGGCCAGGCGGTGGTCGGCGCCGGCGCCAAACTGATCGACGTCTACCGGGGGCTGGCCGCGAAGGGCGTGACCATACCCGCGGGCTCCTGCCCCACGGTCGGCGTCTCCGGCCTGGTGCTCGGCGGCGGCCACGGTGTCGTCTCCCGCGCCTACGGCCTGACCTGCGACAGCCTCACCCAGGCCACGCTGGTCACGGCCGACGGCAAGCAGCTCACCGCCGACGCCAAGAACCACCCCGACCTCTTCTGGGCGCTGCGCGGCGCGGGCAACGGCAACTTCGGCGTCGTCACCGAGCTGCACTTCAGGACCCATCCGGCGCCGCAGGCGGTGACCGCGTACCTGTCCTGGCCGTGGCCGAAGGCGGCGGCGGTGCTCAAGGCCTGGCAGGAGTGGGGGCCGGGCCAGCCGGACGAGATCTGGTCCTCGCTGCACCTGTCCTGCTCGCCCGGGCGCACCCCGGCCGTCTCCGTCTCCTGCTTCTCCCTCGGCACGTACGGCGAACTCCAGAACGCCGTGGACCGCCTGGCCCACCTGGCCGGCGCCGACGCCTCCGCCGTCTCCCTGCACCGCCGGGGCTACGAGCAGGCCATGGAGATCTACGCCGGCTGCTCCTCCTTCTCCGCGCAGGCCCAGTGCCACCTGCCCGGCGCCACGCCCGGCCGCTCCCCGCGGGGCGCGCTCGGCCGCGAGACGTACGCGGCCCGCTCCGACTTCTTCGACCGCTCGCTGTCCGCGGCGGGCATCCAGACGGTGCTCCGCCAGATCGCCTCCGTGCGGGGCGGCGCGGGCAGCATCGCGTTCACCGCGCTGGGCGGCGCGGTCAACCGGGTCGCGCCGACGGCCACGGCCTTCGTCCACCGCCGCTCGCGCATGCTCGCGCAGTACATCGCGTCCTGGCCGGCGGGCTCCTCCGGCGCCACCGCCCAGTCCTGGCTGACATCGGCCCACCAGGCCATGGCCCCGCACGCCTCCGGCGCGGCGTACCAGAACTACACGGACCCGACGCTGACGAACTGGCGCAAGGCGTACTACGGGGACGCGGCGGCGCGGCTGGCGCAGGTGAAGGCGGCGTACGACCCGCAGCGCTTCTTCTCGTACGCGCAGGGGATTTAGGGCCTCTCGTCCGGATCAGGCCGGGCTCGCGGGGGCGTTCACCGGCGGCCGGTCGGCCCGGGTCGCCCGGCCGGCGCCGGTGAACGCCCCGCCGTCGTACCGCTACGCCGCCAGGTCCCGTTCCTCCGGTTCCGCCGGCTCCACGGCCCGGCGCGCCCCCGGCACCACGGGGACCCCGGCCGCGGCCCGGCGCCGCACGAGCCGGCCGGCCCGGGGCGAGCGTTCCACCGCCCGCATCAGCGGGGTGAGCAGTGCCGAGGCCAGGGGGGCGAGAAGCAGGGTCACCGCCGTGCCGAGGGCGAATCCGCCGATCACGTCCGTCGGGTAGTGGACGCCCATGAAGACCCGGCAGAACCCTTCCAGCAGCGCCAGGCCGATCCCGACGATGCCGAATTTCCGGTTGGCGACGAACAGGCCCACGCCGAGCGCCATCGTCAAGGTGGCGTGATCGCTGACGAAGGAGAAGTCCGTCTTTCCGGCGACGAGAACGTCGAGTCCCTGATGGTCCACGAAGGGACGCGGCCGTTCCACGAATCCCCGGATCGGGATGTTCACCAGCACCGCGATCCCGGCCGCGAGCGGCGCCCACACCAGCGCGGCCATCGAGGACGCCGTGTCCTCGGTGCCCCGCCGGCGCACGGACCACCAGCACCACACCACCAGCAGCACCATCGCGAGCAGCAGTCCGTACTCGCCCACGAACTCCATGATCCGGTCGAACCAGTGCGGTGCGTCCTTGGCCAGCCCGTTGATGTCATAAAGCAGTTCGACGTCGGGGTTCGATCCGGATTCGGCGAGTACAGCCATGGTGCTGCGGCCCCTTCGTCGTTTTCCCGGACGCACCTCGTGTGCGTCGCACCGACCCCCGTGGTTCGTAGATCCGCTTCCGCTGCACTGCGCCGTACTGACGTCCGCTCGGCTACGTCAACAGGAACGCACGGTCACCACCAATACGTTCCACTCTCCACTGAAAGATCACGCAGACGTTACCGAAGAGAGACTCATCATCGCAGCTCAGGGGGCAGGTTCACGCACGGTTTACACCGACGTGGGGAGCGCTTTTGCGCCATCTTCCGTTACCCGGGTGGCACCGAAATAATCGGCGCCGTCGATCGGGTCGAACCGGATCACGGCTCCCGTCCGCGGCGCGTCGATCATGTAGCCGCCGCCGACGTAGATCCCCACGTGATGGATGGCCCGGGAATCGTTGGGGTCGTGGGAGAAGAACACCAGGTCGCCCGGGAGGAGCTGGCTGCGCGAGGGGTGCGGGCCGGCGTTGTACTGGTCGTTTGCCACCCGCGGCAGCGAGATCCCGACGCTCCGGTACGCGGCCTGGGTCAGCCCCGAGCAGTCGAACCGCCCGCCCTGCGCGGCGGTGCCCTCACCGCCCCACAGGTACGGCGTGCCGAGCTTCTTCTGCGCGAAGTCGATGGCGCCGGCGGCCTGCCGGGTGGGGTCGAGCCGGGTGGGCGGCGCGGCGAAGCTCTCCGCGAGGCTGCGGATGCGCTGCACGTAGTTCTGCGTCTCGCTGATGGCCGGCACCCCGCCCGACTGGATGACGCGGTAGGCACCGGCGTTGTAGGCGGCGAGCATGTTGTCGGAGACGTTGCCCGGCACGTCCTTGACGTACTTGGCCAGTTCGCAGTCGTACGACGCCGCCGAGGGGATGGCGTCGGCCGGGTCCCAGATGTCCCGCTTGCCGTCGCCGTTGCCGTCGATGCCGTGCGTCGCCCAGGTGCTCGGGATGAACTGCGCGATCCCCCGGGCGTCGGCCGGGCTGACCACCCGCGGGTTCCAGCCGCTCTCCTGGTACAGCTGCGCCGCCAGCAGCGCGGGGCTCAGCGCGGGGCACAGGTTCCCCCACTTCTGCACCAGCTGCTGGTACGCGGCCGGCAC
>NZ_VOGW01000005.1 GCF_007896895.1 Streptomyces misionensis | reverse complement strand
TGGTTCCACGGCACCCGGCCGCTGCGGTCGGCCGGCATCGCGGCCGCGCGGGCGAGTCGGTCCGACTCGGCCGCTTCGGCGTGCAGGGCGGCGGTGAGCCGGCCGGGGAGCGCGGCCAGTACGTCGAAGACCTCCGGGAGGCGGTCGTACGTGACGGCCAGGCTCAGGGGGCCGAAGCACTCCTCGGCGGCGGCCTCCCGGTCGGCTGCGCAGGCGGCGAGGTCCAGGTCAGCAGGCGGGGCGCGGCCGACGCCGGATCGTCCGGCCGGACCAGCCTGCGGGCGCCGGGCCGCCGGGACAGGTCCCGCGCCCCTCGGCGGCACCGGGCGTGACCACGACGGGGTTGACGCTGCCCAGTTCGCCGTAGAACGGGATCGGCTCGGGGCGCTCGGCGGCGATCCGGGCGAGCGTCAGGCCACCGCGCTGCGATCCGGTGAACGCGGCGGCGCGCAGGGCCGGGTGGCGCAGCGCGTCGACGCCCGCCCGCTCACCCTCGATCAGGCCGAACACCCCGGCCGGGGCCCCGGCGCCGGCCGGCGCCCGCCGGACGACCGTCGCCGTGCGACGGGACAGCTCCGTGCGCCGCGTAGGAGTAGGTGCAGGCGGAGCCGGCCTTGGGGATGGTGCCGGCGAACTCCGCGCAGCACAGCGCCGCCGCGGCGCCGGCGGTGATCGCGATCAGGAACGAGATCAGCACGCCGGGCCCGGCGTCCTGGTGGGCCACGACGCCGGCGAGCGAGAAGACGCCCGCGCCGACCAGACCGCCGAGGCTGAGGGCGACCAGTTGCCACAGCCCCACGGTCCGGCGCAGTCCGCCGCTGGTCTCCTCCTCCGAGGAGCCGACGGGGTTGAGGCGGAAGACGCCCGAGCGGGAGAACAGCCCCTGACCGCGGAGGGCCTGGTCCTGGTGTGTCGCTGGTGCGGTGCGGGACATGGGGCCCCTCCCGGTGATGCCGAAAAAGGCTCTGGGTGCGGGGAGTCGGCCAGGAGGCCGCGTGGGACGCGTGGGCCGCGTGCGGGGATGTCTCAGAGCACGAATCCGTGCGGGAACGGATCGCTCGGGTCGAGCAGGTAGTTCGCCGTGCCGGTGATCCACGCGCGGCCGGAGAACTCCGGTACGACGGCGGGCAGTCCGCCCACCTCCGCGGCGGCGACCAGCCGGCCGGTGAACCGGGTGCCGATGAACGACTCGTTCACGAACTCGGTGTGCAGGGGCAGTTGGCCCTGCGCGTTCAGCTGGGCCATCCGGGCCGAGGTGCCCGTGCCGCACGGTGAGCGGTCGAACCAGCCCGGGTGGATGGCCATGGCGTTGCGGGAGTGCCGGGCGGTGGAGTCCGGGGCCAGGAACTGCACGTGCTTGCAGCCGGAGATGTGCGGGTCCACCGGGTGGACCGGCCGGTTCCGCTCGTTCACCGCCCGCATGACCGCGAGGCCGGCGGCGAGGATCTCCTCCTTGTGCGCCCGGTCGAACGGCAGCCCCAGCCGGTCGAGTTCGACGATCGCGTAGAAGTTGCCGCCGTAGGCCATGTCGTAGCGCACGTCCCCGACGCCCGGCACCTTCGCCGTGGCGTCGAGTTCCAGCGCGAACGACGCCACGTTGCGCAGGGTGACCTGCTCGGCTCGGCCGTCGCGGACCGCGACCCGGGCCTCGACCAGCCCGGCGGGCGTGTCCAGGCGTACGACGGTCTCCGGTTCCGTGACCGGCACCATCCCGGTCTCCACCAGGACGGTGGCCACCCCGATCGTGCCGTGCCCGCACATCGGCAGGAAGCCGCTGACCTCGATGTACAGCACGCCCCAGTCGGCGTCCGGGCGGGTCGGCGGCTGGAGGATCGCGCCGCTCATCGCGGCGTGGCCGCGCGGCTCGTCGACCAGGAAGCGGCGCAGTTCGTCCAGGTGCTCCACGGCGTGGCGGCGCCGCTCGGCCATGGTGTCGCCCGGGACCGGTCCCACACCGCCGGTGACGACGCGGGTGGGCATGCCCTCGGTGTGCGAGTCGACCGCGCTGATCGTACGGACGGACCGCATCAGCCGGCCTGCTTGCCGAGGGCGGCCACGGCGCGGGCCATGTCGGCCTTCACCTGCTCGCGCATCCGCTCGGTCAGCGCGCCGCGCGGCGGGCGGCAGGGGCCGCCGAACCGACCGACCTGTTCCATGCCGAGCTTGATGGCCTGGACGAACTCGGTGCGCGAGTCCCAGCGGAACGCCGCGATCAGCGGCTCGTACAGGGCGCGGGCCTCCTCCACCTTGCCGGCCACCGCCAGCTCGTACAGGCGGACCGATTCCGCGGGGAAGACGTTCGGGAAACCGGCGAACCAGCCGGTGGCGCCCATCAGCAGGCTCTCCAGTACGACGTCGTCCGCGCCGCTGATCACCTCCAGGCCGGGCGCCTGCTCGCGGATCTCCAGGACGCGCCGGACGTCACCGGAGAACTCCTTCACCGCGACGACGTTGTCGATCCAGGAGATCTCGGCGAGCAGGTCCGGGGTGAGATCGACCTTGGTGTCGATGGGGTTGTTGTAGACCATCACCGGCAGGCCGACGGAGGCGACGGCCTCGAAGTGGGCGAGCACCTCGCCGCGGTTGGCGCGGTACATGGTCGGCGGCAGGCACAGCACGCCGTCGGCGCCGTCCTCGGCCGCCGCCTCGGCCCACTGCCGGGCCTGGTGGGAGCCCACGCCGTGCACCCCGACGACGACGGTCCCCGAGTCGCCGACCGCCTCGACGGCCGTACGGGCCACCCTGCGGCGCTCCTCGTCGGTCAGCGAGGAGTACTCGCCCAGCGAGCCGTTCGGGCCGACGCCGTGGCAGCCGTTGGCGACCAGCCAGCGGCAGTGCTCGGCGTACCGGTCGTAGTCGACGGCCAGGCCGGCCGGGGCGGAGGCGTCCTCGCGGTAGGGCAGCGCGGTGGCCACCACGACGCCGCCGAGGTTCGCGTGCTGCTTCTGGTCGTCGCTCATCGACTCTGCTCCGTCTTCGGGTGTCGGTTCTCGCGGGTG
>NZ_VOGW01000059.1 GCF_007896895.1 Streptomyces misionensis | reverse complement strand
CCGTCAACCGCCCCTCGCCGCCCGCCAGTCCGCCGCACAGCAGTGTAGAAGCCAAGGCCCGCCGGCACGAGAACGTCCGTCCGAGCCACGACCGATTCGGCCTCCCCCTACGATGAGCCCCTCGGTGAGATCCCGGGCGCCCGGGCCAGGGACGGCAGGGGGAGGAGTACCGGAGATGGCGTGGGACGAGTGGGAACAGCTCAAGACCGACGCGGCGCGGCGCGGCGCGGGATCCCCGCGGATGCAGCTCAATCACGCCGTCCCCATCGAGGGGAGCACCACCTACGGTGACCTCAAGGTCACCAACGCCGATCTCGCCGGGATCGGCAAGGAGGCGCACGACCTCTACGACCAGTTATGGAAGAGAGCCCGGGTGGCACAGGCGACGAGCGAGTCGGCCGCCGGTGACCTGTCCGGACAGGGGTTCACACTGGGCGCCGGCCTGAAGCACGTGCACGAGCGCTGGGAGGACCAGCTGAAGTCGCTGCTGGACGCCTGCGCGCAGATCGCCAACCACATGCACGTCACCCAGAAGATCCACTCCGGGGACGACGGCTATATCGCCCGCAGCATGAGCAGCATCGACACCCTGGACGCCGGCTTCGACGACCGCGTGGGCCCACCGGGCGAGAAGAACCCGGTCTACGAGACTCCCAAGCCGAAGAAGAAGCAGTGAGGAAGGGCGCTCGGTGAAATTCGAAGACCTCTACCACGCCGACTTCAAGCTGCTCGACGACGCGGTGAGCGACTGGGGACTGCTGGTGCGCAACCTCACCGACTTACAGAAGCAGGCGCGGGACGGGCTGCACGACAAGGCCGTCAAGGCGGACTGGCACGGTGTGAACGCCGGTGTCTCCAAGGAATTCATCGGCAAGACCGCGGGCGAATTCGACGACGCCACGAAGGAGGCGACGTCGATCCACAACATCCTCCAGGACACCCGCGACGAGCTGAAATCCTACAAGCAACAGCTGCACCAGGCGGTCGAGGACGGCCGCAAGAAGAACCTCACGGTGATCCCGTCGGGGGACGGCGGCTTCATCGTCACCATGGTCGTACACCCCGACCGCGCGGCGCACGGCACCTCGGTGCCGGAGCACAGCGTCGCCGACGAGGACGACCTGCGCGACCGTGTACAGCGGATCCTGAACAACGCGGCGAAGAGCGACAGCACCGCGTCCCAGGTGCTCACGGCGCTCGTGGACGAGAGCAAGTACGGCTTCTCCGGCGTCGTCTACAAGAACCGTGACCAGGCGGAGAAGGCGGTCCAAGAGGCTGACGAGCTGGCGAAGCTCGCGAAGAAGGACCCGCGGCAGCTGACCGCGAAGGACTTCGACGCGATCAACAACGGCCTGAGGCAGTACCACGACGACCCGCTGTTCGCCGAGGAGTTCGCCGAGCGACTCGGTGCCAAGGGCACGGAGGACTTCTGGCTCGGACTCAACGACTCCCGTGAGGGCGGCCACCTCGGCTACGAGCGGGGATACAAGTTCGCCGAGTTGCAGAAGAACCTCAGCCTGACCCTGGCCACCGCGAGCCAGTCGGACAGCGCGGGTATGACGCAGTGGAAGCAGCAGGTCATCGACACCGGTGGCAGGGCCGTCGGCACCAACGGCAACGTCCTCGGCTTCCAGGTGATGAGCAATCTGATGCGCGACGGCGACTTCGACGACAAGTTCATGACGGACTACGGCCACGCGCTCATGAAGACCGAGCGCTTCTACACCGACGACGGCAAGAACGTGGCCTGGCAGGCGAGCCTCTGTCCGCAGCTCAACTACGAGGGCAGTGACGGCGGCTGGGATCCGCTCAACGGCTACCTGAAGGGCCTGTCGAACAACCCGGCGGCCGCCACGAACTTCTTCAACGACGACTTCATCGCGCAGGACTCCCACCACAAGTCCGCGGTGTCCAACTTCGACTACCTCTTCAAACAGCGCCACTGGCCGATGGACTCCATCGACCCCCACGGCGTCCACAGCACCGTCGGCCAGAACTTCCTGGCCCAGGCCCTGGAAGCAGCGACCACCGGGCACCCGGCGGGCGAGATGCCGACCATCGACACCCCGGCCCACACGCCCGCCCAGACCGGCCTGTTCGAGGACATCGTCTCCGCCACCGCCGACAAACCCGAACTCCTGACGACCCGCGGCTACATGTCCGACAGCTTCGGGCAGATCGCGGCGGAGTATCTGCCGGACATCAACAGGGCGAACACCGACTTGCCGCACACGGACCTGCTGTACCCCATCGACGGATCCGCCGCCCACCTCGACGGCAGGGACGTGAACAAATTCCTCTTTGCCGTGGGGCAGAATCCGGAGGGATACGCTGCGGTCGAAGTGGGCCAGAAGGCATACATGTCCAATCTGCTCCAGTACCACCTGGACCCCGACCTGCCTGCCGACCACCGCTTCACCAGCGATCACAAACTTCTCGTGCAGACCGTCGCGGAGCACAGTGGGGAGGTTTCCGGGGTCCTCGGCCTGGGCCGTATGGAGGCCATCGGAAGTGCGGCGAAGGGAAAGGACGACGCCTTCAACCACGCTGTCGCCCAGTACCAAAACCTGATCTCCGGTGGCATCGGCACCGCCGTCGGCGTGGGCACGTCGTTCATCGGCTCACCTGTGGCCGGTGGGATCGTGGGCGGAGCCGCGGGCACTGCGACGGGCTCCGCGCTGCAGTGGCTTTTCCAAGACGTGCAGGGCAACGCGGCGGATGGTGCTCACGACAACGAATCACAGGTTTGGCAGACCGGATTGGACCGCAACAGCAAGTACACACAAACCGCGACGGAGCTGGCAGTAAAGCGCTACCACCTTAGCCCAGACCTTGTGAATTATGCGTCGAATGCGAGCCATCAAGGCTATTACAACGCCCAGGCAATCCTGAACGGCCAGGACCCCGGCAATACAGCGGACATCGCGGGATGAAGGAACGCAAGCCTATGAACGCCATCCGGGTTCGCGCAATACTGCGACCTGTGGCCGCCGTCTCCGCCGCCGCCGCTCTTCTGGCCGCACTCTCCGGGTGCGGCGGCGGCATGGAGGAGAAGCGCGAGTACGCGGTTCCCCGCACCCTGTGCGGGATCCCCGTCGACAGTGAGGCGTTGACGCCGTTCCTGCCGAGCGGCCGGACCTTGGCGACGAAGCAGAAGCTCTCCGACGGCTGGGGAGTCCGTTGCGAGGTCCGCGTCGATTCCCGCCTCGTGGCGCAGACCTCGTTGCAGTGGTTGGCAGATGCCCCCAATACGACCTACTACGTGGGCGGCCAGGCCAATTCCAAGCTCGACCACCGCGCCGAGGGCGGCCGGTTCCTCTACTCCGGCTGGGAAGGGTTCGGCGAGACGCGGAACTGCACGAGCAAGAAGCTTCTCGGTGCCCGGCTGTTCACCGCGTTCCAGATGTACTCGGCGGACCACCAGGACGCCGACGCGATGAAGCGCCTCGTCACCGAGTACACGAAGGCCGTCGAGCAGACCGACACCTGCACATACGGCAGGCCGTTCCCCGAGTAGGGGCGTCAGCTCGTCGCGTCCCGGTACAGCTCCCCCGCCTCCGTCCCCAGCACCACGCTGTACGACACGTCGTCCGTCGAGCCGCCCTCCTCGTGGCCGCCGAGGACGCCGACGACCTGGTGGTCGCCGTTGATCCAGGGGCTGCCGCTGGTGCCGCCGGTGAAGGCGGGGCAGTAGATGCGCTGCTGGGTGGCGCTCTGCCGGCGCGGCTTGTTGGTGCAGCGGATGGGGACCTCGCGGGAGTCCGGGTAACCGGTGACCGTCACCGCCGTGGCCCCCGTGGAGGTACCGGTGACGAACCGGTTGCCGCCGACCACCTGTTCGATCGTCCGGCCGCCGAGATCGGCCACCGTGGCGAAGGCGAGGTCGCCGTCCTCGTCCTGGTCCGTGGCCCAGCTGTCCGGCAGGAAGCGCCGGGTCACCTTCCACACCCCGTAGGGCGCCTGCCCGTCCCGGTAGCCCGGCACGAACACCAGGTCGTCGTCGGAGCCGCTCACACAGTGCGCGGCGGTGACGATGAGGTCGCCCCGCCGACTGTGCACCACCGACGCGGTGCAGAAGTGCCCGCCGGCCAGGCTGTTCACGCGATCCGCGCCGAACAGCGCGCCGACCCGGGCGGCGCGCGCGGTCGCGACCGCGTCCGCGGTGACCCCGAGGGGTCCCGGCCCGTCATCGGCGGCGGCCACGGACGCCGACGTCAGGGCGAGCATCACCACAGCCCCGAGCAACGCGGGACGCGAGGTGACCGAGATGCGTGAGATGCGCTTCATCAGGCCTCACTCTGTCTCACGAAGGTGAGAAACCCGCTCCGACTTCGCTGAGATTTCCGGCAGAAACCTCCCGATGGCCGGTGCAGCCACCACGGTACTGGCGCTCCGCCCCGCCCGCCTCCCCACCGGTCATCCGGCGTCAGGACGTCGTCGTCATCCCACCGTCCACCGCGACCTCCTCCGGCCTGCCCCGGCGGCCCGGCGCGGTACGGCCGCGCAGCCGGCGTTCCCAGCCGGGGCCGGCCGTCGGCTCGGCGTCGGCCTCGGTGGCACAGGTGCCCGGCTCGACCGAGCCGACGGTCGTCCCGCACGGGCCGGCGCCGGCCGCGAGTGCCCCGCTCGGACCGTCGCGGCCCGCCTTCGGTGGCGTAGCCGACATCACCCGTCCGACCCGGCCGCCCCACCACGGACGACACGTGGACGGTGCGACCTGGCATCTCAATTCGCTTGGTCAACACAACTCTTCAGTGGCCGACTACCTCAACTCACCTGCGCATACCCGCCGTCCACCTCCCACACCCCGCCCCAGCAGGTCATCTCCCCGTCATCCGCGGGCCATTGATCAGTAAGCCCGGCACCCCGTTTCGGTAACGCGGAAGTCAGGATTCCGAAAGCCCCTTGTTGTCGCGTACTCAACAAGCGATGGTCGTCGCGGGCCGCCGCCCCCACCGGCCAACCCGCCGGTGGTCCCCACCGCAGGCCTCTCCCCATCGCTTCCAGGAGGCTGTACGTTGCGTACGACCACCCCGCTCACCCCCCACATATCCGGCAGATGGCGCCGGATCGGCTCGGCCGCCGCCGCAGCCACCGCGCTCGCCCTCGCGGGCCTCGGCACCGCCGCCCACGCGGAGGCGGCCACCCCGCACAAGGTGAGCGCCAAGACCATCGCCGCCCAGGTCGCCAAGGCCCATGTGCAGTACACGAAGGAGTGCGCCGGCGCCCCGAAGAAGGGCTACGCCGCCTGCAACGCGCTCCGCGTGACCGGGGGCACCACCGCCTTCATGGAGAAGCAGGCCGCCGTCAAGGGCGTCGCACCCCGGACGATCAGCCCGAACGCCACCTCCTCCAGCCCCACCGGCTACGGCCCCTCGGACATCCAGTCCGCCTACGGCCTGGCCTCCGCCGCCTCCGCCAAGGGCTCGGGCGAGACCGTCGCCATCGTGGACGCCTACGACGACCCGAACGCGGCGGCCGACCTCAACACGTACCGCTCGTACTACGGCCTGCCGGCCTGCACGACGGCCAACGGCTGCTTCACGAAGGTCGGCCAGACGGGCTCCACCACCTCGCTGCCCACCGCCGACAGCGGCTGGGCCGGTGAGATCTCGCTCGACCTCGACATGGTCAGCGCGACCTGCCCGAACTGCAAGATCCTGCTGGTCGAGGCCAAGACGGCGTCGATGGCCAACCTCGGCACCGCGGTCAACGAGGCCGTGAAGCTGGGCGCCAAGTACGTCTCCAACAGCTACGGCGGCTCGGAGTCCTCCTCCGACAGCAGCTACGACTCGTCGTACTACAACCACGCGGGCGTCGCCATCACCGCCAGCGCGGGCGACTCGGGCTACGGCGCCCAGTACCCGGCCGGCTCCCGGTACGTGACCGCCGTCGGCGGCACCGCCCTCACCAAGTCCTCCACCACCCGGGGCTGGTCGGAGACCGTCTGGAACACCTCCAGCACCGAGGGCACCGGCTCCGGCTGCTCCGCCTACGACGCCAAGCCCAGCTGGCAGACCGACACCGGCTGCGCCAAGCGCACCATCGCGGACGTCTCCGCCGTCGCCGACCCGGCCACCGGCGTCTCCGTCTACGACACCTACGGCGCCGACGGCACCGGCTGGAACACCTACGGCGGCACCAGCGCCAGCTCCCCGATCATCGCCTCGGTCTACGCCCTCGCCGGCACCCCGAGCAGCGGCAGCTACCCGGCGCAGTTCCCGTACGCCAAGGCCGGTACGTCCGCGCTGAACGACGTCACCAGCGGCAGCAACGGCTCCTGCACCACCAGCTACCTGTGCACCGCCCGGTCCGGCTACGACGGCCCGACCGGCCTGGGCACCCCCGAGGGCACGGCCGCCTTCACGGGCTGAGCCGCCGACCCGAGAACGGGACACCCCGTCGGGTCACGGGGCGCCGCCGATGAGGGGGGCGTGGGGCTCCCTCGGCGGCACGGAAAGAAGGAGGGCGGACCACGGCAGCCGGCCGTGGCCCGCCCTCCGCCGTGTCGGCACCCGGCGCCCACCGCCCCGCCGCCCGTCCGTTTCCCCGTCGTCACCTGTGAGTTGGGTCAAGGGAACGACAACGTTGGGTAAGGCGGAAGCCAGGATTCCCGCGCACGGGCAGCACACCCCTTGTTGTCGCGTACTCAACAAGTCATCGTCTTCGTCGTACCGCCGCACGCACCAGCAACGCCCCTGTTCCCACCCCTCGACCGGAACATCAGGAGGCTGCACATGCGTACGTCCCCCGCCATCGGCACCACGGCCGCACCCGGCCGCCGGCGCCGCATCGGCACCGTCTTCGCCGCCGCTGCCGCACTCGCGTTCGCCGGGTTCGGCACCGCCGCCCAGGCCGGCGCGGCCACCGCCGCCCCCGCCGGGGCGACCTGGGCCAAGACCCCCTGTGCCACCCCGAAGCACCAGGGTGAACTCGCCTGCAACTCCCTGCGGGTGACCGGCGGACTCACCGCCTTCCAGCGGGAGCAGGCCGCCCGCACCGGCGTCACGCCCAAGGCCGCCAACGCCTCGACGCCCTCCGGGTACGGCCCCTCCGACCTCCAGGCGGCCTACGGCCTCACCTCCGCCGCCTCCGCCAAGGGCTCGGGCGAGACCATCGCCATCGTCGACGCCTACAACGACCCGAACGCCGAGGCCGACCTCGCCAAGTACCGCTCCTACTACGGCCTGCCCGCCTGCACCAAGGCCAGCGGCTGCTTCAAGCAGGTCAGCCAGACCGGCTCCACCACCTCGCTGCCCACCAGCGACGCCGGCTGGTCCGAGGAGATCTCCCTCGACCTCGACATGGCCTCCGCCATCTGCCCGAACTGCAACATCCTGCTGGTCGAGGCGACCACCCCGACGATGGCCAACCTCGGCACCGCGGTGAACGAGGCGGTCAAGCTGGGCGCCAAGTTCGTCTCCAACAGCTACGGCGGCTCGGAGTCCTCCTCCGACAGCAGCTACGACTCCTCCTACTTCAACCACCCGGGCGTCGCCATCACCGTCTCCGCCGGCGACTCCGGCTACGGCGCCGAGTACCCCGCCGCCTCCCAGTACGTGACCTCGGTCGGCGGCACCGCCCTCACCAAGTCCTCCACCACCCGGGGCTGGTCGGAGACCGTCTGGAACACCTCCAGCACCGAGGGCACCGGCTCAGGCTGCTCCGCCTACGACGCCAAGCCCAGCTGGCAGACCGACACCGGCTGCGCCAAGCGCACCATCGCGGACGTCTCCGCCGTCGCCGACCCGGCCACCGGCGTCTCCGTCTACGACTCCTACGGCGTCACCGCCGGCTGGTACACCTTCGGCGGCACCAGCGCCAGCTCCCCGATCATCGCCTCGGTCTACGCCCTCGCCGGCACCCCGAGCAGCGGCAGCTACCCGGCCAAGTTCCCCTACGCCAAGGCCGGCACCACGGCGCTGAACGACGTCACCAGCGGCAGCAACGGCTCCTGCACCACCAGCTACCTGTGCACCGCCCGGTCCGGCTACGACGGCCCGACCGGCTGGGGCACCCCGGCGGGCGTCTCGGCCTTCACCGGCTGACCCCTCCCCGACCAGCACCCCACAGGCCCCGGCGGCACCCGCCGCCGGGGCCCTCGGCCGTTCTCGGGCGCCCGCGCATGAGACCATCGATGCGGCTTCTCACCCGACCAGCCGTCAAAAACCGTGCCAGGGCGTAAAAAAGGTCAACGACGGGACCACACGGCAGGTTCCGGTCGGACCTCGTTGCCCGGGGTGACCTGCCGTGATACACAGAGTGACCGTACGTCGTATTCGTACGAAACCCGCCAGTCAATGACGTCAAGTCGACATACGACGGCGACGTTGTCGGCGACAATGAGGCCTGACCTCTGCACACCGCAGAGGGCTCGCGGAACTACCCATCAGGGGCGGTGACTTACATGCTCTTTGCGGCCGACAAGGGAGACATCAACACCATCATCGGCGGGATCGCTCCGAACTGGGGGCCCTTCGGCAGCCTGGGCAACGAGGCCAAGGTGATGATCGAGGTGGTGATGGCCGTCGCCATCCTGCTCTGCCTCGGCATCGCTGTCTGGGGCGCGGCGAAGCAGCGCATCGGGGCGACGGCGCTGCGCGACACGTTCAGCGCGGAGCAGGGCAAGGGCCTCATCATCGCCGGGCTCACCGGAGTCTTCATCATCGGCTCCCTCGGCACGCTGTTCACCATCGTCTACGGCATGGCGGTCTAGCCTCCCTGTCCCCTCCCTGTCCGTCGTGCCCACCGGCTGAGGTTGCGTTTCCCTGATGTCGAGTCACCACACCGCGTCCGCGCGGGAACCAGCACGGCTACCGTCGTATGTCTACGAGGTGGAGGGGGCGTACCCGGTATGAGTCCCGGAGACGAGCAGGGCTACTCCGACTACGGCGACACGGGCCAGACCCGTACCCGCCTCCCCGACAA
>NZ_VOGW01000058.1:29365-49143 GCF_007896895.1 Streptomyces misionensis | reverse complement strand
CTCCTCCTCCCGGGGCCTGATCACGGTCGTCGGCGTCGTCGTCCTCCTGATCGCAGCCATCGCATTCGCGAACCGGGGGGACCATTCGTCCGCCGACAGCTCGACGACCAAGGGGCCGCAGCCCCACACGGCGCCCACCGACGCCACTGGCACGCGTCCGGTGGGGACGAAGACCGGCGGCATTCCCTCGGGCTTCGCGCACACCGAGCAGGGGGCGCAGAGCGCGGCGGTGAACTACGCGGTGGCGCTGGGGTCGGCGGACATGTTCAACACCACGAGGCGGCACGAGATCGTGAACACGGTCTACGCCCCGGATGTCGCGGCCGCCCGGCTGTCGGCCACGGACAACGCGTACTCCAGCCCGGAGTTCCTCGCCAACATCGGCCTGGCCAAGGACGGCAGCGCGCCGGCAGGTCAGTTGTTCGTCTCCCGGGTCATTCCCGCGGGCACCAAG
The DNA here is from genome assembly GCF_007896895.1 of Streptomyces misionensis. Taxonomy (GTDB): domain Bacteria; phylum Actinomycetota; class Actinomycetes; order Streptomycetales; family Streptomycetaceae; genus Streptomyces; species Streptomyces misionensis_A. The sequence goes on along the minus strand of NZ_VOGW01000058.1, from coordinate 48,689 downwards.
GTGGTCGCGGCGGAGGCGGACAAGGCCACGGTCGAGGTCTGGTACACCACACTTTTCGGACTTTCGGGCAACACCTCCAAGAACCCGGTGACGGAGAGCTGGTACACCGCGACGTACATGCTGAAGTGGGTCGACAACGACTGGAAGATCTCGAGCGACCGGCAGAAGGACGGCCCCGTGCCCGTGGGCCGTGATCAGAGGGCTTCCACCGCCGACGACATGACGAAGGCCGTCGAGGAGTACGGAGGGTTCACCTATGCCCGCTAACCACCGCGGCCTCAAGATCGCAGCGGTTCTCGGCACGGTGCAGACGGCCACACTGCTGCTCGCGACGCGTGCCGTCGCCGCTCCCTCGCCGTCTCCCACTCCGTCCCCCACGACGAGCAGTGACGCCTGTGCACTGATCCATGACGCCGCCAAGGAACTGTGCGAGAGGAACACCGGTTCCAAGGGCTCGTCCGGCTCCACCGACGCTCCGCTCGGCGACAGTCTCGATCCCTTGTCCTCGCTGGCCAAGGGCTGCGCCGACGCCGCCGCCTGGACCGTCAAGAAGCTCAGTTCCGCGGTCAAGGACACCGCCAACGTCGACTTCACCAACGAGAAGTTCCTGCAGCAGTACGCCATCGTCTTCGCCGCCTCCACGATCCTGACGCTGCTGCTGTGGCTGCTCGCCGTCGCCAAGCGCGCGGTGCGCGGCGTGCCGCTGACCACCGCCATCTCGGAGGCCGTCGGGTTCCTGTGGCTGACGGTGATGGCGTCGGCGTTCACGCCGCTGATCCTCTACACCGTCGTCTCCGCCACGGACAGCGTCACGGACGTCCTGGCGAAAGCCACCGGCGACCAGGCCGACACGTTCTTCGGCACCTTCTCCGGCGCCCTGAGCAAGGGCACCGACATCGGCGGCGGCCCCATCATGCTGATCGTCGTCTCCCTGGTCAGCATCCTCGCCGCCGGCGTCCTCTGGCTGGAGCTCGTCATCCGCGCCGCCCTCCTCTACGTCGGCGCCCTCCTCGGCACCGTCGTCTACGCGGGCCTCGTGGACAAGAACCTGTGGGGACACGTCCGCCGCTGGGCCGGGATCATGATCGCCGTGATCCTGGTCAAACCGGTGATCGTGATCGTGCTCGGCCTCGCCGGCGCGCTCTCCTCCGGCAACGGCCCCGACGCCTTCTCCGCCGTCGTCTCCGGCCTCGCCATCATCCTGCTCGCCATCTTCGCCAGCGCCGCGATCTACCGCTTCGTCCCCGGCTTCGGCGACGAGATCGCCAGCGGCCGCAACAACCGCATCATGCAGAGCGCCGAGAGCAAGGCCGCCGCCGTGATCAGCTCCCCCGCCACCCTCGTCGCGCAGGGCATCAAGACCCACAGCTCCCGCGCCGACAGCAACGGCGGAGCCCAGAGCGGCGGCACCAGCACGCCCCGCCCGGCCAACCCCGTCTCCGGCGGCGTCGCGGCCCACAGCGGCCGTACCTCCGGCGGAAGCGGCGGAGCCGTCCCCTCCGCCGCCCCCGCGCCCCGGGCCGCCAGCCCGGTCAACACCCCGCACGCAGGCAACACCCGCAACAACCGCACGGGAGGTGAAGGGCGTTGACGACCGAGTCCCACCTGTCCCATCCGATCACGCCCCGCCGTACGTATCTCATCGGCCGCGCCCGGCCCAACGCGATCATCGGCCGCAACCGCGAGTCCGGCGAGATCGCGCTGATCGTCGTGGGCGCGTTCCTCGGCATGATGTGCGGCCTCCTCATCCCGAGCCTGCCCCTGCGGATCGTCCTCCTGACGGGCTTCCCGCTGCTCGCGCTCGCCGCGGTCTACGTGCCGTACAAGCGCCGCACCTTCTACAAGTGGTTCGAGATCAACCGCAGCTACAAGCGCACCCTCAAGCGCGGCGCCACCTACCGCTCGGGCGCCATGGAGGCCGGCACCCGCCTGGACGGCGCCGAGGTCGAGGTCGGCCCGCCCCCGGGCATCGGCCGCATCAGCTGGCTCGCCGCCCCCTTCGGGCCCGACGAGATCGCCGTACTGCTGCACGCCGACCGCAAGACCGTCACCGCCGCCATCGAGATCGAGGGCCCCGGCGTCGGCCTGCGCGACTCCGAGGACCAGGAGGCCCTGGTCGACCGGTTCGGCACCCTGCTCAAGCACGTCGCCAACGGAGACGGCTTCGTCACCCGCATCCAGATGCTCGCCCGCACCCTGCCCGCCGACCCCGACGCCCACGCCAAGGACGTCGCCCAGCGCGGCGACGGGCGCGCCCCCGAGTGGCTCCAGCGGTCCTACGACCAGCTCCAGTCCATGGTGTCCACCAGCAGCGAGCAGCACCGCGCCTACCTCGTCGCCTGCATGCACTACAGCCGCGAACTCGCCGCCGAGGCCCAGGCGATGGCCCGCGCCGCCCGCCCCCAGTCCGGCCGCAAGCTGGACCGCGACGCCGGCCTCGCCGTCGTCATGGCCCGCGAGCTCACCGACATCTGCTCCCGCCTCCAGGAAGCCGACATCCGCGTCCGCCAGCCCCTCGGCCAGGGCCGGCTCGCCTCCCTGATCCACTCCATGTACGACCCGGACCACCCCATCGACCACATCCAGGCGATGACCCGTCGCAACGCCTGGCCGGCCGAACTGGACGCCACGGAACCCACGTTCCTCCAGGCCAAGACCCGCGAGTCCACCACCCGCGCCCCCTGGTGCCACGCCACCGCCTGGGTCAAGGAGTGGCCCATGACCCCGGTCGGCGTGAACTTCCTGGCGCCCCTGCTCGTCCACACCCCGGACGTCATCCGCACCGTCGCGGTCACGATGGACCTCGAACCCACCGAGGTCGCCATCGAACGCATGCTCACCGAGAAGACCAACGACGAGGCCGAGGCCTCCCGCGCCGCCAAGATGAACCGCACCGTCGACCCCCGCGACCTGGCCGCGCACAACCGCCTCGACCAGCGCGGCGAGGACCTCGCCAGCGGCGCCGCCGGCGTCAACCTCGTCGGCTACATCACCGTCTCCGCCCGTACCCCGGAGTCCCTCGCCCGCGACAAGCGCACGATCAGGGCGTCCGCCGGAAAGTCGTACCTCAAGCTGGAGTGGTGCGACCGGGAGCACCACCGTGCCTTCGTGAACACACTTCCTTTCGCCACCGGCATCCGAAGGTAGGGGCTGATTCGCCGATGCGGGATCCGCTGTCCGTCCTCACCGAGGCCTTCACCTCCTTCCTCTTCGGAAAGGTGGAGACGACCCGGCTGCCGGTGCGCACCTCCACGGGCCAGGCCCAGGCGGTCTACCTGCCCACGGCCGCGCCGGGCCTCGGCGACTCCGGCGTCATCATCGGCCGCGAGGTCTACTCCGGGAAGGGGTACATCTACGACCCCTTCCAGCTGTACGGCCAGCAGCTCCCGGCCCCCCACTGGCTGGTCCTCGGCGAGTCCGGCAACGGCAAGTCGGCGCTGGAGAAGACGTACGTCCTGCGCCAGCTGCGGTTCCGCGACCGCCAGGTCGTCGTCCTGGACGCGCAGGGCGAGGACGGGGTCGGCGAGTGGAACCTCATCGCCGAGGAGCTGGGCATAACGCCGATCCGGCTGGACCCCACGGCCGCCCTGAACCACGGCATCCGCCTCAACCCGCTGGACCCGGCGATCACCACCACCGGCCAGCTGGCGCTGCTGCGCACCATCATCGAGGTGGCGATGGGCCACGGCCTGGACGAGCGCTCCGGCTTCGCCCTCAAGGTCGCCCACTCCTTCGTCAACGAGACCATCGTGGACCGCCAGCCGGTCCTCACCGACATCGTGGAGCGGCTGCGGCACCCCGAGCCGGAGTCGGCCGAGGCGATGAACGTCGCCCTGGACGACGTACGGGCCTGGGGCCTGGACGTCGCCCTGGTCCTCGACCGCCTCGTCGACGGCGACCTGCGCGGCATGTTCGACGGCCCCACCACGGTCGGCATCGACCTCGACGCCCCGCTGATCGTCTTCGACCTCTCGCACATCGACCGCAACTCCATCGCCATGCCCATCCTGATGGCGATCGTCGGCGTGTGGCTGGAGCACACCTGGATCCGCCCCGACCGCAAGAAGCGGATCTTCCTGGTCGAAGAGGCCTGGCACATCATCAACAGCCCGTTCGTGGCCCAGCTGTTCCAGCGCCTGCTGAAGTTCGGCCGACGCCTCGGTCTGTCCTTCGTGGCGGTCGTCCACCACCTCTCCGACGTGGTGGACGGCGCGGCCGCGAAGGAGGCGGCGGCGATCCTGAAGATGGCCTCGACCAGGACGATCTACGCCCAGAAGGCCGACGAGGCCCGGGCGACGGGCCGCGTCCTGGGGCTGCCCCGCTGGGCGGTGGAGATCATCCCGACGCTGACCCCCGGCATCGCGGTCTGGGACGTCAACGGCAATGTCCAGGTGGTCAAGCACCTGATCACCGAGACCGAACGGCCGCTGGTCTTCACCGACCGCGCGATGACCGAGTCCTCCAGCGACTTCGAGGCCGACGACGCCCTGCGCGCCGCCGAGCTGGAGGCCGAGCAGCGGGCGGCGGCCTTCGTGGAGCAGCACCTGGGCGACTCCGAGTCCACGGTGGCGTAGGGAGGTACGGACGGGTGAGACCGGACGCTCGCGAACCCGGGGAGAACCGGCGGCAGGGCCAGGGCGGCATCCCGGACGGGCTGCTGCTCGGCATCCTCGGCTTCCTCCTCGGCATCACCGTGCTGGTGTGGACGGCCAGCGGCCTGGCCGCGCTCTTCGCCAAGGGCTCCTGGCCCGCGGGCGTCGCCTTCGCCCACACCCCCGTGGCCATGCGCCACCTCCTCGGCCGGCCGCACGACCTCGCCGGCGCCTGGCCCGGCGCCCCCGCGTCCCAGCTGCCCGGCTGGGGCCTGTTCTGGGGCCTGTTCATCGCCCAGCTGATGGTCCTGTTCGTTCTCACCGTGTTCGTGCTGGGGACGGTGGCACGCTGGCGGGCGGGCAGGGCACGGGCCCGGGCGGCGAAGCACGCACCGACGCCGGAGCCAGGGCCAGGGCCACCACCTGAACCGGCCCCGGTGGCAGCGGTGGCCCCGGTGGCCCCGGTACCGGTGGAGGCACCGCCGCGGTACGAGGTGCCGGTGCAGCGGCACGAGATGCCCGCACCGCAGCCCACCGCTCCGGCGCCGGAGCCGGAGCCGGAGCCGGAGCCGCCGGCCGGCCTCCCGGCCGACGGCGGACGCGTGGGCGGGCGGGAGAAGATCCTCATCGCGCCCGCGGAGACCCGCCGGACGACCGCCGCCCAGGCCGTACGGGACGCGGACGGCCCCCTCCTCGTCGTCACCTCCGACCCCGAACTGTGGGCGGAGACCAAGGACGCCCGCGCCAAACTGGGTCCCGTCCTGCTCTACGACCCCGTCCACCGCTGCGACACCCCGGCCCGCCTCCACTGGTCGCCCACGGCCGGCTGCGAGGACAAGCAGACCGCCCTGAACCGCGCGACCGCGCTCCTCGCCCCCGTGCGGCCCACCGCGCGCATCGACCAGGCGGTCGCGGACACGGCGACCACCCTCCTGCGCAGTTGTCTGCACGCCGCCGCCCTGGAGAACCGCACCATCCGCCACGTCCACCGCTGGGCCCAGGGCACCCAGGTGCAGGACGCCGTCCGCATCCTGCGCACCCATCCCAAGGCCGCCGCGGGCGCCGCGGGCGAGCTGGAGGCCGCGCTCACCGCGCACCCGGAACGCCGGGACATCGCCCAGGAGTTGACCGGCCGGGCACTCGCCGCCCTGTCGACGGTCAACGTCCGTGAGGCATGCACCCCCAACCGAAGTGATGCGCTCGCCTTGGATTCCTTTGCCCATGAAGGGGGCACGCTTTACGTAGTGGGTGAATCCATCGAGGACCCCAGGAGCACGCCGGGCGCGATGCCCCTTCTGACGGCCCTCGTCTCCAGCGTGGTCGAGCGCGGCCGGCGCATGGCCGAACGGTCATCCTCCGGTCGGCTCGACCCACCACTCGCCCTGGTCCTGGACGACATCGCCGCCGTGGCCCCGCTCCCCCAGCTCCCGGACCTGCTGGCCACCGGCGCGGAACAGGGCCTGCCCACGCTCGCCCTGCTCCGCTCCCGCGAACAGGCCCGCGCCCGCTGGCCCCACCGGGAACTGCCCGGACTGCCGGGGCTCCCCGTCTAGTGCTGCGACCGGAAAGGCTCACCGGCTCGCCACGTCAGACCTTTCCGGCCACGGCACTAGTCACCGCTCCAGGACGAACTCCAGCTCGTTCTGCGCCGCGTCCTTGACGAACGGCACCACCAGCCCGCTCGGCCCGAAGCCGGCCTTGCGGTAGGCGCCCTGCGCACGGGAGTTGTCCTCGTGCACCAGCAGCCGCACCCGCTCGGCGCCGCGCCGCCACGCCCAGTCCACACCCGCGTCCAGCAGGGACTTGATCAGCCCGTTGCCCCGGTGCTCGGGCCGCACGTACACGCCGACGACATGCCCCTGCCGGCGCTCGATCGTGTACCCGGCCCAGTCCTCGGTGCCCGGTTCCTCCATCAGTACGGTCAGCGACCCGGCCCACGACCCGTCCGGCACCTCGGCGATGAACTGCTGGGCCGTCAGCGAGCCCTCGCCCGAGCCGGCCGCCCGGTCCTGCCAGAAGAGATCGGCCTTCGCCGCGGCCTCCTCGTACCCCTCCAGAAAGGCGAGCGGCGCGGCCGGATCGCGTAGCGCGTCGAGCCGCAGCCCCTTCACCTTCTGCCACTCCTCGGGCCGTATGGCGCGTACGACGTAATCACCGCTGGAAAGCCTGTTCATGACCGTCACCGTAGTGCTGCGGGGCGCCCTCGGCACCCCATAAAGTGGCCGCCATGACCACCCTTCACGAACGACCGCACACCGCTTTGCTGGTGATCGACGTCCAGAACGGCGTCGTCACCGGCGCACCCGGGCTGGCCGACGTCCTCGAGAACATCAACACTCTGGTCGACCAGGCCCGTACGGCGGAGGTCCCGGTGGTGTGGGTGCAGCAACAGGACGAGGAGCTGGTGCCGGGCACCGAGGCCTGGGAGTACGTCCCGGAGCTGAAGCGTCTCGACAGCGAGCCGCTGGTCGCCAAGGCCTACCCGGACTCCTTCGAGGAGACCGAACTGGAGTCCGTGCTGGCGGCGCACGGAGTGGGCCGGCTGCTGGTCACCGGCGCCCAGACCGACTGCTGCATCCGCTCCACGCTGCACGGCGGCCTGGTCCGCGGCTACGACACGACGCTGGTCGCCGACGCCCACACCACGGAGGACCTCACCGCGTACGGCGCCCCGTCGCCGGAGCAGGTGATCGCGCACACCAATCTGTACTGGGGCAACCAGAGCGCTCCGGGCCGCACGGCCGGGACGGTACGGACGGCGGACGTCAGCTTCTGACGCCGCGAGTAATTGAATTGGGCCTGAAACGCGGAAAACCCCCGCACCAACGGTGCGGGGGTTCTCCCTCAAAAATTGTTCGGCGGCGTCCTACTCTCCCACAGGGTCCCCCCTGCAGTACCATCGGCGCTGTGAGGCTTAGCTTCCGGGTTCGGAATGTAACCGGGCGTTTCCCTCACGCTATAACCACCGAAACACTATGAAACTGACAACCAGCACAATGGTTGTTCGTGGTTTCAGAACCAACACAGTGGACGCGAGCAACTGAGGACAAGCCCTCGGCCTATTAGTACCGGTCACCTCCACCAGTTACCTGGCTTCCAGATCCGGCCTATCAACCCAGTCGTCTACTGGGAGCCTTACCCCATCAAGTGGGTGGGAGTCCTCATCTCGAAGCAGGCTTCCCGCTTAGATGCTTTCAGCGGTTATCCCTCCCGAACGTAGCCAACCAGCCATGCCCTTGGCAGAACAACTGGCACACCAGAGGTTCGTCCGTCCCGGTCCTCTCGTACTAGGGACAGCCCTTCTCAAGACTCCTACGCGCACAGCGGATAGGGACCGAACTGTCTCACGACGTTCTAAACCCAGCTCGCGTACCGCTTTAATGGGCGAACAGCCCAACCCTTGGGACCGACTCCAGCCCCAGGATGCGACGAGCCGACATCGAGGTGCCAAACCATCCCGTCGATATGGACTCTTGGGGAAGATCAGCCTGTTATCCCCGGGGTACCTTTTATCCGTTGAGCGACGGCGCTTCCACAAGCCACCGCCGGATCACTAGTCCCGACTTTCGTCCCTGCTCGACCCGTCGGTCTCACAGTCAAGCTCCCTTGTGCACTTACACTCAACACCTGATTGCCAACCAGGCTGAGGGAACCTTTGGGCGCCTCCGTTACCCTTTAGGAGGCAACCGCCCCAGTTAAACTACCCATCAGACACTGTCCCTGATCCGGATCACGGACCCAGGTTAGACATCCAGCACGACCAGACTGGTATTTCAACGACGACTCCACAACCACTGGCGTGGCCGCTTCAAAGTCTCCCAGCTATCCTACACAAGCCGAACCGAACACCAATATCAAACTGTAGTAAAGGTCCCGGGGTCTTTCCGTCCTGCTGCGCGAAACGAGCATCTTTACTCGTAGTGCAATTTCACCGGGCCTATGGTTGAGACAGTCGAGAAGTCGTTACGCCATTCGTGCAGGTCGGAACTTACCCGACAAGGAATTTCGCTACCTTAGGATGGTTATAGTTACCACCGCCGTTTACTGGCGCTTAAGTTCTCAGCTTCGCCCCACCGAAGTGAAGCTAACCGGTCCCCTTAACGTTCCAGCACCGGGCAGGCGTCAGTCCGTATACATCGCCTTACGGCTTCGCACGGACCTGTGTTTTTAGTAAACAGTCGCTTCTCGCTGGTCTCTGCGGCCACCCCCAGCTCAGACCGTAAAGATCATCACCAGGTGTGGCCCCCCTTCTCCCGAAGTTACGGGGGCATTTTGCCGAGTTCCTTAACCATAGTTCACCCGAACGCCTCGGTATTCTCTACCTGACCACCTGAGTCGGTTTAGGGTACGGGCCGCCATGAAACTCGCTAGAGGCTTTTCTCGACAGCATAGGATCATCCACTTCACCACAATCGGCTCGGCATCAGGTCTCACCCTGCATGAGTGGCGGATTTACCTACCACTCGGGCTACACCCTTACCCCGGGACAACCACCGCCCGGGATGGACTACCTTCCTGCGTCACCCCATCACTCACCTACTAACCGCTTGGTTCAGCGGCTCCACCACTCCCCTTTGCCCGAAGGCTCCAGGGCGGCTTCACGGCCTTAGCATCACGATGCTCGATGTTTGACGCTTCACAGCGGGTACCGGAATATCAACCGGTTATCCATCGACTACGCCTGTCGGCCTCGCCTTAGGTCCCGACTTACCCTGGGCAGATCAGCTTGACCCAGGAACCCTTAGTCAATCGGCGCACACGTTTCTCACGTGTGAATCGCTACTCATGCCTGCATTCTCACTCGTCAACCGTCCACAACTACCTTCCGGTGCTGCTTCACCCGGCAGACGACGCTCCCCTACCCATCACAGCAGGCGTTGGCCCTTATGCTGCAATGACACGACTTCGGCGGTACGCTTGAGCCCCGCTACATTGTCGGCGCGGAATCACTAGACCAGTGAGCTATTACGCACTCTTTCAAGGGTGGCTGCTTCTAAGCCAACCTCCTGGTTGTCTGTGCGACTCCACATCCTTTCCCACTTAGCGTACGCTTAGGGGCCTTAGTCGATGCTCTGGGCTGTTTCCCTCTCGACCATGGAGCTTATCCCCCACAGTCTCACTGCCGCGCTCTCACTTACCGGCATTCGGAGTTTGGCTAAGGTCAGTAACCCGGTAGGGCCCATCGCCTATCCAGTGCTCTACCTCCGGCAAGAAACACACGACGCTGCACCTAAATGCATTTCGGGGAGAACCAGCTATCACGGAGTTTGATTGGCCTTTCACCCCTAACCACAGGTCATCCCCCAGGTTTTCAACCCTGGTGGGTTCGGTCCTCCACGAAGTCTTACCTCCGCTTCAACCTGCCCATGGCTAGATCACTCCGCTTCGGGTCTTGAGCGTGCTACTGAGTCGCCCTATTCGGACTCGCTTTCGCTACGGCTTCCCCACCCGGGTTAACCTCGCAACACACCGCAAACTCGCAGGCTCATTCTTCAAAAGGCACGCAGTCACGAGAAGCACCAAAGTGCTTCCGACGCTCCCACGGCTTGTAGGCACACGGTTTCAGGTACTATTTCACTCCCCTCCCGGGGTACTTTTCACCATTCCCTCACGGTACTATCCGCTATCGGTCACCAGGGAATATTTAGGCTTAGCGGGTGGTCCCGCCAGATTCACACGGGATTTCTCGGGCCCCGTGCTACTTGGGTGTCTCTCAAGCAAGCCGCTGACATTTCGACTACGGGGGTCTTACCCTCTACGCCGGACCTTTCGCATGTCCTTCGTCTACATCAACGGTTTCTGACTCGCCCTACGGCCGGCAGACCGCAGAAGAGAGATCCCACAACCCCGCACACGCAACCCCTGCCGGGTCTCACACGCATACGGTTTGGCCTCATCCGGTTTCGCTCGCCACTACTCCCGGAATCACGGTTGTTTTCTCTTCCTGAGGGTACTGAGATGTTTCACTTCCCCTCGTTCCCTCCACTTGCCCTATGTGTTCAGGCAAGGGTGACAGCCCATGACGACTGCCGGGTTTCCCCATTCGGAAACCCCCGGATCAAAGCCTGGTTGACGACTCCCCGGGGACTATCGCGGCCTCCCACGTCCTTCATCGGTTCCTGGTGCCAAGGCATCCACCGTGCGCCCTTAAAAACTTGGCCACAGATGCTCGCGTCCACTGTGCAGTTCTCAAACAACGACCAGCCACCCATCACCCCGAACCCAAAGGTCCGAGTGCACTGGGGCCGGCGACTGAGGAGAAGTTCATTCCCTCAGACACCCAACAGCGTGCCCGACACGACCAGCCAACCAGATCAGCGTTCCACGCCCCGAAGAGCAGTACTAGCGCCTGGTCCATCCTGGACCGTGCCGAGTAGTCAACGTTCCACCCATGAGCAACCAGCATCAGACATTCGCTGATGTACTGGCCTCTGACCGGGCAAGCCCGGTAAGAAGTGCTCCTTAGAAAGGAGGTGATCCAGCCGCACCTTCCGGTACGGCTACCTTGTTACGACTTCGTCCCAATCGCCAGTCCCACCTTCGACAGCTCCCTCCCACAAGGGGTTGGGCCACCGGCTTCGGGTGTTACCGACTTTCGTGACGTGACGGGCGGTGTGTACAAGGCCCGGGAACGTATTCACCGCAGCAATGCTGATCTGCGATTACTAGCGACTCCGACTTCATGGGGTCGAGTTGCAGACCCCAATCCGAACTGAGACCGGCTTTTTGAGATTCGCTCCACCTCACGGTATCGCAGCTCATTGTACCGGCCATTGTAGCACGTGTGCAGCCCAAGACATAAGGGGCATGATGACTTGACGTCGTCCCCACCTTCCTCCGAGTTGACCCCGGCGGTCTCCCGTGAGTCCCCAGCACCACAAGGGCCTGCTGGCAACACGGGACAAGGGTTGCGCTCGTTGCGGGACTTAACCCAACATCTCACGACACGAGCTGACGACAGCCATGCACCACCTGTACACCGACCACAAGGGGGGCACTATCTCTAATGCTTTCCGGTGTATGTCAAGCCTTGGTAAGGTTCTTCGCGTTGCGTCGAATTAAGCCACATGCTCCGCCGCTTGTGCGGGCCCCCGTCAATTCCTTTGAGTTTTAGCCTTGCGGCCGTACTCCCCAGGCGGGGCACTTAATGCGTTAGCTGCGGCACGGACAACGTGGAATGTTGCCCACACCTAGTGCCCACCGTTTACGGCGTGGACTACCAGGGTATCTAATCCTGTTCGCTCCCCACGCTTTCGCTCCTCAGCGTCAGTATCGGCCCAGAGATCCGCCTTCGCCACCGGTGTTCCTCCTGATATCTGCGCATTTCACCGCTACACCAGGAATTCCGATCTCCCCTACCGAACTCTAGCCTGCCCGTATCGACTGCAGACCCGGGGTTAAGCCCCGGGCTTTCACAACCGACGTGACAAGCCGCCTACGAGCTCTTTACGCCCAATAATTCCGGACAACGCTTGCGCCCTACGTATTACCGCGGCTGCTGGCACGTAGTTAGCCGGCGCTTCTTCTGCAGGTACCGTCACTTTCGCTTCTTCCCTGCTGAAAGAGGTTTACAACCCGAAGGCCGTCATCCCTCACGCGGCGTCGCTGCATCAGGCTTTCGCCCATTGTGCAATATTCCCCACTGCTGCCTCCCGTAGGAGTCTGGGCCGTGTCTCAGTCCCAGTGTGGCCGGTCGCCCTCTCAGGCCGGCTACCCGTCGTCGCCTTGGTGAGCCATTACCTCACCAACAAGCTGATAGGCCGCGGGCTCATCCTGCACCGCCGGAGCTTTACACCATCAAGGATGCCCAAGATGGTCATATCCGGTATTAGACCCCGTTTCCAGGGCTTGTCCCAGAGTGCAGGGCAGATTGCCCACGTGTTACTCACCCGTTCGCCACTAATCCACCCCGAAGGGCTTCATCGTTCGACTTGCATGTGTTAAGCACGCCGCCAGCGTTCGTCCTGAGCCAGGATCAAACTCTCCGTGAATGTTTACTCGGCCGAAAAACATTTCAGCCGGTGACACATCACGAGAGCGGAACGACCGGAGGAATAGTCCGATCGTTCACAGCGTCCTCGCTGTGTTTTTTCAAAGGAACCTCGACCATCGGTGATCCGATGGACGGGGTATCAACATATCTGGCGTTGACTTTTGGCACGCTGTTGAGTTCTCAAGGAACGGTCGCTTCCTTTGTACTCACCCTCTCGGGCTTTCCTCCGGGCGCTTCCCTTCGGTGTTTCCGACTCTATCAGATCTTTTCTCGATCCGATTTCCTCGGTGCTTTCCAGGTTCCCGCTTCCGCGTTTCCCTTTCCGGCGGTTCCGACTCTATCAGATCCTTTCGGCGTCTGACTCCCAGTCAGGGGGGCTTTGTCTTCCCGACCGTTGGGCCGTTCCGACGTCTCAAACCTTAGCGGATCCTCCCGGCGATTCCCAATCGGGCCGCCGAGTCCCTATTCGAATTGAATTCGGGCACGCCGAAATCAACCCGGGTGGGAGATCGTGCTGATGGTGTGAGGGGTGCCGCTCGAAGCGGCTGAGTGCCACCGCGGAGACATGACGGCTCTGCGGCAACCCGAAGAACTTTACGGAACGGGCAGAGGCGTGTCAACAACCCCTGTCAAGATCTTTTCTGCCGCTCAGTCGAGGTCGCTGAGCCGGCCGCCGGCGTCCGGCTGGGCGTGCTCGACCCGGCGCAGCAGCGTCGTGAGGACCTCACCGAGGACCGAGCGCTCGGCCGGGGAGAGGTCCTGGAGCAGGTCCTCCTCGAAGACGGTCGCGAGGCGCATCGCCTCCAGCCACTTCTCACGGCCCTCGGGGGTCAGCTCGATGATGACGCGGACCCGGTTGGACTCGTCGCGCTCCCGGGTGACCAGCCCCTCGGAGACCATGCGGTCGATCCGGTGGGTCATCGCGGCCGGGGTGAGGCCGAGGCGCTTGGCGAGGTCGCTGGGGCCCATCCGGTACGGGGCGCCGGAGAGGACCAGCGCCTTGAGCACCTCCCACTCGGCGTTGCTGATGCCGAGGGCGGCGGTCTGGCGGCCGTAGGCCACGTTCATCCGGCGGTTGAGCCGCGACAGGGCCGACACGATCTTCTCGACCTGGGGGTCGAGGTCCTGGAATTCGCGCTGGTAGGCGGCGATCTGTTCTTCGAGGGTCGGCTCCGTGACGCCGGCTGTGTCGGCCATGGGCCGAGTATGGCACGCGACCGCTTTGCCTTGAAGTCCTTCACTGTGTACTCTTTAGCTTCGAACTTTAGCTTTGAAGTCTTCACTCCTAACTAGTGAGAGAGGTGAACGTGACCAGGGCGATGGGCGCAGCGATGCGCCGGATCCACGTGGGCAACGCACTCAGCGCGTTCGGGCTCGGCTTCACGGTCCCCTACCTGTACGTCTATGTGGCGCAGGTGCGGGGCCTGGGGGCCATGACGGCGGGTCTCGTGCTCGCCGTCTTCGCCGTGGCCGCGCTGATCGTGCTGCCGTTCGCCGGCCGGGCGATCGTGCGGCGCGGCCCGCTGCCGGTCCTGCTCGCCGCCCTGGTCACCGCCGCGCTCGGCGCGCTCGGCCTGGGGCTGGCGGCCAGTGCCTGGGCGGTGCTGCCGGCGGCCGCGGTGCTCGGTGCCGGACAGGCCGTGATGCAGCCGGCGCTGGCCACGATGATCGTGGACTGCTCCGGCCCCGACACCCGCTCGCGGGCGTTCGCCATGCAGTTCTTCCTCCAGAACCTGGGCCTCGGCATCGGCGGCCTCATCGGCGGTCACCTGGTCGACACCACGCGCGTCTGGTCGTTCACCCTGCTCTTCGCGATCGAGGCGGCGATGTTCCTGCTGCTGGTCGCGGTGATGGCGACGGTGCGGATGCCGCGCTCGCCGCGCCTGGAGGAGGCGCCCGCGACGTCGAAGGGCAGCTGGAAGCGGCTGCTCGGCAACCGGGCGATGGTGCAGCTGTGCGTGCTGGGCTTCGTGATCTTCTTCGCCTGTTACGGGCAGTTCGAGTCGGGCCTCAGCGCGTACGGCGTGGAGGCCGCCGGGATATCCACCTCCACGCTGGGCACGGCGCTGGCCGCGAACACCCTGATGATCGTGGTCGCCCAGTTCGCGGTGCTGCGGTTCGTGGAGCGCGCCCGGCGCACCCGGGTGATCGCCCTGGTGGGCGTCGTCTGGGCGGTGGCCTGGCTCGCCGCCGGGTACGCGGGGCTGGGCCACGGCAGCCAGGAGATGGCCACGGCCGCCTTCGTGTCGACGTACGCGCTGTTCGGTCTGGGCGAGGCGATGCTGTCGCCGACGGTCGCCCCGCTGGTCGCGGATCTGGCGCCGGAGGGGATGGCCGGTCAGTACAACTCGGCGTTCGCCCTGGTCAAGCAGCTGGCGCTGGCCATCGGTCCGGCGGTGGGCGGCCCGCTGGCGGCCTCGCTGCACGCGCCGTACATCGTGACGTTCGTGCTGTTCTCGCTGGGCATCACGTATCTGGCGCTGCGGCTCGGGCGGCGGCTCACCCCGGTGCAGAACCAGCCGTGGCAGGCGCGTGCCAGCCGGGTGGTCAGCCGGGGCGGGGCGCCCGCGGAGCCGGTCTCCGCGGAGGCCTGAGCCGTGCGGGCTCCGCGCTGACGGGACATGACGGCCGTCGCCTTCGGGCGGCGGCCGTTTTCGCGTGCCGGGGGTCAGCGGACCGCGGTGACCAGCAGCGAGGTGAAGGGGACGGTCGCCGTTCCGTCGGGGGCGGTGCGGTCGGCGAGCTGTTCGCGGACCAGTTCGCCGGCCCGGGTGACGGCCTCCTCGCCGCCGGCCTCACGGAGCATGCCGCCCCAGAGGGTGTCGAGGTGCTCGCGGGCGTAACGGTCCAGCGGGGGCAGGGTGACGTCGAAGGTGACCTCGCGGTGGGCGGTGTCGCGGTAGCCGGCCGTGTGCAGGGCGGTGGTGAGCTGGTCGGCGGTGCGGGCGTAGGCGCGGGCGAGGTAAGGGAGCGCGTCGGGGGCGTACTTCTCCAGCGCGCGCTGCTCGGCGAGGAAGTAGGGCAGGCGTTCGACCGGGGCCCAGACGGTGGCGGCGAACCGGCCGCCGGGGCGGGTGACCCGGGCCGCCTCGACCAGGGCGGCGGTCAGGTCGGGGAAGAGCTGGGCGCCCTGCTGGCAGACGACGGCGTCGAAGGCGGCGGCGTCGTACGGGAGGCGGTCGGCGGGGGCCGCGGTGAAGTCGGTGTCCGGGCAGTGGGGCGACCGGTGCTCGCGGGCGACGCGGACCATGCCCTCGTCGATGTCGGCGCCGCGGATCCGGCCGGTGGGGCCGACCAGGGCGGCGGCCGCGCGGGCGGCGAAGCCGGTGCCGCACGCGAGGTCGAGCACGTCGTCACCGGGGCCGAGGCCCGCGGCGGCCAGCAGCTCGGCCACGAACGGCCGCATGATCGGCGCGCTGTGGGTCTCGTACGCCTCGGGCCCCTCGGTACTGCGGTGTATGTGTCCCATACATGTGCATTCAACACCCCGGATGGGTGCACAGGCCGACGACCGCCCGTCGTTCAGGGGCGTGGTCTCGGCAGGACGAACTCGCACCACACCGCCTTGCCGCCGCCCGGGGTGCGGCGGCAGCCCCAGGAGGAGGCGATGGTGGCGACGATGGCGATGCCCCGGCCCGACTCGTCGGCGGGTTCGGCGCGGCGGCGCCGGGGCAGGTGGTCGTCGCCGTCGGTGACCTCCACGATCAGCCGGCGGTCGGTGCGGCGGAGTCTGAGACGCATGGGCGGGGTGCCGTGCTGGAGGCTGTTGGCGACGAGTTCGCTGGTGGCGAGGACGCCGAGGTCGTGCAGTTCGGCGGGGAAGCGCCAGCTGGTGAGGACGCCGGAGGCGAAGGCGCGGGCGCGAGGGGCCGCCTCGACGCCGCCGAGGAGCTCCAGGGCCGCGTTGCGGAACAGCTCGCCGTCGGGGCCCGTGCGGGCCGGTTGCTGGAGGACCAGGACGGCCACGTCGTCGTCGTGGTCGGCGGTGACGCCGGCCGAGCGGACCAGGCGGTCGCAGACGACCTGGGGCGAGCCGGTGGCGCCGGCCAGGGCGCGTTCCAGGGCGGCGATGCCCTCGTCCAGGTCTTCGTCCCGGCGTTCGACCAGGCCGTCCGTGTAGAGGACGGCCGTGGAGCCGGGGCCCAGCGCGATGGAGCCGGAGGAGTGCATCCAGCCGCCGGTGCCGAGCGGCGGGCCGGTGGGTTCCTCGGTGCGGGAGACCGTGCCGTGCTCGTCGCGGACCAGGATCGGCAGGTGCCCCGCGGAGGCGTACACCAGCCGGCCCTCGTTGGGGTCGTGGACGGCGTAGGCGCAGGTGGCGATCTGGTTGGGGTCGATCTCGGTGGCGAGGCCGTCGAGCAGCTGGAGCACCTCGTGCGGGGGCAGGTCGAGGCGGGCGTAGGCGCGCACGGCCGTGCGCAGCTGGCCCATGACTGCGGCCGCGCGCACGCCCCGGCCCATCACGTCGCCGATGACGAGGGCGGTACGGCCGCCGCCGAGGGTGATCACGTCGTACCAGTCGCCGCCGACCGCGGCCTCGGTGCCGCCGGGCTGGTAGGTGGCGGCGATGCGCAGGTCGTCGGGTTGTTCGAGGTCCTGCGGGAGCAGGGAGCGCTGGAGGGTGACCGCGGTCTCGCGCTGGCGGCGTTCGCTGGCGCGCAGCCGTTCGGCGGCCTCGGCGTGGTCGGTGACGTCGGTGGCGAAGACCAGCACGCCGCCGTCGCGGTCGCCGTCCTCGGCGACGGGGGTGCAGGTGAAGGTGTACGAGCGGCCGTCCACCGCCCGGCGGGACTTCAGGGTGCGGGGCCGGCCGCTGCGCAGCACCTGGTCGAGGAGCGGGAGCAGGCCCAGTTCGGCGAGTTCGGGCAGGGCCTCGCGGGCGGGGGCGCCGGCCGGGCGGGGGCCGAAGGCCGTCGTGTAGGCGTCGTTGACGTAGCCGAGGCGGTGGTCGGGGCCGTGCACGAGCGCGACGAGGGCCGGGACGCGGTCCAGGACGTCGCGGGCGGGCAGCTCGTCGACGGCGGGCACCGGTCCGGTGCCGTCGGCGGGCTGTCCGGCGCGGGCCGCGGGCACGGAGCCTTCCCCCCGCCGGTCCGGGGTCTCGGTCCGCGCGGCGGCGCGGCGCTGCGTTCCGGGGAGCCGGGCGCTCCAGCGCGTGAAGTTCACTGTGGGGAAGGCCTCGTGGGTGCTAGGCGGGCGGGTGCCCGGCCGTTGTCGTCGGGCAGTCTGGCAGGGAGCGGGCCGCGGCGGGCGACATCCGTCAGACGGTGGGGCGAATGGTGGAGTTCCTGGACGCGGTCAGGACGACCCCTTCGGGTCGTCCGAGGGGTCGCGAGGATGCTTTCCCCCGGCCGCGAGTTCGAACTCCGCGCGCGGGTGTTCGAGTGAACCGAGCGAGACGATCTCCCGTTTGAACAGCCCGGAGAGCGTCCATTCGGCGAGCACGCGGGCCTTGCGGTTGACGGTGGGCACCCTGCTGAGGTGGTAGACGCGGTGCATGAACCAGGCAGGGTAGCCCTTCAGCCGGCGTCCGTAGACCTGGGCGACTCCCTTGTGGAACCCGAGGGAGGCGACCGAGCCGGCGTGCGCGTGCGCGTAGGTGTCCAGGGGCTCGCCACGCAGGGCGTGGACAAGGTTGTCACCGAGCACCCGCGCCTGGCGCAGGGCGTGCTGGGCGTTGGGGGCGGTGAGGGCGCCGGGTTCGGCGGCGGTGACGTCGGGGACGGCGGCGGCGTCGCCCGCGCCCCAGGCGTGCTCGGTGCCCTCGACGGTGAGCCGGGCGGTGCACCTGAGCCGGCCGCGGTCGGTGAGCGGCAGGTCGGTGGCGGCGAGCAGGGGGTGCGGTTTGACGCCCGCGGTCCAGACGACCGTACGGGTCGGGAAGCGCCGGCCGTCGCTGAGCACGGCGATCCGGTCCGCGCAGGATTCCAGGCGGGTGCCCAGCAGCACCTGGATGTTGCGGCGGCGCAGCTGGGTGACGGTGTAGCGGCCCAGGTCCGCGCCGACCTCGGGCAGGATGCGGTCGGTGGCCTCGACGAGGATCCACTTCATGTCCTCGGCGCGCACGTTGTGGTAGTAGCGGGCGGCGTACCGGGCCATGTCCTCCAGCTCGCCGAGGGCCTCCACGCCCGCGTAGCCGCCGCCGACGAAGACGAAGGTGAGGGCGGCGTCTCGGAGGGCGGGGTCGCGGGTGGAGGAGGCGATGTCCATCTGCTCGATGACGTGGTTGCGCAGCGCGATCGCCTCTTCGACGGTCTTGAAGCCGATGCCGTGCTCGGCGAGGCCGGGGATGGGCAGGGTGCGGGAGACCGAGCCGGGGGCGAGCACCAGTTCGTCGTAGTCGAGGAGTTCGGCGGCGCGGCCCTCGTCGGCGGTGGCGAGGGTGGTGACGGCGGCGGTGCGCACCGCGTGGTCGATGGAGACGGCCTCGCCGACGACGATGTGGCAGCGGTCCAGGACGCGGCGCAGCGGTACGACGACATGGCGCGGGGAGATGGAGCCCGCGGCCGCCTCGGGCAGGAACGGTTGGTACGTCATATAGGGGTCGGGAGTGACGACGGTGATCTCGACCTCACCGCGCCTGAGCTCGGCCTTCAGCTTCCGCTGGAGGCGCAGGGCCGTGTACATCCCGACGTAGCCGCCGCCGACAACCAGAATGCGCGCACGTTCCTTCACCATCCCATGACGCACCCGGCGCAGTGGTTTGTCCACAGCCCCGGCAATTTGTGTGACCGGCGGG
>NZ_VOGW01000058.1:26797-29085 GCF_007896895.1 Streptomyces misionensis | reverse complement strand
GAACCTGTCCCTTCTGAATTGACTTCCTCTCAACTATGTTCGTGGGGACGGGGTGTGGGGGATGTGGTCGCACGGGCCTGCGACGGGCGGGGCCGCGGCGACCGGTACCACCTTCGCGCACTCCGGCATCAGTGACGGGGAGAGTCTCCGGGGGGAGACGTCATGTACCGGGGGAAACACATGCATATTCAGGACACGTCTTGGCCGGCCGCCACGATGGCCGCCGGCGGCCCGGCCGTGAAGGTGCCGGCGGCACCGGCGGTCGCGACGGCGAACGGGCGCGCGGACGGGGCGCGCACGACGCCGCTGCGGGTGGACGCACAGCGCAATCTGGAGCACGTGCTGCGGGCGGCGCGTGAGGTGTTCGGCGAGCTGGGGTACGGCGCGCCGATGGAGGACGTGGCACGGCGGGCGCGGGTCGGGGTCGGCACGGTGTACCGGCGCTTTCCCAGCAAGGACGTGCTGGTCCGGCGGATAGCCGAGGAGGAGACGGCCCGGCTGACCGAGCAGGCGCGGGCGGCGCTGGGCCAGGAGGACGAGCCGTGGTCGGCGCTGTCCCGGTTCCTGCGGACGTCGGTGGCGTCGGGGGCGGGGCGGCTGCTGCCGCCGCAGGTGCTGCGCGTCGGCTCCGCGCAGGGCTCCACCGGTCCGGCCGACGGCACCGGGGCGCTGGAAGCGGCCCGGGTGCCGCAGCAGCGGGTGCAGCCGGGCGGCGGTGAACTGCGCCTGGTGACGCAGGACTCCGTGGACGCGGCGGACGACACCGGGGTCGGCGCGCTGCTGTCGGTCGTCGGCCAGCTGGTGGAACGGGCACGGGCGGCGGGCGAGTTGCGCACGGACGTGTCCGTGTCCGACGTGCTGCTGGTGATCGCCACGGCGGCCCCGTCCCTGCCGGACGCGGCCCAGCAGGCGGCGGCGTCCGCGCGGCTGCTGGACATCCTGCTGGAGGGCCTGCGGTCGCGTCCCGCGGCGGTCTGAGAGGTCGCCCTTCCCTCCTTCCCCACCCGCACCACCCGTGCCGCTACGTGGCCGGGTGGTGCGGGTGGCCTCTTTCCGGGGGCCCGGGAGCGGTTCGTCCGGGGGTGTCCGCCCGGACGGGTGACCGAGGCCGCGGGGTGTCGTTGTAGAAATGGCGATGTGGCACTCTGTGGCCGTGACGGGTTGGGCCGGGGGCGGGGGCGTTCCGCTATGAGCATTGACGGGTGGGACGGGTCACGCGGTGACGACGGCGATGTGGAGGCCGTCGGACCGGACGCCCCGCAGGTGCCGAGTCAGGGGCGGCGGGTGAGCCACCAGGGCGTGCCGGCCCAGCGCGGCAAGGACGCGCCGCCCGGTGACGCCGAGCTGATCGAACGGATGCGGGGCGGGGACGACTCCGCGTACGAGGAGCTGTACCGGCGGCACGCCGGCGCGGTGCGCCGGTACGCGCGGACCTGCTGCCGGGACGAGCACACCGCCGACGACCTCACCGCCGAGGTCTTCGCCCGCATGCTGCAGGCGGTGCGCGGCGGTTCGGGCCCGGAGCACGCCGTACGGGCCTATCTGCTGACCTCGGTGCGGCGCGTCGCCGCGCACTGGATCAGGTCGGCCCGGCGCGAACAGCTCGTCGACGACTTCGCCGCCTTCGCCCAGCAGGCCGCCCGGTCCACCGAGGCGTCCGACGACACCCTCGAACTCGGCGCCGACGTACGGGCGTTGCACGAGGCCGAGCAGTCCATGGCCATGCGGGCGTTCCGTTCGCTGCCCGAGCGCTGGCAGGCCGTGCTGTGGCACACCGAGGTGGAGGACGAGTCCCCGAGCGAGGTGGCCGTCCTGTTCGGCCTGGACGCCAACGGGACCCGGGTGCTCGCCAGCCGCGCCCGCGAGGGGCTGAAGCAGGCGTATCTCCAGGCGCATGTCAGCGCCACCCTCACCGCCGACGCGGAGTGCGCCCGCTACGCCGACCAGCTCGGCTCCTACGCCCGCCGCAAGCTGCGCGTCCGCGCCGAGCGGGGGCTGCGCAGGCATCTGGCGGAGTGCGCCAGATGCCGGCTGGCGGCGGCGCAGATCGAAGAGGTCGCCGGCGGCATCCCCGCAGTGGTGCCGGTCGCGGTCATCGGCTGGTTCGGGACCGCCGGGTACGCCAAGGCGCTCGGCCTCGTGGCCGGCGGGGCGGGGGCCGGCGCCGCGGGGGCCGCCGAAGGGCAGCACGACGGAAGGGGGCGAGGCGCCCGTGGCGCGGTAGCGGGCCAGCGCGATGTCGAGCGTGCCGGCGGCGGGCCGGGCGTAGTCGAGCGGGACCGTCACCT
>NZ_VOGW01000058.1:23592-26517 GCF_007896895.1 Streptomyces misionensis | reverse complement strand
CTACCAGCTCAGCGAGCTGCGCTACGACGCGGACGGCGGTGGCACCGAGCCCGAGATCGCGCTCGGGGAGAGCAGCTGGGTGTGGCAGCGCCACGGCCTGTCGGTCGGCGGCGAGCAGTACGCGCGCGGGGCGACCGTCCGCGGCGACTCCTCGGTGACCGTCGTCCTCAACCGGCGGTGCACTGCCTACGACGCGCTCGCGGGGGTGGACGACATGACGCTCGGCCTCGGCAAGGTCTCCTTCGCCGTCTACGCCGACGGGGTCCCGCTGTGGCAGTCCGGGATGGTCAAGGGCCGCGACCAGGCCGTCCCCGTCCATGTGGACCTCACCGGGCGCACGACCGTGCGGCTCGTCGTACGGCCGCACAGCAACGCATTCGACCAGAACGCGCTGGCCGACTGGGCGGATTCCCGGTTCACCTGCGCGTAGCCGCCGTGTGCGCCCGCCGGATGTCGGCCAGGACCTGCGCCGGGCCGTAGCCCGCGCCCCGGGCCCGCTCGGCCGCGTACCGCTCGGCGGGCAGCGCCGCGCGGGCGCCGGCCAACACCCGGGCGGCCTCGGTGCGCTCGGGCTCGCTGCGCGGGCGGCCGTCGCGCCACCGGTCCGCGGCCTCGTACAGCCGGACCGCGCCCGGCAGATCGCCGAGCCGGGCCAGCAGACCGGCCGCGGTGTCCACCAGACCCCCGGTGATCCACTCGGCGCACCGCATGGCCACGGCCGTCTCCAGCGCCTCGGCCACGATCGGCAGGCCGTGCTCCGGGCCCGACTCCGCGGCCGTCAGCAGCGCCTCCACGGTCCGCAGGGCCGCCGCGAACTGCGGGGGCGCGGCCTCGCCGCGGGTCGCCTCGAACGTCGCGTCGTACAGCTCGCGGGCCTCGGCCGTCCTGCCGTCGTTCAGGGCGATGGAGGCACGCATCATCAGGGCGAAGGCATGGGCCTCCGTCACCGCGTAGCGGTCGGCGGCCGTCTCCGCCGCGGCCAGATGGGCGAGCGCGCCGTCCCGGTCGCCGGCGCGGTAGGCGATCTCCCCGAGCCGCGCCAGCAGGAACGGCGACTCCGCGTAGGCGCCCACCTCGTAGGCGAGGCGCAGCGCCTCCGCGTACTCGTCGCGCGCCTCGGCGTAACGGCCGCGCGCCATGGCCGTCTCACCGGCCGCGCTGCACACCTGGGCCCGCATCCAGCGGTCACCGACGCGGCGGCTGAGCGTCCGCAGCTCGGCCAGGTCCTCGTCCACGCCGTGCAGATTGCCCGGGGAGTCGACGAGCGCGTGGGTGCGGAACATCAGCATGACGCCGACCTCCCAGTCACCGCCGTACTTCCGGCAGTTGGCGACCGCCGGGTCGAGGTCCCGGCCCGCGTCCCCCGGGCCGCCCAGGTAGTAGGCGGTCAGCGGCCAGGTCATGCCGGGGAGGCGGGCGGCGTGCGGGCCGCCGTGCGCGTAGGCCGACCGGACCAGGGCGATGTAGCGCGGGCCCCGCTCGTTGTCGGTCAGCCGCGCGATCCGGCCCTCCGTGGTCAGGAACAGGTCGGACATCCGCAGGTCCATGCGGAGGGTGCGCAGCGGGTGCCCCCGCTCGCCGTCGGGCGCGGCGAGCAGGGCGCCGACGATGTCGGCCGACTCCATCAGGGCCGGCAGCCCGCCCTCGGGGGCGGCCCCGTCGCCGAGGGCGTCCAGGGCGATGCCCAGGCGGAGCACCCGGCGCGTCCAGGTGACGGCCTCCCGGCGGTGATTGCGCAGCCACCAGAACCAGCCCATGGCCAGGACGATCGCGCCCGCCTCGGCCTCGTCGCCGTCGCGCACCGCGCGGTCCAGGGCGGCCCGGATGTTGTCCAGGTCGGTCTCCAGACGGGCGATCCAGGGGAGTTGCTCCGCCGAGCGCAGCAGCGGCTCGGCCCGCTCGACCAGCGACCGCACCCAGGCGCGGTGGCGGCGCTCGGCGGCGGCGCGCAGCCCGGGGGTGTCGGCCGCGCGCTCGGTGGCGTACTCGTGGATGGTCTCCAGCATGCGGTAGCGCATGCCGCCGGGCGCGCCGGGGGCGTCCGGTGTGGCGACGACGAGGGACTTGTCGACCAGCGCCCCGATCAGCTCGGCCGCCGGGCCGGTGCACACGGCCTCGGCCGCCGCGAGGTCCCAGCCGCCGGCGAAGACGGACACCTCGCGCAGCACCGTGCGCTCGCGCTCGTCCAGCAGGTCCCAGGACCAGTCGACCACGGCACGCAGGGTCTGCTGGCGGGGCAGCACGGTACGGCTGCCGGAGGTGAGCAGCCGGAACCGGTCGTCGAGCCGGTCGGCGATCTGGCGCGGGGTCAGCAACCGGAGCCGGGCGGCGGCCAGTTCGATGGCGAGCGGCAGCCCGTCCAGGCGGCGGCAGATCTCCGCGACGGCGGCGGTGTCGCCGAGCACGTCGGCGTCGGGACGGGCCGCCTTCGCGCGCTCGGCGAAGAGCCGGTGCGCCTGTTCGGGGGCCAGGGGCTCGACCGGGCGCACCGACTCGCCGGGCACGCCCAGGGGTTCGCGGCTGGTGGCGAGGATGGTCAGCCCCGGGCAGTGGGTGAGGAGGGTCTCGGCGAGGGCGGCGGCCGCGTCGATGACGTGCTCGCAGTTGTCGAGGACCAGGAGCTGGGTGCGCGGGGCGCAGTACTCGATCAGCAGGGCGGTCGGGTCGTCGTGCTGGGCCGCCAGCTCGGTGTTCAGCAGCACGGTCTCGCGCAGCCCCAGCGCGCTGACGACGGCGTCGGGCACCGCCTCCGGCCGCTCCAGCGGGGCCAGTTCGACCAGCCAGGCGGGGGCGAGCGCGGCGGCGGCCTCCTCGGCGAGGCGGGTCTTCCCCGAGCCGCCCGGTCCGGTGAGGGTGACCAGGCGGAAGGCGCGCACGTCGGCGCGCACGGCGGCGAGTTCCGGTTCCCGGCCGACGAAGGAGGTG
>NZ_VOGW01000058.1:22895-23331 GCF_007896895.1 Streptomyces misionensis | reverse complement strand
GCGCAGTTCCTCGCCCGGGTCGGTGCCGAGGGTGTCGGCGAGGGTGCGGCGCGCCGACTCGTAGGCCGCGAGGGCGTCGGCGGGACGGCCGGCGTCGCGCAGGGCGCGGATGAGGAGGGCGTGCAGCGGCTCGTCGTAGGGGTGGGCCGCGGTCAGTTCGCGCAGCTCGGGTACGACGTCCCGGGCGCGGCCCAGCGCGAGGGCGGCGGCGGCACGGGCGCGGGTGGCCTCCAGGCGCAGCGCCTCGGGGCGGGCGGCGGCCGTGCGGTCGGGGAGATCGGCGAGCGCGGGGCCGTGCCAGAGGGCGAGCGCGGCGGTGAGGGTCCGGTGGGCGGTCTCCGGGTCGCCGCCGGTGAGTGCCTCGGTGCCGGTGCGGGTGAGGCGTTCGAAGACGTACAGGTCGACGTCGTCCTCGGTGGCTTCGAGACGGTATCCG
>NZ_VOGW01000058.1:8874-22615 GCF_007896895.1 Streptomyces misionensis | reverse complement strand
CCACCGGTGGGCCGCACGCGTGAGCGCCCTCACCCGCCGGCGGCCAGCGCTCCCCGGCGCGGGGTGATCCCCGCCGGTACCGCCCGCGACCGCGCCGGTGTCCCGGTCCAGCACGTCCCCCGGCGGGCCAGCAGGCGGTGGAGCCACAGTTCGAGGGAGATCAGGTCGGCGAGGCCGTCCAGCGGTACGGCGGAGCCGCCCGCCGCCGCGCGCAGCGCCTTGCGGATCACCCGGGCCTCCACCAGTCCCGCGTCCGCCAGCAGCGGGCGGGCGAACAGGTCCTGCAGCGCGTCGCCGGACACCCTCAGGCCCGCTCGGGCCGCGGCCGCCGAGGAGGCGTGGGACGGCACGCCCCAGCCGAGCGGGAGGTCGGTGACGCCGGCGCCCGACAGGACGGTGCGCAGGATCGCGGCCCGCGCCCCCGGCCGGACCCGCAACGCCTCGGGCAGCGCGCGGCAGGCGCGGACGACCTGGTTGTCCAGGAAGGGGGCGTGCAGCCGCTGGGACCGGATCTCCACGGCCTGTTCGAGGACGCGGAGGTCCGCGGCGTACCGGGCGAGCGCGGCCCGCGCCCGATGGTCGCCGGGGCGCTGGACGCCCGCGCCGGGCCGGTCCGCCCCGGCCCCCAGCAGAACCGATACTTCGGCCAGTGCCTCCCCCGTCAGCCACCGGGCGGCCGCCCCGGGCGGGGCCCAGGTCAGCGCGGCGAGGGACGCGCCGACCGCCCCCCTGGGCTCCTCGAACCGGCGTCGCATCAGCCGCTCGGCCAGCGCCTCGACGCCGGCCCGGTACGGGGTGCGGGCGAGCCGCCGGGCCGCGCCGTACACCCGCGCGGGGACCAGCACCGAGCCGTCGGCCCGGGCGAGCGCGGCGACCGGCCGGACCAGATGGCGGCGCCGGCGGTCCATCAGCAGGTCGGCCAGCCGGGCGGGGTGGGCGTCGAGGACCTGGCGGGCGCCGTGGCCGGTGAAGTGGTCGGCACTGCCCGCGGCCAGCCGGGCCCGGTGCCGGGCGGCCGTGACCAGCGAGGGTCCGGGCTCGTCGGTGAGGGGGCCGTCGAGGTCGGCGTAGGGCAGGATCTCCTCGCCGCCGGTCACCACCACGTGGTGCAGCCGGGGGTTCTCGGCGAGGGCGCCGGCCCGCTGGAGTTCGGCCTCCCGGCCGCCGACGGCGAGGTCGTTGAAGGTGACGGCGAGGAGGCGTTCGCCCGCGCCGTGGCCGAGCAGGGTGCCGGGCCGGCCGGGCAGCCCGGCGGCGAGCAGCGCGAGGGTGGCGGAGGCCGGCCCGCCGGAGAGGTCGGCGCCGATGCCGGGCACCGGCATGCCGCGCCGGGCGCGCCGCTCGGCGGGCCCCATCCCGGGCACCGGTCCGGGATCGAGGTCGGGCACGTGCCGGGGCGCGGACAGCCGGGTGCGCACCGCCTCCACCAGGGCGTCGCGCACGGCGTCCACGGCATGGTCGGGGTCGGCCGGGGGCGCGGACACGGCGAGCGAGGTGACCGGGTCGTACCCGGCGATCTCCCGCGCCCCGGCGCGCAGGACCAGCGCGTGCCCCGGCGGAACGCGCCGCACCCCTTCGTACGGGGTGGTGTCGCGCAGCGCGGCCGGTACGTCCGGGGCGGCGAGCAGGGCGGCCAGATGGCCGAAGTCGAGGTTGGCCTCGACGAGGTCGGCGAGCGGCAGCGCGGCGGTGGCGTACGCGGTGCCGCCCGCCCACGGGGTGTGGAAGACCGGGCGGGCTCCCGCGAGGTCGCCGCAGACGGTGACGCGGCGGCCGACCTGGACGACGGCCGTGTAGCTGCCGGGCCAGGCGGTCAGATGGCGCAGCGCGCCGCCGCGCGCGGTGAACAGGCCGCGCCGCAGTTCCTCGTCGGAGGCGCCGCAGATGCCGAGGACCGCGATCCGGTTCTGGTCGTCGGCCCGGACCACGCGCACCTCGTCCGGGCGCCAGTCGCCGACGGCCCACAGCGGGTCGGGGCCGCCCCACAGCAGCTGGGAACCGACCGGGTGCAGGGTCTCGCCGTCGAGGTCGAGTGCGCCGGCCGAACCGGGCGCGGCGGTGCCCGCGGAGGTGCTGCTCCACCCCACCAACCACCGCATCGACGCCTCCACAGGCTGTGGACAACCACTGCACCGGACGAACCGGTCCCCATGCTGCCACGAAGGTCGCGTGGGAGAGGTGTGGTGACACCGCACGGAGCGGTGGAAGGACAACCGGCGTTGACGCGGGGGCCGTTGACCCGGCGGGGAAGGCAGCCGAGCGGGACGCGACGTGAATGCGCCCCTTATGCGCCCCCCAAAACGCGCTTCACGCCCCGAAGTTCCATGGTCGGGGCCGAGAACACCCGGCGATCTGCGGGACGATTTTCAGCCAAATACCGTGGGGCGCCCGGAAGACGAGCACGCTCCGTAAGGGTCGGCGGCGCGCGCGGCGCCGTACACACACGCACGGTCCGGGAGGCGGTCGCCGCCTCCCGGACCGGTCCGCCACCCGCGGGGATGAAGGTGGCGGTGTCCCCCAGCCCACTGGATCCAGTACAGCGGGCCGACCCACGCAAGACCAGGAAACCGCCACGGAGTTGGCCGGAGAAGAGCGCACGGCCGGGCGCACGGCCACACGCGCGGGGGCACGCGACGACCGGTCCGTGCACGGTGCGTACAGGACCGTACTTCCGTACGGACCACAATCCCGCCATCCGGAACAATGCCCCTTAACGCTTGGGATGCGGCGAACTACGCTGGGTTTACGAATGCCGCGCGGTTATGCCCGCGCGGCGGCCGTCTGTGTCGAGGGGTGGCGCATGTCCAGGGAGCAACGCGGGCCGAACGAAAAACTCGGCACCGTTCTCGCCCTCGCGGGAATCAGCAACGCAGGACTCGCGCGACGCGTCAACGATCTTGGCGCCCAACGCGGGCTGACACTTCGCTACGACAAGACCTCCGTGGCGCGCTGGGTGTCGAAGGGCATGGTGCCGCAGGGCGCCGCGCCGCACCTCATCGCGGCCGCCATCGGACAGAAGCTCGGCCGCCCGGTGCCGCTGCACGAGATCGGCCTGGCGGACGCGGACCCCGCACCCGAAGTGGGTCTCGCCTTCCCCCGGGACGTGGCGCAGGCGGTGAAGTCGGCGACGGAGCTGTACCGGCTCGACCTCGCCGGGCGCCGGGCCGGCTCCGGCGGCATCTGGCAGTCGCTCGCCGGCTCCTTCGCGGTGAGCGCCTACGCGACGCCCGCCTCCCGCTGGCTGATAACCCCCGCCGACAGCTCCGTCGCCCGGGAGGACGGCTCCGCCGAGGGCACCGGCGCGGCGGTCAGGGTCGGCCACAGCGATGTGCGCAAGCTGCGGGAGGCCGCCGAGGACGCCAGGCGCTGGGACTCCAAGTACGGGGGCGGCGACTGGCGTTCGTCCATGGTGCCGGAGTGCCTGCGCGTGGAGGCGGCGCCGCTGCTGCTCGGCGCCTACTCCGACGAGGTCGGCCGCGCCCTGTTCGGCGCCTCCGCCGAACTGACCCGGCTGGCCGGCTGGATGGCCTTCGACACCGGTCAGCAGGAGGCCGCCCAGCGCTACTACATCCAGGCCCTGCGGCTCGCCCGCGCGGCGGCCGACGTCCCGCTCGGCGGGTACGTCCTCGCCTCCATGTCGCTCCAGGCCACCTACCGGGGCTTCGGCGACGAGGGCGTCGACCTGGCGCAGGCCGCGCTGGAGCGCAACCGGGGGCTGGCCACGGCCCGCACCATGAGCTTCTTCCGGCTGGTCGAGGCGCGCGCCCACGCGCGGGCCGGGGACGCGCAAGCGGCGGGGGCTGCCCTGAAGGCGGCCGAGAGCTGGCTGGAGCGGGCCCGGGAGGGGGACAACGACCCCTCGTGGCTCGGCTTCTACGGCTACGACCGGTTCGCCGCGGACGCCGCCGAGTGCTACCGGGACCTGAAGCTGCCCCGGCAGGTGCGGCGCTTCACCGAGCAGGCCCTGTCCAAGCCGACGGAGGAGTTCGTGCGCTCGCACGGACTGCGGCTGGTCGTCTCCGCGGTCGCCGAGCTGGAGTCCGGGAACCTGGACGCCGCGTGCGAGCAGGGGGTGCGGGCGGTGGAGGTCGCCGGGCGGATCTCGTCGGCCCGCACGACCGAGTACGTGAAGGACCTGCTGCACCGCCTGGAACCGTACGGGGACGAGCCGAGGGTGGTGGAACTGCGGGAGCGGGCCCGGCCCCTCCTGATGGCTCCGGCCTGACCCCGGCCCCGCCGCGCCTCCACGCCTCCGCGCCCCGAGCGGTACTGATCACTTCGGCGTTTGAAGGCGATGTCAGTGGCGCAGTGCACTATCGACGTGGGAGGTGGTGCAGGTGCCGGTCGGGGCGTACGACTGTGATGTGCTCGTGGTCGGAGGGGGGATCGTCGGGCTGTCGACGGCGTACGCGATCAGCCGGTCCGCACCGGGCACCCGGGTGACCGTGCTGGAGAAGGAGCCCGGACCGGCCCGCCACCAGACGGGCCGCAACAGCGGGGTCGTGCACAGCGGCATCTACTACCGGCCCGGCTCGCTCAAGGCGCGGTACGCGGTGCGGGGCGCCGCCGAGATGGTGAAGTTCTGCGCCGAGTACGGCATCGACCACGCCGTCACCGGCAAGCTGATCGTCGCCACCGAGCGCGCGGAGCTGCCCCGGCTGCACGCCCTGGTGCAGCGCGGCCGGGAGAACGGCATACCGGTGCGGGAGCTGGGCCCCGCCCAGATCTCCGAGTACGAGCCCGAGGTGCGCGGACTGGCCGCGATCCACGTGGGCACCACGGGCGTGTGCGACTTCTCGGGGGTCGCCCGCCGGCTCGCCGAGGCCTCGGGCGCCGAGATCCGCTACGGCGCCCGGGTGGTGCGGGTGGACCGGCGCCCGGAGCGGGGCGTGGCCGTGCGCACCGCGGGCGGGGACGTGGTGCGCGGCCGGGTGCTGGTGAACTGCGCCGGACTGCACTGCGACGAACTGGCCCGGCTGACCGGGGACGAACCGGGGGTACGGATCGTGCCGTTCCGCGGGGAGTACTACGAGCTGGCCCGGCCCGAGCTGGTGCGGGGCCTGGTGTATCCGGTGCCGGACCCGGCGTTCCCCTTCCTCGGTGTCCATCTGACCCGGGGCGTCGACGGCGTGGTGCACATCGGCCCCAACGCGGTGCCCGCCCTGGCCCGGGAGGGGTACGACTGGGGCGTCGTACGCCCCCGGGAGCTGGCCGGGACCCTGGCCTGGCCGGGCTCCTGGGCGCTGGCGCGGCGGCACTGGCGGTACGGCGCGGGCGAGCTGCGCCGCTCGGTGTCCAGGGCGGCGTTCCTGGAGGCGGTGCGCAGGCTGCTGCCCGCGGCGCGGGCCGAGGACCTGGTGCCGGCGCCGGCCGGGGTGCGCGCGCAGGCGGTGCTGCGGAACGGAACGCTGGTCGACGACTTCCTGATCAAGGAGGGGGCCCGCGCGGTGCACGTGCTGAACGCGCCGTCCCCGGCGGCCACCGCGTCGCTGCCGATCGGCCGGGAGATCGCCCGCCGGGCGCTGGGGATGCTGGACGCCGTCGGCCGCGAGGGTACGGCCCGGCCGCGCCCGTAGACTCGGTCGTACTGTGTCTGATGCGATGAATGCCCCCGAAGCCCTGACCGAACCGGCCCCGCAGGACCCCGGTGCCGCCGTGCGGCGCGCCCGGGCCAAGGGCGAGCCGCGGTTCCCGGACGGCCCCCGGGCCGATCCCGCCGGGTCGCACTTCGAGCGGCGGATCCGCAGCTTCCAGCCGCGCCGCAGCCGGGTGACCGCCGGGCAGGCCGACGCCTTGCGGCGGCTGTGGCCCGCGTGGGGGCTGGACGTCGACGGGCAGCGGGTGATCGACCTCGCCGAGCTGTTCGGCGACGACCGGCCCGTGGTGCTGGAGATCGGGTTCGGCATGGGCGAGGCCACCGCGCGGATGGCCGCCGCCGACCCCGGCACCAATGTGCTCGCGGTGGATGTGCACACTCCCGGCCAGGGCAATCTGCTGAACCTCGCCGACCGCTACGGACTGGACAACGTCCGGGTGGGCAACGGGGACGCCATCATCCTGCTGCGCGAGATGCTCCGCCCCGGCGCGCTCGACGGGCTGCGCGTCTACTTCCCCGACCCCTGGCCGAAGAAGCGCCACCACAAGCGGCGGCTGATCCAGCCGGAGTTCCTCGACCTCGTCGCGACCCGGCTGAAGCCCGGCGCGCTGGTGCACTGCGCCACCGACTGGGAGCCGTACGCCGAGCAGATGCTCGAGGTGCTCACCGCCCACCCCGAGTTCGAGAACACGCAGGCCGACGGCGGTTTCGCGCCCCGGCCCGAGTTCCGGCCGCTGACCCGTTTCGAGGGACAGGGACTGGACAAGGGACATGTCGTGCACGATCTGCTCTTCCGCCGCCGGTAAACCGCTCCAGCCCCTCGCCCCGCCACCGTTAGGGTCGATGCCGTGGCCACCAGTCCTGCGTACCCGACGTACCCCCCGATCCCCGGCGACGCGGTGCTGCGGCACCCGCACTGGTGGCAGCTGCGGTGGGTGCGCTACGGCGCGCTGATCACCCTGCTGGCCATGTCCGGCCTGGTCATCCTCGCGCTGGTGCGCAGGGAGACCGGCACCGAGGGGTTCCTGGTGGGCCTCGGGCTCGCGGTGCTGCCGGTGCCCTGGCTGGTCACCGCGTTCCGCTGGCTGGACCGGGTGGCGCCCTTCCCCTGGCGGAACCTGGTGTTCGCGTTCTGCTGGGGCGCCTTCGCGGCGGCGCTCATAGCCATCGTCGCCAACAGTTTCGCGACCAAGTGGATAGCCACCTCGACCGCGGACCCGGCGAGCGCCAACACCCTCGGCGCCACGGTGATAGCGCCGGTCGTCGAGGAGTCCGCCAAGGCCGCGGCCGTGCTGCTGGTCTTCCTCTTCCGCAGGCGCGACTTCACCGGGATCGTGGACGGGATGGTGATAGCCGGGATCACCGCCACCGGCTTCGCGTTCACCGAGAACATCCTCTACCTGGGCACGGCCTTCGGGACCGACCAGCTCACCGGCGGCCACGGCATCGTCTCCGTCACCGCCGCAACCTTCTTCGTGCGCATCGTGATGTCCCCGTTCGCGCACCCCCTGTTCACCACCTGCACCGGCATCGGCTTCGGCGTCGCCGCGCTGAGCGGCCCGCACCAGCGCGCCCGGCGGCTGCTGGTGCCGCTCGGCGGGCTGGTGCTCGCGATGTGCATGCACGCCCTGTGGAACGGCTCCGCCACCTTCGGCCAGTTCGGCTTCCTCGCCGTCTACGGCATGTTCATGCTGCCCGTGTTCGGGCTGCTCACCTGGCTCGGGATCTGGACCCGGCAGCGGGAGCTGCGCACCGTCCGCGAGGAGCTGCCCGTCTACGTCCTGGCCGGGTGGCTGGGACCGGCCGAGCCGTTCGCCCTGGGTTCGATGCGGGCGCGGCGGATGGCCCGCGACTTCGCCCGCCACCACGGCGGCCGGGCCACGGCGCGGGCGGTGGCACGGTACGAGACCCAGGCCACCGCGCTGGCGCTGCTGCGGCAGCGGGGGCGGCGCGGCCGGGCCGGCGCCGGCTTCGTCGCCCGCGAGCGGGAGCTGCTGGACGAGCTGTGGCGGCGCCGGGACGCGGCCCGGCCCGCGCTGGAGTACGCGGCCCGCACGGCGGCACCCGCGCCGACGGCCTGGACCCCGGCGCCGTACAACCAGGCGTACGGGCCGGGGCAGGCCGGCCCCGGGTACGGCCGTCCCGGATACGGCTACCCGGCGGCGCCGTACGCCGCGTCGTACAACCCGTACCGGACGTGACGCCGCCGGGCGGCCCGGGAAGAGCCGGTACCGCTACGCCGAGGCGTCCGTCAGCTTCTTCAGTTCGTCCTCCGTCAGCTTCAGCTCGCCGACGCCCAGCAGGGCCGGGAGCTGGTCCGGCGTCCGCGCCGAGGCGATCGGGGCGGTGACCGTCGGCCGGGCGGCCAGCCAGGCGAGGGCGACGGTGGCGTGCGGGGCCTCGTGGGCGGCGGCGATCTCGTCGAGGGCGGCGAGGACCTTCTGGCCGCGCTCGGTCTCCGCGTAGTCCGCGGCCCGGTTGGCGCGGGCGCTGTCCACCGTCCGGCCGGGCCGGTACTTGCCGGTCAGGAAGCCCGCGGCGAGGGCGAAGTACGGCACGCAGGAGAGGCCCTCACGGGCGACGAGGTCCTGGAGCGGGCCCTCGTAGGTGTCGCGGGAGACCAGGTTGTAGTGGGGCTGGAGGGCCACATAGCGGGCCAGGCCCTCGCGGGCGGAGAAGTCCAGGGACTCCCGCAGCCGCTCGGCGCTGATGTTGGAGGCGGCGATCTGCCGGACCTTGCCGGCCCTCACCAGCTCGTCCAGGGCGCCGATGATCTCCTCCACCGGCACGTCGGGCTGGTCGAAGTGGGTGTAGTAGAGGTCGATGTAGTCGGTGCCCAGGCGGGCCAGGGAGGCGTCTGCGGCGGCCTTGATGTTGGCCGCGGACAGGCCCGGGTACTGCGGGTGCTGGCTGACCTTGGTGGCGATGACGACGTCGGAGCGGTTGCCGCGGGCCTTGAGCCACTTGCCGATGACGGTCTCGGACTCGCCGCCCCGGTGGCCCTCGATCCAGGCGCTGTAGACGTCGGCCGTGTCGACGAAGTTGCCGCCCGCGGCCGTGTAGGCGTCCAGGACGGCGAAGGAGGCCTGTTCGTCCGCGGTCCAGCCGAAGACGTTGCCGCCCAGGCAGAGCGGGAAGACCTCGAGGTCGGAGGAGCCCAGTGTGCGCAGAGAAGTCATACTCCACCATTACACCGGCGGTGGGCGACCGCGTTCCACCGCCGGTGCGAAGTCCCCGCGGGGATCGGTGTGCTCAGGGGTTGAGGCCCTTGTCGCGCAGCCAGGGCGCCGGGTCGACGCCGGTGGCCTGCCCGCCCGGGTGGACCTCCAGGTGCAGGTGCGGCCCGGTGACGTTGCCGGTGGCGCCGACCCGGCCGATGACCTCGCCGGTGGTGACCTTCTGGCCGGCCGAGACATTGATCGAGGACTGGTGGCAGAACCACAGCTCGGTGCCGTCGTCCAGGGTGAGGACGGTGCGGTAGCCGTAGGCGCCGGCCCAGCCCGCCTGGGTGATGGTGCCGCCGTGGACGGCCTTGATCAGGGTGCCGGTGGGGGCGGCGAAGTCGAGGCCGGTGTGGTAGCCGGAGGACCACATGGCGCCGGGCTGCCCGAAGGTGCCGGTGATCGTGTACGAGACGACCGGCAGCGTGTACTGCTTGGCCAGCTCGGCCAGCCGCTTGGCCTCGGCGGCCTTCTTGGCGTCGGCCTCGGCCTGCTGCTTGGCGGCGGCGGCCTTGTCGGCGGCCTCCTTCTCGGCCTTGGCGGCCGCCGCGTCGCTCTGCTGCTGGGCGGCGGCGACCATGGCGGCGGTGGCCTTGCTGTCGGCCTGGCCCTGCTGCTGCTCGGCCTGGGCCATGATCCGGTTGCGCAGGGCCTCGCCGGCGCCGGTGTCGGTGCCGTCCTCGGTGGTCTGCCCGATGCCGGTGAGCGCGGTGTCGGTGGCCCGGTGCTCCTCGGCGGAGCCGGTGGAGTCGGCACCGAAGAGGTGCTCCACGGAGGACAGGTGCGGCACCGAGACGGACGGCAGGTCCGGCACGGAGATGGAGACCGGGGACTTGCCGGTGTTGGCGCTGGCGATGCCGCCCGCGCCGACCGCGGCGATCACCCCGACGCCGAGGACGGTGGAGCTGCGCGCGAGGCCGCCGCGCTGCTTGACGACGCGGTGCCGGCCGCGGACCGGGGCGACGGACTCCTCGGTGGGGTTCCATTCCTCCCAGGGGCCCTCGCCCTCGGGGCCGGGGCCGAACGGCTCGGCATCGCGTTGAGCGGGCACGAACGGGGCTTCTGGGGCAGGCCGGTTGGACGCCACGGGGGCGTGCTCCTTTCCTTCCTCCGCCTACCGGGTTAGCTGACGGGTTCGGAGCAGGAAGGTCTCCTACGCGCGTATACCGGCCGTGGACTCGCTGAGTTCACGACGGTGTCCGCGTGATTCACCCCAAGGTGGTGGTTCCCCGGTTCCCTTACGGGATTCGGCGCGTGCGCACGGAGCCGCCTCGGGTGACGGCTGGGACGACCGCGCTGCGTTATCGAACGTTAATAGACCCGGCCGTCACTTTCCAAGCCGTTCGGCTTGATCATTACGGCTCAGGAGCATGGACGTACCGCCCAAGGGCTCGCCAAACTGGGCGAGTTGCCCGGGGTCCAGGAGTCATCGGGTTTTTGATGGTGACTCAGTTGTTATGCGCACGGCGGTCGACCGGTCACCGTGGGTGACGTCCCCTACGAGGGTCCGCGCGGGTGCCGGAAAACACTCAGGGCCGGAATCCAGATCATGGATTCCGGCCCTGAGTCTTCAGTAGCGGGGACAGGATTTGAACCTGCGACCTCTGGGTTATGAGCCCAGCGAGCTACCGAGCTGCTCCACCCCGCGTCGGTGATTCCAGTGTACGCCATGTTCAGGGTGGTGAGCACACGGCTTTACGGCGGCCGCCCGGCTCGGCCGAGCGGGCCGTCCGGCTCAGCCGAGCAGATGCCGGTTCGGGGCCTTGGCCAGGGCCTCGTACGCGGGCAGGACGACGACCTCGGCGCCCGCGCGCACCAGGACGCCGGTGCCGTCGGCGCCCGGGACGAAGGTGTCGGGCTCCCGCCAGGCGGTCACCACCCGGCGCACCCCGGCCCGCAGGATCAGCTCGGCACAGGGCGCCGGGCGGGAGGCGCGGCGGGCGCAGGGCTCCAGGCTGCTGTAGACGGTGGCGCCGGGCAGCCGCGGGTCGGCGGCGTCGATCTTGGCGAGCGCCGCCTCCTCGGCGTGCACCACGGGGTCGTCCCCCTCGCGGGAGTGGCCGCGGGCCAGCTCGGTGCCGTCGGCGGCGACCACGACCGCGCCGACGCTGAAGGCCGTCTCGGAGGGCGGGCACAGGGCGGCCAGCTCACAGGCGGTGCGCAGCCAGTGCCGGTCGGCGGCGGTGGGCAGCGGACCGGTGCCGGGCGCGGTGGGCTCGTAGCGCATCAGGACGACATCCTCGATCCGCCGGGTCTCGACCAGGCGCAGCCGCCCCTCCTGGTAGCGGCCGGGCCCGAACAGCCGCGGGGCCCGCGGGTCACCGACGATCAGCGGCGCGACCACCAGCTGGAGCTCGTCGGCCAGTCCCTGCCGCAGCAGCTGGGTGTGCACGCTGCCCCCGCCCTCCACCATCAGCCGGCCGACCCCCCGCTCGTCGTGCAGATGGCCGAGCAGGGCCCGCCAGTCGAGATCCGGGCCGAGCGGGACGACATCGGCGGCGCCGCCGAGCAGCCGGGCGGCCCGCGCGGCGCCCCGGTCGGTGGTGTAGACGAGCTTGTCCCCCCCGGTGTGCCAGAACCGGGCGCCGGGGTCGAGATCGCCGGTGGCGGTCACGGTGACCTTCAGCGGGTGCTCCGGCCGCCCCTCGGCCAGCCGGACGGCACGGCGCTCGGGGGAGCCGACCAGCAGGCGGGGGTTGTCGGCGCGGATCGTGCCGGCGCCGACCAGGAGGGCGTCGGCCGAGGCCCGTACCGCGTCCACCCGGTCGAAGTCGGCCGGTCCCGACAGCAGCAACCGCTGTGGACCGGTGTCGTCCAGACAGCCGTCAAGGGAGACGGCGGCGGAGAGCAGGACGTACGGGTACTGCGCGGACTCGGTGAAGGCTCGCTCGGTGCTCACCGGCCCAAGTGTGCGGCCCGCCGCCCGTCGGCCCGCTCCCGGGGAGGGCGCGCGTCCCCCGGTCGTGCCCACGGAAGGACAGTACGACGATCAGTACGCTGCCGCAGCTGATCGCCCAGTCGGCGAGGTTCATGACGCTGACGTCGCGGACCGCGACGAAGTCGACCACCGCGCCCCGCATCCCGCCCGGCGAGCGGAAGAGCCGGTCGGTCAGATCGCCGACCGCCCCGCCCAGCAGCAGCCCCAGCGCGATCGCCCATGGGGTGCTGGTCAGCCGGCGCGCCACCCGCACCACGACGACGACCACCGCGAGCGCGATCAGCGTGAACACGATGGTCGACGCGCTGCCCATCCCGAAGGCCGCGCCGGGGTTGCGCTGCACCCGCAGTTCCAGCCAGGACCCGAGCACCGGCACGGGATCCCGGCCCTCCAGCCCCGCGACCACCGCGACCTCGCTCCCCAGGTCGAGGGCGTAGGCGACGGCGGCCACCAGCCACAGCACCCGTATCCGCCGCCGTGCCCCGGGGGCGCCGCCCGCGCCCGGCTCGCTTCGCCTCACGTTCGTTCTCCTCCCCGTTCCCCCGTCCGGCGTACGGGCCGTCAGGCGGTACGGGCCTCGGGAACCGGGGCCTCCGAAACGGCATTCGTATTTTCTCCAGTTGCTGTCATACGACCGCCGGACCCCGCTTTCGAGTTACAGAAGCACCCGAATGCCCCACACCCCCTTCTCCCGAGAGGCTCGTTAGCTGACCGTGGCACGCATTGAGAGACGCACAGCGTTGAATCTCCACTCGCCGGTCACGTTCCGGCTGGAAGGCAAGGAAGGCGAGGTGTTCACCGACGGCTGCTCCGATCTCCTCGACGATTTCCTGAAGAGGATCAGTCAGCTGGAGAGTGAGTACCTGCGGGCGATGGTGAGGCTCTAGGACCCGGCCCATGGACAGGATTCACGATGAAGACGCTTTGAGTGACTATGAGTTCAGCACGCTCGAGATGCAGTGGGACCCGGTCGAAGAACTGGCCCAGATGCTGTCCGGCGCGTCCGCCGCGAATCCCGCCCCGGCCCCGCAGCACGGCAGGTCCAGCCACCGGAAGAACCGCCGGCGCATCCGCACGGAACCCGGAGCACCGGGCGACAACCAGCGCAGCGCGCACGTCACCCTGCTGATCGCGACGATCTCGGTGTGCGCGATCTGCATGCTGGGCTGGTCTTTCTCCTATTCCTACGTCCAACTCCGCGCCACCGCTTCCTCGGTACTGCCGATGCGGCTGGCACGCTGGTGGCCCTTGACGGTGTACGGGCCATGGCTCGTGGCGGCGCTGTCCATTCTCCGGGCCACCGTGCAGAGCAGAAGTTCCCGGCGTTCCTGGGGAGTTCTGCTGGGCGCCTCCGCGATGGCGGTCGCCCTGTGCGTGAGCCACGCACAGCATTCCCCGCTGGCGCTGATCATTTTCGGAATTCCGCCGATCACCGCGCTGGTGTGTTTCTGGGAGATCGTCGGCCAGGTCTCCTCCAAGGTGACCCGCCCCCGCCACGCGGCCCACAGCCGCCGCAACGACGTCCTGCGAGGATGACGACGAGACGGTGACCGGGTGCCGCGACGACGACGGCACCCGCACGGCCTCCTAGGGCTTTTCGTTCGGATCAGGCCGGATCATCCGCCGCCAGCAGCGCGAGCACCTCACCGAGCCGCCGCCGCACCTCCGGGTCGGCGATGAGCCCGTCCTCCCCGGTCATCCCCCGCTCCACCGGCACCTTCACGCAGGCCGCGTCCACGACGCGGGCGCCGGTGTACCCGAGCACGGACCGCAGCGTGGCCTCGGCGCCCTCGCCCCGCCCCGGCGCGGCCGCGTTCACCCAGCCGACCGGCTTGTCACCGATCTCGACCCCGCCGACCGTCCAGTCCAGCAGGTTCTTGAACGACCCCGGCAGG
Organism: Streptomyces misionensis; assembly: GCF_007896895.1. GTDB lineage: Bacteria > Actinomycetota > Actinomycetes > Streptomycetales > Streptomycetaceae > Streptomyces > Streptomyces misionensis_A. Next base: position 8,965 of record NZ_VOGW01000058.1, on the reverse strand, counting down.
GTGCCCGCGTACTCCGGCGTGCAGATCAGCATCCCGGCCGCCCGCCCGATCGCCTCCCGCAGCCCCGCCACGGGCACCGGCAGCGGATCGG
>NZ_VOGW01000058.1:3333-8594 GCF_007896895.1 Streptomyces misionensis | reverse complement strand
CGGCCCGCGCGGTCCGCAACAGCGCCTCGTTACTGGAACCGCCGCGCAGGCTCCCCGACAACAACAGAATCACCGGAAGATCGGACATCCGGCCAACCTTACTGCTCAGTCCGGGAGTTGGCGCCTGCTCGCGCACAGGACCCCTTCCCCGAGCGGAGGGCACGCCTAGAAGAGGACGACACACCCCCGCCGCTCCAGCTCGTCCAGCAGCGGTCCGGAGGGCTCGCACGGATTCCAGCGCAGGTCCAGTTTCTCCAGGGCGGGCAGGGCGGTGAGCCAGTCCGGGAGGCGGGTGAGACGGTTGCCGCGGACGTCGAGGTGGCGCAGGCGGGGCAGCGCGGCCAGGGCCTCGGGGAGCTCGGGCAGCGCGTTCTCCCGCAGGTCCAGGTGGCGCAGTTCGCGCAGGCCGGCCAGGGACGGCGGCAGGGTCTCGAGCACGTTGCCCCGCAGCCACAGCTCACGCAGCCGCCGAAGGCCCCCGATGCCCTCGGGCAACGCGGTCAGCCGGTTGTGCCGGGCCCGTAGCTCGACGAGCCCGGCCATCCGGCCGATCGCCTCGGGCAGGGCCGTGAGGGCGTTCTCGCCGACGTTGAGGTAACGCAGCCGCGTCAGGTTCCCCAGGGACTCCGGGAGCCCGGACAGCTCGTTGTCGTGCAGATAGAGGAAGCCACCGAGGCCGGCCAGATCGCCCAGCTCGTCCGGGACGGAGGTGAGACGGTTGTGGCCGAGGTCCAGCGTGGTCAGCCGGGCCAGCCGCCCGATGCACGGCGACAGGTCCGTCAGCCCGTTGTCCGCGAGGATCAGCACCTCCAGCTCGGCACGCCCCCACACGTACTCGGGAACCGCCCCCAGCTGATGCCGTCACAGGTTCAGTACGTTCCGCACGCCCGGTTCCCCCTCGCGGTCGCGGCCCGATCGCCCCTCCAGGCTCCGGAAACGGCGGAACCCCCGTCTGACCAGGTCAGCGAGGGTCCCTACCCCGAGGGGTCCGGTAGGCCCTGTGGGACTCGAACCCACAACCAATGGATTAAAAGTCCACTGCTCTGCCAATTGAGCTAAGGGCCCAGGCGATGTTGCCTGTCCGAGCATAGCCGCAGGAGGCCGGGTCTCCGATCGGGTATCGGGGACCCGGCCGCGTCGTGGCGGCGGATGGCTACTTTTCGACGGGGTCGGCGGCGGGGACGCGGGTCGCGCCGAGGAACCAGTGGCGGGCCGAGGCGAGCCACCAGGTGGCCGCGAAGCCGAGGACGACCAGGACGGCGACGGGGGCGTAGTTGAAGGTCTTCCAGGTGACGGGCGAGACCTGCGGCAGCATGAAGAGGACCGTGATCGCCACCACCCACAGGACCGAGATCACGCCGATCGGCCCCGACCAGCGACCCAGGTGCCACGGCCCCCGCTGGAACGCCGCGCCCTTGCGGACCCGCAGGAAGGTGGGGACGACGTACGCGATGTAGAGGCCGATCACCGCGATGGACGTCACCGCCGCGTACGCCGTCGAGTTGATCAGGTAGGGCAGGCCGAGGACCAGGGCGGCCAGCGCGGCCAGCCAGACCGCCGCCACGGGGGTGCGGGTGCGGGGGCTGACCGTGTGCCAGACGCGGGAGAACGGCAGCGCGCCGTCGCGCGAGAAGGCGTAGATCATCCGGCTGTTGGCGGTGACGGAGGCCATCCCGCAGAAGAGCTGGGCGCCGATCACCACGAGGAGCAGCAGCTTGCCGGAGGTGGCGCCGAGCGCGTCCAGGAGGATCTGGGCCGGCGGGGCGCCCGTGGAGGACGCCAGTTCGCCGTCGTACGACTGGATGGCGAAGGTGAAGCCCAGCAGCAGGACGAAGCCCGCGATCCAGGACGTCCAGATGGAGCGCACGATGCCCTTCGGGCCCGCCGTGGCCGCGTCGTGCGTCTCCTCGGTCATATGGGCGGAGGCGTCGTAGCCGGTGAAGGTGTACTGGGCCATCAGGAGGCCGAGGAGGACCACGTAGGCACCGCTGCCCCAGCCGGTCTGGTTGACGAAGTGCCCGAAGACGAAGCCCGCCGAGCGGTGGTGGTCGGGTACGACGGCCAGCGCGCCGACGATGACCAGCACCCCGAGCACGTGCCACCACACGCTCACGCTGTTCAGGAAGGCGACGATCCGCACGCCGAAGGTGTTCAGCAGGCCGTGCAGCAGCAGGATCGCGGCGAAGAGCAGGACCGTGCGGCCCCGGGTGACCTCGAAGCCGAACTGGAGGTTCAGATAGGCCCCGAGGAAGGAGGCCGCGCCGAAGTCGATGCCCGCGGTGACCGCGACCTGGCCCAGCACGTTGAACCAGCCCGTGAACCACGCCCAGGCCGCCGCCGAGCGGGGCGGCGCCAGCCGGTGGGCCCAGAAGTACAGGCCGGCCGAGGTCGGGTACGCCGAGCAGATCTCGGCCATCGACAGACCCACGAGCAGCGTCATCAGGCCGACCGCGACCCAGCCCCAGGTGATCACGGCGGGGCCGCCGGTGGTCATGCCGAAGGAGTACAGGGTCAGACAACCCGACAGGACCGAGATGATCGTGAAGGACACCGCGTAGTTGGCGAACGCCGACATCCGGCGGGCGAGGACCTGCGTGTAACCGAGCTGGGCCAGCCGTTCCTCGTCCGACGGCACACCCGCTGTCGCGTCTTCATCTGTCATGCCCCCAGCAATTCCCTCGTCGCGCGCGTGACATGCGTCACTCGGGGGCGACATGCGGAAGGGCCCGCACGACCGGGTCGTGCGGGCCCTTCGGACAGGTGCGGAGCCGAGATCAGCCGTTGCGCTTCCAGCGCGGCTTGTCGTCGCGGCGGCCGAAGGAGGAGCCGGTGCCGCGGTGGTCGTCACGACGGCCGTAGGGGCGCTCGTGGCCACCGGAGCGGAAGCCCGGACGGTCGTCGCGGCGGTCGCGGTTGAAGGGGCGGTCGCTGCCCCGGTGGCCGCCACGGTCGTCACGGCGGAAGCCGCCACGGTCGTCACGGCGCTCGAAGGAGCGGCCACCGCGGTCGTCCCGGCGGTCACGGTCGCGGTCGCGGTCGCGGTCACCGAACGGACGGCGGTCGTCACGGCGCTCGAAGGAACGGCCACCACGGTCGTCACGACGGTCGTCACGACGCTCGAAGGAACGGCCACCACGGTCGTCCCGGCGGTCACGGTCGAACGGACGACGGTCGTCGCGGCGCTCGAAGGAGCGGCCACCGCGGTCGTCCCGACGGTCACGGTCGCGGTCGCGGTCACCGAACGGACGACGGTCGTCACGGCGCTCGAAGGAACGGCCACCACGGTCGTCACGACGGTCGTCACGACGCTCGAAGCCCCGCTCGCCCCGGTCACGGTCGTAGCCGCGCCGCTCCCGGCGCTCGTACGGCGCCGAAGCCGCCGGACGCTCCTCGCGCTCGGCCTGCTGCGCCGCCGGCTCCTCGGCCACGGCCAGCTCCTCGGCCGCCGACGCCTGCGCCTCGGCCACGGCGGTCTCCGGGTCCTCGCCGCGCTCGCGGGCGACCCGGGCCACCAGCCGGTCGGCCTCCTCGCGCAGCTCGGTCGCGCGACGCTGGGCGCGCTCCAGCTGCTTGGTCAGCTGGACGACCTCGCGCTCGGCCTGCTGCGCGGCGTTGCCGGCGGACTCGGCCTGGACCTCGGTCATGGAGCGGGCGCCGGTGATCTCGGCGACCTCCGGGTCGAAGGCGGCGCCGCCCTGGATGATGTGCCGGGCCGCGTCGACGCCCGCGTCCTCCATCAGACGGAAGATCTGGCGCCGCTGGTGCGGCAGGGACAGCGAGACGACGGTGCCGGTGCGGCCCGCACGCGCGGTACGGCCCGCGCGGTGCAGGTAGTCCTTGTGGTCGCCGGCCGGGTCGACGTTCAGCACCAGGTCGATGCCGTCGACGTGGATGCCGCGGGCGGCGACGTCGGTGGCGACCAGGACGTTGACGTACCCGTCCTTGAAGTCGGCCAGGGTCCGGGTGCGGGCGCCCTGGGTCATGCCGCCGTGCAGCGCGTCGGCCTTCACCCCGGCGTCGCGCAGCTGCTCGGCGACGCGGTCGGCGCCCAGCTGGGTGCGGACGAAGATGATCGTGCGGCCCTTGCGGGAGGCGATCGCGGCGGTGACCGGCGCCTTGTCCTTGGGCTTCACGATGAGGATGTGGTGGGACATGGTCGTCACCGCGCCCTGGGCCGCGTCCACCTCGTGGGAGACGGGCTCGGTCAGGTAGCGGTCGACGAGGGTCTGGATCTCGTTCTCCATCGTGGCGGAGAAGAGCATGCGCTGGCCGCCCGCCGGGACCTGGTCGAGCAGCTCGGTGACCTCGGGCAGGAAGCCCAGGTCGGACATCTGGTCGGCCTCGTCCAGGACGGCGATCCGCACGTCCTCCAGGGAGCAGGCGCCGCGGTTGATGATGTCGCGCAGCCGGCCCGGGGTGGCGACGAGGACGTCGACGCCGCGCTCCAGGGCGTAGATCTGGTTGCCCATCGAGGTGCCGCCGCAGACGACCTTCATCTTCAGGCCGAGGACGTCGCCGTACGGCTGCAGCGCGTCGGCGACCTGCATGGCCAGCTCACGGGTCGGGGTGAGGATGACCGCGCGGGGGCGCTTCCTCTCGGTGCGGCCGCCGGCCAGCGTGGCCAGGGTGGGCAGACCGAAGGAGAGGGTCTTGCCGGAGCCGGTGCGGCCGCGGCCGAGGATGTCCTTGCCGGCCAGGGCGTCCGGGATGGACGCGGCCTGGATCGGGAAGGGGGTCGTCACGCCGTTCTGCGCGAGCTTGCGCACGATGCCCTCGGGGAGGCCGAGGTCGGCGAAGGTGATCTGGGGGGTCTGGGGGGCCTCGGGGGCCTGGGTCTCAGTGGCCTCGGTCGTCTCGTCCACGAGTTCGTTCACGTTCTCGTTCTCGGACACGACGATCTGGTCAAAACTGGACACGGACATGCGAATGCGAAACCTTCCGGAGTCTCGTCGGCACGCGCCCGTCAACTCCGTGATTCGCACACGACCGCCTCAATGCGGTCCGCCACGGCAAAGGAGAGTACGCGCCACACGGCGCGCTCTGTGGTGGCGCCGGGCAAATGGGATCAAACGATCTACCACCATACGCACCCACCACCCCCGAAGGCAAACCGATCCCGGCTCCGGACGGCCCGTACGCCTGTGCGTCGGGTCACATCCGGGCCCGCGCCGCCGGCTCCGGCGCGGGTTCGCGCTGGACGAGCTGCGGGCCCGGGTCCTCGTGCGCCGACGAGGACGGCTCGGCCGAGGGCGGCTCCGTGT
>NZ_VOGW01000058.1:0-3074 GCF_007896895.1 Streptomyces misionensis | reverse complement strand
GCGCCGGGGCTCCTGCGGGGCTTCGTGGAGGAGGCGGGGGCGCTGTCCGGGCCGGACGCGCCGGCCGACGCCGAGGCCGGCTCCCCCGGCTTGTGCCGGTCGCCGGGCCCGCGCTTGCCGTCACCCCCCGTCTCGACGCGGCCGGGACCGGCCAGGCCGTCCGCCGCCGGGCCGCCGACCGCCGCCGCGGCGGGGCCGCCGGAGTGCCCGGCCGGGTGCGACGGGGTGGCCCGGCCGCCGGAGTCGGCCACGTTCACACAGCCGGCGGCGACGGAGACGGCCAGCGCCGTGACGACCAGTCGGGCAGGTACGTACAAGGGGCGCACGGCGGCCACCTCCGGGAAAGGAAAGGAGTCAACCTCCCCAACTCCCGCCACCCTCAGGAGGACACGCGCCGCGTACGCATCAACTCCGCGGCCGGCCGGGCCGGTCAGCCGTAGCCGAGCGCGTGCAGCCGGGCGTCGTCGATGCCGAAGTGGTGGGCGATCTCGTGCACCACGGTCACCTCGGCCTCCGCGACGACGTCCTCGCGCGTGTCGCACATCCGCAGCGTCGGCCCCCGGTAGACCGTGATCCGGTCCGGCAGCACCCCGGCGTACCACTCGCCCCGTTCGGTCAGCGGGGTGCCCTCGTACAGGCCGAGCAGGTCGGGGTCGCCGGCGGGCGGTTCGTCCTCCACGAACACCGCCACGTTGTCCATGAGCCGCGTCAGCTCCGGGGGGATCCGGTCGAGCGCCTCGGCGACCAGTTCCTCGAACTCCTCGCGCGTCATCTCCAGCACAGGGCCATTGTCCGGCACGAAGGGCCCCACGGCGGTGGCGGATCCCCCGGCATACCCGCCCCCGCGCATGGGCATACGGGACCAATGGTCCGCGTCCCCTTCGCAGCCCGGCTCCGCCGCCGTCACCGCCCGCTCCCCGATCTGGAACTCGCCGCCCGCCCCCGGCCGTGGCGCGGCGCCCTCGGCCTCACCGGAGTCGTACTGGTCGGCGCCTGGCTGGGACTGCTGGTCGTCGGCAACGTACGGACACCGGTCGGCCCGGTGAACACCACGATGGCGCTGCGCCCGTCCCTGTCCGGCGGCACGAAGATCAACGTGTCCCCGCTGGGCGCGCTCACCCTGGACAGCCACGTGGCGCCGGTGCGCCTGGACGTGAACGTCGACCAGCTGGACCCGCTGCGCTCGCAGGAACTGGTCGACCATCCGGAGCGGTTCTCCGGGCTCCAGGGCGAGGTGGCGCACGACGTCGAGCACGGCACGTTCGACCTCGCCGTGCGCTCCGGCGTGGCGGTGGTCGCCGGTGCCGGCCTCCTCGGCCTCGCCGTCTACCGGCGCCCGCGGCGCGCGGTCCTGGCCAGCGGGCTGGCCCTGACGCTGCTGGCCGCCTCGGGCGTCTCGGCGTACGCCACGTGGAACCCGAAGTCGGTGATGGAGCCGAGGTTCTCCGGGCTACTGTCCTCGGCGCCGTCGGTGATCGGAAACGCGCGCAGCATCGTCTCCGGATTCGACGTCTACCAGAAGGAGTTGGCGCGTCTGGTGACGAACGTGACCAAGCTCTACGACGTCACGTCCACGCTGCCCGCCTACCAGCCGGACCCCTCCACCATCCGGGTCCTGCACGTGTCGGACATCCATCTCAACCCGGCGAGCTGGAAGATCATCGCCTCGCTGGTGAAGCAGTACAAGGTGAACGTGATCGTGGACTCCGGCGACACGATGGACCACGGCACGGCGGCGGAGAACGGCTTCCTGGACCCGGTCGCGGGCCTGGGCGTGCCGTACGTCTGGGTGCGGGGCAACCACGACTCCCGGACCACCCAGCGCTATCTGGAGCGCATGAAGAACGTGCGGGTGCTGGACGACGGGCACGCGGTGACCGCGGGCGGGCTGCGCTTCGCGGGGACGGGCGACCCGCAGTTCACCCCGGACCGCGCGGTGGTGCCGGGCGGGGACGCGGCCGAGCGGCTGGCGGGCGACCGGCTGGCCAGCGCGCTGCGCTCGCAGCGGGCGGCGGGCACGCCGGTGGACGTGGCGATCGCGCACGAGCCGGTGGCGGCGCGGGAGACGGACGGGGAGGTGCCGCTGGTGCTGTGCGGGCATCTGCACCACGAGGGGTACGAGAAGCTGCCGTACGGGACGCGGCTGCGGATGGAGGGCTCGACCGGGGGGAGCGGGCTGCGCGCGGTGGAGGGGAAGTACCCGGCGCCGATCGAGGCCTCGGTGCTCTACTTCGACCGCGACAGCCATCGGCTCCAGGCGTGGGACGCGATCAGGCTGGGCGGTCTGGGGCTGACGACGGCCGAGGTCAGCCGCCATCTGGCCGACGACAACCACCCCGGCGCGAGCCCCGGCGCGACGCCTTCGGGAGCGACCGCGCCCACCCGCCCGTAAACCGTTTTGGCGATCCCCCTCACCATCCCATATGCTTCTCACGTCCCCGACGCGCTGAGAAGCGCCCAGGCGGGCCGATAGCCCTCATCGTCTAGCGGCCTAGGACGCCGCCCTTTCAAGGCGGTAGCACGGGTTCGAATCCCGTTGGGGGCACGCAGAACCGTGTGCGACACTGTTGCACACAAACAGCTTGGTCCTGTGGAGCAGTTTGGAGTGCTCGCCACCCTGTCAAGGTGGAGGCCGCGGGTTCAAATCCCGTCAGGACCGCTGAGGTTTCACGTGAAACCTCGTGGCTGGGTAGCTCAGTTGGTACGAGCGTCCGCCTGAAAAGCGGAAGGTCGCCGGTTCGACCCCGGCCCCAGCCACAGCCAGAAGACCCCGTTCGTCGAACGGGGTCTTCTTCGTATGGCGGCGTCGCACTACCCGGTCGGGGGGACCATGAGCGGTACCGAGGTCGAGCTGGAGCAGGACAAGGCGAAGTACGGGTTGCTGGCGGTGAGCATCAGCAATGTCGCGATCGTCGTGGTGGCGGTCGTCGGGGTCTGGCGGCTGCACGGGGACACCTCGGTGATCGTGGGCATCCTCACCGCCGCGTTCACCGCGGTCAGCAGCATGACCACCGCCTATCTGGGGATCAAGGCCGTCTCCAACACCGCGCGGTCCATGACCCTCGGGAGCGCAC
>NZ_VOGW01000057.1 GCF_007896895.1 Streptomyces misionensis | reverse complement strand
CGCCCCCGCCGTACCCAGTCCTGCCGCGCCGGTCGAGCCGCTCTCCTAGGGTCTTTCGTTTGGATCAGGCCGGTTCCGGCGGGCGGCCGCCCGGGTGGCGGTGGCGCCAGATCAGGAAGACCGCACAGCCGAGGACCGCCCAGCCCGCCAGCACCAGGAACGGGAAGGCGTGCTGGTCGCCCCGGAAGTACACCGCGGTGTGCTGGGCGTTCACCGAGGCCCCGGGCGGCAGCCAGCGGCCGATCGTGCCCAGCGGGGATGGCAGCAGCGGCCAGGACACCGCACCGCCGGACGACGGATTGCCCAGCAGCACCATCAGGCCCCAGGTGGGCAGCATCGCCCACCGCCCGAACAGGGTGTTGAACATCGTGAAGACCATGCCGGACGTGAACATGGTCAGCGCCAGGATCAGCCAGGACTCCATGAACGGCAGCCGCAGCGCGTGCAGCCACCAGTCCACCACCGCCGCGATCGTGAACCCACCGAGCAGGGCGTAGGCGGCGGTGAACGCGATGCGCTCCATCGGGTTCAGCGCCTTCGCGTGCACGCTGAGCTGGATCGCCCCGATGAAGCCGATCACCACGGCCGCGAGCGAGATGTAGAAGATCGCCAGCCCTCGCGGATCGCCCTTCTGGAGCGGTTTGAGGTCGTGCAGCACCACCGGCGTGCCGGTGGCCCGGCCCACGCTCGCCGCCGCCTGACCGAGCACCTGCGCGACCGTCGCCCCGGACGCCGACGACACGTTCAGCGTGATCGCCCCGCCGTGCGCCGGGGCGTCCACCACCGCGAAGACGCGCTGCTGCTCCACCGCCCGCATCGCCGCCGCCCGGCTGGCGTACGGGTGCACCTTCAGCGAGGCGGAGAGGGCCCGCTCCATGCCCGCGACGAACCGGCGGGCCGGCGGCTGGTCGTAGGCGCCGGTCACCGCCGTGGGGATGCTGTGCGGGGTCGGGTTCGCCATCGCGTAGGTGTAGGAGCCGGCGAAGAGGCCGGCCGCGGCGGAGATGAGCAGGAGCAGGACCGTGGCGGGGAGGAACGGGGACTGTTTGAACGCCGCCCAGCGCGAATCGGACATAGGGGAACTTTGGCATCTCGCCGTGGGGGTCGCCCGTTCATCGCGGGGCGCGGCTCGCACGCGCCCGGCCCGCCGTCCGGGGCCCCTCCGCTCCGCCCGGCGTCAAATCGGTCGCCTCGATTTCGGCCGAGGTGAGATCCTGGACCGCGTATGTCTACGCATCCAGCCCCCGCCCTCGGCGCCCTCGCCCCCCGACTGACCGAGCTGTCGCTGCGCGACGCGCACCGGCTCGGACGGCGGCTCGAGGGCGCGCGCAAGATCCGTAAGCCGGAGGCCCGCGCCGCCGTCCTCGCCGAGATCGAGGGCGAGATCGACAAGGCAGCGGGCCGGATGGCCGAGCGGCGTGTGCGCGTGCCGGCCGTCAGCTATCCCGAGCAGCTGCCCGTCAGCCAGAAGAAGGACGAGATCGCGGCGGCCATCCGCGATCACCAGGTCGTCATCGTGGCCGGTGAGACCGGGTCCGGCAAGACCACCCAGATCCCCAAGATCTGTCTCGAACTCGGCCGCGGTGTGCGCGGCATGATCGGGCACACCCAACCCCGCCGGATCGCCGCCCGCACCGTCGCCGAGCGGGTCGCGGAGGAGCTGCGGACGCCGCTCGGCGAGGCCGTCGGCTGGAAGGTCCGCTTCACCGACCAGGTGAACCCGGACGCCACGTTCATCAAGCTGATGACCGACGGCATCCTGCTCGCCGAGATCCAGACCGACCGCGAGCTGCGCGCCTACGACACGATCATCATCGACGAGGCCCACGAGCGGTCCCTCAACATCGACTTCCTGCTGGGCTACCTCGCCCAGCTGCTGCCCAAGCGGCCGGATCTCAAGGTCGTCATCACCTCGGCGACCATCGACCCCGAGCGCTTCTCCCGGCACTTCGGCGACGCCCCGATCATCGAGGTCAGCGGCCGGACCTACCCGGTCGAGGTGCGCTACCGCCCGCTGCTCGAAGCCGACTCCGAGGACGCCGACCGGGACCAGATCACCGCGATCTGCGACGCGGTCGAGGAGCTCCAGGCCGAGGGCAAGGGCGACATCCTGGTCTTCCTCTCCGGCGAGCGCGAGATCCGCGACACGGCGGACGCGCTGGAGAAGAAGAAGTACCGGTTCACCGAGGTACTGCCGCTGTACGCCCGGCTGTCGCACGCCGAGCAGCACCGGGTCTTCCAGCCGCACACCGGGCGCCGGATCGTGCTGGCCACGAACGTCGCCGAGACCTCCCTCACGGTCCCGGGCATCAAGTACGTCATCGACCCCGGCTTCGCCCGGATCAGCCGCTACAGCCACCGCACCAAGGTGCAGCGGCTGCCCATCGAGCCGGTCTCCCAGGCCAGCGCCAACCAGCGCAAGGGCCGCTGCGGCCGTACCTCCGACGGCATCTGCATCCGGCTCTACAGCGAGGACGACTTCCTCGCCCGGCCGGAGTTCACCGACGCGGAGATCCTCCGTACCAACCTGGCCTCCGTCATCCTCCAGATGACCGCGGCCGGCCTCGGCGACATCGAGAAGTTCCCCTTCATCGACCCGCCGGACCACCGCAACATCCGCGACGGCGTGCAGCTGCTCCAGGAACTCGGCGCGATCGACCCCGCCGAGAAGGACCCGCGCAAGCGGCTCACCGACACCGGCCGCAAGCTGGCCCAGCTGCCCGTGGACCCGCGGCTGGCCCGGATGGTGCTGGAGGCGGACAAGAACGGCTGTGTCCGCGAGGTCATGGTGATCGCGGCCGCGCTGTCCATCCAGGACCCGCGCGAGCGCCCGGCCGACAAGCAGGCCCAGGCCGACCAGCAGCACGCCCGCTTCAAGGACGAGACCAGCGATTTCCTCGCCTACCTCAATCTGTGGCGCTACATCCGCGAGCAGCAGAAGGAGCGCGGCTCCAGCTCGTTCCGGCGGATGTGCAAGCAGGAGTACCTGAACTTCCTGCGCATCCGCGAGTGGCAGGACATCTACACCCAGCTGCGCACGGTCGCCAAGCAGATGGGCATCCACCTCGCCGAGGAGGACGCCCCCGCCGACCGCGTGCACGTCTCGCTGCTCGCCGGCCTCCTCTCGCACGTCGGGATGAAGGACGTGCGCGAGGGCAACAAGAACGAGTACCTGGGCGCCCGCAACGCCAAGTTCGCGATCTTCCCGGGCTCTGCGCTGTTCCGGAAGCAACCCAAGTTCGTGATGTCGGCCGAGCTGGTGGAGACCAGCCGGCTGTGGGCCCGGGTCAACGCGAAGATCGAGCCCGAGTGGGTCGAACCGCTCGCCGGGCACCTGCTCAAGCGCACGTACAGCGAACCGCACTGGGAGAAGGACCAGGCGGCCGTGATGGCGTACGAGAAGGTCACGCTGTACGGCGTGCCGATCGTCGCCCAGCGCAAGGTGAACTACGGCCGCATCGACCCCGAGGTCTCCCGCGAGCTGTTCATCCGCAACGCGCTGGTGGAGGGCGACTGGCGCACCCACCACAAGTTCTTCGCCGACAACCGCAAGCTCCTTGGCGAGGTCGCGGAGCTGGAGCACCGGGCGCGGCGCCGGGACATCGTGGTGGACGACGACACGCTGTACGACTTCTACGACCAGCGGGTGCCCGAACACGTGGTCTCCGGCGCCCACTTCGACTCCTGGTGGAAGCGCAAGCGGCACGAGCAGCCCGACTTCCTGGACTTCGAGCGGGAGATGCTGATCCGGGAGTCGGCGGAGGCGGTCACCAAGGCCGACTACCCGGACTCCTGGCGGCAGGGCGACCTGAAGTTCCGGGTCACCTACCAGTTCGAGCCGGGCGCCGACGCCGACGGCGTGACCGTGCACATCCCGCTCCAGGTCCTCAACCAGGTCACCGACGAGGGCTTCGACTGGCAGATCCCGGGCCTGCGGGAAGAGGTCGTGACGGAGCTGATCCGCTCGCTGCCCAAGCCGGTCCGGCGCAACTACGTGCCCGCGCCGAACTACGCGAAGGCCTTCCTGGAGAAGGCGGTCCCGCTCCAGGAGCCGCTGACCGTGACGATGGCCCGCGAGCTCAAGCGCATGGTCGGCGTGCCCTTCGAGGCGGAGGACTTCGACTGGTCCAAGGTCCCCGACCACCTGCGGATCACCTTCCGGATCGTCGACGAGCGGCGCCGCACGCTGGCCGAGGACAAGGACCTGGAGGCGCTGAAGCTCAGGCTGAAGCCGAAGGCGCGCAAGGCCCTCTCCCAGGCCGCCGCCGCGACCGCGTCCCGCGAGGGCGGCCCGGCGCTGGAGCGCACGGGGCTGACCGACTGGACGATCGGCACGCTGAGCCGGGTCTTCGAGACGCGGCGGGCCGGTCAGCCGGTCAAGGCGTACCCGGCGCTGGTGGACGACGGCGACACGGTCTCCGTACGGCTCTTCGACACGGAGGCCGAGCAGGCGGAGGCCATGTGGAAGGGCACCCGGCGGCTGATCCTGCGCAACATCCCGGTGAACCCCGCCAAGTTCGCGTCCGAGAAGCTCAGCAACCAGCAGAAGCTGGGACTGTCCGCGAACCCGCACGGCTCGATCCAGGCCCTGTTCGACGACTGCGCGATGGCCGCGGCCGACAAGCTGATCGCGGACTTCGGGGGGCCGGCGTGGGACGAGGAATCGTACCGGAAGCTGTACGACAAGGTGCGCGCGGAGATCGTGGACACCACGGTGCGCACGGTCGGTCAGGTGCAGCAGGTGCTGGCCGCCTGGGGGGCCTGTGAACGGCGTCTGAAGGCCGTCCGCAGCCCCGCGCTGCTCGCCAACCTCACGGACGTCCGCAAGCAGCTGGACGCCCTGGTGAAGCCGGGCTTCGTCACCTGGGCGGGGATACGGCGGCTGCCCGACCTGATGCGGTACCTGGTGGCCGCGGACCGGCGGCTCCAGCAGATGCCGACGAACGTCCAGCGGGACACGACCCGCATGGAGAAGGTCCACGAGATGCAGGACGAGTACGCCTGGCTCCTGGAGCAGCTCCCGCAGGGGCGGCCGGTGCCGCAGCAGGTCCTGGACATCCGCTGGATGCTGGAGGAGCTGCGGGTCAGCTATTTCGCCCACGCGCTGGGGACGGCGTACCCGATCTCCGACAAGCGGATCGTGAAGGCGATCGACGCCGCCGCCCCGTGACCGGGCGATCACAGGAGGTGAGTTCGACCTGGCGGCCTCACCTCCTGTACAGTCCTTCTCGCAGCGCAACGCAGCAAGCAGAGCGCGGCGACATCTGGTCCTGTGGAGCAGTTTGGAGTGCTCGCCACCCTGTCAAGGTGGAGGCCGCGGGTTCAAATCCCGTCAGGACCGCACAGAGAAGGGCCCCCTCGCGCGAGGGGGCCCTTTCGTCGCTCCCTGGGCCTGTCCGGCACCCTTGACGGCTCCGCCTTCCCTCGGTACCCAGATGACAGCACCCGGGTTCGGGAGGTGGGCGATGGGGGCATCGGTCAGGCACGAGACGAGGGCGCTGCTGAGGGCGCACCTCGCGGCCGCGTCGTCGTACCGTCATCTCACCCGGCACTGTCCCGTCTGCCATCATCTGCTGCGGCTGGCGATGGACTCGGGGCCGAGCCTCCGGGACAAGGACGAACGCCCGCCCGCGACATGATGCGCGGCCGCCCCAACTCCCTTACCCGCAGGGGAGACTGGAGGCGGCGCTTCCATTAGCGCACGGATGCCCGAGGCAACAAGTGGCCCGTGATGTGACGGGTGTCACCGCATGAGTTTTGAGATCGGCGGTACTTACACCCGTCCTACAACTGGTCAATTTAATATGTGCAATTGCACCGCACCCCGAGGCGCTCCCCCGGCACTCCCACCAGGCCTCCACTCGGCCCCCCACCAGCGCACAAAACAGATCGCGCTGGACTCGGCGGAGTCCAGCGCGATCGACGACGCACCCTGTGTCGCTTGCCTACAACGTTCTCTTCGGCCCGGGCGTGGGGCCTGTTGGGGCAGGTCCCGCGTCGCTTGGAGCTAGGGTTTCGGGCGGCTCGGCGGGTTGGGGGGCCTGCCGTTTCGCCCTGTTTTCAGTTGTTCCGCCTGCTCGGTCAGGCCTCGCTGCGCTGCTGCGGGATGCCCGCGAGCAGGGCGCGGACCTCGGCCTCGCGGTAGCGGCGGTGCCCGCCGAGCGTGCGGATCGACGTGAGCTTGCCGGCCTTCGCCCACCGCGTGACCGTCTTGGGGTCGACGCGGAACATGGTGGCGACCTCAGCCGGGGTCAGCAGCGGCTCGGCATCAGGGGTGCGAGCGGTCATGAGCGGCCTCCTCGGGAGAACCGAACCTTCTCGGTTCTTTCCTCTAAATTCTGCACCTTGACCCGCGTTGCCCGAAATGGCGGACGCGAGTCGAGTCGGTTATAGGACGAACGGCTTGTCCTCGGCACTACAACTACACCATCTGTCCAGCCCCGTCGGCCAAACCGACGGAATTGCCCTCCCAGGTGTTCATCAGCGACGGAAGCCGATGGACCATGCCATAGCGGACAGTCACGCCACTGTGACGATCAGTCACAGGGCGATCAGGAGGCATCAGACCCCCCAAAGCGTGCAATGCTGAGATTCCGCCCATAGTGCACCACACTTGGACGGAGGGAGCCCTCCCCGGACTCCTTGTCCTATTTTGGCACGAGGAGGGGGAAGAGGCGCAAGGGCCCTGTACGTGCGGTCCATCACCCTTCGGCCATTCTGGACACAAACGCCCGGATCCGGACCGACATCCCGTCAGCTGGGTGAAGTGCGCTTGACCGTACGCCGTCCAACGCCCTCTGAGCTGTGGCGCAGCTCACGTTTTCGGTGTTTCTGTTGAAACGTCAGTTCGCCGAACGCCGGTCCCGCACCGCACGCCACCGCTCCACGAGCCGTGCGTACGCCTCCCCGGCCGCTTCCCCGTCCCCCCGGCGCAGCGCGTCGATGCCCGCGGCCACGTCCGCCGCCGAGTGGTCGTCCTCCAGCTCGCCCGTCGGCAGGACGTGCACCAGACCGCCGTAGTCCAGCTCGACCAGGGAACGCGGGTGGAACTCCTCCAGCCAGCGGCCGACGTCCACCAGTCCGTCGGTCAGCGGCCCCTCCGGCACGGTCTCGCGCAGCGTGCGCAGCGCCCGCGCCACCCGCCGCCGGGCCTGCACCATGGGGGTGCGGTAGCGCAGCACCGGGGGCACCTGCGCGGTCCCCTTGTCGTACCGCCGCTCCTCGTCCGCGACCAGCACGAACCAGTTCAGCGGCACCTGCCAGGTCGCCGTGCGGATCCAGGGGCGCGCGTCGGGGTTGCGGGCGAGCCAGCGCTCGTAGTCCAGCGCCGCCTGCCGGCGCACCACCGGGGGCAGCACCGCGTCCAGCACCGGCGGGGGAAGCTCCTCGCCGAGGTCCTCCAGCGCCTGCCACCCGCGCAGCCGGGTCCGCCAGGGGCACACGCAGACGACCCCGTCGACCTCCAGGACGAAGGCGTCGCCGCTCTCCTGCACCGGCACCGCGACCGGCGGCGTGGGCACCAAGTCGGCCAGGGAGCGCCGCAGTTCGTCCTGGTAGGAGGGGCGCTCGGGGCGGCGGGCGTACCTCGCCCAGTGGTCGCGCTCCGGCTCCGGGAAGGCGCCCAGCGGCTCGTACACGCGCAGATAGGCGGCATAGGGGACGACCACGGAGGACACCTTCGGCACGCCTGCTCCCTCCCCATCCGACCCGGCTCGAAACACTGCAAATCGTGCCACGGTCAGGCGACCTCGGCGGGCCCGTGCGAGTGATCCTGAACACTGCGCGGACGGTGGTCGGGCCGAGGCTCTACGCTCATGCCACCAGCACCCGCCACCCGTACGGGAGCTGCTCCCCACTCGCCGCTAGTACACAGGAGTCACCACAGTGACCGACGTATCCGGCGCGCCTGCTGATGTCCTGCACACCCTGTTCCACTCGGAGCAGGGGGGCCATGAACAGGTCGTGCTCTGCCAGGACCGCGCCACCGGCCTCAAGGCCGTGATCGCCCTCCACTCCACCGCCCTGGGCCCGGCTCTCGGCGGCACCCGCTACTACCCGTACGCCACCGAGGCCGAGGCCGTCACCGACGCCCTCAACCTCGCGCGCGGGATGTCGTACAAGAACGCCATGGCCGGCCTGGACCACGGCGGCGGCAAGGCCGTGATCATCGGTGACCCGGAGCGGGACAAGACCGAGGAGCTGCTGCTCGCCTACGGCCGGATGGTGGCCTCCCTCGGCGGGCGCTACGTCACCGCCTGCGACGTCGGCACCTATGTGGCCGACATGGACGTGATCGCCCGCGAGTGCCGCTGGACCACCGGCCGCTCGCCCGAGAACGGCGGCGCCGGCGACTCCTCGGTGCTCACCTCGTTCGGCGTCTACCAGAGCATGCGCGCCTGCGCCCAGCACCTGTGGGGCGACCCCGTGCTGCGCGGCCGCAAGGTCGGTGTGGCCGGTGTCGGCAAGGTCGGCCACCACCTGGTGCGCCACCTCCTGGACGAGGGAGCCGAGGTCGTGATCACGGATGTCCGCCCGGACGCCGTGCAGCGGATCATCGACCAGTACGAGGGCGTGACGGCGGTCGCCGACACCGACGCGCTGATCCGCCTCGAGGGCCTGGACGTCTACGCGCCGTGCGCGCTCGGTGGCGCCCTGAACGACGAGACCGTGCCGGTGCTCACCGCCAAGGTGGTGTGCGGTGCCGCCAACAACCAGCTCGCCCACCCGGGTGTGGAGAAGGACCTCGCCGACCGCGGGATCCTCTACGCACCGGACTACGTGGTGAACGCGGGCGGGGTCATCCAGGTGGCCGACGAGCTGCACGGCTTCGACTTCGAGCGGTGCAAGGCGAAGGCGTCGAAGATCTTCGACACGACGCTGGCCATATTCGCACGTGCGAAGGAAGACGGGATTCCGCCGGCTGCGGCGGCCGACCGGATCGCCGAGCAGCGGATGGCCGAGGCACGCGCGGGCCGCACCGGACACTGATTCGTTCGCACAAATGAGCGGTACCCGTCGGCGGGAACTTAGAGAGAACTCTCACTTCCACCGGCGGGTCGTTCCCCGATAAGTGGTTAAAATCGCCACTGACCAGCGAGGACGGGGCACCTCGAAGGTCCTGTGCACACGCGCGTGCTGCGGGCGACGTACCGTATGGGCGCGGGCTCAGGTACCGTGGAAGCCCTACGGACCGGCCTCTCCAAGGAGAGTCCGTTCCAGATCATGAACGCGTGTCAGACTCTGGGGCCGTCGAGCCCCGTCACCGAGGGGGTCGAGCCATGGGGCGCGGCCGGGCCAAGGCCAAGCAGACAAAGGTCGCCCGCCAGCTGAAGTACAACAGCGGTGGGACTGACCTTTCACGTCTGGCCAGTGAACTGGGCGCATCAACTTCGAGCCAGCCGCCGAACGGCGAGCCGTTCGAGGACGATGACAATGACGAGGACGACCTTTACTCCCGTTACGCCGACCTCTACGAGGACGACGACGACGAGGACGAGGGACCCTCACAACACCGTCGCGGCGCTTGACCTTGCACTGAGCACCAGCCCGGTCGGTGGCACAGCCACCGACCGGCTTCTGTGCTATCCGCGAGGAGGTCCCGCGGGCACCACCCCGTAGGGGTCAGCCCGCGTAGTCCCCCACCAGCTCGGCGCCGCTCTCCTTGTCGCCACGCTCGGTGATCTCGCCGGCCACCCAGGCGTCGACCCCTCGGTCGGCCAGGGTCGCGAGTGCCACCTCGGTGGACTCCGCCGGGACGATCGCCATCATGCCGACGCCCATGTTGAGCGTCTTCTCCAGCTCCAGGCGGGCCACGTTCCCGGTCCGGCCGACCAGGTCGAAGATCGCGCCCGGGGTCCAGGTGCCACGGTCAACCACGGCGTGCAGACCGTCCGGGATCACCCGGGCCAGGTTGGCCGCGAGCCCGCCGCCGGTGATGTGGCTGAAGGCGTGCACCTCGGCGGTGCGGGTCAGGGCCAGGCAGTCCAGCGAGTAGATCTTGGTGGGCTCCAGCAGCTCCTCGCCGAGGGTGCGGCCCAGCTCGGCCACCTCCGACTCCAGGGCCAGTCCCGCCGTGTTCAGCAGGACGTGGCGGACCAGGGAGTACCCGTTCGAGTGAAGACCGGAGGACGCCATGGCGATCACTGCGTCGCCCGTGCGGATGCGGTCCGCGCCGAGCAGCCGGTCGGCCTCCACGACGCCCGTACCGGCGCCCGCGACGTCGAAGTCGTCCTCGCCGAGCAGGCCCGGGTGTTCGGCCGTCTCACCGCCGACCAGGGCGCAGCCGGCCAGCACGCAGCCCTCCGCGATGCCTTTGACGACGGCGGCGACGCGCTCGGGGTGGACCTTGCCGACGCAGATGTAGTCGGTCATGAACAGCGGCTCGGCACCGCACACCACGATGTCGTCCATGACCATGGCGACCAGGTCGTGGCCGATGGTGTCGTAGACGCCCATGCGGCGGGCGATGTCCACCTTGGTGCCCACGCCGTCCGTGGCGGAGGCCAGCAGGGGCCGCTCGTAGCGCTTGAGGGCGGAGGCGTCGAAGAGCCCGGCGAAGCCGCCGAGGCCGCCCAGCACCTCGGGGCGCCGGGTCTTCTTCACCCACTCCTTCATCAGCTCGACGGCGCGGTCGCCCGCCTCGATGTCGACGCCCGCCGCTGCGTAGCTGGCACCAGTTGTCTCAGACATGACTGTGAGAGCTTTCGTGTCGTACTGCGGGGTGTTACGGGCGGCGGATCGCGTCGGCCGCGGCCGTTTCGGCCGGACCGGCCGCCAGCTCGGTCTCCAGCAGCTGCTTGCCGAGCAGCTCCGGGTCCGGCAGTTCCATCGGGTACTCGCCGTCGAAGCAGGCGCGGCACAGGTTCGGCTTCGCGATGGTGGTCGCGTCGATCATGCCGTCGATGGAGATGTAGGCGAGCGAGTCGGCGCCGAGGCTGGTGCCGATCTCGTCGATCGTCATGCCGTTGGCGATCAGCTCCGCGCGGGTGGCGAAGTCGATGCCGAAGAAGCAGGGCCACTTCACGGGCGGCGAGGAGATCCGGATGTGCACCTCGGCCGCGCCCGCCTCGCGGAGCATGCGGACCAGGGCGCGCTGGGTGTTGCCGCGCACGATCGAGTCGTCCACGACGACCAGGCGCTTGCCCTTGATGACTTCCTTGAGCGGGTTCAGCTTCAGCCGGATGCCCAGCTGGCGGATGGTCTGCGAGGGCTGGATGAAGGTGCGGCCCACGTAGGCGTTCTTCACCAGGCCGGCGCCGAAGGGGATGCCCGAGGCCTCCGCGTAGCCGATGGCGGCCGGGGTGCCCGACTCCGGGGTCGCTATGACCAGATCGGCCTCGACCGGGGCCTCCTTGGCGAGCCGGCGGCCCATCTCCACCCGGGAGAGGTACACGTTCCGGCCGGCGATGTCGGTGTCCGGGCGGGCCAGGTAGACGTACTCGAAGACACAGCCCTTGGGCTTTGCTTCCGCGAACCGCGAGCTGCGCAGACCGTTCTCGTCGACGGCGACGAACTCGCCCGGCTCGATCTCCCGGACGAAGCTGGCGCCCACGATGTCGAGGGCCGCGGTCTCGGAGGCGACCACCCAGCCGCGCTCCAGGCGGCCGAGGACCAGCGGGCGGATGCCCTGCGGGTCACGGCCGGCGTAGAGGGTGTGCTCGTCCATGAAGACGAGCGAGAAGGCGCCCCGGATCTTCGGGAGGACCTGATGGGCCGCCTCCTCGATGGTCAGCGGCTTGCCGTCCTCGTCGACCTGGGCGGCCAGCAGGGCCGTCAGCAGATCGGTGTCGTTGGTGGCCGCGACCCGGGTGGAGCGGCTGTTGTTGTCGTTCGGCAGTTCGGCGACCATCTCGGCGAGCTGCGCCGTGTTGACCAGGTTGCCGTTGTGGCCGAGCGCGATCGAGCCGTGCGCGGTGGCGCGGAACGTCGGCTGGGCGTTCTCCCACACGGAGGCGCCGGTGGTCGAGTAGCGGGCGTGACCGACCGCGATATGACCCTGGAGCGAACCGAGAGAGGTCTCGTCGAAGACCTGGGAGACCAGGCCCATGTCCTTGAAGACGAGGATCTGGGAGCCATTGCTGACCGCGATTCCCGCGGATTCCTGACCCCGGTGCTGGAGGGCGTAGAGCCCGAAGTACGTGAGCTTTGCGACCTCTTCACCCGGAGCCCAGACACCGAAGACGCCACACGCGTCCTGGGGGCCTTTCTCACCGGGGAGCAGGTCGTGATTGAGTCGACCGTCACCACGTGGCACAGCACCGAGTGTAGGCGAGGTCGACCACTGGTCCGAATTGGGGATACGCGGTCGTAACGGACGGCAGGTTTACCGATCACGTTGTCGCTTTCCGCGTTTATGCAGGTCAGCGGCGTTTTCTCGGCGACCGGCGGGACATCGGGCGGAGCGCCGCGCCCGATGCCCGGGCGGTTTGGCCGTATGCGTGAGTGAGGTGTCGCACATCATTCGGGTGTGCTGCGCGTGAGGTTCACGCGGTCACCGTGACTGGTGGTGAGCGTGAGCTTGCCGTCCTCACTCGTTTTGGTGAGCGTCCGGCCGCCCAGCAGCCGGGAGAGGGTCCGCTCGAAGGCCATCCGGGCGCTGTCACAGGCCATTTTGGTGGTGCGCAGCTCACCGAAGTCGATGCGGTCGCCGTGCAGGGTGACGGGGGCGCTGAAGCTGTTGCAGCCGAGGTTGCCGGCGGCGGTTCCGGCCGTCCCGGCGGGGGCGTCGATGCGGAG
>NZ_VOGW01000056.1 GCF_007896895.1 Streptomyces misionensis | reverse complement strand
AGTGAAGAGGAAGGTGATCGCCGGTGGACAATGACGAGAAACTGGTCCGGTATCTCAAGCGGGTGACCGCCGACCTGCACGAGACCCGGCAGCGGCTCGGCCAGATCGAGGCCGCACGCACGGAACCCGTCGCCATCGTCGGCATGGCCTGCCGGCTGCCGGGCGGCGTGACGTCACCCGAGGACCTGTGGAACCTGGTGGCGGCCGGTGGCGACGCCGTCGGCGCCTTCCCCGAGGACCGGGGCTGGGACCTGGACGACCTCTTCGACCCGGACCCCGACCACCCCGGCACCAGCTACGTCCGCCAGGGCGGTTTCCTGCGCGACGCGGGCGACTTCGACGCGGGTTTCTTCGGCATCTCCCCGCGCGAGGCCCTGGCGATGGACCCGCAGCAGCGGCTGCTCCTCGAAACGTCATGGGAGGCGTTCGAACGGGCCGGCATCGACCCGACCGCCCTGCGCGGCAAGGACGTCGGCGTCTATTTCGGCACCCTCAACCAGGATTACGCCACCGATGTCGACGCGGTTCCCGACGGCGTCGAGGGCTACCTGATGACGGGCAGTTCGGCGAGCGTGCTCACCGGCCGGGTGTCGTACGCGCTCGGCTTCGAGGGCCCCGCGGTGACAGTGGACACGGCGTGCTCGTCCTCCCTGGTGTGCCTGCATCTGGCGGCCCAGGCCCTCCGGTCGGGCGAGTGTTCCATGGCCCTGGCCGGAGGCGCCACCGTCATGTCGACGCCCAGCGTCTTCGTCGGATTCTCCCGGCAGCGCGGCATGGCCGAGGACGGCCGTTGCAAGGCGTACGGCGCGGCGGCGGACGGCACGGGCTGGGCGGAGGGCGTGGGCGTACTGGTCCTGGAGCGTCTGTCGGACGCGGAACGGCTGGGGCACCGGGTACTGGCGGTGGTGCGCGGCAGCGCCGTCAACCAGGACGGCGCCGTGCGTCCCCGGGGGGTGCGCGCCCCCCGAAGGCGCGCACCCCCCGGTGACGCACGGCGCCGTCCCCTGGGCGCTGTCCGCGAAGACCGCCCGGTCCCTGCGCGAGCAGGCCCGCCGGCTGCTGGACCACCTCGACCGCGCCGAGGACCCCTCCCCGTCCGACGTCGGTCACGCCCTCCTCACCACACGCACCCAGCTGGAGCAGCGGGCCGTGGTCGTCGGCCACGACCTGCAGGAGCTGCGGGCCGGGCTCGCCGCGCTCGCCGACGGCCGGCCCGCCGCCACGTGGGTCCAGGGCACCGCCACGGCCTGCGGCAAGGCCGTCCTCGTCTTCCCCGGGCACGGCTCGCAGTGGCCGGAGATGGCCCGCGAACTGCTGGAGTCCGCCCCCGTCTTCGCCGAACAGGCGCGGGCCTGCGCCGAGGCGTTCGCCCCCTACCTCGACTGGCCGCTGCTCGACGTCCTGCGCGCCGAGCCGGGCGCGCCCGGTCTCGCCGAGGTGGAGGTCGCCCAGCCCGCGCTGTTCGCGGTGATGGTGTCGCTGGCCGCCCTGTGGCGCTCCCACGGTGTGACACCCGCCGCCGTCGTCGGCCACTCACAGGGCGAGGTCGCCGCCGCCTACGTCGCGGGCGCCCTGACCCTGGACGACGCGGCCCGCATCGTGGCCCTGCGCAGCCGCTCGCTGACCAAGCTCATCGGCAAGGGCGCGATGCTCGCCGTCGCCCTGCCCGCCGAGAAGGTCCGGGCGCGGCTGGAGAAGTACGGCGACCGGCTGGCGGTCGCCGCGGTGAACGGGCCCGCCGCCCTGACCGTCACCGGGGAACCCGACGCGATCGACGCGCTGCTGGCGGAACTGGAGGCCGAGGGCGTGCGCGTGCGCAAGGTCCGCGGGGCCACCGGCGCCGGGCACTCCGCCCAGGTCGAAAGCCTGCGCCCCGAACTCCTCGACCTGCTGGCCCCGGTCGCGCCGGCCGCGGCGGGCATCCCCTTCTACTCCACGGTGACCGGCACACTGCTGGACACCACCGCCCTGGACGCCGAGTACTGGTACCGCAACGCGCGGCACACGGTGGAGTTCGAGGCGACCGTACGGACGCTGCTCGCGGACGGGCACGGGGTGTTCGTCGAGTGCAGCCCGCACCCGCTGCTGGCCGACGCGGTGCAGGAGATCGCGGAGGAGGCCGGCGCCGAGGCGGTGACCGGCGGCTCGCTGCGCAGGGGCCGGGGCGGCCCGGACCGCTTCCTGCGCTCCGTGTCCGAACTGCACGTGCACGGCGTACCGGTGGACCTGACCGTGCCCTTCGCCGGGCGCCCGGCCCGGCGCGTGGACCTGCCGACGTACGCGTTCCAGCGGCAGCGGTACTGGCTGGAGAGCGCCGACCCGGTGCCCGCGGGCGCCGACCCCGTCGAGGCCGGGTTCTGGGAACTGGTGGAGAAGGCGGACCTGCCCGGGCTCGCCGACGAGTTCGGCGCGGACGACGCCGCCCTCGTCGCCCCGGCGCTGCCGGCGCTGTCCGCGTGGCGCCGGCGCGGCAAGGAGAAGTCCACGGTGGACGGCTGGCGCTACCGCGTCCGCTTCCGGCGGCTCACCGACCACCCGGCGCCCGACCTGGGCGGCCCCTGGCTCGCCGTCCTGCCCGCCGGACGGGCGGACGAGCAGTGGGCGCCCTGCCTCGTCGGCGTGCTCGGCGCGCACGGCGCCAAGGTCCGGGTCGTCGAACTCCCCGTCGACTGCGACCGCGCCGAGGCCGCGCACCGGCTCGCCGAGGAACTCGACGGCGAACGGCCCGCGGGCGTCCTGTCCTTGCTCGGTCTCGCCCCCGGCAGTCACCCGGCGCACCCGACGCTGTCCGCGAGCCTCGCCACCACCGTCACCCTGGTCCAGGCCCTCGGCGACGCGGACATCCAGGCACCGCTGTGGTGCGCGACCCGCGGCGCCGTCTCCACCGGCGCCACCGACCCGCTGCTCGACCCCGGCCAGGCGCAGCTGTGGGGCCTCGGCATCGTCGCCGCACTGGAACTGCCCCGGCGCTGGGGCGGACTCGTGGACCTGCCCGAGAAACCGGACGAGCACGCGCTGCGCCGCCTGGCCGGAGTGCTGGCCCAGCACGACGAGGACCAGCTCGCCGTCCGCGCCGACGGGGTGTACGCCCGCCGCCTGGTCCGGGCCCGGCCCGCCGACGCCGGGCCCGCGACCCCCTGGCGGCCGCGCGGCACCGTCCTGGTCACCGGCGGAACCGGCGGCGTGGGCCGGCACCTCGCCCGCTGGCTGGCCCGCGCGGGCGCCCGGCACCTGGTGCTCGCCGGCCGGCGCGGACCGGACGCCCCCGGCGCGCGGGAACTGCGCGCGGAACTGACCGCCCTGGGCGCCGAGGTGACCATCGCCGCCTGCGACATCGCCGACCGCGACGCGCTCGCCCGGCTGCTCGCCGGCATCGAGTCCCGGCACCCCCTCACCGCGGTGCTGCACGCCGCCGGCACGGCCCGCTCCTCCCCGCTGGCCGACGCGCACCTCGACGAGTTCGCCGACGCCGCGGCCGCCAAGGTCACCGGCGCCCTGCACCTGGACGAACTGCTCGACGGCCGCGAGCTGGACGCGTTCGTCCTGTTCGCCTCCGGCGCCGGGGTCTGGGGCAGCGGCGGCCAGGCCTCCTACGCCTGCGCCAACGCCTTCCTCGACGCCCTGGCACTGCGGCGGCGGGCCCGGGGCCTGACCGCGACCTCGGTCGCCTGGGGCGGCTGGGCGGGCGGCGGCATGGTCGACGACACGGTCCGGGACCGCGGTGAGCGGCGGGGCCTGGGCGTCATGGCCCCCGACCTCGCGATCGCGGCCCTGCACCGGGCCGTCGAGGACGACGAGGCCGCCCTCACCGTCGCCCCGGTCGACTGGGAGAAGTTCCTGCCCGCCTTCACCGTGGCCCGGCCCAGCCCGCTGCTGACCGAACTGCCCGACGTACAGCGGCTGCTGGCCGCCGAGCGGGCCGCCGAGGAGACCGGGGACGGCGCGGGCCCCGCGGCCGAACTCGCCGCGCTCGCCCCGGCCGAGCGGGAGGAGTGGCTGCTGGAGCACATCCGGGCGCAGAGCGCCGTGGTCCTCGGCCACGCGTCGGCCGAGGACGTGCTGCCCACCGCGCACTTCCTGGAACTCGGCTTCGACTCGCTCACCGCGATCGACCTGCGCCGCCGCCTGTCGGCGACGACCGGGCTGCGGCTGCCCGCCGGACTGGCCTTCGACCACCCCACACCCGCCAGACTCGCCAAGCACCTGCTGACCCGGCTCCGGGACACCGGCGCCGCCGAGCCGGAACGGCCCGCCGACCTGCTGGTCCAGCTCTACCGGCACGCGAGCGTGACCGGGACGGCCGCCGAGGCCATGGGCATGCTGATGGAGGCGGCCCGCTTCCGGCCCTCGTTCGACCGGCCCGACGAACTGACCGAGCCACCCGCCCCGGTACGGCTGTCGCACGGCGCGGGCCCCCTCGCCCTGATGTGCGTCTCGCCGTACGTCGTACCGGCCGGCGCCCACCAGTACGCGCGGTTCGCCGCTCCCTTCCGCGGCCGGCTCGACGTGTGGGCGCTGGTCAACCCCGGCTACGAGCAGGGCGAGCCGGTCCCTTCCGACCCGGACGCCGTGCTCCTGCTGCACGCGCGGACCGTACGGGAACGCGCGGGCGGCAAGCCCGTCGTCCTGCTCGGCTACTCCTCGGGCGGCTGGATCGCCCACGGCGTGGCGGCACACCTGGAGGCCATGGGCGAGCCGCCGGCCGCCGTCGTGATGGTCGACAGCTTCAGCCGGGAGATCCCCTTCGACCACCAGGTGCTCAACGCGATGGCCCAGGCCCAGTCGCGGCGCCTGGACTTCATGAGGTCCGGCGGCGAGCAGCTCACCGCGATGGGCCGCTACCTGCGCCTGTTCGACGAGTGGGCCGCGCCGCGGATCGCCGCGCCGACCCTCCTCGTCCGGGCGAGCGAGGCCATGCCCTCCGGTGCCGCCGTGGACGGCGACGGCCGCGCCGCGCCGCCCGAGCACGTGGACACGACCGTCGAAGTGCCCGGCAACCACTACTCGATGCTGGAGGACCACGCCGCCACCACCGCGGCGGCCGTGGACACCTGGCTGGCGGACGTCGTCACCGGCCGCCCCGGCCCCGCCGTACCACCGGACGCGACGAGCGCCTGACCCGCCCGCGACCACCGCGAGCACCCCAAGTCCCCGACACGAGCAGACGTGGGAGAGAAATCATGACGAAGGCGCTCTACGAGATCGGCGAGCCCCCGCCGCTCGGTGAGGTCCCGGGCCGGATGTACGCCTCGGTGATCCGTCAGGACCGCTACGGCGAGCCGAAGCAGGCGTTCCGCACCGAGGTCGTCGGCACCCCGGCCGTGGGCCGGGGGCAGGTGCTGGTCTATGTGATGGCCGCCGGCATCAACTACAACAACGTGTGGTCCTCGCTGGGCGAACCCGTCGACGTCATCGGGATGCGGCAGCGCCAGGGCCAGCCCGAGGACTTCCACATCGGCGGCTCGGAGGCCTCCGGCGTGGTCTGGGCCGTCGGCGAGGGCGTCCGCAGCGTCCGGGTCGGCGACCACGTGCTGGTGACCAGCGGCCAGTGGGACGAGACCGCCGACGACATCCGCCTCGGCCGGGACCCGCTGGTCTCGGAGAGCATCAAGGCCTGGGGGTACGAGACCAACTACGGCTCCTTCGCGCAGTTCTGCCGCGTCGACGAGTACCAGTGCCACCCCAAGCCCGCCCACCTGTCCTGGGAGGAGTCCGCGGCCTTCCTGCTCACCGGGCCCACCGCCTACCGGCAGCTGTTCGGCTGGCAGGGCCACACGGTCCGCCCCGGCGACCCCGTGCTGATCTGGGGCGGCGCGGGCGGCCTCGGCTCGATGGCCATCCAGCTCGTCAAGCTGGCCGGCGGCATCCCGATCGCCGTCGTCTCCAGCGAGGACCGCTCCGCGTACTGCCGCCGCCTCGGCGCGGCGGGCACCATCGACCGCCGCGACTTCGACCACTGGGGCCGGCTGCCCGACGTCGGGGACGCCGAGGCCTCGGCGCGGTTCCTGCGCGGCGCCCGCGGCGTGGGCAAGCGGATCTGGGAGATCCTCGGCGAGCGCAGGTCCCCGCGGATCGTACTGGAGCACAGCGGCCAGGACACCCTGCCGACCTCGATGTACCTGTGCGACAACGCCGGCATGGTGGTGCTCTGCGGCGGCACCTCCGGCTACAACGGGGACGTCGACCTGCGCCACCTGTGGATGCGCTCCAAGCGCCTCCAGGGCTCGCACTACGCGGGCGCCCGCGAGTGCCGCGAGGTCATCAACCTGGTCGGCGCCGGCATGCTCGACCCCTGCCTGTCCGTCTGCGAGGGCTTCCAGGACGTCGGGCGCATGCACCAGATGATGCACGACAACGTGCACCCCTCCGGGAACATGGCCGTCCTCGTGAACGCCCCCCGGCGCGGCGAGTTCGACCGAGGTCTCGCCGCGCCGGGGGGCGTTCACGAGGACGGCCATGTTCCCGGAGGGGTGCCCGTTGTCGTGCACCCCCTCCCGCACCCGCGCGACGCCCTGGAAGCCCGC
>NZ_VOGW01000055.1:101880-133678 GCF_007896895.1 Streptomyces misionensis | reverse complement strand
CAGCTGCCCGTTCCTGCCGCCGGACGGCATCGCCGGCGTCCGCGCCGCCGCCCCGGTGACCCGGGCCACCTTCACCAGCGGCCACGAGGCCTGGCTGGTGACCGGCTACGAGGAGGTCCGCGCCCTGCTGCGCGACCCCTCCTTCAGCGTCCGGGTGCCCCACGCGCTGCACACCCAGGACGGCGTCGTCACCCAGAAGCCCGGCCGCGGCAGCCTGCTGTGGCAGGACGAACCGGAACACACCACGGACCGCAAGCTGCTCGCCAAGGAGTTCACCGTCCGCCGCATGCAGGCGTTACGGCCGAACATCCAGCGCATCGTCGACGAGCACCTCGACGCCATCGAGGCCCAGGGCGGCCCGGTCGACCTGGTGAAGACCTTCGCCAACCCGGTGCCCTCGATGGTGATTTCCGACCTGTTCGGCGTCCCGGTCGAACGCCGGGCGGAGTTCCAGGAGATCGCCGAGGCGATGATGCGGGTCGACCAGGACGCCGCCGCCACCGAGGCCGCCGGCATGCGGCTGGGCGGCCTGCTCCACCAGCTCGTCCAGGAGCGCCGCGGCGACCCCGGGGACGACCTGATCTCGGCGCTGATCACCACCGAGGACCCCGACGGCGTCGTCGACGACATGTTCCTCATGAACGCCGCGGGCACCCTGCTGATCGCGGCCCACGACACCACCGCCTGCATGATCGGCCTCGGGGCGGCGCTGCTCCTCGACCGCCCCGACCAGCTGGCCCTGCTGCGCGAGGACCCCTCGCTGGTCGGCAACGCGGTCGAGGAACTGCTGCGCTACCTCACCATCGGCCAGTTCGGCGGCGAGCGCGTCGCCACCCGGGACGTGGAGCTGGGCGGCGTGCGCATCGCCGCGGGCGAGCAGGTCGTCGCGCACGTCCTCGCCGCCGACTTCGACCCCGCGTTCGTGGACGACCCGGAGCGCTTCGACATCACCCGCCGCCCCGCCCCCCACCTGGCGTTCGGCTTCGGCGCGCACCAGTGCATCGGCCAGCAACTCGCCCGCATCGAGCTCCAGATCGTCTTCGAGAGCCTGTTCCGGCGCTTCCCGACCCTGCGCCTGGCCAAGCCCGTGTCGGAGCTGCGCTTCCGCACCGACATGGTCTTCTACGGCGTCCACGAGCTGCCCGTCACCTGGTGAGCCCCGCCCGCTCCCCGTGGCCCCGTACCAACCGGTGAACGACCGCACCGCCGACCGCCCGAAAGGCACGACATGACCGAGACCGACATCAGCCGCCCCGCGCCGTCGGCCCCGCCCTTCCCGCAGGACCGGACCTGCCCCTACCAGCCGCCGGAGGCGTACACGCGGTGGCGGGGCGACCGCCCGCTGACCAGGGTCACGTTGTTCGACGGGCGGCCGGCGTGGCTGATCACCGGGCACGCCGAGGGACGGGCGCTGCTCGCCGACCCCCGTCTGTCCTCCGACTGGGGGCACCCGGTCTTCCCCGTCGTCGTCCGGCGCACCGAAGGCCGCGGCGGGCTCGCCTTCCCGCTGATCGGCGTCGACGACCCGCTGCACGCCCGGCAGCGGCGCATGCTGATCCCCAGCTTCGGCGTCAAGCGCATGAACGCGATCCGCCCCAGGCTGCAGGACCTGGTCGACCGGCTCCTGGACGACATGCTGGCGAACGGGCCGGTCGTCGACCTGGTGTCGGCCTTCGCGCTGCCGGTGCCCTCCATGGCGATCTGCGAACTGCTCGGCGTCCCCTACGGCGACCACGACTTCTTCGAGGAGTGCTCCCGCGACTTCGTGGGCGCCGCGACGTCCGGGGAGGCCGACGCGGCCTTCGCCCAGCTGTACACGTACCTGCACGGCCTGGTCGCCAAGAAGCAGGCCGAGCCCGGTGACGGCCTGCTGGACGAACTGATCGCCCGCCAGCTGGAGGAGGGCGGCCTCGACCACGACGAGGTGGTCATGATCGCGCTGGTCCTGCTGGTGGCCGGCCACGAGACCACCGTCAACGCGATCGCCCTCGGCGCCCTCACGCTCATGCAGCACCCCGAACAGATCGACGTGCTGCTGAGCGACCCCGACGCGGTGCCGCGCGCGGTCGAGGAACTGCTGCGGTTCACCTCCGTCTCCGACTACCTGGTCCGGATGGCCACGGAGGAGATCGAGGTCGGCGGCGAGACCGTCAGGGCCGGGGACGCGGTGCTGGTCTCCATCACGCTGATGAACCGCGACGCCACGGCGTACCAGGACCCCGACGTCTTCGACGCCCGGCGCAACGCGCGCCACCACGTCGGCTTCGGCCACGGCATCCACCAGTGCCTCGGGCAGAACCTCGCCCGCGCCGAACTGGAGATCGCCCTGGGCTCCCTGTTCGCCCGCATCCCCGGGCTGCGGCCGGCCGTGCCCCTGGACCAGGTCCCCATCAAGGCGGGCCACGACGCCCAGGGCCCGATCGAACTGCCCGTCACGTGGTGACCGGCCATTGGTGACGAACCAGGCGTCAGCAGCGGAAGGAAGAAGGGCGGCCCACGTCATGCGCATCACCATCGACCGCGACCGGTGCATCGGCTCCGGCCAGTGCGTCATGACCGCACCCGGCGTCTTCACCCAGGACGACGACGCGCTCGTCGCCCTGGTGCCGGGACAGGAGGACGGTGCCGGGGACCCGCGCGTGCGCGACGTGCCCCTGGCCTGCCCGGTACAGGCGGTCACCGTCACCGAGGACTGAACGGCGCCGGCCGCACCTGCGCGAGCGGTGGCTCCCGGAATCCCGGGGCCACCGCTCACCCGTTCCCGCCGCGTTACGGGGACCCGGAGCCGTGCCCCAGCAGTTCGTGCAGCAACGGGGTCGCGGGCAGCGCCGGATGGAGGTACACGCGTTCACGGCGCTGTTCGACGGCGGCCAGCAGCGTCCGGAACGTGTCCCTCGCCTCCTCGGTCCGGCCGCCCAGGTGCTGCGCCTGGCCCAGCAGGCCCAGGTGCAGCGGATGCCGTAAGCACGTCCTGGACCGGCCCAGTTCGGCCAGCGAGGCATGCATCAGGTCGAGGCCCTCGTCGTGGTCTCCCGCGTGCGCCAGGCCCCACCCCCTGACGACGCCGAGCATCGCCTTCCAGTAGAGCAGCCCGTACTGGCCGGCGACCCGGACACCCTCGTCGCTCGCCACGAGGGCGGTGCGGGTGTCGCCCTCCCAGGCCGCCACGACCCCGTCCACGTACAACGCGAACGAGCGGTCGGACGGCCTGCTGTCGTACTCGGTGAGGTTCAGCAGCTCACGCCGGCGCGCGCTGGCGGTCCCCCGGTGGCCGAGGAGCCAGTGGGTGAAGGTGTCGTAGGAACGGCAGGAGACGCGCGGGTCGTGCTGGAACGTACGGGCCAGCGCATGACCCTCGCCGACCAGCCGGTCCGCCATGCCGACCCCGCGCTCCAGCTCGGCGAGCGCCTGCGGCAGCATCCCGCGCACATGCAGCACGATGCCCTCGCCGTACGCCGCACCGAGCGCCGCCACGGGCTCCCGGGTCTGCCGCGCGATCTCCCGGAGCAGGCCGGACAGCTGTCGCGAGGTGTCGTAACGGCCGGTGACCAGGTGCGCCGCGCACAGCGCCCAGACCACCGACGGGTCCTCGGGGGCACGCGTGGCCGCGTTCAGCGCACGGCCGCGGGACAGCGCCGTCTCGGCCTCGTGGTCGCCGTAGCCGCGCGTGGTGGCGAGCACCTGGCCGAGCTGGGTGTGCAGCTTCTGCTCCAGCCGCACCGTGGCGGAGTCGTCCGGTGGCAGGGACCCGACCAGGTGCACCGCGCGCCGCAGCCAGGTCTCCACCTGCTCGTACGCCATCGACTGCTCGGCGTGTTCGGCGGCGAGCAGCAGCCGGGGCAGCACCTCGGCCGCGGGCAGCGCGCTCTTGGCGTGCCAGCTGTGGTGGGCGACCCGCTCGACCTCCTCGTCCTCGACCTGGCCGCGCCTGCGGGCACGCAGCGCGTCCGCGATCCGGGCGTGCAGGCGGTGGCGGTCCTCCCGGGGCAGTTCGTCGACGAGGGCCTCCTGGACCAGGGCGTGCGCGAAGTGCAGCCGCCCCGGACGGCGCGGGTCCTCCCCGAGCAGTCCGGCCCGGATGGCCGACTCCAGCCCGGCGACGACCGGTTCGTCCGGTGTCGCGGTCCGGTGCAGCAGGTCCGTGTCCACCTCCGCGCCGATGACGGCGCACAGCCGGAGCACCCCGAGCACCGGCTCCGGTAACGCGGCGAACCGCTGGCGCAGCGCCTCGCGCACCCCGGCGGGAATGTGCGCGAGGAGCGCGTCGACCGCGTCCGGCTGGTGGAGTTCACGCGCGTCACCCACGAGAGAGAGCAGCTGCGTCACGAAGTACGGATTGCCTTCGCTGCGCCGGTGCAGCACCTCGATCACCTTCGGGTCCACCCCGGCTCCCGCGTGGGCCTCGACGAGGGCGCCGACGGCCGCCGGGGAGAGCCCGGACAGCCGCAGCGTCTCGGTGCGGGGACCGCGCAGCACGTCGGAGACCATCCGGCGCAGCGTCGCGTCCGACTCGGCCTCGAACTCCCGTGCGGTGAGCACGATGCCGAGCGGCCGGCCCTGGCAGCGGGTGCCCAGCAGCCGCAGCAGGTCGAGGGAGGCGGCGTCCGCCCACTGCAGATCCTCGAGGAGCAGCACGAGGGGGCGTTGCCCGGCGAGGGCGAGCAGCACCTCGCACAGGGCGTCGTGGGCGAGGAAGCGCGCCCGGCACCAGTCGAAGGTCCGGCCACGGCCGTCGGCCCCGGCCGGCGGCCGCTCCGGCATCAGCGCCGTGAGCAGGGAGTCGTACGGCTGCGTCGCCTCCCGGAAGGCGTCCGGCCGGGTGGCGGACAGCCGCCGCAGGATCTGGGACCACAGCCAGTAGGCGGGGACGCCCTCGCCGGGGAAGCAGTGGCCCCAGACCACTTCGAGGCCGGGGCCCTTCCCCTGGGCGCCCAGGTTCTCCAGACGCGCCGCGAGTTCGAGTAACAAGCGGGTCTTTCCGACGCCCGGGGGACCGAGCACGCCGGCCACATGGCCGTGGCCCACGACCGCGCTCGCGGCGGCGGTCGTCAGCCGGTCGAGCTCCTGCCCGCGACCGGTGAACGGCGAGGGGGTCCCCGCCCATCCCGGCTCGGGGTCGGCGGCCTCACCGGTCCCCGCGGCGGCCGCCGGCTCGTGCCCCGGCCAGGGCGCGGGCCGCCACGGGGCCGCCCCGGCCTGTGCGGCGTCCGCCCGCGCGCCCGGCGGCACGTCGGCGGACACCCGCGGGTGTCTGGCGGTCCCCGTGCCCGTGGGGGCGACGGCCGCGCCGGAGCGGCCCGCCCCGCCGCGCCCGGGACCCGGGGCCCGGCCGGCGCCGGGCTCGTGCCGCGCGAGCGGGGCGTAGGAGGTGCCGGTGGGACCGAGGGGCGCGCGGCCCGGCCGCTCCGAGGGGGCGCTCGCTCCCGGCTCCTGGCGCAGGATCGCGTGCCTGACCCGGCGCAGCTCGGCCGCGGTGTCCACGCCGAACTCCTCGACCAGATGACTGCGCGTGCGCTCGTACACCTCCAGTGCCTCCGCCTGCCGCCCGAGCCGGGACAGCGCCGTCATGAGGTGGCCGACCAGCCGCTCCCGGGTGGGATGCCGGCGGGCCTCCCCGTCCAACTCGGCGGCGACCTCCTCGGCGGCGCCGAGCGCCAGCCGCGCCTCCGCGCAGGACTCCACGGCGGTGAGCCGGATCTGTTCGAGCCGGGCGCACTCGTCGCTGAGCGGCGGATGACTGTCGAACTCCGCGTAGGGCGAGCCGCGCCACAGTCCCAGGGCCTCGGTGAGCCGGGCCCGCGCGGTGCGCGGATCACGCTGTTCCAGCAGTCGCCGTCCGTCGGTGACCAGACGCTCGAAGCGGCAGGCGTCCACTTGTTCGGGGTCGAGGTCGAGGACGTAACCGGGCATCCGGTGACGCAGCACCGAAATATGGCCTGATTCACCCGTAGGCTCCAGCGCCCGGCGCAGATGGGAGACGTGGCTCTGGAGCGTGGCGACGGCGCGGCGGGGTGGTTCGTCGCCCCAGAGTTCCTCGACGAGGAGTTCGGTGGGCACCACACGGCCCAGGCGGATCAGCAGCAGGGCGAGCAGGGTTCGGCGGCGGGGCGGGCCGAGGGGCAGATCACGCCCGTGATGTCGCGCCGACATGGGCCCCAGAACGTTCAGCAAGAGCTCGGCTGCGGGCATGACGTTCCCCATCGTTCTCTCGGGCATGACTGTCTCAGGGGCGGTTTCGAGCTGGTCGGACTCGCGCCGTCCCCCCTGTGGATCATGGCATGGGGAAAGTGCCTTCCAGGTCGGATGCCCATCGATTGGCAAGAAAGCGGCAGGTGTTGGGCAAGTATTCCGACAGAGGGTCCGAAAAACGATGGCGGATGACGGCAAGGTACCGCCGGCGGCTCGGCAAGGAGCCCGCAAGGTCGGTGGCGCACGATGTCCTCACCTGGTGATTCTGCTGGTCTCAGGGCCGATGGCGCCCCTGTCGACGGCCACCACGGCCGCGCACCAGCCGCCGAAAGATTTCATCGTCACGTTTTCCGACAGGGAGCCCACTCTTGCTGAGTCCAGCACTTGCAGCTCCGGGCCTGTGCATGGCAAGTCTCGACAGAACTCTGACCATCCAACAGGCGAACCAGGAGTTCTTCCGGCAGTTCAACAGCTCGTCCCAAGACATATGCGGCCGGAATTTCCGCGACGTGGTGCACCCGAGCGTGCAACAGCCGTTAGTACGACAATTCTCCAATTTGCTGGAGGGTAAGCACCAGCGATTCGTCACGCCCGTCATCGCCGTCGGACCCGGCGACGAGTCCGCCTTCACCGTCCCCCTCACCGCGGTCGCGGTGCGCGGCGGACTGCCCGACACGACCGCGATCCTGGTCATGATGCCCACGGCCGGGGACGCCGAGGGGACGGGCGTGGTGACCAGGCGAAAGAAGATCCTCTCCGCCATGGACGCGCGCATCCTCGAAGGCATCGCCGCCGGCGTCTCCACCGTCCCCCTCGCGGCGAGCCTCTACCTCAGCCGGCAGGGCGTCGAGTACCACGTGACCTGCCTGCTGCGGAAGTTGAAGGTGCCCAACCGCACCGCGCTGGTCTCCCGCGCCTACTCCATGGGCGTGCTCAAGGTCGGCACCTGGCCGCCCGAGGTCGTGGACGACTTCGTGAAGTGACCGCTCACCGGGCGCTCCCCGAGCGCCCGGCAGCCCGTGGCACGGCGCGAGCGGGCCGTGTCGTGCCGCCCCGACGGCCCTGTTCCCCCCTCACCTCATCCCCGACTCAGGAGAACCACAAGCGTGAACGCACACCAGCCGCTGCCGCGCCGCCGCATGCTCGGCCTCGCGGCCCTGGGCGCCGCCGCGATCGCGGGGCGGACGACCATCACCGCGGCCCCCCGGGCGGCCGCCGCCACCGCGAGCGGCGGCCTCGGCGGCACGTTCGTCCCCGCCGTCGTGGTCGGCACCGGGTACGGCGCGGCCGTGACCGCCCTGCGCCTCGGCGAGGCAGGAGTGCCCACCCTGATGCTGGAGATGGGCCGACTGTGGAACCGGCCCGGCCCGGACGGCAGCATATTCTGCGGGATGCTCAAGCCCGACAAGCGCTCCAGCTGGTTCAAGACGCGCACCGAGGCCCCGCTCGGTTCCTTCCTGTGGCTGGACCTCGTCAACCGGGACATCGATCCCTACGCGGGTGTGCTGGACCGGGTCGACTTCGACCAGATGTCCGTGTACGTGGGACGCGGTGTGGGCGGGGGCTCGCTCGTCAACGGCGGCATGGCGGTCACGCCCCGGCGCTCCTACTTCGAGGAGGTGCTGCCCCAGGTCGACGCCGACGAGATGTACACCACGTACTTCCCACGCGCCAACGCCACCCTGCGGGTCAACAGCATCGACCAGGGCTGGTTCGAGCGGACCGACTGGTACCGGTTCGCGCGCGTCTCGCGCGAGCAGGCCGGGAACGCGGGCCTGAGGACCACCTTCGTGCCCAACGTCTACGACTGGGACCACATGCGCCGGGAGGCCGACGGCTCGGCGCCGAAGTCCGCGCTGGCCGGCGAGGTCATCTACGGCAACAACCACGGCAAGGTCTCGCTCGACAAGAGCTGTCTGGCGGCCGCCCTGGGCACCGGCAAGGTCACCATCGAGACCCTGCACCAGGTCAGAACGATCCGGCAGGGGAACGACGGCACCTATCTGCTGACCGTCGAGCAGAAGGACGCCGACGGCGAACTGCTCGCGACCAAGGAGATCGCCTGCCGCCACCTCTTCCTCGGCGCCGGCAGCCTCGGCTCCACCGAACTGCTGCTGCGCGCCCGGGAGACCGGCACCCTGCCCGGGCTCAGCCCCGAGATCGGCCGCGGCTGGGGCCCCAACGGCAACATCATGACCGCCCGCGCCAACCACGTGTGGAACCCCACGGGCGCCCACCAGTCCTCGATCCCCGCCCTCGGCATCGACGACTGGGACAACCCGGCCGGCCCCGTCTTCGCCGAGATCGCCCTGCTGCCGGCGGGCATCGAGACCTGGGTCAGCCTCTACCTGGCCATCACCAAGAACCCGGAGCGCGGCACCTTCGTCTACGACGCCGCCAAGGACCGCGCGGACCTGCGCTGGACCCGGGACCAGAACACGCCCGCCGTCGCGGCCGCGAAGTCGCTGTTCGACCGGGTCAACGCGGCCAACGCCACCGTCTACCGGTACGACCTGTTCGGCAAGCAGATCAAGGCCTTCGCCGACGACTTCTGCTACCACCCGCTCGGCGGCTGCGTCCTCGGCAAGGCCACCGACGCCTACGGCCGCGTCGCCGGCCACAGGAACCTCTACGTGACCGATGGCTCGCTCATCCCGGGCAGCATCGGCGTCAACCCGTTCGTGACCATCACGGCGCTGGCGGAGCGCAATGCCGAGCGCGTCATCAAGGAGGACGTCACGGCCTCCTGACACGCGGGGAGGGGCGAGGCCCCCTGCCCCTCCCCGCGGACCGGCGAGCGCTCCGCCCGCGGTGGGCGGGCGAACCCGAACCGAAAGGGAATGACCCCGTGAACTCCCCGCTCCCCGAGGACAACGGCCTGTGGGTCCGCCGGTTCCACCCGCGCCCCGACGCCCGCGTCCGGCTGGTGTGCCTGCCCCACGCAGGGGGCTCCGCCGGCTTCTACTTCCCGGTGTCCCGGTCCATGCCCGAGGACATCGAGGTGCTGTGCGTGCAGTACCCCGGCCGCCAGGACCGCCGCGGCGAACCGCTCCTGGACTCCGTACCGGCGCTCGCCGGGCAGGTCTACGAGGCGCTGCTGCCCTGGACCGACCGGCCCCTCGCTCTGTTCGGCCACAGCATGGGCGCCTCGCTCGCCTACGAGATCGCCCGGCGGCTGGAGCGGGAGCGGGGCGTCTCACCCGCCGCCCTCTTCGTCTCCGGCCGCCCCGCCCCGTCCGCACACCGCGAGGAGACCGTCCATCTGCGCGACGACGACGGCCTGGTCGCCGAGATGCGCGCGCTGAGCGGCACCGACCCCCAACTGCTGGGCGACGAGGAGGTGCTGCGGATGGTCCTCCCGGCCGTCCGGGCCGACTACCGCGCCGCCGAGACCTACGTCTGGGCACCCGGACCGCCCCTGAGCTGCCCCGTGACCTGCCTCGTCGGCGACGACGACCCCAAGGTCACCCTGCCGGAGGCCGCCGCCTGGTCCGAACACACCGCAGGCCCCTTCACCCTGGAGGTCTTCCCGGGCGGCCACTTCTTCCTGGCCCGGCACCAGCCGGAGATCATCCGGCTGATGACCTCCCGGCTGGCGGCGCCCGCCCCGCGCTGAGCGCCGCGCCGGCGCGGTCAGCGCAGTCGCAGCGCCTCGCGGACCGTGGTGAACAGGTCGGTCTGGTCGGTGACGCCGAGAACCCGGTAGGCCAGCGGCCCCTGGGCGGCGATGCGGACCTCGGTGCCGGTGTGCTCCTGGGACTGCCCCGGGGTGTTGGTGGAGTAGTTCACCTTCAACTGGCCGCCCTCGTCGGTGACCAGCGTGGCGGACAGTCCCGGCGGGGTGGCCTCCAGCGGCACGATCTGGCTGGTGTGACCGTGGTCGGCGGTGGTCACGACGAGCGTGTCGGGGTGCGTGGCCGCGTAGTCGCGGGCCACCTTCACCGCGCGGTCGAAGGCCGCGGTCTCACCGATCTGGCCGCAGGGGTCGGCGGCGTGGTCCTGCTTGTCGATCGAGGCGCCCTCGACCTGGAGGAAGAAGCCCTTCTTGGAGTGGTTCGCCCTCTGCTTGGCCTCCAGCAACCGGATCGCCGTGGCGGCGGAGTCGGCGAGGCTCGGGGTGGTGGCGGGACGGTTCGGGTTGGCGGTGACGCACCGCTGCGGGGCCGTGCCGCCGACCGCCGCGGCCTTGCCGGTCCACTCGGTGGGCACATTGCCCGGGGCGAAGAGACCGAGGACCGGCCGGCCCGCCTCGGCCGCCTTCAGGGACGCGTCGTCGGTGACGACCTGGTAACCCAGCTCCCGCGCCTGCTGGGTGACGGTCCTGCCCTTGTACTTGCCCTCGGTGATCGTCTGGTCGAAGCGCTGCCTGCCGCCGCCGAGCAGGACGTCGACCTGGTGACCGACCTCCTGCTCCGCGATCGAGCCCGGTCCGCCGGCCGCGATCGTGTCGCTCGGGCACTTGGCCATGTCCGCCGGGCCCTGGCAGGAGCGGTCGGTGGCGTGGGCGGCGAGCACGGCCGGGGTGGCGTCGGTGAGTTCGGCGGTGGTGACGTCGCCGGTGGCGTATCCGTTGCGCTGGGCCAGCTCCAGGAGGGTGCGCACCGGCTTGTCGGTGCCCGGGGTCTTGGAGATGCGCCCGTTCACCGTCTTCACACCGGTGGCCCAGCCGGTGCCGCTGGCGGCGGAGTCGGTGACGTAGTCGGGGCTGCCGTCGGCGTGCACCGCGTACGTGGTGTAGGCGCCGGTGAGCGGGAACCGGTCCATGTTCAGGCGGCCGCCCGCGCCCACGGTGTAGTCACGGGCGAGGGTGATCTCCGAGTCGCCCATGCCGTCGCCGATGAGCAGGATGACGTTCTTCGCCTGTCCGCCCTGGATCGCCTTCCGCGCCTGCTCCTTGGAGTCGAAGGCACCTGCGGAGGTGGTGACCGCGACGGCGGCCGTGGTCGCGGCGACGAGCGCGGTGGCGAGCGTCAGACGGCGGCGGGTGGCTCTGTGCATGAAATGACTCCTCGGGGCGTCCGGTGATCGGCCGCGTCGGCCGAACGGGCATCAGATCACCATGCGCCGGCAAAGCAGGGGTAAACGGCCGGTCGTGTGCGCGTAGCCGCGTCATGACGCCCGTGCCCGGAGGGCTCCGTGGTGAACAAGGCCCCTTCGGGCACGGGCGGTTACGGCGCTCATGCCACAACGGGCTCCGGCTGCGGGCGTGGTGCGGCGAGGCGTCCGCTGCGGGCGAGCGCCGCGACCGCCGTGGCGCAGGCCGCGCCGGTCGCGGTCAGGGCCGCCCAGGTCAGCCACGTGGCGTCGAGGCGCCGGGTGTGGTCCCAGAGGGCTCCCGTACCGAGGTTGCCCAGGGTGATGCCCAGGCCGGAGACGGTGTTGTAGAAGCCGTAGTGGGTGGCGACCAGGCGGCCCCCGGACAGGGCGACGACCGTGTCCATCTCGAAGGGATAGACGACCGAGGACCCCACGGCCAGCAGGACCACGGCCGCGACGAGCGCCACCAGCACGGCCGTCGGGGACTGCCGTGGGCCGAGGGCGAGCGGCACGAACGCGAGCCCCATCGCCGTTAGCCCGCGGACCAGGGCCGTACCGGGTTGCCAGCGCTTTCTGGCCCAGCCCGTCAGCCGGAGCTGACCCACGACGGCGACCGCCGCCGAGACGACGAACAGCCCGCTGGTGACCGCCGTGCCGCCGGCGCCGAGGAAGTCGGTCGCCGCGAGCGGCAGCGCGAGATACACCTGGAAGCCCAGCACGTACGAGCCGGTCATCGCCGCGGAGAAGAGCAGGAACGGCCGGTTGGCCACGACGCCGCGCCACTGCGCGAGCACACCGCCCTGCCCGCCGTCCCCGGTGGGCCGCGGACGGGCCGGCAGCGCGCGCCACTGCAACAGGGTGAGCAGGGCGAAGATGCCGGCCGCGACCGTGCACACCAGCCGGAAGTCGGCGGCCAGCAGGGCGAGTCCCAGCACCGGGCCGAGCAGCATGCCCGCCTGGTAGTAGACGTTGAAGGTGGCGAAGGCGTCCACCCGCCGCTCGCCTGCCTGGGCGGCGAGGTGGGCGCGCACCGCCGGGTTGAACAGGGCGCCGGCGAAGCCCGTCGCGGCGGACGCCGCGATCAGCGCGGGCAGGTCGTCGACCCAGCCGAGCAGGGCGAAGCCGAGGGTGCGCAGCAGGCACCCGGCCATGATGGGGATCTTCGGGCCGAGGCGGTCGGCGAGCGTGCCGCCGACGAGGAACATGCCCTGCTGGGAGAAGTTGCGCACGCCGAGGACGAGCCCGACCGCCCAGGCGGCCAGCCCGAGCTCGTCGGACAGATGGGCGGCGAGGTAGGGCATGAGCATGTAGAAGGCGAGGTTGATGGCGAACTGATTGGCCATCATCAGCCGTGCGCCGGGCGGGAAGGAGCGGGTCTGCCGCCACAGGTGCCTCACCGGGCGGCTCCCGCGAGGCCGGGGCGGCCGGAACCGCCGAGGGGGTCGGCGACGCGTGTGCACCGCGTCCAGCGGGTGACGGCGCGCTCCCCGCTGTGGGAGATCTCGTCGGGGTCGTCGGCGGGCGGATGCCCGAGGAGGTCGTGGCGGCGGCAGTAGGCGTCGTCGAAGACCGTGCCGACGTAGCGTTGCGGTCCGTCGGGGAAGACCGTGACGATCCGGTTCCCCGGCGGCAGGGTACGGGCCAGCCAGCGGGCGACGAGGGCGACGGCACCGACGCTCCAGCCGCCGGTGGCGTAGTGGTCGCGGGCCAGCAGGCGGGCGGCCCACACGGCTTCCGGTGCGGAGACCCAGTGGACCTCGTCGAAGAGGCCGTAGGCCACGTTGCGGGGGTGGATGCTGGAGCCCAGGCCGCGCATGAGCCGGGCGGCGGCGGGCTGGCCGAAGATCGTCGAGCCGGTGCTGTCCACCCCGACGATCCGCAGTCCGGGGAAGCGGCCGCGCAGCACGGAACCGATGCCGGCCGAGTGGCCTCCGGTGCCGACGGAGACGACCAGGGTGTCGACGCGGCCCAACTGGGCGACGAGTTCCCGGGCGAGCGGGGCGTAGGCCGCGACGTTGTCGGGGTTGTTGTACTGGTCCGGGCACCAGGCGCCCGGATGGCCGGCGAGCAGTTCCTCGACGCGCCGCCGCCGGGCCTCCTGCCAGCCGCCTTCCGGGTGGGGCTCGGTGACGAGGTCGACCCGGGCGCCGTGGGCGGCGAGCAGACCGGCCATCAGCGGCTCCATGCCGGGGTCGGTGACGACGGTGACCGGATGCCCGTACGCCGCGCCGGCCAGGGCCAGGCCGAGGCCGAGGGTGCCGGAGGTGGACTCGATGACGCGGGCACCGGGCGCGAGCCGGCCGCTCTCGCGGGCGGCGCGGACCATGTGCAGGGCGGCGCGGTCCTTGATGCCGCCGGGGTTGTGGCCTTCGAGTTTGGCCCAGAAGCCGCGGCCGGCCGCGGCGAAGGGCGCGCCGATCCACAGGAGCGGGGTGTCGCCGACGAGGCCGGCGGGTGTGTGCGGTGCCGTGGGGCAGGGGTGGTTCATGGCGTGCTTCTCCTCCGGCCGGCGCGTCGAACCGCGGCCGGGCCGGTGTTGGGGGAGGGGACGGAGGTGATCGTTCGCCGGGCGGCCCGGATCGGACGGGCGCCGGCGCGGGAGCGATCAGGTCCGCCACACGCCGAGCAGGGCCCGCGCATGTCCGGGGGACGACGCGCGGGAGGCGCAGGGGGAGCGGCGCGGTACCGGCACCGGGACGGCCGCGGCGGCGTCGAGCGGCCCGGCCGGGGCGGCGGCCGCGAGCGGCGGGTCCACCGGTCCGGCGTCGCGCGGTGGCTGGGCGGTCGGCTCGTCCAGACCCCAGCAGTGAGCCTGGTGATCGGGGGACGGCGCGCCCGGCCCGGCCGACACCAGGACGTCGGCGCGCTGGGCGGGTCCGGCGGCCGGGCCGTGACAGCAGGCGAAGACATGCACGAGCGTGATCAGCAACAGGGCGACCACCGCTCCGGCCCACGGCAGGGAGCGGCTGCTGCGCCTCTCTGACTCGGCTCGCATGAACGCGGAGCGTAGTCGGCCGGGAGCGGTCGGTTCCGGTCAGTGGGGAGGGATCACTGGATCAGGTGAAACGGCGGGTGTGGTCAGGCGCTCGGCAGGCCCGCCGCCTCCGGCTCCGGCTCGCCGTGGGCGGCGGCGTCGGTCAGGCCGAGGCGGAGGTGTTCCACGTGGTAGATGGCCTGGTCGATGAGTTCCGCGACGTGGTTGTCGTAGAGCGAGTAGACGATGGAGCGGCCCTTGCGGGTGCCGACGACGAGGCCGAGGTTGCGCAGCAGGCGCAACTGGTGGGAGCAGGCGGACTGTTCCATGCCGACCTCGGCGGCCAGTTCGGTCGCGGGCAGCGGGCCCTCGCGCAGCCGGGCGAGGATG
This sequence comes from Streptomyces misionensis, assembly GCF_007896895.1. Lineage (GTDB taxonomy): Bacteria > Actinomycetota > Actinomycetes > Streptomycetales > Streptomycetaceae > Streptomyces > Streptomyces misionensis_A. The sequence continues at coordinate 119,088 of NZ_VOGW01000055.1, read as the reverse complement.
AGCAGCCGTGAAGGGGTCGCCAGGGCCTGGAGGGTGGTGGCCACCTTGGCGGCGCTGGCCGCGTCCAGACTCCTGCGGGGGACGCGTCCTGACGGCTGTGCGGCTCCATGACGCTGCGGAACCGACAAGCTCCCCGGCGTCGATCACGCCGCCCGACTCGCCCTGCTGCGGGAGGCGTTGGCCCGCCTCGGGCGGGTCCGGGCGACGGGCTGCCTGGACGCCTGCGAGCACGCGAATGTGATCGTGGTCCAGCCGTCCCCGGCCGGGCGGGCCGCCGGCGGGCGGCCCGTGTGCCTCGGCCTGGTCAACGACACCGAGGCCGCCGCCGACATCGCCGCGTGGATCGCCGCCGGCGGCCCGGGCCTGGCGGACCCGCCCGGTGTGCTCGACCTGTACGAGTTCAGCCCTTCCCGGCGCGTCCGCCAGGCCGTGGAAGGCTGACGGCCGCCGCCGGGGGAGCGGCCCAGGCGGCGGCCCGGGGTCAGACCCGGACGCCGAACATGAACGGGCCGCCGATGGTGTCCATCGACTCGTACCGCACGACCGTGCCGGTGCGCGGGGCGTGCAGGATCTGGCCGTTGCCCGCGTAGAGGCCCACGTGGTGCAGGTCGTTGAAGAAGAAGACCAGGTCGCCGACCTGGAGCTGGCTGCGCGTGAGACGGGTCCCGATGCCCGACTGCGCCTCGGAGGTGCGCGGGATGGAGACGTCGGCCTGCGCGTAGGCCCAGGAGGTCAGGCCCGAGCAGTCGAAGGAGGAGGGGCCGGTGGCGCCGTAGACGTACGGCTTGCCGATCTGGCTCTGGGCGGCGGAGAAGGCGGCGGTGGCCCGGCCGGAGGCGGAGCTGTGGTTGCCGAGGTCCACCCGCTCGGTGGAGGAACGGTCGGCGCGCTGCTGTTCGGCGGCGAGGTCCGCCTTCTCCTTGGCGGTCAGGGTGTTGAGGATCTTCTGCGCCTCGGCGAGCTTCCCCTGGACCTCCTTCTTCTTGTTGCCCAGTTCCGTGCGGGTGGCGGCGAGGTCCTTGAGCTTCTCGGTGGCCTCGGCGCGCTGCTGGGCGAGTTCACGCTGCTTGGCCTGGATCTTCTTCAGGGCCTCGACCTGCTGGCCGCTCAACTGGTCCAGCGTGGACGCCTTGTCCAGGAAGTCGTCCGGGTCGGCCGACAGGAAGAGCTGCACCGAGGGGTCGATGCCGCCGGAGCGGTACTGCGCGGTCGCCAGCGAACCCAGGCCGTCGCGCAGCGCGTTGAGGTCTTCCTGGCCCCGCGCGACCTCGTCCTGGATCGTGGATATCTCCTTCTGGAGCTTCTCCTGCTTCTCCTTGGCACCGTTGTACTTCTCGGTGGCCTGCTCCGCCTGCTCGTACAGCTTGTCGACCTTCGCCTTGACCTCGTCCTTGCCGAGCTTCTCGCTCGGTGCGGCGTTGGCGGCGTTCGCGCTGAGAACGACGGCAGCGGCGGCTGCGGTGGTCAGTACGGTGACACGCGTGCGGCTCGGCTGCTTGGGTCGACGATGGGACGCCACAGGGGCGAACTCCTTGCTCCTTCAGCCGCCTGCCGGCACATCGGTGGGCGGCGCCCGCCGCCGTCGCTCCCTCTGAGCGATCACCAACGGGGGTTGGAACTAGACCTTAATGACTTCCTCACGGTTAGATCAAATGTTTGCATGGAAAGGCCCGTTCGCCGCCTCAGGCGGCCAGCACGGGCCGGGCCGCCGCCTGGCGTTCGGTGCGCAACCGCTCCAGCAGGACGTCGGCTGCGGCGAGGGCCTCGTCCACCGACCGGGTGCCGGTCATCACGCACAGCGTGTACGAAGTGTCCTCCAGCTCCCGGCTGGAGTGGCCGGTGGGCTGAAGGTCATGGCGGAAGCGGGCCTCGGCGAAGCGGGCCAGCAGCGCGCGCAGTTCCTTCTCCGCAGGCAGCAACACAGCGACATCCCTCTCTCGGTGGGCGGGCACACGGCCCCGGCCGGGACCCCGCGAACAGGTCCTTCGGCGCTTCGTGTGCCCGCGAACGATCACCGTATGCATCGGGAGCGAACCCCTGTGCCACCAAGGCGGGTAGCGGCCGCGCGCCGGGCCGCCCGCCGTCAGCCGACCCTGATGCCCACGATGCAGGTGTCGTCGTCGGTGTCCGACCTGCTGTACGTGAGCAGCCGGTCCAGCTGCTGGTCCAGGGTCCGGGGGCCCGAACGCGCCGTCTCCAGCAGATGCGACAGGGACTCCTCCACCGAGCGGTCCCGGCGCTCGATCAGCCCGTCGGTGTACATCAGCAGGGTGTCGCCCGGGGCCAGCCGCACCTCGGTCTCCTCGTACTCCGCCTCCGGCAGGGCGCCCAGCAACAGGCCCTTGAGCCTCGGCAGCGTGGTCGCCTCGCCCGTGCGCACCAGCACCGGCGGCAGATGACCCGCCCGCGCCCAGCGCAGCGTACGGCGCTCGCCGTCGTACAGACCGCACACGGCGGTCGCGGTGACCGCGCCCGTCAGATGGTGGGCGACGATGTTCAGCCAGGACAGCAACTGCGCCGGACCGGCCCCGGTGACGGCCAGGCCGCGCAGCGCGTTGCGCAGGACGACCATGCTGGTGGCCGCCTCGATCCCGTGCCCGGCCACGTCACCGACGCACAGCAGCACCAGCCCCGAGGGCAGCACCACGGCGTCGTACCAGTCGCCGCCGACCAGGTGTTCCGTCTCGGCCGGCCGGTAGCGCACCGCCACCTGGAGGCTGGGCACGCGCAACGGCGCCTGGGCGGGCGGCATGATCGCGTGCTGGAGCTGGAGGGTGAGCCGGTTGCGCTCGACGGCCTGCTGCTCGGTGTGGGCGAGCTGGTCGCGCGTCGCGGCGAGGGCCACCTCGGTCCAGTGCTGGGCGGAGATGTCCTGGTAGGCGCCGCGCACCCCGAACAGCTGCCCGGCGGTGTCCAGGACCGGTTCGGCGACCACGCGCATGTGCCGGGTGACACCGTCCGGCCGCCGCAGCCGGAAGGCGGCGGACGCCGGCCGGTGCTGGTGCAGCAGGGTGCGCAGGAACCGCCCGATCTGCACGGCGTCGTCCGCGTGGGAGTAGGCGGGCAGGTCCTCCAGCGGCACCGGGGAACTCGTGGGCGGGCGGCCGTAGAGGTCGAACATCTGGCCGTTCCAGGTGATCTCGCCCGTCAGCAGGTTCTCCTCGAAACCGCCGATCCGGCCGAGCCGCTGGGCGTGCTGGAGCAGGCTCGCCAGCCGGGCGGCCTCGTCCTCGATGCGCCAGATGAGCAGCACGCCGGAGCCGTGGCGGCTGATGCTGATGTCGGCGACCGCGGACAGCGGCACCTGGTCGACCAGCGCGGTCAGCCGCATCCGGTGCGCGCGGAACGGCTCGCCGGTGGCGTAGACCCGCTCCACGCGCTGGAACAGCTCCCCGGTGCCCGCGGCCATCGGGTAGGCCTCCAGCAGCAGGGCCCCGCCGACGACGGCCCGCGACCTGCCCGCCGGGTCGAGGAAGCGGCTGTTGACGTGCTGGATGCGGAAGTCTACGAGCCGCCCGTCGTCACCGAGGTGCGGCACCAGCACCAGGGCCGGGTCGTGCAGCCCGTCCGCCAGGTCCATCAGCTCCGCCACGTCCGGCACCACCCGCGGTCCCCAACTGGTCCCGGCGGAGGGCACGAAGCCCTCCAGGGTGTGCGCGCACAGTTCGGCGAGGGTCTCCACCTGACGCACCACCGGGCGCGGCAGCGGCTCCTCGGGCCCGGGCCAGGCGATCTCCAGCACGCCGTGGATCCGGCCGCCCGCGCCGGCGGGTACGGCGATCCGGGCGCCGTCGGGGTGGTCGCGCCGGCCGATGGTGGGCAGCCCGGACTCGGCGACGGAGGGCAGCCACTGCCCCTCGGGCTCCGTCAGGCCGCGCCGGGCCACCGTGGCCACGTCGGGCGGGACGTAGCACCAGCGGGCCGCCTCGGCGGGGGTGAAGCCGGCGCTGCCGGCCAGCGCGAGCGAACCGTCCGAGCCGGCCGCCCAGATGGCCACCGCGACGGCGCCGAGCGGGCGCAGGGCGTGTTCGAGCAGTGAGTCGGCCATGGCCTGGGCGTCGTGGGCGGCCAGGACACCGCTCTCGGCGGCGCGCAACCGCACGGCGGCGGACTCCTCGGTCTGGCCGGTGGGGTCCGCGGCCGTGGACAGGAAGGCCTCGGTCACCTCCGCGACCCGGTCCTGGGCCGCCTGGTTGATGACGTCCACCGCGAGTTCCAGTGAGGTCACCTGCGCCTGCTCGGCCAGTTCGGCGAGCTGCCGGCCGGCCTGGGCCGGGCCGCAGCCGAGCCGCTCGACCAGGATGCCCTTGGCCAGTTCGATCAGTGCCCGGCCCTCGGCCTCGGCCTGCGCGGTCCGCACCTCGCGGCGCAGCCGCTCCACGGTGGCGGCGAGCCTGCCCACCGGGGAGGTCGCGGACACCTCGGCCGCCACGTCGTCCACCGGGGACAGGGGAGCGGGCACACCGCTCGCCGCCTCGGCCGTGCCGGGCTCGGCGGATGGCTGGATGTTCACCGGGGTACTCCTCGGCCTGCGGAAGGACGGACGCGCGGTGCCGCTGCGGGCCTCATGCGGGCAGCCAGCGCCGGACGCAGGCGATGAGGTCGCGGGTGTCCACCGGTTTCGTCACGTAGTCGCTGGCCCCGGAGGCGAGGCTCTTCTCCCGGTCGCCGTGCATCGCCTTCGCCGTCACGGCGATCACCGGCAGGTCGGCGTACTGCGGCATGCGGCGGATCTCGGCGGTGGCGGTGTACCCGTCCATCTCCGGCATCATCACGTCCATCAGGACCAGTTCGACGTCCGGGTTGTTCACCAGCGTCTCGATGCCCTTGCGGCCGTTCTCCGCGTGCAGGACGCGGAAACCGTGCAGTTCGAGGATGCCGCTGAGTGCGAACAGGTTGCGCGCGTCGTCGTCGACGACCAGGACGGTACGGCCGCGGGTCTGCTCGTCGACCAGGTCGGCCGGAGCGTGCTGCAGCTCCTCGCCGCGGACGAAGGTGAGGACCTCGCCCGGCTCCTCGGCCGACAGGTGCAGGGCGATCCGCTCCCGCAGCTCGTCCAGGCTGGAGAGGTACTCCAGCGAGCCGCCCGGTTCCGCCGGCGGGTACTCGGCGCGGTGGGAGCTGTGCACCAGCACGGGGACGCCGGCGAGGTCGCCGTGCAGCGCCGCCAGGAAGCGGGCCGACTCCCCGTCCGGGCTGCCCAGTTCCACCACCACGCAGTGGCAGGGTTCGGCGGCGAGGGCGCCGGCCGCCTCCTGGGCGCCGACCGCGGTGATGATGTCGACCGGGATGCCGTCGGCGTGACCGTGGTCCATGTCGCCGACGACGCTCTCGGCGACCAGGGTCAGCAGACCGCGCGGGCGTTCCTCCACCACGAGCAGTCTGCGGGCGCGCTGCCGCTTGGCCGCGACACGCGGCGGCGACGCCTCCAGCTCACGCGGGGGCGCGGCGGCCGCCCGCTCCGCCGCGTCCGGTTCGGCGGTCTCCCGCACGCCGTGCAGGTGCTCGTCGAAGTCGGGCCGCGCCACGGGCAGGAAGAGGGTGAAGGTACTGCCCTTCCCCGGGACGCTGTCGACGGTGACGGCGCCGCCGAGCAGATGGGCGATCTCCCGGGTGATGGACAGTCCGAGCCCGGTGCCGCCGTACTTGCGGCTGGTGGTGCCGTCCGCCTGCTGGAACGCGCCGAAGATGCTCTCCAGCTGCTGCTCCGGGATGCCGATGCCGGTGTCCTTCACCCGGAACGCGACCACCGCGCCCCCGCGCACCACACCCCGCGGCACCTCGTCGTCGGCGGCGGGCTCGACGCGCAGTTCCACCCCGCCCTGCTCGGTGAACTTCACCGCGTTGGACAGCAGGTTGCGCAGGATCTGGCGGAGCCGGGAGTCGTCGGTGAGCAGGTCGGCGGGCGCGCCGGCCGACGTGGTGACGGTGAACCCGAGGCTCTTCTGGGACGTCATCGGCCGGAAGGTGGCCTCGACGTACTCGATGAGCTGGCGCAGCGAGACGCGCTCGGGCGTCACGTCCATCTTGCCGGCCTCGACCTTGGACAGGTCGAGGATGTCGTTGATCAGCTGGAGCAGGTCCGAGCCCGCCGAGTGGATGATGCCCGCGTACTCCACCTGCTTGGGGGTGAGGTTGCGGGAGGGGTTCTGGGCGAGCAACTGGGCCAGGATGAGCAGGCTGTTGAGCGGGGTGCGCAGCTCGTGGCTCATGTTGGCGAGGAACTCGGACTTGTACTTGGAGGCGAGCGACAGCTGCTGGGCGCGCGCCTCCAGCTCCTGCCGCGCCTGCTCGATCTGGAGGTTCTTCCCCTCGATGTCGCGGTTCTGCTCGGCGAGCAGCGAGGCCTTCTCCTCCAGTTCGGCGTTGGAGCGTTGCAGCTCCTCCTGCCGGGCCTGCAACTCGGCGGAGCGGGCCTGGAGTTCGCTGGTGAGGCGCTGGGACTCCTCCAGGAGTTCGTCGGTGCGCGCGTTGGCGACGATCGTGTTGACGTTGACGCCGATGGTGTCCACGAGCTGCTGGAGGAAGTCCCGCTGGACGGCGGTGAACCGGGTGACGGAGGCCAGCTCGATCACGCCGAGCACCTGCTCCTCGAAGAGGATGGGCAGCAGCAGCAGCGCGGTCGGCACCACCTGTCCGAGACCGGAGGAGATGGTGACGTACCCCGGCGGCAGCTCGTCCACCGCGATGGTGCGGCGGCTGCGCGCGGCCTGGCCGACCAGGGAGCGGCCGAAGGAGATCCGCTCGGGCCGGTCGTCCCCGTCGGGGCGCCCGTACGAGCCGACGAGCCGCAGCTCGGGCCCCGCGGCGCCCTCCTCGGCGAGGTAGAAGGCGCCGTACTGGGCGGACACCTGGGGCACCAGCTCGTCCATGATCAGCTCGGCCACCACGCGCAGGTCCCGGTGGCCCTGCATGAGACCGGAGATCCGGGCGAGGTTGGTCTTGAGCCAGTCCTGTTCCTGGTTGGCCAGGGTGGTCTCGCGCAGCGACTCCACCATGGAGTTGATGTTGTCCTTGAGGTCGGCGACCTCGCCGGACGCGTCGACCGTGATGGACCGGGTCAGATCGCCCTCGGCGACGGCGCTGGCGACGTCGGCGATGGCCCGGACCTGCCGGGTGAGGTTCCCGGCGAGTTCGTTGACGTTCTCGGTGAGCCGCTTCCAGGTGCCGGAGACGCCCTCGACCTCGGCCTGGCCGCCGAGGCGTCCCTCGGTGCCGACCTCGCGCGCCACCCGGGTCACCTCGTCGGCGAAGGCGGACAGCTGGTCGACCATCGTGTTGATGGTCGTCTTCAGTTCGAGGATCTCGCCGCGCGCGTCGACGTCGATCTTCTTCGACAGGTCGCCCTTGGCCACGGCCGTGGTCACCAGCGCGATGTTGCGCACCTGGCCGGTGAGGTTGTTGGCCATGGAGTTGACGTTGTCGGTGAGGTCCTTCCAGGTGCCGGCCACATTGGGCACGTGGGCTTGGCCGCCGAGGCGTCCCTCGGTGCCGACCTCGCGCGCCACCCGGGTCACCTCGTCGGCGAACGCCGAGAGGGTGTCGACCATGGTGTTGATGACGTCGGCGAGCGCGGCGACCTCGCCCTTGGCCTCCACGGTGATCTTCTGCGAGAGATCGCCCTTGGCGACGGCCGTGGCGACCTGGGTGATGGAACGCACCTGGCCCGTGAGGTTGGAGGCCATCACGTTGACGTTGTCGGTGAGGTCCTTCCAGGTGCCGGCGACCCCCCGCACCTGTGCCTGGCCGCCGAGGCGTCCTTCGGTGCCGACCTCGCGGGCGACGCGGGTGACCTCGTCGGCGAAGGCGGAGAGCTGGTCGACCATCGTGTTGATGGTGCTCTTGAGTTCGAGGATCTCGCCGCGGGCGTCGACGGTGATCTTCTGGGAGAGGTCGCCCTGTGCCACCGCCGTGGCCACCTGGGCGACGTTGCGGACCTGGGCGGTGAGGTTTCCGGCCATGAAGTTGACCGAATCCGTCAGGTCGCGCCAGGTCCCCTTGACGCCCTTCACGTCCGCCTGGCCGCCGAGGCGTCCTTCGGTGCCGACCTCGCGGGCGACGCGGGTGACCTCGTCGGCGAAGGCGGAGAGCTGGTCGACCATCGTGTTGATGGTGCTCTTGAGTTCGAGGATCTCGCCGCGGGCGTCGACGGTGATCTTCTGGGAGAGGTCGCCCTGCGCGACCGCCGTCGTCACCTGGGCGACGTTGCGGACCTGGGCGGTGAGGTTTCCGGCCATGAAGTTGACCGAATCCGTCAGGTCGCGCCAGACCCCGGCGACGCCCGGCACCTGTGCCTGGCCGCCGAGGCGTCCTTCGGTGCCGACCTCGCGGGCGACGCGGGTGACCTCGTCGGCGAAGGCGGACAGCTGGTCGACCATCGTGTTGACGGTCTCCTTCAGCTGGAGGATCTCACCGCGCGCGGGCACGTCGATCTTCTGCGACAGATCACCCTTGGCCACCGCCGTGGCCACCTGGGCGATGTCACGGACCTGCGTGGTGAGGTTCCCCGCCATGGCGTTGACCGAGTCGGTCAGCACGGCCCAGGTGCCCGAGACCCCCGGCACCTGCGCCTGCCCGCCGAGCGTGCCCTCGGTGCCCACCTCGCGCGCCACCCGGGTGACCTCGGAGGTGAACACGGACAACTGGTCGACCATCCCGTTGAAGACGGTGGCGATGTCGCCCATGAGCCCGGAGGAGTCGTCCGGCAGCCGGGTGCCGAAGTCTCCGTCCCGGACCGCGGTCAGCCCCGCGAGGAGTCTTCTCAGTTCCTCGTCGCCCGGGACCGCGTCGGTCGTCCCGGTCGCCTTGCCGGCCATGCGCACCCTCATTCCGCTCCCCAAGAGCCCCATGGAGGGGCCCGGAACCAGCGCCGGGCACGCGGCCTGACCCGACGATCGGTGTGCATTTCCCCAGTTCACGGATTTACCCGACGAGGAAATACGCCGAAGGTTAACCCAGTTGCGCGGGCCCGCACAAAGCGACGGTCCGGCCCCGGACGCACCGCCGCGGGAGCCCGCCGAGTGCCCGGGCGGCCCGACGGCGGCCACGGCCGGTTCCGTAAGGTGGCCCCCGGCACTGCCGGGCGATCGAGGGAGGGGCGCGTGCCGCTGCACAAGGACGACCCGAGGTCCATCGGCGGCTACCGGCTGCTCGACCGGCTCGGGGCCGGCGGCATGGGCATGGTCTACCGGGGCAGAGCGCGTTCCGGCCGCGAGGTCGCCGTCAAGGTGGTCCACGCCCGGTACGCCCAGGACCCCGTCTTCCGCGCCCGGTTCCGGCAGGAGATCGAGGCCGCCCGCCGGGTGAGCGGCGCCTTCACCGCCGCCGTGGTGGACGCCGACCCGGAGGCGGAGACGCCCTGGATGGCCACCCAGTACGTCCCCGGCCGCTCGCTCGCCGCGCGCATCCGCGACCGGGGCCCGCTGCGCCCGGCCGAATTACGGACGCTGGCGCTCGGCCTGGTGGAGGCGCTGCGGGACATCCACCGGGCCGGGGTGGTGCACCGCGACCTGAAACCGGCCAACGTGCTGATGGCCGAGGACGGTCCCCGCGTCATCGACTTCGGCATCTCCCGGGCGGCCGAGAACCACCACACCCTCACCGAGACCGGGCAGGTGATCGGCACTCCGCCCTTCATGTCCCCGGAACAGTTCACCGACGCCCGTACGGTCGGCCCGGCCTCGGACGTCTTCTCGCTCGGCGCGCTGCTGGTGTACTGCGTCACCGGGCGCGGCCCGTTCGACGCCGACAGCCCCTACCTGACCGGCTACCGCGTGGTCCACGAGGAGCCGGTCCTCGACGGGGTGAGCGGACCGGTGCGGGCGGTGCTGGAGCGCTGCTTGGCCAAGGACCCCGCCGACCGGCCGGGGCCGCAAGAGCTGGCCCGGGAGTTCGCCGAGGCGCTGCCGGAGCCGTCGCCGGACGAACCGGCGACGATGACGCTGCGGCTGCCCGCCCGACCGTCCGGCGCCCCGACCGGCGCCGGACCGTCCGGCGCCCCGACCGTCGCGGTCCGCCCCCGAAGGCGCGGACCGCGGGTCCTGCTGGGCGTCGCCGGCGCGCTGGCCGCGGCCCTGACCGGCTACCTCCTGCTGGGGCCGCCGAGCGGCGACGGCAGCGCGCGGGCCGCCTCGGCGGCTCCCGCCGGGCGGTGGGCCGCGCTCCCTGCCGGCTGGCAGCCCTGGCAGACGACCGCGTCCGCGGTCGCCGAGAAGGGCGTGAAGCAGGCACCGGGCTACGAGGGGAACAGGGCGCCGGCCTGCGTGGCGGACGGCGGCGCCCTCTACTGCGCGGGCAGCGCGCTCCTCCCGGAACGGATCGACGCCACCACCGGGCGCACGCTGTGGCGCTCCGGCATCGCGCCCGCCGGAGTCCCGGCCGACCGGTACGTCACGAACGTCCTCGGCGCGTACCACGGCGAGGTGCTCGTGGAGCTGACCGTCACCGGCGAGGGCGGCACGGGCCGGTCGCAGTCCCTCCTCGCGCTCGACGGGGCGACCGGCAGCACGCTCTGGTCCCACCCGGTGCGCGTCGACAGCCCGGGCTCGGTCTACGCGGCCGGGGTGACGCTGACGCAGGAGGGCGACGGCAGCGCCGTGACCGTCCGCTCGGCGCGCGACGGAACGGTGCGCCGGACGATCCCCGTGCCCACCGGATACGACTGCTCCCCGCTCGCCGCGGGCGACCGCCCGTACGTGGAGTGCGTCGCCGCGGCCGAAGGCGTGCACACCTCGAAGTTCCTCGTCGTCGATCCCGCCGACGGTTCCGTGCGCACCCTGACGTCCCCCGCCCAGCAGCGGAGCTTCGTCGGCGTCCGGGACGGACGACTGGTCTTCGTGGAAGCCGACGACCGCCCGGTGGCCAACGGCCCCGACCTGATCTACACCCGGATCGTGCGCGTCGACCCGCGCACCGGCGAACGCGCCCTGACGCCGCTTCCGCAGCGGTACCGGGGCGGGATGCCGACCCTGGCCCACGGCACCCTGTACTTCGCCACCTCCAGCGGTCTGGTCACGGCCGTCTCGCCGGTGACCGGAGCCCGGCTGTGGCAGAGCCGTACGACCCTGGAGACACCGGGGCAGGCTTCGGTGGACCCGAGCGGACGCACCGTGTACCTGGCGGGCGGCAGCGGCCGGGTGGCCGCCCTCGACACCGGGCGCGGCACCCTGCTGTGGGAGTCCTCGGCCCGCGCGGAGGTGCTGGACAGCGGCCTGCTGCCCACCGTGTGGTTCAACAAGGGCGCCCTGGTGCTGGCGACCTCCGACGGCACCCTGTTCACCCTGGACCCGGCACACCCCGGACGGAGACCCGTCCCCGTGTGACCGCGCTCCCCGCCTCGCGGACGCGGGCCGGGGAACCGCCCCCGTCGCGAAGGACGTTGAAGCTTCCCCGCGGTATTGAACGATGATTCAATCCTTGCCGTGCCGGGGAACCCCCGGTATGGCAGCCCCGCGAGGATACGGAGGACCCTGCGGTGAACCTGACATGGATGCTGGAGGGGTCGGCCCGCGGCTGCGGCGAAAAGCCGGCCCTCGTGTCCGATCTGGGGTCGATGACGTACGCGGAGCTGCTCGCGGCTTCGAAGCGGGCCGCCGCCGTGCTGCGGGAGCGCGGGGTACGGCCCGGGGACCGCGTGGGGGTGATGACGTACAACACCCCCGCCTTCGCCGTGGCGGCGTTCGGGATCTGGCGGGCCGGGGCGGCGCTGGTGCCGGTCAACCACAAGCTGACCGCGCCCGAACTGGCGTACCTGGTAGGGCATTCGAAGCTGCGGGTCGCCGTCGTCGCGGAGGAACTGTCCGGGCGTATGCGCGAGGCCGCCCCCGAGGCCGATGTGCTCACCACGGACGACACCGGCGGCGGGGAGTTCGACCGGCTGGTCGCCGGGGCGCCGGAATGGGAGGGGGTGGAAGCCGGGCCCGACGCCGTCGCGCAGGTGCTGTACACCTCCGGGACGACCGGCGCGCCCAAGGGCTGTCTGCACTCCCACCGCGGGCTGTCCGCCGTGCCCGCGTACACCGCGGCCGCCGCGGGGCTGCGCCGCGAGGACCGGTTCCTGCTGGCCATGCCTATCTGGCACGCCTCGCCCCTGAACAACTGGTTCCTGTCGATGATCTACCTGGGAGGCACGGTCGTCCTCCTGAAGGAGTACCAGCCCCTCGCCTTCCTCGAGGCCGTGCGAAAGCACCGGGTCACGGCCTTCTTCGGTGCCCCCATCGCCTACCTCGCCCCGCTGAAGGCCCTGTCCGCGGCGGGGATCGACCCGTCCGGCTTCGGTCTGCCGAACGTGCGGCTGTGGGCCTACGGCGGGGCGCCGCTGGGCGCCGAGACGGTACGGACGCTGGAGGCGGTGTACGGAGCGGACCGCTTCTGCCAGGTGTACGGAATGAGCGAGATGGGGCCGGTGGGTTCCGTGCTCCGCCCGCACGAGCAGCTCGCCAAGGCCGGGTCGATCGGCGCGGGCGGCATGCCGGGCGTGGACATCCGCGTGGTCGGAAAGGACGGCCTGGACGTCGGAGCGGGCGAGATCGGCGAGCTGTGGCTGCGCTCGGCCACCCGCATGCTGGGGTACCTCGACGATCCGGAGGCGACGGAGCGCGCCTTCGCGGGCGACTGGTACAGGTCCGGCGACCTCGCCCGGGTGGACGAGGACGGTTACCTGTTCATCGTCGGCCGGAGCAAGGATGTCGTCATCACCGGCGGGGAGAACGTCTACGCGCCCGAGGTGGAGGAGGCGATCCTGCGGCATCCGGCGATCCGGGACGCCGCCGTCGTCGGGCGGCCGCACCCGGACTGGGGCGAGACCGTCGTCGCCGTGGTGGAGGCCGACTCGGCGGTGACGCTGGAGGAGTTGCGCGGGTTTCTCTCCACCAGGCTGGCGAAGTACAAGGTCCCCAGGGACCTGGTGGTGGTCCCGTCGCTGCCGCGTACTCCCTCCGGCAAGGTGCAGAAGCACATCCTGCGCGAACAGGTGCGCACCGGGGCGTGACCCGACCGGGTCCCGGGCCGGCCGACCGCCCGGTCGACCGGCCCTGACGCGTCTTCAGTCGGCCTGCCTGCCCGCCCTGACGATCGTCCCCTGGGCCACGGCGACCAGTTGCTCCTCCCCCTGCTCCGAGACGGCGTAGACCGAGCACTGGCACACGGCCTGCCGCCGCGTGGTGGCGGTCGCCTCGGCGCGGGCGACGACCTGATCGCCCACGGCGGGCCGCACGTAGTTGATCTTGTATTCGGCGGTGAGCGCGTCGCCGCCGAGGGCGAGTCCGCCGGCGAAGGTCAGCGCGTTGTCGGCCAGGTAGCTCAGGACTCCGCCGTGCACGAAGCCGTGCTGCTGCTGGATCTCGGGCCGGTTGGCGATGCGGATCTCGGCCGAGCCGGGCCCCACCGAGGTGAGTTCGGCGCCCAGGAACATGCTGAAGGGCTGGGCCTTGAAGATGCCGTGCGCGAAATCGGCGAGGTCCGTGGTCATGAGTGGTGTCCTGTCGTTCGGGGGGTGGCGGGGGTGGCCGCGTCCGGGTCGGTGAGCCGCTCGTCGATGGTCTGCTGGAACATCGCGAGCAGGCCCTCCGCCAGTCCCAGCACGTGGTGGTCGCTGCCTCCGTGGAGCAGGGTCCGCTGCACGTCCTCGGCGATGGCGAAGTCCTCCTGGTCGAAGACCGTGTCATTGGTGAACCGGAACCGCTTGGCCAGCGCGCTCTGCCCCGCGGACCCGGTGAAGTCGGCGTCGCGGTAGAGCATTTCGTGGGTCCAGATCGTGCGGTCCGGCGCCAGCGGCCAGAAGGTGTTGATGGACACGTAGTCCGGATGCAGGATGAAGAAGGTGTTGGGGAAGAGCGTGTAGTACACCGAGGCGTAGTCCAGGATGCGCCACTCCTCCTCCGGTTTCAGGGCGGTCTCGCCTATGTTGGTGCGCGCCGCGGACAGCCGGATGTGCGGTCCGTCCTCGTCGTGCGCGATCACCCCCTTCTTGAAGGCGAACGCGAGGGTGTCCCGGTGCAGGTACGGGACGTGGTAGCCCTCCAGATAGGTCTTGATCAGCAGCTTCCAGTTGGCCTCCTTGACCACCTTGGTCTTCTTGTACCGAACGAGCGAGGCCACGTCGAAGTTCACCAGATCCTCGTGGAACGTGCCGAGGAATCCGGGGATGTCGAGGGTCTCCCCGGGGGTGCGGCCGACCCAGATCAGTCCGCCGGACTCCGCGGCCGGCAGTTCCACCAGCCCGTAGTCGCAGGTCTTGACGCCGGGGAAGTCATGGGCGCGGGTGATGCCCTTCAGGGCGCCGTCGAGTCCGTAGACCCAGCCGTGGAAGGGGCAGATGAAGTTCTGCACGGTCCCCGCCGGCTGGTCGGCGAGGCGGGCTCCGCGGTGGCGGCACTGGTTGTAGAAGGCGCGGACCCGGCCGTCCTCGCCCCTGACGACGACATAGGGGAACCGGTCCCAGTCGCTGGTGAGGTAGGCCCCGGGTTCGCCGAGCGCCGAGGCGTGCCCCGCGACCAGCGGGTAGCGGGAGAAGGCCGAGGCGATCTCCCGCTCCAGGAGTGACGCGTCGGTGTACTTGGTGACCGGGATCGTGACGACGTCGTCGAGCATCTTCTCGTCGCGGCGCGTTTCGCGCAGCGCGAGAAGACGCTTGATCATCGCCACTTGTTCACTGTGCCGCATAAGGCCCCCGTCGCAGATCAAGCTCTGAATACTCGTTCAATTCATGGTACGGAGGGCGCCGGGGCGGGGCAACGACTTCCGGAGCACGGGACGGTCAGGAAGGCGCGCGGCCGAGGGCCCGCAGGCAGAAGTCGCGGATCTCGGTGACCAGTTGCTCGTCCGGCACCTCCGCCTTCTGCGAGACCTCCGGCGAGAGCCTGCCGACCAGCGCCTCGGATATGGCGCCGATGACGGCGCCGGCCGCGACCGCCGCGTTCTGCCGCGCGAACACCCCGGCCGCGACGCCGTCCCGGATGACTCCCTCGCACAGCTGCGCGTACTCCCGGCGGTACACCAGCCGTTCCCGCTCCACGGCCGGCGAGACCGGTTCGAAGAGCAGGGACCACGCCAGCCGCCGCCCGCGCAGGGCACGCCGGGTGAAGGTGTCGGCGAACGCCCTGAGCCGGTCCTCGGGACGTGCGGGCGCGGCATCCACCGCACCGCGCACGGCGGCCAGTTCCCGGCCCGCGGCACGCCGGAAGACCCGCGCGAGCAGCTCGTCCCTGCTGCCGAAGTACGAGTAGAGCGAGCCCGCGCTCACCCCGCACGCCGCGGCCACCGCGGCCACCTTCGCCCCGGCGAAACCCTCCCGGGCCACCAGCTCGTGCGCGGCGCGCACGAACGCCTCCTCCTTCGTCCGGGCGTGCTGCTTCGTACGTTCCGTGCGCCGATACACCATGGCGGGAGCTGGGCCTTCCGTGTTGCTGCCGGGAGGCAACAGTGAACCAGGAAGCGCCTGAGGGGTGCGGTGCGGCCCGGCGGCAGCCGACGCCGCTCCCCGGAGACAGGGCCGGCGCGGCCGGCACCGTCCCGGCCGGTGCCGCCCGCCTGGCGCGGGACCCGGTTCGCGGAGGATTCCGTCACGGGGCACGGCGACCAGGACGCCGAGCCGGTGCCGCGTGGGTCGGTGCCGCCGCGTAACACCGGACCGCCACCCTCTGCTCCGGACTCCATCGCTGTTCGACGGTGGCCAGCAGCTGCCAGCCGAGCCGCTCGTACAGAGCTGCCGCCGCGGTTTCGGAGGCCACCACGTCGAGCACCGGATGCAGGCCGCGATCCCGGGCCGCGGTGACCGCCCGCGCCATCAGCAAGGCACCGATCCCGTGACCGCGGGCCCATGGGGCGACGAACAAGCGGTTGACCACGGCGATCGCGTCGGTACCGACCCCCGCGCGGGCGCTCCACAGCCCGGGAGCCGCGTCCCCGGCGGTGCTGTGGGACAGGCCGAGATGGCCGGCTGGGCGGCCGCCCAGTTCCGCCACCCACGAGACGATGAGCGAGGGCGGTGTGAGCCATGCGGTCGGCGAGTCGGGCCAGTTCACCGGATAGCCGTCGTTCTCATGGACCTCCGCCAGCACCCGCACACAGTCGCCGAGGTCGCGATCGGCCCGCTGCCGGATGCTCGGTGGTGCGTCCGCGCCGGACAAGCTCTCACTCTTCACCGCCGCATGGAAACACAGGTGCGGCCGATCAGGGGGCGCAGGCACTTGATCCTCGGTCTCGCCGGTGTTCCTCCAGGTCGGTTGCGACTTCGCTCGCACGAGGGCCTCCCCTGAGGCCGCTCCGTCTCCTACGCTCATGCGTCGGACACGCCCTGGATCCGCTCCACGGCGCCGGCGGCTCGAAGGGAACACGCTCTGTGCGCACGTACGACAACCCTGTGATCAGCGGGTTCCACCCGGACCCCAGCGTGTGCCGGGTCGGTGACGACTACTACCTGGTGTGCTCCAGCTTCGAGTACTTCCCGGGACTGCCGCTCTTCCACAGCAAGGACCTCGTGCACTGGGAGCAGATCGGCAACGTGCTCGACCGTCCCGAGCAGCTGCCGCTGCCCCTCCCGGGCGCCAAGGCGTCCGGCGGCCTCTACGCCCCCACCATCCGTCACCATGACGGCCGTTACTGGGTCGCCTGCACCAATGTCGACGGCGGCGGCACCTTCGTCGTCTCCGCCGAGCGGCCCGAGGGGCCGTGGAGCGACCCGGTGTGGATCGATCTGCCCGGGATCGACCCGGACCTGGCGTGGGAGGAGGACGGTACCTGCTGGTGCGCCTTCTCCGGGCCCGGCGGCGGCATCAACCTGGCCAGGATCGATCCGGTCGGGGGAGTGGTGCTGGAGGGGCCCGTCCCCACGTGGTCGGGCAGCGGCCTCAAGTTCCCCGAGGCGCCGCACCTCTACCGCATCGGCGACTGGTGGTACCTGCTGATAGCGGAAGGCGGCACCGAACGCGGCCACAGCGTGTCCATCGCCCGCGGCCGCTCGCCCCGCGGCCCCTGGGAAGGCGCACCCGCCAACCCCCTGCTGTCCCACAGCGGCACCGCCCGCTCCATCCAGAACACCGGCCACGCCGACCTGGTCCAGGCTCCGGACGGGAGTTGGTGGATGGTGCTGCTCGGCGTCCGGCCCGGCGGCTTCACGCCCGACGTGCACGTGCTCGGCCGCGAGACGTTCCTGACCCCCGTGGAGTGGGACGAGGACGGCTCGCCCGCCGTCGCGCCCGTTCCGGAGCG
>NZ_VOGW01000055.1:0-101600 GCF_007896895.1 Streptomyces misionensis | reverse complement strand
GCGGCTCGTCCGGTGTCGAGGTGTACTGGCAGGGACCGTTCGTGGTGCGGGGCGGGGCGTCGGAAGCTGCGGCGGTGGTGCCGCCCCCGGACATGACCAACGCTGCTGCCGCGCACGCGGTCACGAGAGCTCGGTTCATCCTGCGCACCCTCCAAAAGATCGTCCGTTCCGGAGCGGTCGCAGCCTAAAGCGCGGCCCGGCGGACGAGAACCCACCCGCAAGCCACATCCGCCTCCCAGCCTTCGGCCCGCGGCCGCAGGCCACTACGTTCGGATGCGGCACAGCGTCGGCTGGCCGATCAGGGCGTCCACCCGGTGCACGACGGATGCTCCCCGAACCCGGTCGAGCGGCCTCCCCAGTCCACGCAGAGGCCCCCACCGAACGCTGCCGTGCGCATGAGGTGATCTCACCGGGGTGCCGCTGTCGAGACTGACGGTGCCGCTGCCGTCATCTCGGGTCACTCCGGGGGAAGGCGTCGCCGGTCGGCCAGCGTTCCGGCAGACCGAGAGCGGTGTGGACGGAGCGTATCGCGGGCTGGCGCTCGACCTGGATCCCAGTCAGTCGCGCGGTTGCCCAGGTAGGGAAGATGGGAGCAGGAAGCGAGGCGGGATCCGGGCTTTGCCAGAGAACGGGAGTGTTTTTCGTCCAGGTCCAGGGTGCCGGGTTATTCACGACGAGCACGCCGCTGACACGGCTGTGGGCATGGTCGTAGGTGGCACTCCAGTAGCCATCGGGCTTGCGGGTGAAAGTCGATCCGCTGTCGTAAGCGTACTCGACCGTACTCCCGTACAGCGCTCTCTCGATGTCCTCGTCTTCGGGGAAGTCGGCTGCATGGCCTAGCGCCACGATGAATGGCAGCTCCAGGTCACCATATTTCCCGCCCTTGTGTGTGACGGCGTGGAGCACTCGCTCCGATCCGTCCTCGACCGCCCATGCCGAGGGGTAGACGCCGATTGTCCTGCTGGATGGATTGCCACGTTTGCCTGGGCTGCGGGGGATCGCTCGAAACGTGAGGCACCAGCCAGCCTCTTGCCAAGTATGACTGGGAAGCGGCACCTTGCGCTCATGGTCGGCGATGACCTGGTCGGGGTCCAAGCTTGCAAGCCATCGCGTGAGCCCGGACTTCAGGCGTCTCTGCGGCGGCGTTGCCGTACCGGCGCTGTGCAGTTGGCACGATACGAAGAAGTTCGGACTCGGCAAGCGATCGATGGCATCGCTCAACTGTGGTGGCAGCGAGTAAGACCCAGCGTCGCGCTTCTGAGCCTTCCAGATCGCCTCGACGACGAATTGCTCGTTGCCGCGCGTAACCAGGAAGTCGGGCTTATAGCCACCCGTTCCCGTCTGCCGCTCAACCTCCACGTTGCAACCGGAACCGAGCAACATCTGGTGCAGGTACAACTCCCACAGCGCAGAGTAGACGTTCGTGTCGGAGTTTCGGTCCCGCAGTCGGCTGAGCAGGCCGGGTGGAGCCTGGTCAGGGAAGCGCGACCACCATTCGTTGATCACATCCCGAACCTGGTCCCAGAACGGACCGGCGACCCTCTCGAAGAACTCGGCCTGTGGCTCGGCCGCCCGCTTCGGCGCCGCATCTGTCCGATTCCGGCTCGCGTATACACCCATGACAGACGATCGTAGGTCGCTCCGCCGGCCACTCTCACTCCATTTCCACTGCGTCCCGACGAGCGCAGGGCTCAGCCGAGTCAACCGTTCTCACACCTCCGGCACCTGTTGAATTGGCCGACCCGAGGAAGCCCACCGGCCCGTTTGGCCTCCAACGGGGGTACAGGTGCGAGATGCATGAGGCTCGGACCAAGACCGGCCGGCGGGGAGGGGATCGCCGGAACGCTCAGCCCTCGATGTGATAGCGGCTCTGGGACACGACGGCTTGGCGGATCTTGGTGGTGAAGTCGGCGGTAAGGGCGATCCGGTCCACCCCGCCGACCTTGTTACGGTGCAGGACTCTCTTGAAGTTCAGCGGGGCAGGCGTCGCCTCAGACACCTCCAGAGGCGTTCGACTTTGTGGAAGCGAAGGCTATGACCTCGTGGTCGCCAAGGGTCCCGGGCCGCATCTACCGCGGGCGTGTGTCATCACTACGCCCTCGCGTCAGGTGCTCACTCGATGAGAACCCGGGGGGTGCGCTGCCACCGCCGGAACCGCAGCACACCCGCTCGGAAGCGCCCTCCGGCCGCGTCTGCAGGGGCTTGCCGTCGAACGCCTCTCTCACAGACGCCCCTATGACCGGGGGACGCCAGGTACCGCTCTGACCAGGTTGAAGACTTCTCGGGCGGCATATCGCTTGAGGCATCGGATGATCTCGCGTCGGGTCTTGCCTTCCTGGGTGCGGCGTTCGTAGTACGCCTGGGTGCGCGGGTCGTGGCGCAGGCGGGTGAAGACGATGCGGTGCAGGGCGGCGTTGGCCTGGCGGTCGCCGCCGTGGTTGAGCCGGCGTGTGCTCCGACGGCCGGAGGAGTATTCGATGGGGCTGACTCCGCAAAGGGCAGCAAAGGATGCCTCGGTGTTCAGTCGCTCGGGGTTGTCTCCCATGGTGATCAGGAGAGTGACGGCGCTGTCCGGACCGATGCCCACCGGTTCGAGCAGCTGTGGGGCGTGACGTTCGACGAGCCGGGTCAGCCGTTGGTTCAGCTCATTGATCTGTGCGGTGAGCTGTTCAATGCGCTCGGCGAGCATGCGCAACGTCAGGTGGGTGGCCTGTGCCACCGCGTCCTCGTCTCCCCCACCGTCGTGCGGGGCGAGGCGTGCGCAGGTGCGGAACAGCTCGGCATTGCCCAGGCTGGACAGCTGTTCCCGCAGGGCCGGGTCGGCTATAACCACAACGGCCTTGACCCGATTGATCGCCTGAGTACGGGCCTTGACCGCGGAGTCCTTGGCGAGCTTGAACATCCGGGCGCTGTGCACCGGACCGTCGCCGGACTTGGCCCGGGCCCGGGCGCGACCGCTGAGCACGGCCCGCGCGGCGGCCTGAGCGTCGATCGGGTCCGACTTACCGAGCAGCCGGCGGGCCGAGCGATCGGGCCGATTCACCTCGTACACCTGGACCTGCTGCGCCAGCAGGTAGCGGGACAGGCCCGCGCCGAAGGTGCCGGTACCCTCCACACCGGCCCGGCGCACCGTCCCCCGCGTACGGGCCCACACAAGCAGCTGCCGGTAGCCTGCCGCCGTCGCCGGAAAGGACTCGGTCCCCAAGATCTTCCCGAGCGGGGAGATCACGGCGGCGACATGCACCTCGCCGTGCGTGTCTACGCCCAGTACGACCTCTCTCCGCGCGGGAGGATCTGCGCTCGAGGAGGTACTGCGCTGTCGGCTCGTCATGATGATTCGCCTCTCACGCGGTGACGTGCTGGGTGGATGGCACCGGCCCGCATGGGCGGTCTGAACCGTGATGGCGCCTGGAACTCGGCAAGGCCCCTATTGGGACACGTCCTGTGGCTCGGTACCGGCAGGCGCCATCCCGTAACGGCAGTCGACAAGTCTGTGGCTGGGCACTTCGTTCATAGATCTCATGAGTCAGACCCTCGTCCGGGACGGCGTCGCGCAACCGTCTCATCGGCCCCGGCGCATCGGCACCTCCCGACCACGGCCGGAAAGCTTCGTCCGAACCAGTGCCCAACGCGGCCGAAGCAGGCTGAGAACGAGTCGGCTCCCTGCCCAGTCCTGAGCGGCAATGACTGACCGCCCGGTCCTTGCCGGACAGTCTCCACCGGATGGCCCTGTCCGCCGGAGGAGGCACCAAATCGGTCGACGGTTCCGGCTCCATGTCGTAATGAGCCGAGGCCGCACGTCGCCGTCCTCGTCAGCGACAGACGCTGCGGGCCTGTATCCTTTGTTGCGAAGTCCGGCGCGTATAAGCATTTCGAAACAGCGTCCGTCTCCCGAGCCGAATCGGGGGGCGGGCGCTTTTTTGTTGCCGGTCTCCGTATCGAGCTACGAGGAGCCGCCCTGTGAGCGACAACCCCTTTCACACCCACCTGCCGCGCAACCCGAAGGAGTTCGTAGCGTTCATGCTGGTCATCGCAGTGATCTCGGTGAACACCATCCCGGTGGTGATCGGCGGCCTGACCGCCGGTTTCACCGTGGCCATGTGGACCGATCTGCTGCGGGTGATGCCGGTCCTGCTGGTCACGGTCGTGGCCGTCGTGCTGCTGACGATGAAGCCCGCCCACATGCTCACCGCGCGGCTCGTGCGCCCGGGCGACAGCTTCCGCGCTCATATGATCTTGAACGCCTTGTGCAGCGTGCTGCTGATCTCCCTCGTGATGACGGTGGTCGGCACGTGGATCGGCACGCAGCGGGTTTCCACCGAGCCCCTCGAGCAGTTCGCACACCTGTGGCCGCGCAACTGCACCATCGCGTTCCTCGTCGAGGCGCTGCTCGCCCAGCCGGTCGCCCGGCAGGTCATGCGCCGCCATCACCAGCGCGTCGACGCCCGCGCCGCAGTCACAGCGGCCTGACAGCCACACCCGGCGTCCCTGGACGTCCTCACCTACGCACCGGAGGACCAACCCTGTCACCAAGGTAGTGCGCGCGGATGGGGGTGAGCCGGCCATGTGCAACAAGCACTCGCGTCTGCGGCCACAGAACGCGGAGGAATGGAGGAGAGCGATGATCAGCCGGCCGGTCCGGCTGCCGCTCCCCTCCGATCCGTCGTCTCTCCCCCGTCCTTCCGCGTTCCTATCCGCGTCCGGATGCCGGTCAGGGCACCGGCGTGTCGAGATCAATGTCCAGCGGGAAGGGGAGCAAGACCTTCAACCGACCACGATGAATGCCAGTCGGCACGTACGTGCGAGTCATACCGCCCAGCCCATACATATGGCCGGCGGGAGCCCCGGCCGATTCGCCCTTGTCCTTGACCGGCCGCCACGTCGACCCGACCGCCCCGATATGTTCGCGTCGCCCTCCGTAGCCGGTACGCATCCGCGACAGCCGCAGCGCACCGGCCCAAGGCAGCACGACGACCCTCGCGGCGGCCACCGCAGCAGGAGACCATGATCCGCCGGTGATCCGAGCGTCAAACGAGCGTCACGGTCGAGCCCCCGCAGAGGACTCTCCTGGCAACCGTTCCCAGCGATGTGGGCGGCTTCGCTCGCGGACGCCGTGAGAAAGCAACCTGCCGGGGTGCCCGCATAGGGGATTCCGCACCCGGCCGACGGTGATGTGCCGGGTTTCCCCGCCGCAGGGGCGCCCGGCCGGCCCGCGACCGGCAGCACGGTGGACAGTGGGGCGCCGCGGCGAGCCGTCCATGGCCCGCGTCGGAGCCATATCGGGAGGGGACCTTGAACGCTTCTGGCGCCACCGCCCCGGCCCGGTTCGCCGCAGTGGTCAACGGATGAGTCGGCCCCACGCCCTCCGCGCTGTTCCGTACCGTCGACGCCGTCGTCGGCGGCCGGCTCGCGGCACTGCCGGAGTGAGCGCCGCTGGGACCACCGTCACCCTGCGGCGCCTGAGATTCGTCCATTGCCCCGGATCCAGCGCGCGGGACGACAGCGGGGCCACTACGGCCGGTGCCGCACCCCCGGGGGCCCGCACCGGCCGTCTCCCTGCTGCGTGCCGCGCCCTCTACCGACTCGCGTCCGTTGCCGCCGCCGTCGTCGTGAACGGCAGCACCAGGCGTGAGGGGTGTGCCGCGTCCCGGTAGATCTTGTGGGTGACGGGACGGCCGACAGGTAGGTGGAAGGCGTCGGGCGGCAACAGCGCGTTGTGCTCGTCGGCCAGCGGCTCGTCGTTGGACAGCTCCGCGACCAGCCGGTGCCCCGGCAGGAAGGCCGCCGCGAAGGGGTAGATCCGCAGCACGTACTCTTCGATCTTCCCCGGTTCGACCGGCACCGCTCGGGTGTGCGGGTGGTGCGGGTCACCCTCGGTGGTACGCTCCTCGTCCAGCTCGCGGTGCGACGCCTTGAGGTAGGCGGTCGTGATGAGCTGCCGCTTGCCGCCGGGGGCCTCGTCCCACAGGCGGAGGATGAAGTTGGTGTCGGGCTGGTCGATCTCGGCGAACAGGTGCGCAGCGCCCTGGCCGATCATCACGGTGGGCTCGGTGAACGGCTTGGTCGACCAGCTGAGGATCTCCACCTTGTCGGTGACCGTCAGCGGCGCCTGGTAGAAGCCGTCGGGCACGGCGTGCTCGGCGCCCATCGGCTCGGGCTCGTAGGACAGCTTGTGCCGGGGGCGCAGATAGAGCGGGCGGCGCTCGACGTCCCTCGGCGGCCACTGGGCGCCGGTGACGTACTGCTTGGAGCCCTCGACGTGCACGGTGACCGCGGGCTCGTCCATGATCCCGTTGTCGACGCCCTTCAGCCAGTACTCGTACCAGCGGAACATCTTGTCGTGCTCTTCGACGAACGGCCGCGACTGCATGGGCGGGTAGGGGCCGATGTCGAGCTTCTTCGGGCCCTTCAGCGCCTTGTACACCTCGATGGTGCCGTCCATCGTCCAGCCGCGGCCCTGGTCGATCTGGAGCCAGACGGGGATGTCGATGTTCGGCGCAAGGGTGATGGGGTTGCGCTCCTCGTACCACTCGCCGTCGAGGTCATTCATGACGATGTCGAACCACGCCTCGTGGTTCTTGGGGTAGTTGAGGACATGGACCAGGTTGGGCCAGGCGGCCACGTCCGGGTCCTTCAGGCGCTCGGCGACGCGCTTCCTGATCTCCTCGGGGGAATACGTTTCCAGCATGCGGGACTTGACGCCGTCGGTGAAGGCCCAGCCGGAGTCGCCGCCACGGCCCTCGCGGGCGGCGCGCGGCATGAACCACATGACGCCGCCGTGATAGGTGGTCTCGTAGAAGTCGTAGTGGCCGCCGCTGACGAAGATGGCCTTGAGGGAGGGCGGGCGCTCGGCGGCGGCCAGCACCTGCATCGATCCGAAGTAGGAGATGCCGATCATGCCGACGTTGCCGTCGCACCAGGGCTGCGCGGCGACCCACTCGATGAAGTCGTAGGCGTCCTGGCCGAGGGAGACACCGCCGGCGTTGTAGTTGCCGATGTGCTCGCCCTCGGAGGCGCCGGAGCCGCGCAGGTCACCGATGACGTGGACGTAGCCCTCCTTGACGACGCGCGCGATGTCGCCGGCCTCGATGCAGCCGTCCCACATGGGGCTGGGCCTGCGCTGCGGCGGGGTGGTCAGCGCGAGGGCCTGGAGCTCCTTGCCGTACGGGCTCAGGGCCACGAGCGCGGGCCGGGGAGTGTCGTCGACGCCGCTGTAGGTGTCGGCCGCGAGGGTGACGCCGTCGCGCATCGGGACACGGAGGTCCTTGCGGACGGCGATGCTCTGTGCGCCCGCGCGGATCGTCTGGGGGTCGGTCATGAGGGGGTGCTCCTGAGTCACGAATTCTGGGTGCGCAGGCGGTAGCCGTGCATCGAGGTGAAGAACGGCGACGGCTCCAGCGTGGGATCGCCGGTGTAGTCGAGTTCCTCGGCCACGGAGGCGAACGGGGAGTACTGGGAGTCCGTCTGCCGCAGGCCCTCGGCGAGGCATGCGCAGGCGGCCGTGGCGACCCGCGCCTCGATGTCCAGACTCTGGGTGATGGCCTCCTGGGCCTGCGTCTCGTCGAGTTCGACGCCGTACGGGGTGCCGTCGGCGCGGCGGTAGGGGTGGCCCAGGTAGAGGTGGCGCGGGCGGATCTCGTCGCGCAGGTACGCGAGGCCGGCGCGGTAGGCGTCCGGGTCCGTGTACCCGGGGAAGCCGTTGGCGGCTCCGTGGACCTGGACGGCGTCGCCGGTGAAGACGGAGCGCTGTCCGTCGACGACGTACGCGACCGAGCCCGGGGTGTGGCCGGGGATCGCGTGCACCGATACGGTGACGTCTCCGCCGAGGGAGAGCGTCTCGCCGCCCTTGACCAGCAGGGAGGGTTCCATCTCGCCGGAGATGACGGCGTTCGCGGCGGCCGTCACCTTGGCCTCGCCCTCGGGGTCGGCCAGGTACCGGCCCCGACCGGCGAGGTACTCCTCGACGTGGGCGCGTCGCGAGCGGAGCAGCGGTGCGTCGGCCTCGTGGATCACGACCTGGGCACGGCGTCCGGTGAGCTCCCACAGGGCGTGGGCGCCGCCGACGTGGTCGATGTGACCGTGGGTCAGCAGGATCCACCGCACGTCCTCGATGCGGCGTCCGATCGCCTCGAGCGCGGGGGCCATGCCCTCGGTGGGCGAGGAGGCGATCCCGGTGTCGACGATCGCCGGTTCGGGCGCGTCGATGAAGAAGCTGTACAGGCCGAAGCGGCCCCACGGTGAGACCAAGGGGTGGACGGCGACAGGGTCGTGCGTCATGGTGTTCCCTCCCTGCGCGTTCAGCGCCGGCCGAGGAAGGCGGCGGTCTCCTCGAAGACCCGGTGGTAATCCGGGATCCACGAGAAGTGCTGGACGAAGCCGTGGCCCACGCCGGCGTACCGGCTGACCGTCGCCGGCACGCCGGCGTCACGCAGCCGCGCGCCGTAGAGTTCGCCCTCGTCGCGCATCGGGTCGTGCTCGGCGGTGACGACCAGGGCCGGCGGAAGGCCGGTGAGGTCGGCCCGCTTGATCGGCGACACGAGCGGGTCGGCGGGGTCGGCGCCGCTGTCGAGGTAGAACGCGTTGAACGGCTTCAGGCCCGCGGTCTCCAGGCCGTAGCCCACGGCGTTCTCCCGCAGGGACGGGTAGCGGTCGACGTCGAAGTCCAGGTCTAGCGACGGGTAGTACAGGATCTGGTGGGTGATCCGGTCGAAGCCGTCGTCGTGGGCCCGGGCGGCGACGGCCGCTGCAAAGGTGCCGCCGGAGCTGTCGCCGGCGACGGACAGAGTGGTGCCGTCCCAGTCCAGCCCGTTGTCGTCCTGGGCGGCCCAGCGCACGACCGCGTAGCAGTCGTCGAGGCCGGCCGGGAAGGGCGCCTCGGGTGCCAGGCGGTAGCCGACGGAGACGACCTTGAGGCCGGTCTCCTTGGCCAGCGAGCGGGCGACGTGGTCGTGGGTGTTCAGGCTGCCGAGGAAGAAGGCGCCGCCGTGGAAGTACACGAGGATGCCGTGGCGATCGGCCTCGGCGGGGGTGTAGATCCGGACCGGTACCTCGCCGGTGGCCGTCGTGGCCGTCACGTCCTCGACGGCGTGCAGCGGCAGGCGCTCCTCGGGCGGGGCGACGTGGGCCTCGTCAGCGGCGCGCATCGCGACCGGGTCGAGGGGGCCCGCGGGCGGGGCCGGCAAGGTGGCGAGGAACTTGGCGATCTCGGGGTGCAGTGTCACGGGGTCACTCCTGTCCGGCGGCGGCGGGCTTCTGGCTGGGGAAGACGTCGTTGATCTCTTCCTCGGTCCAGCCCTGGCGCGAGACGCGCTGCAGTTCGTCGGTCACCGGCTTGCGGGTGGCCTGGTAGAGGTCGAGGGCCTCCTTTAGGGAACCGGCCTGCTTGAGGGCGTCGGCGAGCGCGCCGCCGTCCTCGATGGCCGAGTTGGCGCCCTGACCCTGGTGGTGGAGCATCGAGTGGGCGGCGTCGCCGACGAGGACGACGGAGTCCGTGTGCCAGGTGTCGACGGGGTCGATGTCGTACACGGCGCGGATGTTCACGGTGTCCATGTCGAGGTCGCGGGTGATGCCCACCAGGCGCTCGTCGAAACCCTCGACCGTCTTGAGTAGGTCCTCCTTGGTGACCTGCGGCGCCCAGGTGCCGTCCGGGTTCAGGGCGGTGATGTCGAAGGACACCTGGCCGCGGTGGCGCAGCGGCAGCAGGTAGACCTTGGTGCCGCGGCCGATGTACATGCGCAGGTTGTCGTCGACGACCATGCCGTGGGCGGCGTCGGCGGAGATCACCGTGCGGTAGGCGTGCTCGCCGGAGAACACCGGGGGCTTCTGGCTGAACAGCTGGTGGCGGACGACCGACTTGATGCCGTCGGCGCCGACGACCAGGTCGGCATCGACCGAGGTGCCGTTGGCGAAGGTGAGGACGGCACCCTCGCCCTTGTCCTCGACGCTCTCCAGCTTGTGGCCGAGGTGCACCATGCCCTCGGGGAGCACGCCCATAAGGGCGTCGATGAAGTCGCCGCGGTGGATGAGGTGGGTGTGGACCTGCTCGCCGGCGGCGGGCCACGCTTCCTTCATGATCGGGTCGCCGGTGGCGGTGAGGATCTCGAAGTAGTCGCTAGGCGAGGTGACCTCGGCGATCGCGTCGAAGATCCCCCACCCGCGGAAGCGGTTCATGGTGGAGGGGCGCAGACCGATGCCGGCGCCGACCTCGCGGATCCGGGTGGCCTGCTCGTAGACGTCCACGCGGGCACCCAGGAGGCTGAGCGCCTTGGCGGCAGCCGCGCCGCCGTACCCCGCTCCGACGACGGCGATCTTGAGGTTCTTGATGTCCGAGAGCTGCATCGTTGGTTCTCTCTACTTCTGGAGGGTCAAAAAGGCGGCGGGGTTGTCGACGAAGATCGTCTTGATCGCGGTCTCGTCGAGGCCGGCGGCGCGGAGGTCCGGGATGAGGTCCTCGAAGATGTAGTTGACGGTGTGGCCCTTGACGCCGGGCCAGCCGAGCGGTGAGCAGTTGGCGTCGGCGGAGGCGAGGACCTGGTGGATCCGGCGGCCGCCGTCGATGAAGCGCAGGAAGTGGTCGAGGCGTTCCTTGCGTGGGCGGGCCCAGAACGGCGGGTCGGGCAGCTCGGTCTCGTAGCCGAAGGTGTCGAAGCCGATACGGCCGCCCCGCTCGGCGATCCACACGTCGCGGGTCTTGTCGGCGTTGACGCCGTCGTCGACGTGCCCGAACAGGACGCGGTCCAGGGGCAGTCCCTCCTCGTCGAAGATCGCTATGGCGTTCTCGGCGTCGATGGCAAGGTGGGTGAGGATCGGCACGCCGGTGCTGAGGGCGGCGCGGGCGGCGGCCCGGTAGATCCGCTTGTCCAGGTCGGTCATCCGGCCGCCCCGGCTCACACCGACCTTGATGACGCCGGCGAGGCTGCCGGTGTCCCCGATGCCGACGGTGATCTCGTGGACGAACTGCCGCACCAGGTAGTCGACGCCGGCATTCGCGAAGTGCGGCAGGGCGGTGTCGCCGCCGACGAAGCCGGTGCAGGCGACGATGTGCACGCCGGTCTTCGCGGACAGGGACCTGTAGTAGTCGACGTCACGGCCGTTGCAGATGCCGGTGACGTCGACGAACGTGCCGCCGCCCAACTCGTGGAACCGGCGCAGCTTGGGGACGGTCTCCTCGTACCGCTCCTCGGGCGTCTTCCACCACTTGGTGTCCAGCTCGGAGCCGGGCATGCCGTATCCGATGTGCTCGTGGACGGCGACGAGGCCCAGTTCCTCGGCCGGGACCGGCCCTAGGACCGTGTTCACTCTCGACACAACACTCACCTTTGAGAAAGAGACTTGATGGTCGTCGGTGCCGGTGCGCTTAGCGCACCGACAGCAGGTCCCGCGGGTTGTCCACGAGAATCCGGCGCGTGTCCTCGTCGCTGAGACCCCGGGCCCTCAGCAGCGGGACGAAGCTGGTCAGGACGTGGCTGTACGGCACGTCGGTGCCGGTGTGCCCCTTGGCGACGCCGGTGGCGCTGCTGGACAGCAGGACCCGGCCGGCGAGTCCGGCCCCGGCCAGCTCGGCGACCAGAGCGGTCCGTTCTGCGTCGGTGACGTGGTCCTCGTCCTCCGTGCCGACGTGGTCGAGGGCGACGTAGGCGCCGCGGCGGGCGATTTCCCGGGCCGCCCCGGAGGTGACGGCGTCCTTGCGGTCGAGTCCGCCGACGACGACGCGGTCGGCGGGCAGCTTCTCCTCTAGGACGACGTCGAGGTCGTGCACGGCATCGGCGCCGTGGCGGATGGAGAGGGGGACGCCGGTGGCGAGCGCGGTCCGGGCCGCACCCCGGAACAGGCTCTCGTCGGTCGCGGTCATGCCGGTGCGGGTGGCGGTGGTGGCCACCAGGCCCGCCGGGCCGCGGCGCTCGACGCGCGGGACGACCATGCCCTCGGTGACCTCCTTGGTGAAGAGGTCGGCGAACTTCTCGGCCGGCCACGGTGTGGGCGGGTTGGTCTGCGGGGTGAGGAAGTAGCCGCCGAGCATGTCCTCGGGGCCCTGCCCGGTCGAGGCGACGATGTGCACGCCCGTCGCACGGGCGAGGGTCTCGTAGAGCCGGACGTCGCGGCCGTGGAACATGCCGGTGCTGTCGACGATCGTGCCGCCGCCGTGGGCCTTGAAGTCCTTCAGCCTGGCGGCCAGGGTCTCGAAAATCTCGGCGCGGTCGAGGGTGATGTCGTAGGCGTGCTCGGCGCCCGGCACCACCGACAGCAGCGCCTCGTGGACCGAGACGACGCCCAGCTCGGCGGCCGGCACCGGGCCCAGGACGGTGTTGACGGTGTTGCTCTCGACGCTCATGCGCATGCCTCACATGTCCGGTGTGGGGTGCCCACGCACCCCTGTGGCTGCCGTCACCGTATCGATTTGCTTTACACGCCGTCAATGAAACGAACACCACGGAAAAACAATTCGCCATGGGTTGCGCGAGCACTTCGGAACCCCCTTGTGCGGGTCCGGATGGCGTGCGACATGCACGTCGTGCATGTCGGAGCATGCCAAGCATTCACTTGCTCGATGTAAGGGCGGACATTTCACTGAGGGGCATGAGCACCCCGCCTGCCTCCGACGTTGACCTCTTCGCCGACGAAGTCGTCCTCGACCCGTACCCCGTCTACGCCGACCTGAGGGAACGCGGCCCCGTCGTGCACCTGCCACGCAACGACGTCTACGCGTTGACGCGGTACGACGTCATCCGCGGCGCCCTCGGCGACTGGGAGTCGTTCTCCTCGTCCTCGGTCGCATTCAATCCGATGGCCAACAAAGCGCTGACCGGCACCTCGCTCGCCTCCGACCCGCCCGTGCACACCCAACTGCGCGCCACGCTCACCGAGAACCTCTCCCCGCGCGCGCTGCGCGGCCTGAAGGGCTCGATCACGGCGAAGGCCGACGCCCTCGTCCGCGAACTCGTCGCGATGGGCTCCTTCGAGGCCATCGACGCGCTCGCCCGCGCCTTCCCGCTCGAGGTCGTCGCCGACCTCATCGGCTTCACCGGCGAGGTGCGCGCCAACATGCTGCGCTGGGGGCAGGCCGCGATGCAGGTCCTCGGCCCCATGAACCAGCGCACCGCCGAGAACTTCCCGATCGCCGGCGAGCTGTACGCCTGGTGCTCCCAGGTCACCGCCGGCGACCTCGCCGAGGGATCCGTGGGCCGCGGCATCTTCGACGCCGAGGCCCGCGGCGCCATCCCGCCGGACTCGGCCGGCCACATCATCCACCAGTACCTCGGCGCCGGTGTCGACACGACCATCGCCGCCATCGGCAACCTCGTCGCCCTCTTCGCCCGCCACCCCGAGCAGCTCGCCCTCGTCCGCGAGGACCCCTCGCTGGTGCCCGCCGCGTTCAACGAGGTGCTGCGTTTCTGGGCTCCCCTGCACGCCTGGGGCCGCCGCGTCACCAAGGACGTCACGATCGAGGAGGTCGACATCCCGGCGGGCGCGCAGGTGGCGATCCTGTTCGGCGCCGGCAACCGGGACCCGCGCCACTACGAGAACCCGGACGCGTTCCTCGTCGAGCGCAACCCGGTCGACCATCTGTCGTTCGGCTACGGCCCGCACGGCTGCGCGGGCCAGGGGCTCGCCCGGCTGGAGGCTCACGCCGTGATCGAGGCGCTGTCCCGGCGGGTCGAACGCCTCGTCGTCGGACCCGAGGTCCGCGTCCCCGGCAACACCACGCGGAGCATCGAGGAGCTCCCCGTCATGGAGGCGATCCCCGCATGAAGATCATTCTCGACCGCCCCCGTTGCGAGGGCCACGGCCTGTGCGAGGAGGCCGCCCCGCAGCTGATGCACCTCGACGACGAGGGCGAACTGGTCCTGGACCGCGAGGAGTTCGACGCGGCCGACGCCGCCCTCGCCAACGCCGCCGTGCGGGTGTGTCCCGTCGCGGCCCTGAGGATTGCATGAGCGCCGCGGCCCCCGGGCGCGTAGTCGTCGTCGGCAACGGCATCGCCGGGCTCACCGCGGCCGACACCCTCCGCGAGGCCGGGTTCGACGGCGAGCTGACCATCGTCGGCGACGAACGGCACCCCGCGTACAGCCGCCCGGCCCTGTCCAAGGCGCTGCTGCTCGACGGCGACGACCTGACCGCGCACGAGCTGCCGCCCGCCGGGCACGGGGCGACCGAACTGCTCGGGGTACGGGCGACCGGCCTCGACCTGGACCGCCAGCTCGTCTCCCTCGAGGACGGCACGGCCCTGCCGTACGACCGTCTGGTGCTGGCCACCGGGTCGCGGGCCCGGCGGCTGTCCAACCTGCCCGGCGAGCTCACCCTGCGCGGGCTCGACGACGCGCTGGCCCTGCGCCGCCGGGTGGCGGCCGGACCGTCGGTCGTCGTCGTGGGCGGCGGCCCGCTCGGCATGGAGATCGCCTCCGGCTGCCTGGCCTCCGGCTGCGAGGTCACCCTCGTCTCCCAGGGCACACCTCTGCGGCAGCAGCTCGGCCCGTATCTCGCCAGCGTCTTCGTGCGGGCCGCGCTGGAGCGGGGACTCCGGCTGGTGGAGACCGCCGAGGCCCGGCTCGAGGACGGCGGCGGGGGGCCGCGGGTCGTGCTCGCCGAGGGCGGTGTGCTGGAGGCCGAGGTGGTGCTCACCGCCGCGGGCGACATCCCCAACACGGAGTGGCTCGCGGGCTCCGGGCTCACCGCGCGGGGCGCCGTCGAGGTCGACGCGCGCGGCCTCGTCCGGCCCGACGTGGCGGCCGTCGGGGACCTCGCGGCCTTCCCCACCGCGCGGGGTCCGCGCCGCGTCCCCCTGTGGAGCAGCGCTATCGAGCAGGCGAAGGTCGCGGCGCGGGCGCTCCTGCACGGCGAGGCGACCCCGCCGCTGCGGTTCCAGCCGTACTTCTGGACGGAGCAGTTCGGGCTGAGCCTGAAGGCGGTCGGCACCCTTCCCGTGGAGGGCGAGCCGGAGTACGCCGACGGGGAGCCCGGCGGTGGGCCCGCGCTGATGCGCTGGGCGCACGCGGACGGCACCGCGGACGTCGTCGCCCTGGACTACCGCCTACCGATCCCCCGGCTGCGCCGGATGACCCAGGCGGCCGCGTAGGCTGCGCCCCATGAGCGCGGAGGAACGGGGCACCACGAGTTCGGGCCTGGACCGGCTGGCGTCGGTCAACCTGAACCTGCTGGTGCCCCTTCTCGCGCTCCTGGAGGAACGGTCGGTGACCAAGGCCGCGGAGCGCGTCGGCCTCTCCCAGCCCGCGATGAGCCACGCCCTGACCCGGATGCGGCGCCTGCTCGGGGACGACCTGGTCGTCCGGCAGGGCAGCGGCGTCACGCTGACGCCGCGCGCGCTGGAGCTGGTGGGGCCGCTGCGCAGCGCCCTCCAGCAGACGGCACGCATCGTGAACTTCCCCGTCTTCGACCCCGCGACGGACCGGCGAATCATCACGGTCGCCATGACGACCAGCACGGCGTTCGTCGTCGGGCCCCGGTTGACCCGGCTCGTCAGGGAGCGCGCCCCGCTCGCCACGCTGCGGCTGCGGACGATCACGGTGCCGAGCGAGTCGACCTTCACCGATCAGGGCGTCGACGTCGTGCTGATCTCCGAGGGGCACTTCTCGCCGTACCCGCGGGAGCGGCTGTACGACGACCGGGTCGTGGTGGTGGCCGCACCGGACACGCCCGCGCAGGCCGACGCCCTGGAGCTGCTGACGACCCAGCCGCACGTCGTGGTCGACACCGACCGGCGGGTCTTCCCCTACTCGGTGCTGGAGGACAAGGGCATCCCCTACCGGGTCGGGCAGCTGAGTTCCGACTTCCTGCTGGTGCCCTTCCTGGTGGCCCGCGCCGGCGGTGTCGCGCTGCTGCGGCACCAGGTCGCCGTCGCCATGCGGCGGCTCTCCGATCTGCGGATCGAGGAGTTCCCCTTCCCGCTTCCCGGGCTCGGGATCGACATGGTGTGGAATCCGAGGCTGACCGACCAGCACTTCGTCGCGTGGCTGCGGACGCTGCTGCTGGAGGTCGCGGCGGGGCTGTGAGCGCCGGTCAGTTCAGCAGGCGCACCCAGCTGTCGGCGAGCTCCTCCAGCATCTGGTCGCGGGTCAGCTTCCAGTCGGAGCCGTCCCAGTGCTGGGCCACGTAATCGAGCTGGGACATGGCGAGCACACCGCGGAAGTGCCGCTGGTGGGGCTCGAAGCGGCCGGCCGCGGTGAGGCCGTCCTCGATGTCGCTGACGGCCTCCTCCAGCCAGCGCTCCACCAGGTCGGGCAGGTCCGGATCGATCACCGCGGCGTCCCGGCCGATCCGGATGATCGGCCGGATCACCGGCCAGCTCTCGGCGGTCCGGCGCAGCCAGGCCAGGATGGCGTCCCGTGTGCCGTCGGCGACCGTGGTCACGAGGTCCTTGGCGGTGGAGCCGTGTTCGGGCGAGCGGACGCGCTGGAGCGCCTCGTTGAGCTGCTCGTCGATGAGCGCCCGCATCAGCTCGCTGCGGGAGGGGAAGTATGCGTAGAAGGTGACGCGTGTGGTGCCGGCGGCGGTGGCGATGTCGTCCACTGTGGTGGCGGCGTATCCCTTCGCTTTGAAGAGCTTGAGTCCCGACTCCAGCAGCAGACGGCGGGTCATCTGCTTCTGTGCCTCACGAAGGGTGGCCATGCCGGAGATCCTAACCCCGTCCCGGCACGGCGAACGCTCAGCTTACGCACAGCCCGTGGTGCCGACGTCGTGTGCAGCCCTCAGTCCTTCAGTTCGACGTCCAGCCGCTCCCGCAGGGCTGCGACGGAGCTGCCGTACGTCTCCAGGACCCGGACGCCGTCCGGGCCGACGGCGAAGATGCCGCAGTCGGTGTAGGCGCGGTGGACGCAGCCCGGCCCGGTGAGCGGGTACGTGCACGCGGGCACGAGCTTCGGGGCGCCGTCCCGGGTGAAAAGCTTCATCATCACCAGGACCTGCCGGGCTCCCACGGCGAGGTCCATCGCACCGCCCACGGCGGGGATCGCGTCGGGATCGCCGGTGTGCCAGTTCGCCAGATCACCGTGCTGGGACACCTGGAAGGCGCCGAGGACGCACACGTCCAGGTGCCCGCCGCGCATCATCGCGAAGGAGTCGGCGTGGTGGAAGTAGGCCGCTCCGGGCAGCTCGGTGACGGGCACCTTGCCGGCGTTGGTGAGGTCGGGGTCGACCTCGTCGCCGGTGGCGGCCGGGCCCATGCCGAGCATGCCGTTCTCGGTGTGCAGCACGACTCCGGCGTCCCGCGGCAGGTGCTCGGCGATCCGGGTCGGCTGCCCGATGCCGAGGTTGACGTAGGAACTGGCCGGGATGTCGCGGGCGATCCGGGCGGCGAGTTCGTCGGTGGTGAGCGGACCGCGGTCGGTGTGCTCCACGGCGGGGGCTGCGGCGGTCGTCATCAGCGGGCTCCTTGCACGGTCAGCCGGCGGGCCTTGGCCCGCACCAGGCGGTCGACGTAGATGCCCGGGGTGACCACGGTCTCCGGGTCGATCCCGCCGGCGGGCACGATCTCGGTGACCTGGACGACGACGGTACGGGCTGCGGTGGCCATGACGGGGCCGAAGTTCCGGGCGGTCTTGCGGTACACGAGGTTGCCCATGGTGTCCGCGCGGTGGGCCGAGATCAGTGCCACGTCCCCCTGGATCGGGAACTCCAGGACGTGGACGCGTCCGTCGATCTCCCGGGTCTCCTTGCCCTCGGCCAGGGGCGTGCCGACGCCGACCGGGCTGTAGAAGGCGCCGATGCCGGCCCCGGCGGCGCGCATCCGCTCGGCGAGCGTGCCCTGCGGCACGACCTCCAGTTCGACCCGGCCGGCCCGGTACAGGTCGTCGAAGACGTAGGAGTCGCTCTGCCGGGGGAAGGAGCAGATCACCTTGCGCACCCGGCCGGCCTTGAGCAGCGCGGCCAGGCCCACGTCGCCGTTGCCGGCGTTGTTGGAGACGATCGTCAGGTCCCCGGCACCCTGCCGGATGAGGGCGTCGATCAGGTCGAACGGCATGCCGGCCAGGCCGAAACCGCCCACCAGTACGGTGGAGCCGTCCTCGACGTCGGCGACGGCCTCGTCGGGGCCGACGGCGATGGTCGTGGTCATCCCAGGCTCACCTCGTCAGTCACGTTCTCCAGGACGACGGCGAGGGCCTGGCCCACTCCGATGCAGATGGCCGCGAGGCCCCAACGCCGGCGCCGTTCGCGCAGCACCGCGGCCAGCGTGCCGAGGAGGCGGCCGCCGGAGGCGCCCAGGGGGTGCCCGAGGGCGATGGCCCCGCCGCGGGTGTTGACGCTCTCCGGGTCCACGTCCCAGGCGTCTACGCAGGCCAGCGACTGGACCGCGAACGCCTCGTTCAGCTCTACCGCGCCGACGTCGGCCCAGCCGATGCCGGCCCGGCGCAGCGCCTTCTCGGCGGCCTCCACGGGGGCGTAGCCGAACATCTGTGGTTCGACCGCGTGCACACCGCGCCCGGCGACCCGGGCCACGGGGTCCCGGCCGATCCGGCCGGCCGCGGCGGCGGTGCCCAGCAGGAGGGCCGAGGCGCCGTCGCTCAGCGGTGAGGCGTTGCCCGCGGTGATCGTCCCGTCCGGGCGGAACGACGGCTTCAGGGCCGCCAGCTTCTCCAGGGAGGTGCCCGGGCGGATGCCCTCGTCGCGGGCGAGTCCGTCCACCGGCACGACCAGGTCGTCGTAGAAGCCCTCGTCCCAGGCGGCGGCCGCGAGGCGGTGCGAGCGCACCGCGAACGCGTCCTGGCGTTCGCGGGAGAGGGAGAACTTCTCCTGAAGCAGTTCATTGCACTCGCCCAGCGAGACCGTCCACTCCTTCGGCATCACGGGGTTCACCAGCCGCCAGCCGAGGGTGGTGGAGACGGCCGTGACGTCGCGGGCGGGGAAGGCCCGGTCCGGTTTGGGCAGCACCCAGGGGGCGCGGGTCATGGACTCCACGCCACCGGCGACGACGATGTCCGCGTCGCCGGACTCCAATGCGCGGGAGGCGATGATCGCCGCGTCGAGGCTGGAGCCGCACAGCCGGTTCACGGTCGTGGCGGGCACGCTCACCGGCAGTCCGGCCAGCAGCGCAGCCATCCGGCCGACGTTGCGGTTGTCCTCGCCGGCGCCGTTGGCGTTGCCCCACACCACGTCGCCGATCGCGGCGCGGTCCAGGTCCGGGGTCCTGTCGAGCAGGCCGGTCAGCGCGGTCGCGGCGAGGTCGTCGGGCCGCACCCCGGCGAGCGCGCCGCCGAACCGGCCGAACGGGGTGCGGGCCGCCGCGTAGAGGTAGGCGTCGCTCATGCCGCGCCCCCGGCGAGGGCTGCCTCGCCGACGGCCGCCGAGGAGAGCGGGATCGGCGTGAACATCTCCGGTTCCTGGTCCGGCGTCAGGGCGGTCGGCCCGTACAGCCAGTCCGTGAAGGAGTAGTCGTAGGTGTCGCGGGCGCGCAGCAGGGCGTTGCGCTGCTCGCGGGCGAGACCGTCGAGGTGCCACAGTTCGCCCCACTTGCGGGACGTGGTCAGCACCCGGCGGCAGTGCTCCGGCCGGACGGCCTCGTACGCGGCGAGCGCGGCCGCCCAGTCGACCGTGCCGTCCCCGGCCCGGTTGCGGGCGACGTGCTCGCCCAGCACCCAGCCGTCCTCGATGGCCATGATGGCGCCCTGCGCGATGTACTGCAGCGGAGGGTGCGCGGAGTCGCCGAGGAGGGCGATCCGGCCGTGCACCCACTGCATGATGGGGTTCCGGTCGAACATCCGCCACCACTTGTCCCGCCACATGAAGGGCAGTCCGTCGCGGACGAAGCCGCAGGTGCCGGCGAAGGCGGCGTCGAGCTCGTCGGGCGTGCCCCAGTCGTCGCGGCCGGCGAGCGCCTTGGGTGACTCGAAGACGGCGACCTGGTTGAGCATCTCGCCGCCGCGCAGGCCGTAGTGGACGAAGTGGCAGCGGGGGCCGATGTACACGACGACCTCGCTGAGGTCGACGGACCGCACGCGCTGCTGCTCGGCGGGGACGGTGCCGCGGTAGGCGACGTACGCCGAGGACACGGGCTGGTCGTGCGCGAACAGCTTGCGGGCGGCCGAGTGCAGGCCGTCGGCGGCGATCACCATGCCGGCCTCGTGGGTCGCGCCGGAGGCGACGGTCACGCGGGCCCCGCCGTCGGTGTTCTCGTACGAGGTCACCTGGGCGTCGTTGATCAGCTCGACCCCGGCGCGCTCGCAGGCGCGCAGCAGCAGGCCGTGCAGGTCGCTGCGGTGGATGACCAGGTAGGGGTAGCCGTAACGGCTCTCCAGGTCGCGCAGGTCGAGGCGGGTGAGCTCCTCGCCGTCGACGGCGTCCCGCATGACCATCGCGTCGGGGACGACGCCTAGGCTCTTGGCCTCGTCGAGGAGGCCGTAGTCGTCGAGGATGCGGGTGCAGTTGGGGGCGAGCTGGATGCCGGCGCCGACCTCGCCGAAGGCGGGGGCGCTCTCCAGCAGGCGGACGGCGAGGCCCTGGCGGGTGAGCGAGAAGGCGGCGCCGAGGCCGCCGATGCCGCCGCCGACGACGATCACATCTGGATGGGACATGAGTGCACTCCTCTACAGCCAGGGGCCGAGCTCGGGGGCGTGGGTGAGCGAGTGGGGCCGGCCCGCCAGCCAGGCGGCGACCTCCGGCAGAGGGCCGTCGGGCAGCTCGGCGAGGCCGCGCTTCGCCTGGATCTCGGCGACGAGCGCGGCAAGGAAGCCCTTCGGCAGGTCGGCGAAGGTGACGACGCCGGTGCCGAGGTCGACGGCGTGGACGCAGACCTCGCGGGCGCGCACCCACGGCAGTTCGGTGGCGGGCACGGTTCGGCCCTGGGCGGTGACGACCTGGTGGCCCCACTGCTCCTCGGTGAGCCCGTCCAGTCCGGCGGCGAGCTTCTGCGCGGAGTCCGTCAGCCAGGAGCGCAGCTCGTCGGCCGACAGGGTGGGGCCCTTGGCGATGCCGGCGGCGCGCTCCTCGGCGGAGGCGTACATGGGCCTCTCCTCGCCGGTGGCCGCCCAGCACACCAGGTTGCCGAGCGCGTCGGCGTTGGCGGCGACGTGCGCCACCAGGTGCTTGCGCGTCCAGTCCGGCAGCACGCTGGGCGCCGAGAAGGCGTCCTCGTCCAGGCCCGCGACGGCGTCGAGCAACAGTTCGGTTCCGGTACTGGCCCAGGCGCGGGCGTCCTTGAGGGTGCGGGGGGCGTCGGTCATCCCTCGACCACATTGTTGGTGCAGGCGCCGAGGCCGGCGATCTCCGTGACGACGGTCTGGCCGGGCAGCAGGAAGACCTTCGGGTCGCGGGCGTTGCCGACGCCGGCCGGGGTGCCGGTGGCGATGACGTCGCCGGGCTTCAGCGTGATGACGGTGGAGATGTACTGGACGAGGAAGACCGGGTCGAACAGCAGCGTGCCGGTGTCGTCCTGCTGCATGACCTCGCCGTCGACGACCGTCTTCACCTTGAGCGCGGGGCGTACGCCGCCGACGTCGTCGGGGGTGACGACGTACGGTCCGAGCGGGGTGGTGGCCTCCCAGATCTTTCCCTGGGTCCACTCGATGGTGCGGAACTGCCAGTCGCGCAGCGAGATGTCGTTCATGACGGTGAAGCCGGCGATGGCGTCGGCGGCCTGCTGCTCGTCGGCGCGCCGGACCTGCTTGCCGATGACGACGGCCAGTTCGACCTCCCAGTCCAGGGAGTCGGTCTCGGCCGGCTTGGCGATGTCGTCATTCGCGCCGATCAGGGTCTCGGCGAACTTCGGGAACAGGGTCGGGTGGCTGGGCAGGTCCCGGCCCATCTCCTTGATGTGGTTGGTGTAGTTGTGGCCGACACAGACGACCTTGGAGGGGTTCGGGACGACCGGCGCGAAGTCGGCGCCCTCGACGGGGTAGGCGGTGCCGGACGTGGTGGCGGCCTTGCCCAGCCAGTCATCCTCGGCGAACAGCTCGCCCAGGTCGGCGTAGCCGAGGTCGACGAGAGTGTCGCCGTCGAGGCGGACCGCCCGGGTGCCGTCGGCGGTGCGGAGGGTGGCGAGCTTCATGGTCAGCGGTCCTTCTGGGTGCGGTCGAGCTTCAGCGCCTCGAAGACGGGCGCGTCTGAGAAACGGAATAGGTCGAGGGCGCCGGCGTCGGAGTCGGAGTCACCGGCCTCGGACTTCACGGAGAACGGCTCCCAGGACGGGACGACGAACAGGTCGCCGCGCGTGACCGTCCAGGACGTGTCGCCGACGGTGACCACGCCGGAGCCGTCGAAGACCTGGTAGACGGACGAGCCGGTCTCCGCACCGGGGCGGTCTCGGCGCCGCGGGCGACGCGGTGGAACTCGGCGCGGATCGTCGGCAGGACGTCGGAGCCGTCGTGCGGGTTGGAATAGCGCACGGCGGCGTGCCCAGGCTCGATGGTGCCGCCGAAGCCCTCCTTCTCCAGCAGCAGCTGGTCGGCCAGCGCGGCGTCGGTGTACTGCCACTTGTATGACAGCAGCGGGCTGCCCGGAGTGGCCGGGGTGGCCGGGGTGGCCGACAGCGGGCGCAGGCCGGGGTGGGCCCACAGCCGCTCGGAGCGGGACCGCTCGGGGGTGATCCGCTCGGCGTCGCCGATCTCGTCGCGGCCGAACTCGAAGAACTGCGCCTCGGTGACGTACTGGAACGGGATGTCCAGGCCGTCGATCCAGGCCATCGGCTCGCTGGTGGCGTTGTGGTGGGCGTGCCAGTTCCAGCCGGCCTGCGGCAGGAAGTCGCCCCGGTTCATGGGCACAGGGTCGCCCTCGACGACCGTCCACACGCCCGAGCCCTCGACGACGAAGCGAAAGGCGTGCTGGGTGTGCCGGTGCTCGGGCGCGTCCTCACCGGGCATCAGGTACTGGATGGCCGCCCACAGCGTCGGCGTGGCGAAGGGCCTGCCGCCGAGCGACGGGTTGGCCAGCGCGATCGCGCGGCGTTCCCCGCCCCTCCCGACCGGCACGATGTCTCCGGCCTGTGCGGCCAGCTCGCGCAGCCGCTCCCAGCGCCACAGGTGCGGCACGGCGCGCGAGCGTGGGTGGGCCGGCATCAGGTCGCCGATCTCGGTCCACAGCGGGACGAGCAGCTCCTGCTCGAAGCCCCGGTACAGCTCCTCGAGCTCTGGGGTGACCTCGGGCTGCCCCTCCGCGGCGACGGCCTGGAGCCGCACCGGGAAGCCCGTGGCGATGTCTTGGGTGAGGGAGGACTCAGTCACGGAGTCAGCGTGCATGGCGTCTGTGGATGGAACATGGGGATTCTGCATAGCAGAATTCCGGAGGGTCGGGAGGGTCGCGATGGACAAGCCGCTGAAGACTCCGCCGCCCTATCCCATCGCCAGCGTGGACCACGCGCTGCGAGCGGCGGCCATCTTGCAGATGGAGGGCGGCGCGACCGTGGCGGAGCTCGCGGAGCGCCTGGGTGTCGCCCGGTCGACGGCCCACCGCATCCTGGCGATGCTCGTCTACCGGGACTTCGCCGTGCGGGGCGAGGACCGCGTC
This sequence comes from Streptomyces misionensis, assembly GCF_007896895.1. GTDB lineage: Bacteria > Actinomycetota > Actinomycetes > Streptomycetales > Streptomycetaceae > Streptomyces > Streptomyces misionensis_A. The sequence continues at coordinate 78,152 of NZ_VOGW01000055.1, read as the reverse complement.
TACCGCGCGGGCCCGGTGCTGGAGCTGGCCGCTCACTCCCAGTCGCTCGTGTCACTGCTGCGCACGGTGGCTCTTCCTCACCTGCATCGGGTCGTCGATCTCCTCGACGAGACGGCGAACCTGATCGTGCGCACCGGGGAGACGGTGCGCTTCATCGCCAGCGTCGAGTGCCGACAGGCCCTTCGGGTCGGGTCCCGGGAGGGGATGGTCTTCCCCGCCCACCGCACCACGGCGGGACTCCTCCTGCTCGCCCACCTGACCGACGAGGAGCTGGAGAACGTTTACGCCCCCGAGCGCTACCGCGACCGCCCGGCCGACCGCCCCGACCTCGCGCGGCTGCGGACGGAGCTCAGACGCCTGCGCCGCAACGGTTTCGCCGTCAACAAGGAGCGGTCCGAGCGCGGTCTCGTGCCGTCGGCGTCCTGGTGCGCGGCCGGGACGGCACCGCGCTGGCCGGCCTTTCCGTCTCGATGCCCAGCGTGCGCTACGACCCGCAGCGCCTGCGCTCGCTGGTCGCCACGCTGGAGGCCGCGGCGCACGCCCTGGAAGAGGACTGGGCGGGCCAGCCGTAAAGCCCCACCCGCCACCCTTACTTGAAGAACAGTGTCTCTACCTCACGCACATTTCCTTGACGTGACGTAAAGCAAAGTGTCATTCTCCACGGCACCACGCCGGACGCGCGACGTGCCCTTTCCCCCACCGCGTGCGCGGAGCCGAGCGCTTCCACGCTTCGGGTTCCCGCTTCCGGGAGACCCGAAGTTCCAGTCAGGGAGAATCAGCGATGACGCTCAACAACGGGACTGCGACGTCCCCGGGCCCAACCGCGGGGGCCGCCCGGAAGCCGGGCTACGCGGGAACATTGGCTGCCGCCTGCGGCGCGGTCTTCGTGGCCCAGGTCGCGAACGCGCTGCCGGCCTCGCTGAACGGACTGTTCCAGCAGGACCTGAACACCCACGGCTCGCAACTCACCTGGATCACCGCCGCGTTCATGATCTCGGTGGTGTGCTTCGAGTTCACCTTCGGCGTCCTCGGCGACCTGTTCGGACGCCGCAGGCTCGTCGTTGCGGGCACTGCTCTGGTCGCCGCCGGCAGCACCGTCGCCGCGCTGGCCCCCACCGTCCAGGTGCTCTGGCTCGGCGCCGCTCTGAACGGACTGGGCGCCGGGGCCATGTTCCCGGGTTCGCTCACCGCACTGACCGCCGTCACCCGCGACATGCGGCAGCGGGCGCACGCCGTCGCGGTCTGGAGCGGGTTCCTGTCCGCCGGCGCCGCCGTCTCCCCCCTGCTCGGCGGCATGTTCGCCAAAGTCGGGTCGTGGCGCGGCTCCTTCTGGGTGCTCGTCGGCCTCGCCCTGGTCAGCATGGTGCTCACCGTGGCGCTGGCCACCGAGTCGAAAGCACCCGAGGGCCGCAGGCTCGACGTGGCCGGTCAGACCACCTTCGCCCTCGGCCTCATCCTGGTGCTGTACGGCGCCGTCGAGGGACCCGAGTCGGGCTGGACCGCCCTGCCCGTCATGCTCTCCCTCATTCTCGGCACAGTCTTCCTCGCGGGATTCGTCGTGGTGGAGCTGGGGGCCGAGTCACCGATCTTCGACCTGCGGCTGTTCCGCAACCGCGCCTTCGCCGTGTCCTCCGCGGCGGCGGTCATCGGTATGTTCGCCTTCCTCGGCGCCTGCTTCGCGACGAGCATGTGGCTGGGCCCGGTGCAGCACCAGGACCCCATCCGCGTGGCGATCCCCTTCCTGCTCCTGCAGGGGCCCGCCTTCCTGCTCATCCCGGTCGTCTCGCGGTTGCTGCACCGGGTAGCCCCGACCTGGCTGCTGACCTCGGGATTCGCCCTGACAGCAGTCGGCTGTCTGCTGTGCGCCCGGCTGGACGTCACCGATCCCCGGCTCGGCGCGCTCGTGGTGCCCGCCCTGCTGATCGGCATCGGCTTCGCCCTGACTGTCAGTTCCGTGACGGCCGTGGCGCTGAATAGCGTGCCCCCGAGCCTGGCCGGCATGGCCAGCGCCACCACCAACATGCTGCGTGACCTCGGCTTCGCACTTGGCCCGGTCGTGGTCGGCGCGGTGGCCCTCAGCAACGCGGGGTCGGCTTTCGTGGCGAACCTCTCCGACGCCGGCCTGCCGACCGCTCAAACAGCGGCGGCACACGAGATCGCGGCAGCCGGCGGTCCCCTCGCCGTGAACAGCCTGCCACTCGGCGCCACGGGCTCCGCTGCCCACGGTCTGGCCCTCGACGCCCTTGGCAGCGGGTTCGGTACCGCGTTCCTGGTATGCGGCGCGGCGGCCGCCGTCGCCTGCGCGCTCACCGCCTTCGGCATGGTCGGCCTCCACGCCCGCGGTGCCGCCGGGCAGGATGTGACTGCGCCCGCCCAGCCCGGTCACGACAACGGGCCGGAACCGGCTGCCGGCGCCGTGCATCCCTGACCTCCGTATCCTGCCGGACGCCACCGGGACGATTGTGGCGCACGGCCCGTCCGCCACACGCCGCTGGGCTGCGGCAGGGCCCGGTTCGGGAGCCCTGGGCCGCCCGCCGCTCGAACCTTGCGCAGCGTGGGTACAACCGCCCCGGGCACCGAAGCCACGCACCCGACCGCCGATCCGACGAGCCGCACTCGAATACCGGCGACCACACGCCCGCTCATGCACGTCGGCCAACATCCTCCGCCAGATCGCTGCAGCGTCCAGTGCCGTGCCCATCGCTCCCAAAAGCTCGCACACGGCCTGGGCTCGTGACCAGCGTGGGCAAAGCACGCGGAGCTGGCTCGGCAGCGGGCCTCGCGGAAGATACCGCTACCCACGGCGTGTCCCCCGTCACCATCGCGCCCTGCCGAGGGAGACCGGCACGAGCGTTCCGGCGGCCCGTAGTGACCGACGGACAGTGGTCGACGCTCCGAAAGGAGCTGGCGCTACCGCCGGCCCCCCTGCTGCAACAGCGCTTCCCGTCGAGTGTCACTGCGCAGCCTTCGAGCCGCCGTCGATGGGAATGGTTTGCCCGGCGATGGACTTGGCGCTGTCGGAGGCGAGGAAGAGCGCCAGTGCGGCGATATCGTCGGGGTCGGTGAAGCATCGGCCCGCTGCGCCGTCCGGGTACCCGGTACGGAAAAATGGCGCTCGTTGAAAAACCGACCCCCTGCTCGGGGGTGACTCCACACCTGCTTAGTGGATCTCCCCACCCATGGCACCCGACCTGCGAACGGACGCCACAGGCGCAGTCCGGCCGACCAGTGGCCGGAGAAGCTGCCTCGCATGCCATGCCCGGCGGGCGCGTGGCACCTTCGGCTGTTTCGATGGTGGAAGTGTGAAGGGAGACGCTGGTGTCTGTGGCCCGGTCGTTGTCGCCTGAGAGCGTGACCGAGCTGACCCGGGCGCTGGACCTGAGCGGGGTGTTCGCCAACGGCGCGCTTGGCGGGGTGCTGGCCCGGGCCAGTCGTCTGGATCTGTTCGGCTTCCTGGTCATCGGCATCGTCTCCGGTCTGGGCGGTGGAATCCTCCGCGACACTCTGCTGCAGCACGGCACACCTGTGGCCTTGACCGACTACACCTATCTCACGGTCGCCACTGCCGGCACCCTGCTGGCTTTCGTAGCCGATCTGAGCCGCCACGCGTCCGGTTGCGCCTTCAACGTCCTGGATGCCTCGGCGCTGAGCGTCTGGGCGGTCGCTGGGGCGCAGAAGACGCTCGCTGTCGGCCTGGGGTGGCTGCCGGCCGTGTTGCTGGGCACCATCACAGCGGTCGGCGGCGGTGCGATCCGGGACCTGCTGCTCGCGCGGACCCCTTCCATCTTCGGCGGCGCACCGCTGTACGCGACCGTCGCGATCGTGGTGAGCGCGGTGATGGTGGTCTGCAGCCGGTTCGGCGTACCCACCGTAGGCGTCCTGGCCGGAATCACGATCGGTATCTCGCTGCGGCTGGCCGCGTTCCACTGGGGCTGGAAGCTGCCGAACAGCCGCGATTGGCGGCCGGGGACGACCAAGGACCGGGATCCCTGACAGGAACGGGCGCTGCGCTCACCCACCGAGATGCAGGAGTACACAGCCATGACACCCAAAGACTCCGCAGATGCTGTTCTGGCCGGGCTCGATGACATCCGCTCCGAGCTTGAAGAGGTCTACAAGGATCTGCACGCCCACCCCGAGCTGGGACACCAGGAGCACCGCACCGCGACCCGGGTGGCGGAACGCCTGAGAAACTGGGGTTACCAGGTGCACGAGGGGATCGGCGGCACCGGTGTGATCGGTGTGCTGGCCAACGGTGAGGGTCCGGCCGTTTTGCTGCGGGCCGACATGGACGCTCTGCCGGTCCTTGAGGAGACCGGTCTGACCTACGCCAGCACGGCCGAAGCCACGGACGCTTCCGGCCGCCGGGGGCCCGTGGCGCATGCCTGCGGTCACGACATGCACGTCACCTGCCTGCTGGGGGCTGCGCGACTCATGTCCGGCGCGCCGGGGGCGTGGCAGGGCACACTGGTGGCCTTGTTCCAGCCTGCCGAGGAACCGGGGGACGGCGCTGACCGGATGCTCGCCGACGGGCTGACCGACCGTGTTCCCCGCCCGGACGTCGCCTTCGCCCAGCATGTGCTTCCCTATCCGGCCGGGCAGGTCGGCACGCGCGCCGGGTCCTTTCTCTCCGCGGCGGACAATGTGAAGATCACTGTCCATGGCCGGGGCGCTCACGGCTCGGCACCGCAGGCCGCCATCGACCCCGTGGTGATCGCCTCAATGATCGTCGTCCGGCTCCAGACCATTGTCTCGCGCGAGCTGGCGGCGACCCAGCCGGTCGTGGTCACGGTGGGCTCCGTCCAGGCAGGCTCGAGCGGCAACGTGATTCCGGAGTCGGCCGAACTACTGGTCAACGTGCGCACGTACGACGACGAGACCCGGCGGGCCGTCCTGGCAGCCGTGCGGCGCATCGTCCATGCCGAGTGTGACGCCTCGGGGGCGACTCGCGCGCCGCAGATCGAGGAGGGCACCCGCTTTCCGCCGACTGTCAACGACGACGTCGTGACCCGCGAGGTCTCCGCCGCTTTCGCCGCGAGGTTCGGAGCACGCGCGGTCACTGTCGAGCTGCAGAGCGCCAGCGAGGACTTCAGCCGGATCCCGGACGCCTTCGGCACCCCGTACGCCTACTGGGCCCTGGGCTGCGCCGATCCGGACGCCTACCAGGCCGCCCGGCAACGCGGCACCGTGGCCCAGGACATCCCGGTCAACCACAGCCCCCGCTTCGCACCGGTCCTGCAGCCCACCCTGGACACCGGCGTCCAGGCCCTGGTCACAGCCGCACTCACCCACCTCGGGAAACCGGGCCGAACGAGCCGATGAGCCTTCCGGCGCCGGTTCGTCTCTGATGCCGCAGCACAGGGCAATCGACCGCCTCGGCGGCAGTCTGCGCAGCTGGCGCGGCTTCGGCTCTCCGCACCGCGCTTCACACCTCCGTCAAGGAATGCGGGTGGGCGGCGGTGGACGCACGCAGTCACCTGGACGGACCTGCCGGCACGCGCTCTGCTCCCGGCCGTGGTTTCGTTCCTTGCGGAACTCCCTGCCCGCCGGAGCGCGTGACACGCAAAAACGGAAGAACACAAGACGCGCACTGAATTAAATCGAGGAACCGATGACTACGTACAGGGTCGGCTACTTCGTGGGAAGCCTGGCGACTCACTCCATCAACCGGACGCTGTCGAAAGCTCTGATCCGGCTGGCCCCATCTGATTTGGAATTCTTTGAGATCCCGATCAAGGATCTTCCTCTATACAGTTACGACTACGACAGCGACTACCCGGCTGAGGGCAAGGCGCTCAAGGATGCCATCGCCTCCGCGGATGCCCTCCTGTTCGTGACCCCTGAGTACAACCGATCCATTCCGGGCGCCCTGGCCTCGCGCACACCCATTCGACCGCAGGAAGATCACCCCTCACGCACAGACCATCTCCCATGCGTTGTAGTTTGCGAGCAAACAATGACGAGTAGGCCGGGCGTCGCGGCGGGGAAACTTCACACGCCCGTTCGAGTGAGTGGACTCACAATGCGAACGGTGTCACCGACCCGTCTTACGACGACTGGAAGGCACCCTTCTGCGCCTTCACGCCGCTCAAATGCAAGCCGCGGAAAGCCCCCGGTCGACCGGACGCACCTGCAGCATGGTCCGCGACGCCCTTGCCGAGTGCGACCAGGCCGCCTTCGTGGTTCCCACGCACGCGGGGGCGCCCCCGCCGCCCATCGGCCAGGCCGCCCGCGCAGCCGTAGTCCCCGCGTACGCCGGGGTAGTCCCCCGTCGCCGGCTGGGGGTTGGCCGCGGTGTGTGGTCCCCGCGCACGCGTAGGTGGTCTCAGCATCGCGAAGTCCCGAGGCACGCAGGGCGTTTGGTCCCTGCATACGCGGGGTGGTTCCTGAGCGAGGTCCTGGCCAGCTCGAATCACGTGATGGTCCCCGCGCACCAGCTCACACCGCGCGATGGGAGCGATCTTCGGCGCGGTCCAGACGGCCGTCACCGTGTACGCCAATTCGATCGACAAGCCTGGTGCCTCCGGACTCGTGTACGCCGAGTTCGGGATCGGCAGTGCCCTGGCCGGCGCCGCCTGCGCATGGCTCCCGTCACGGTTCACCTTGCGCGCCCGCTACGTCTCCTTCGCCGCCACCCTCTTCGCCGGCATGCTGGTCCTCTTCCTCGGTGCCCAACTGGTGTCCGTCCCCGCCGCGGTCGCAGTCGCGAGCTTCACCGTCGCGCCCTACATGATCAGCCTGTACGCACTGACCGAACGGCTCGCCCCCACGGAACGGGCAGCGGTCGCCATGACCATCCTCTGCGCCGGCGGCCCCCTCGGAACCGCCGCAGGACAAGCCGTCTCCGGCAACCTTGCACAGAGTCATGGCGTCGAAGGCGCCCTCCTGGTCGTCCTCATCGTCGCAACGTCAGCACTCCTACTCGCCCTCTCGGCATCCCTGGCCGACCGGAAACGAAACATCTGGATCATCGACGCTGAGCCCGTGAAGAACCTGGTGGCCCCACAGGCCTCCGAGCAGCCACAGAACGCTCACTGAGCTCAAACGACCGGTCCGCCCCCGTGGGCTTCACACCTCCACGGGGGCAACCGCGGTGAAACCGATGACCCCGGATCCCGACCGGCGCCGTCCCGCCGCAAGGGCCGAGCGGGCCGCTGACCCGGGCAAGCCTCCCAACAGTGCGAGGGCCTGCCCAGGGCCGCCTGGGCAAGCCCGCGTTATCGGTGGTGGCTTGGGCATCTTTCCGGGCGGGCTTGAGGGTGCGGTCGTACTCGGGCATCACGAAACTCGGGGTCGCGCTGGCCGGCCTGCTCGCCCACGCCGCCGGGCTGCTGCCCGCCGCTTCCCGCCCGCTCGTCTACCGCGCCGACCTCGACCAGGTGCACGCCCAGGATCGGGCCGCGTACGGCGGGCCCCGGCCAGCGCGCGCCGTGCTCGATCTCGCCGCGGCGGCCGAGGCCGCCGGCTACTGGTACGCATCGCGCTTGGCGTGATCGGCGAGCGCCCGGAAAAAGTCCACAAGGCGCCGCTGGTGCACAAGTGGCTCTCGGGCTTCATGTTCGGGGCTCGCGCTTTGCGGTAGACAACTTGGCTTTCGTACTCGCCATGCGTTCCGCATCGGTCACCAGCACATCACGCAAGCGATGGACGCAGGCCGTGGCCACGGCGCGTGGGTCCCACTGCAACTCGACCAACGTGCTGCCGTTAGCCAACGGGCGTACCTCCAAGTGCAGTTGGAAGGGTGACGCGAGCGGGCGGACCTCAATGCGGCGGATGGCCCGGTCGGCGGCCTGGATGCCGGCGGGGGCAACGTTCTGGTACGTCATGGCGGCCTGGAAGACGGGAGGTGTGCCCGGCCGTCGCCCTGTCGTCGGCGCGAGGCCCATCAGGTCCTGCATGGAGAGCGGGACCTGAGACACGGACCTCAGCCACTGGCCGCGCACGTCCGGGTCGCCCGAGAACCGCACCGGGACCGGGCGCACGAAATAGCCGACGGCGTCCTCGTCCGCGTCCTCCCGACCCGCGTAGTAGGAGCCGATGCAGAAGTCGGGTGTCCCGGTCACCGTGCGCAGTGCCGTCGCGAGCCAGGTCAGGAAACCGGCGTGCAGGTCTCCCCCGGCCGCCGCGCCGAGCCATCGCGTATGGTTCGCGGACAGCGTCCAGCGCAGGAAGTCGCCGGTCTGCGGACTTTCGGGGTCGCCGGGTTCGAGGTCGAGGGAGCGTGATCCCTTGAGGAGGTCCGCCCAGTAGCTCCGGGCAGCCGTCAGTTCGGCCTCGCTCCGACGAGGCTCGACGTACACGCGGTCGCGCTCCGGCTGCTTCAGGCCGCCTGCCAACGCGGTGGCGAAGTCGCGGGCGATCACCTCCTCGGACCAGCCGTCGCAGGCGATGTGGTGCACGACGAAGGTGACGACGGTGCCGGTGTCGGAGCGGGTGACGAAGCACCGGGCGGGTGGCTCGGACTCCAGGTCGAAGGGGCCGATCCAGGCGGGGGCGACCTCGCCCTCGGGGGTGCTCACCGCCCACTCCTCGACCTTGGCGCACTCGCCGGGGAGCAGATGCGCCCACAGCACGTCTTCCTCGTACCGGTAGGTCGTCCGCAGGGCGGGGTGGCGGGCCAAGAGCATGCCGAACGCCGTACGCACCAGCTCCTCCGGTACGGCGGGTTCCACTGCGTAGGAGGTGACCAGGAGTTGTGCGGGGTCGCCGGGGAGCATCTGCTCGCGGACCCAGATGTCGAAGCGGCCGTCCGTGACCGGTGCTCGGTGGACGGGTCCGGCGGCGGTCTCGGCGGGGACGGGCACCGCCGCGTCGGCCATGGCGCGCGGGGTACGGCCACGGTGCAGGGCCGCCACGCCGATGGAGAGGCCGTGCAGTCGGCGCAGTCGGCTGACCAGGCGCATGCCGAGCAGAGAGTTGCCGCCGTGGGTGAAGAAGTCGTCGTCGGCGTGGACCTGCCGACCCAGCAGAGACGTGGCTTCCCGGACGCAAGCGCCCAGTGCGGTGAGTGGATCGGCCTCGGGGCCGGTGGCAGGCCGCACGGGGGGCAGGGCCTTGCGGTCGATTTTGCCGCTGGTGTTGACGGGCAGCGCGGTGATGGACGCGAGGACGGCGGGGATCATGGCTGTGGGTAGCAGTTCGGCGAGGGCGGTGCGCAGCGTCCGCTCGTCGGCCGGCTCACCGGCACGGGCGACGTAGTACGCGGCGAGGAACGATTCCTCCCCGTCCTGCTGGACGGAGGCGGCTGCGGCGGTCACCCAGGGCAGCGAGTTCAGCGCGGCCTCGACCTCCTCCAGTTCGATGCGGTGGCCGTTGACTTTCACCTGGTTGTCGATACGGCCCGACACGACGAGGTCCCCGGACGGGGTGCGCCGGGCGAGGTCTCCGGTGCGGTAGAGCGATCCGCAGGGCTCGAGGTCCGGGTGGCTGATGAAGCGGAGGACGGTGAGGTCGGGGTCCTTCACATAGCCCCTCGCCACCCCGCGCCCTCCGATCAGCAGTTCGCCCGGCTCGCCGTCCGGCACCGGGACGAGCCGCTCGTCGACGACGTACACCCGGGTGTGCGCGACCGGGTGGCCGACGTGGATCTCGGTGGGATCGTCCGGCACGGTCCAGCAGGTAGACCACACCGTGGTCTCGGTGGGGCCGTACATGTTCATGACGGTGTTGCCGCCGAGGGCCTTCAGTCCTTTGGCAAGGGTGGGGTCCAGAGCTTCGCCGCCGACCAGGATCAGGTCGAGCCGCGCCATCGCCGCCCGTGCCGCCGGGTCGTGCAGCAGCATGCGGAAGAACGTCGGTGTTCCCTGCATCGCGGTGACACCGTGCCGGAGGATCAACTCATGCGGTAGAGCGGGAGCGCCGCCGTTCGGGAGGGCTGTTTCCCTGGTCTCCGCCGTCTCGGCCAGGACCACCGGGATGCCGCGGCTCGCCGTCCATAGCAGTTCGAGGACGGCGATGTCGAAGGTGACCGCCGTGATCGCGAGCCACACGCACGGCTTCGGCAGCGGGATCTCGGCGTCGAGGGCGAAGAACAGGTTGGCCAGGTTGGCGTGGGTCACCTCGACGCCCTTGGGCACGCCCGTCGATCCCGAGGTGAAGATGACGTAGGCACTGTCGGTGCCGGTGACGGCGGTCAGCGTGGTGTGTTGATCCGAGCGGAGTAACTCGTCGATGTCCAGGTGCATGCCGTCGAGTCCGAGGCGGCGGTCCGCGTACGGGGCGTTGGTGAGCAGCGCAGCGCACTCCGCCCGGAGCAGGGTCTGCGCGGCGCGCTCGGTCGGGCCGGTGCCGTCGACCGGGACATAAACGAGACCGGCCCGCAGGATCCCGAGCAGGGCCATGACCAGTTCCGGGGAGCGGGAGACCAGGACGCCGACCCGCTGCCCGGGCCGCAGTCCCCTGCCGAGCAGGCCCGAGGCGACGGCTGTCGCGCCGGCATCGAGCTCGCCCCGCGAGACGGTGCGGTCCCGGTAGATGAGGGCGGGGGCGTCGGGGTCCTCGGCCAGGCGCGCGGCGATCGCGTCCGGGGCGAGTGTCTGCTGTGTCACCTGGCACCTTTCTCGAAGCTGCGCACCACGGGGAGGGCGTCGGCGGCGATGCGCTCGAAGGTCTTCGCGTCGCCGGCGAACGGCGCCGAGCGACGGGGGTAGTGGACGACGAGGTCGGTGAAGCCCCGTTGCGCGCAGCGGCCCGCGAAGTCGACGAACCCGTCGACCGAGGCGAGCGGTTCGTCGCCCACGACGCTGCCGTTGATCAGCCGGGAGAGTTCCGCGGGATCACGGCCGATTCCGGCGCATGCCTCGTCGAGCCGCTCCTGCTGACGGCTCACCAGGTCGAGCCCCTCGGCCTCGGGTACTTCTCCGAATCTGCGCGGGTCTCCGTTGGTGATCCACATCTGGGCATGCTCGGCGGCAAGGGCCAGTCCGCGCGGACCGGTCGCCGCGAGGGCGAAGGGGAGGCGTGGGCGTTGGACGCAGCCCGGCTCCATGCGCACGTCCACGGCGGTGTAGTAGGCACCTCGGTGGTTCGTCGCGCTCTGCCGCAGCAGCCGGTCGGCTGTCTCCACGAATTCGCGGAACCGGTCCTGCTTCTGGCCCAGCGTCAGTTGGGGACCGCCGAGTGCCGTGGTGTCTTGCCCGCCCGCGCCGGCCCCGATCCCGGCCACGAAACGGCCCCCGGACACGTCGTCCAGGGTCATGACGTCCTTGGCCCAGGTCACGGGGTGCCGGAAGGTGGGCGAGGTGACCAGGGTCCCGAGGGTGATCCGGCCGGTGACCGCGGCGGCCGCGGTGAGGGTGGGGATCGCGCCGAACCAGGGGCCGTCCCGCAGGGTCCGCCAGGACAGGTGGTCGTACGTCCACGCGTGGTCGAAGCCCATCTCCTCGACCTCGCGCCAGATCCGGCGGGCCTCGCTCCACCTGTGTTCGGGCAGCACTACGACGCCGACACGCATGTCTTCATCTCTTTCGCCATCTGTTCTTTCAGGTCGCCAGGGGTTCGGGCCGGAGGCCGCCGGGTCGCGGCTTCCGGCCGGGTGATATCGCCGCCGAAGCGTCAGGCGTTCAGTGACTTGACGATCACGTCGCCGAGTTCGTCTACGTCGGTGACGGGACTGACTGCGGCCTCCTCCAGTTCTGTGAAGTCCGCGGTGTGGTAGCTGCCGCTGCCGTGGACCACGATGTCGTCCCCGGCCTCGATCAGTCCGCGGTCCACCGCGTTGAGCACGCCGGTGAACGCCATGACGAGGGACCACTCGCGCAGCAGCCGCGGGTCGGCCGGCAGGGTGACGTCGGCGGCCGCTAGCAGAGCCCTGATCTGCGGGTAGCGGCTGAAGCACTCGTGGAGTGAGACGACGATGCCGTCGCCGCCCTGCTGGTGGATCAGCGCCGACATCTCCTCGGCGGTGACCGGGGTCTGGGTGTAGAAGGTGGTCTCCAGCGTCTCCCCGGGGTCGGCCGTCAGGGCCGGGAAGTGCGGGTCGGCGTCCTGCCGGTGCAGGCCCGTCGCGGGGTCGTAGGCGAACCCGGGTACGCGGGTGCGCGAGAAGTCGCCGCCTCGCAGGTGCAGGACCATGTCCGGGGTATCGAGGTGCTGGACGAGCAGGTAGCGCGGTACTCCTCCTTCGGACCCGAGCAGGTGGCGGTGGCCGAATGCGTGGCCGAGCAGTCCGTAGGCGCTGGAGACGGCGTGCGCGTGCAGGCGGCCCCGCTCCGGGGCGCGACCCAGGGTGTCCTGCTCGACGAGGGCGCGCAGGGCGTCGGCCATCTTGTAGTTGCCGAGGGCGAGGCTGTACCAGATCCGGTAGCCGGTACGGTTCTCGGCCTCCGCGCCGAACTTGTCGACGAAGGACACCGCCAGGTCCTTCACGGAGGCTCGCTGCGGCCCGTCGTAGGTGATGACCGGGTTCTGCGCGCGCCGTTCGGTGTCCTGGCTGAGAGGCGAGGACCACAGCTTGCGGCGCGCCGCGCCGGGGACGACGACGGCGATGCGGAGCTCGTCGCCGGTGACGAGGCCGCAGTCCACGGCCCGCTGGACAGCGTCGCGCAGGGCCGTCGCCTTGTTGGCGGAGGACGGGGTGACGATCGCTATGCGCTCGCCTGTGCGGCGGATGTGATGGACGGCCCGGGCCACCATCAGCAGCGATGCGAACGTCTTGGTGGTCCGCGTGCCCGGGTTGCCCATCATGTTCAGCAGGGTCAGCGAGTGCCCCTGGTAGTCGTCGAGTGCATGGACCGACACGTCGGATACGGCCAGGTAGCGGCGCAGGTCCTCGCTCATCGGCGGGAGTTCGAAGTCCGGCTCAAAGCCTGGGTGCCCCGGGGCGGCCTGCGCGGACAGCAGGCGGGCGGCCTCACGCGCCTGGTCGTAGTAGCGCGCGAGGACGTTCTCGACGCGGACCGTGCGAGGGGTCTGGCTGGCACTCATGAGGATCACTTCCGGTCGCAGTAAGCAGGGACATCAGGTGGCGAGGCCGGGCTGCCCGGCGGCGAGACGTGCGCTGTGCCGGTGGAAGATGACGGTCTTGGTGATCGCTTGGAGGAGGTTCGCGCAGATCAGGGCGGACCACAGGGCGGTGAGCCCGCCCGCATCGGCCACCGGGACCGCGCTCAGGCACAACAGGCCGAAGAAGACGGCGGTGGAGACCAGGCTCGGGAAGGTCCGCTTCAGTCCGAGCATGCCGAAGCCGGCGATCGCCTGCAGGGCGTCGGTGACCACCACGGCGAACACGAGCGGGAGTTGATCCTCCAGTCGCGGCCGCAAGGCGGCGTCATCGCTGAAGAGGGGGACGATCCAGTGGCCGAAGACCACCAGGAGGAGACCGAGGGTGCCGACGCCGCACAGCGCGACTCCGCTGCCGGCGATGACGCTGCGCCGGGCCCCGGCGACGTCGACCTCGCGTGCCGCGCCCGCCACGATGGGGACGGTCGCCTGTCCGATCGCCACGGCGAGCGTGTAGATCAGGTTGACCAGGTTCTCCGACACCCCGTGCACGGCGGCCTGTTCGGTGCCGAGCCGGGCGGCGGCGAACGTCAGCACGCCGAGGACCACGAACTTGATGAGCACGGTTCCGGCGAGCGGGATGCCCACCCTGGCGAGCTGGAACACCTGCGGCAGGTCGGGGCGTCCGGGGCGCAGTGACTGGCCGGCCAGCACCGGAAGTCGGTGCAGAGCGAGCTGGACCCGGACGGTGGTGACGAGGCTGGACGTCAGCATGGCGATGCCGGCTCCGTTCAGCCCCAGGGCCGGCAGGGGCCCGGCGCCCGCGATGAGCCCGATCGACAGCAGTACGGCGACGGCGGTGCCGACGAGTCCGGCCCGCATGACGAGCTTTCCCTGTCCGAGGGCGACCAGGACGGAGATCGCGGAGGCGCCCACCGACGTCGACAGCACGGCGATGGCCAGCAGGTAGGGGAACGCCCCGAGATGGTTGAGGGTGGACTCGGGGACGCCGGTCGCGCGTCCGATGACCGACACCCCGGCCACGGCAAGGGCGCCGAGCAGACCGACGATGAACCCCAGCCACATTCCATTGCGGACCAGCGGGGCCATGCGGTCGGGGTCGTCCTCGTGCTGGCTGACGAACGGCATGACGCCGCGCAGGGCTCCGGTGACCGTGGCGGTGGCCGGGCTGTAGACGGCGATGGCCACGGCGAACGCGGCGAGCGAGGAGGTCGCGTGTCTGCCGAGCAGGGCGGAGTCCACCAGGGCTCCGGCGGAGGATGCGACCATCGTGAGGTAGAGGGGCAGCGCGGTCGTCGCGATCCTGGTGAAGGGGTTCTGCTGCCGCTTGGTCGTGGTGGTTACGGTCATGGTTTTTCCTGTCGGTCCGGCCCGCTTGCTTCCTGCTGCGGCGCCCATGCTTTCCGCTCCAGCGCCCGATCGAACGATGTGGTTATGGCAGTGGCCAGTTCTCCTTCCGAGCCGAACAGATAGAAATGGCCGCCGGGCCAGGTACGACCGGTCACTGAATTTTGGAAGTACTCTTCCCAGTGACCGGTCTCGACCCCCTCGAGGACCGGGTCATCATGGCCTTGGTATATCTCCGCTGGCGTGTTCAACGGAGTTTCGGAGTCGTACATGTACGTATCGACGAGTTCCAGGTCGGGGCGGATGACTTCCAGCAGGTAATCGACGTAGTCCGGGTCTTCGAGCAGTTCCTCGGGCGTTCCGCCGAGGTCTCGGACGAAGTTGAGGAGCTGTGCGTCGTCCCACAGGTCCCGCCGGGTCCGCGCGGGGTGCGGAAATCCGGGCGGACGTGCGGCGGACAGGCCCAGCCAGGTGACCGGGGTGCCGCGTCGCTCCAGCTCGGAGGCAAGCTCGAAGGCGATCAGCGCCCCCATGCTGTGCCCGAACACAGCGTCGGGAAGGACATCTTGCGCGTCGAGGGCGTCGAGGCAGAACGCGACGGCCTCCCGCACGCTCCGGCACGGTTTCCGGCCGTAGGCGGCCCCTCGGCCGGGGAGGTCGAGCGTGAGCGTTCTGAATTTCCCTCCGAGCTGTTTCTCGAGGTTCCGGTAGGCGATTGCCGAGCCGCCGGCGTGATGCAGAATCAACATCTCGGGCAATGGCGTGACTGTCGCATCGTCAGGGTTCAAGGATTGCCTCCCGGATGAGAGGGGTGGTAGTAAGTTGGGTCATGAAACGAATCGCCATCACATATCCGGGTCAGGGATCGCAGGTTCCAGGAATGGGAAAGGATGCGGCGCAGGCGCGCCCCGACCTCTCCCGAAGTTATTACGACGCGGCGGATGAGATACTCGGGCTGCCGCTCAGCCGTATCTGCTTCGAGGGCGACGCCGAGCAGCTGCGCGACACCGCGGTGACCCAGCCCGCGATCTTCCTCACGAGCCTGGTGTTCACCCGGCTGCTGGAGGAGCAGGGCGTCGTGCCCGACGTGGTCGCCGGCCACAGCCTGGGCGAGTACGCCGCGCTGGTGGCGGCCGGGGTGCTCGACTGGCCGGACGCGCTGCGCCTGGTCCGCCGTCGCGGCGAGCTGATGGCGGCCGTGAACCGGCGTACGCCCGGCAGGATGGCCGCCGTGCTCGACCTCGGTGCGGACCGGGTCGACGAGCTGTGCGCGGAGGTCACCGGGCAGGCGCACGGTACCGTGCAGGTCGCCAACTACAACTCCGCGACGCAGACCGTGGTCTCCGGAGACGCCCGAGGCATCGACGAGTTCGCTGCCGCCGCGCGCCGGGCCGGAGCGCGGCATGTCGTCGACCTCAAGGTCGGGGCGCCCTTCCACTCGGTGTTCATGAAGGAGATCGAGGCCGAGTTCGCCGAGGACCTGGCAGGTGTGCGCTTCGCCGAGCCGTCGCTGCCCGTCGTGGCGAACGCGACGGCCGGGTACGTCCACACGGCGGAGTCCGCACGGGAACTGCTGCGCCGTCAGCTCGCCTCGCCCGTCCTGTGGACACAGACCGTGGAACTGCTCGTCGCCGCGGAGGTGTCGGCCCTGCTCGAAGTGGGCCCCGGACGCGTGCTGTCGAACATCGCGCGCGCCTCGGCGCCCGGGGTGCCCGCCCTGTCCGTGGGGACGATACGTCAGCTCGACAAGGCCGTGGCACAGATGTCCGCCGTGGCCGTGTGAGGTGAGGGGGGCGGTCCGGCGGCCGCCCCCCTCCGCGTCAGACACCGGCGCACACCTCACCGAGCTCGGCCAGCGTCTCCAGCCCGCGCAGCACCTCGTCGGCCGGCAGCCCGAAGTCGACCAGGCAGGCGATCTCGTCCACCCCGAGCTGGGCCAGCGACTCCACGATCGGCAGGCAGTCCGAGACCGAACCGATGAGGCACCGGCTACGGGTGTACTCGTCGTAGACATGCTCCAGCATCTCGGTGAGCTCCTGCTCCGGCACCTCTCCGGAGGCGAGAGCAGCGGGGAGGGCGAAGAGATTCAGGGAGGTGCGCATGTACGCCGTCAGCGGTGCCTTGGCGGTGTCCCGGGCCCGCTGCCCGTCGTCGCCCACGAAGGTGTGCAACATGACCGCGATCCGCTCCCGCTCCACGCCGTGACCGGCCTTCTGCAGGGCCGCGCCGTAGTCCACCAGGTTGTCCTCCAACTGCTCCCAGGTCTGGCCGAGAAGGTGGGTGAGCACACCGTGGCCGAGCTCGCCGGCGAGGGAGAAGGTCGCCGGGGAACCGGCCGCCGTGATCCACAGCGGGATGTCCGGCTGTACCGGCCGCGGGAAGGACCGTACGGTCATCGGGGCGCCGTCGGGTCCGCGCCGCTGGACCTCCGCGCCCGCCCACAGGGCCTGGACCTGCGCGAGCTTCGACCTCAGTGCAGCTTTGTTATCCGCGAAGGCGTCGGGAGCCAGCACGAAGTCCCTCGGGTTCCAGCCGGAGGCGAACGCCAGTCCCGTACGGCCGCCGGACAACTGGTCGACGACGGCCCACTCCTCCGCCACACGGATCGGGTCGTGCAAGGGGAGGACCACACTACCCGCACGGATCTCCACGCGTTCCGTCATGGTGGCCAGCGCGGCCGCCGTCACCGAGGGGTTCGGGAACGGGGCTCCGAACTCGTGGAAGTGCCGCTCCGGCGTCCAGACCGCCGTGAAGCCGTGGGAGTCGGCGAACCGCGCCGCCTCCTTCAGCAGGCGGTACTGCTCCTCGGGGACGTCCCCGCTGGAAAAGAAGAAGAGGCTGAACTTCATGCGGTAGCTCCTGCCGGTGCGAGGGCGACAAGGTCCGGAGCGGAGTCCGGTTCGAACAGGAGGCGGAAGACAGCCTCGCGGTAGAGCCGGAGCAGCTCCTGCGCGTGCCCGGGGCCGTCCTCGTCCCGGCAGAGCAGCTCCACCCGTAGGGAGTCCGGCGCCTCCACCGGGAGGAACTGGAGCCGCTGTCCCGGCGGGAGGGTGTCCAGCTCCAGCGCCTCGAAGGCCTCGCCGGCCAGCAGGACGTCCCGGTCATCCTCGCGGACATAGGTGAAGGACACCGGCAGCGACGTGTAGGCGGCCAGCGCGGGGTCCTGGGAGGCCAGGTCGCCGAAGGGCACCAGGCGCACGGACTCGACGCGGGCCTGGACGCGCTGCACCTCCTCGAAGGCCTGGGCCGGGGACTGCTCCGGACCCAAGCGCAGCGGTACCGGGACCACGTTCGCGAACGCGCCCACCGAGTCGCTCAGCGCTGAGTGCACCCGGCCGTCGAGCGCGACGGAGACGCAGACTTCCGGCTCGCCGGTCCGGCGGGCCAGCGCCGAGGTGAATGCGGTGAGATGCAGCAGGAACGGAGTGGTCCGGCGGGCCGCGCACCAGGAGCGGATCACGGCGTGCAGGGAGGCGTCCGGGCGCCAGCTCAGGCGGTGCACGGGGGCGGCGGGCGGCATGGGGCCCGACGCAGGATCCGCAGGCGGCACGGGGTTCGACGCGGGCGCCGGCAGCAGCTCCCGCCACACGTCGAGCGCCTGGGCGAAGGACGGCGTGGCGGGCAGGTCCTCCCGCCACGCCAAGTATCGCAGGAAGCCCGGGTCTTCGGCCGGGCCAGCGCCGGGTGCGGTGTCGTAGGCCTCGGCGATGGACCGGACCAGGTTGAGCAGTCCGATGCCGTCCAGGGCGGCCGCGTGGACCGTGAAGGAGATCAGCAGGCCGCCCTCGGGCAGGCGGACCGCCCGCACGCGCAGCAGCACGTCCCGGCGCGGGTCGATCAGGTCGGCCTGGCCCATCTCGGACAGCCACTCGGGCGCGCCCTGCGCGGGTGGGGGCGTCGGCAGTCGCAGCTCCTCCACCCGGACTTCGCTCTCGCCGGGGGCGGCCAGGACGGGCCCGCCGCCGTGCGGGTAGCGCAGCCGCAGCGCGGGGTGCCGGGTCAGCACCGCGTCGAGCGCCGAGTTCAGCCGCCGCAGGTCGAGTCGGGCTCCGGTGCGGAAGACGAAGGTCTTCTGGTGGGCGGGCCCCGGGTTCCGGACGCGGCGCAGCAGGCCGCCGGGGACGGTGTCCGGCACCCGGGAGGCGGGCAGGATCACCGCGTCGTCGGGCCGGGCCGCCCGGTCGGTCACGATGGTCGCCAGCGCGGACGCGGTCCCCGTCGCGTAGAAGTCCCGGATCGACAGGCGGACGCCGAGTGTCTCGCGGACGAGGTGCAGTGCCCGGGTGGCCAGGAGCGAGTGGCCTCCGGCGCCGAAGAAGTCGTCCTCGGCCCGCAGTTGCGGCTCCTGGAGCAGTTCGCGGAAGACGCCCAGGATCGTGGTCAGGACGGGGTCGCCGGTGCCGACCTCGTCCGGGGGCTGCCGCGCGACGACCGCTCCCGGGTCCGGCAGCCGGGACGGGTCGACCTTGCCGTTGACGTTCACCGGGAAGGCGTCCACCACCGTGAAGGAGGACGGCACCAGTGCGGGGGGCAGTTCCTCGCGCAGCCGGTCGCGGACCGTGCCGGGCAGGTTCTCCACGCGGCCGGCAGCGATGAGGTAGGCGTCGAGGCGCTTGTGGCCGCTCTCGCCGGTGACCCTGAGGTAGACGTCCCGCACCCCCGGCACCCGCCGGATGACGAGCTCGATCTCGCCGAGTTCGACGCGCGTGCCGCGGATTTTGACCTGCTGGTCACCGCGGCCCAGGTAGAGCAGGTCGCCGCTGTGCAGCAGCCGGACGCGGTCGCCGCTGCGGTACGTGCGCTGGCCCGTCGCTGGATGAGTGGAGAACCGCTCGGCGGTCAGTTCGGGCCGCCCGAGATAGCCCGTGGCCACGCAGGGGCCGCTGAGGAACAGCTCGCCGATGCTGCCGTAGGGCACGGGCCGGCCTGCCTTGTCCTTGATCTCGTAGGTCACGTTCTGGATCGGACGGCCGATCGGCGCATACCGGGGCCAGGTGCTCGGCGGGCCGGTGAACCGGTAGAAGGCGACGCAGTGCGTCTCGGCCGGGCCGTAGTTGTTGATGAGCCGGCACTCCGGGAGGGACTCGAAGAAGCGGATCATCTGCTCGCTCAGGCGAAGCTGTTCGCCGGTCGTGGTGATCTCCCGCATGCTTGCGAACAGGGAGGGGTCCGCTTGGTAGCGGGCGGCCAGCGCGTGCATGAGCGAGACCGGGAAAATTGCCTTCTGCACGCCGTGGTCCCGGATGAACGCGGGCAGCAGTTCGTGGTCGTGCTTGTCCTCGTCGTCCACGACGTGCAGTGATCCGCCCGAGCACAGGGCGCCGAAGGTCTCGTGGAAGGAGACGTCGAAGCCGAACGAGGCGAACTGGAGCCAGCGCGTCCCGAGCGGGGTGACGCGGGTGTCGTAGTCGGCCAGGTTGGCCAGGGCCCGGTGAGTGAAGTGAATGCCCTTGGGGCGTCCGGTGGTTCCGCTCGTGTAGGTGACGTAGGCGCCGACGGCCAGGTCGACCGCGTCGCCGGGCAGTGGCCCCTCGGGGCCCTGGATCCTTGTCACGTCGGCGAGTTCGAGCGGTTCGGCGCCGGTGGCGAAGCGGGCGTCCGCCGCGTCAGCGCAGAGCATGACGCGGGCGCCGCTGTCCTCGGCGATGGCCGCGAGCCGCTTCGAGGGGTGCCCCAGGTCGAAGGGCACCGGGGTGGCACCGGCCCGCAGCACGCCCATGAGTGCGGCTACCAGCGGCACGCCGCGCTCCATCGCGATACCGACGGTGTCGCCGTGCGTCACACCGCGTTCGGTGAGCAGGCCGGCGATGCCGGCCGAGATCCGGGCTAGCTGTGCGTAGGTGAGCGTGATTCGCTTGTCGGCCACCGCGGTGCGCTCGGGATGGCGTGCGGCGAGGTCGGCGAAGACGGCGTGCACCGGCTTGTCCGCCACCTCGGCGGACGGGCCGACCAGGGCCGCGGCGGTGCGCGCCGCAGCCTCGGGGGTCTCGACGGGCAGGTCGGCCGCGAGGGTCTCCGGAGCGCGGGTGGCCTGGTCCAGCAGATGGCCGAAGGCTTCCTGCCACGCGGCCACGGTCTCGGCGTCGAAACGGTCCGAGTCGTACATGAAGCGGCCCGACAGCGTGCCGTCGCGGCCCAGCCACCAGCTCAGTGAGAGCTCGTAGGTGCTGGCCTCGCGGTTGAAGGGCACGGTGACCGCCCGCAGGCCCTCGGGGGCAGGGGGCGCACTGGCTTCCTCGCTGAGCATGTTGAACAGCACTTGGAACACCGGGCTCACGGACAGGTCGGCGTCCGCGCCGAGGTGCTGTGCGAGCACCTCGAACGGCAGGTCCTGGTGGTCAAGGGCGTCGGTGAGGCGTTCCTGCGTCTGGTGTACCAGGTCGCGGAAGGTGTGGTCCCCGTCCCACCGGCTGCGCATCGGAAGGGTGTTGACGAAGTTACCGATGAGGTCCCGGGTCTCGGGGCGGTGCCGTCCGGAGACCGGCGTGCCGACAACCACGTCACGTATGTCGCTGATCCGGCCGAGGAAGAGCGAGAACGCGGCGGACACGACGACGAAGGGCGTAGTCCGCTCCCGTACGGCGAGTTCCCGTACGCGCGTGGCCAGTTCGGCGGGCAGGCTGAAGTCGAGGTTGCGGCCGGCGTAGCTGCGGGCCGAAGCGCGGGGCCGGTCGGCGGGCAGCTCGATCACCTTGGGGGCGTCGGCCAGTTCGCCCGTCCAGAACTCCAGGTGCCGCCGCATGTCCGCGGACTCCAGCGCCTCGGCCTGGGCCAGCGCGTACGCGGCCGACAAGCCGTCCAACGGGGGCAGGTCGGGAGCCTCGGCACGGACGCGGTGTGCGTAGGCGGAGTAGAGGTCGGCGAGGAGGATGCCGGTGGAGCGAGCGTCGGCGCAGATGTGGTGCACGGCCATGGCGAGCACATGACGTTCGGGCGCGAGCCGGAAGATGCGGGCGAGCAGGACAGGTGCGCGGTCCAGCGGGATCTTGGTGGCGAGCAGCGCGCCGATCCGCTGCCGCAGTTCCGGGTCTCCGTCGACGTCGACCACCGGCAGGTCTACTTCGGCGGAGGGGCGGATCTGCTGCACCGCGCGCCCGTCGACGACCGTGTACACCGAGTGCAGCGCCTCGTGGCGGGCCACCACGTCGCGCAGGGCGGCGTGCAGCGCGGTCGTGTCGAGCGGGCCGCGCAGATCGGCGAGGACGGGGACGTTGTACGCCTCGGCCGCCTTGTCGATCTCGTCTAGGAAGACGAACTTCTCCTGAAGGGGGGTCAGCGGCAGAACGCCGTGAGGGCGGTCCGGCGCCGGGGTCGTGATGGGGGAGGCCGCGCGCACGAGCTCGGCGAGCCGGCGCGGTGTCGGGCCGCGCATGAACGAACCGAACGGCACGACCACGCCCCAGCGGGACTTGGCGGCGGCCACGACGCGCTGGGCGAGCAGGGAGTCGCCCCCAAGGGTCAGAAGGTCGTCCTCGGCGGCCACCTCGTCCACGCCGACGGCCGCGCGGAAAAGCTGGCGCGACTCCTCCTCAAGGTCTGCGGCGGGTACGGCCTCCGCGGCAGGCGCGCCGGAAGGGGCGTCCTGGGCCTCAAGCCAGTACCGCTGCCGGTGGAAGGGGTAGACCGGCACGTCGACCACGGAGCCTGGTCCCCCATCGGTCTGGGGCAGGATCGCTCCCCGGACTCCCGCGGCCCAGGCGCCGACGACGCCTGCCAGCAGGGTGTCGGCGCCGGGCCGGACGGCGTCGGGGACGCCGGGCAGGGTCGAGACCAGGCGCCCCAGTCGGCCCAGGGCCGCGGCGGATGGTGGCTCAGCGTCGGGCGTGACCGCCGGACGCGCCACGGTGAGCCCGCGCGGTGGCAGTGTGCGCAGTCCGGGCGACGCGGACACGCTGGCTCCCAGGTGAGCGGGATCCGCCGCCCGCCCGACAGGGACGAGTTCGCTGCCGTCGACGTCGTACCAGGTCAGCTTCGCGGGGCCGAGGGTCAGCTCGAGTGCCGCTGTCTCCACGGGTTCGCCGGTGGCGAGCCGTGCCAGCAGACGCTTCAGCTCCGGCACGGACAGCACGCCGGTGAGCACGGCAGCTGCGGGACGGCACTCCGAGGCGGCGAGGACGGCTGCGGGCTCGATGCCGTACGCGCGCCACACTGCGGCGGCGCCCAGTGTGGTGATCGTCGCCAGGACGGGGCGTGGCAGCGCGCCGAGGCCGGTGTCCGCGCCGGGGCCGAGCCCGGAGCGCCAGGCGTCCAGGAGCGGTTCCGCCGTCGTCCGGAACGCAGGCAGTGTGTCGCACAGGTCGCGGAGGAGATCCGCGGTCGGTTCGGGGATGTCCAGCAGGAGAGCCACCGGCCGGGCCTCGGGTGTGGCGGGTTCCTTCGGTCCGATCCGGACGACGTCGCCGTCGGGCCCCCACAGCAAGGCGCGGTGCAGGGGGTGCTGGGTGCGTCCCCGCCGCAGGGTGAAGGCGACGTCGTGCGCCGCCGCGACGGAGGTGACGTTGCTGAGGTGCTTGCGCAGCTGCGTGTCCAGGGCGTCGAGGGACTGGGGCGACTTGGCGGTGAAGGTGATCAGGACGGAGTCGTCAGCGGGTGCGGGCGCCGGTGCCTGGGGCTGCTGCGGGGCCTCTTCCACCAGCAGGTGGACGTTGGTGCCGCCGATGCCGAACGAGCTGACCCCGGCCCGCAGTGGGTGTTCTCCCTGCCAGGGGCGCAGTTCCCGGTTGATGTGGAACGGGGAACTCGGCAGGTCCAGGTGGGGGTTGGGCTCCTCGCAGCCGAGGGTCGGCGGCAGTTCGCGGTTGTGGAGGGCGAGGACGACCTTGATGAGGCCGGCGATGCCCGAGGCCGAGTCCGCGTGCCCGATGTTGGACTTCACCGAGCCGAGGGCGCAGAAGCCGGTGTCGGACGCTGTCTCCCGGAACGCCTCTGTGAGGGCGCTGACCTCGATCGGGTCGCCGAGCGCGGTCCCCGTGCCGTGGGCCTCCACATAGCTGACGGTGTCGGCCGTCACGCCGGCCAACGCGTGGACGGTCGCGATGAGTTCGGCCTGTCCGGCGGCGCTGGGTGCGGTGTAGCCGCTCTTGGAGGTGCCGTCGTTGTTGACGGCCCCGGCCCGGATCACGGCGAGGACCCGGTCGCCGTCCTGAAGCGCGTCCTCCAGGCGGCGTAGCACCACGACGCCGACGCCGCTGGCGAAGACGGTGCCGGCTGCCTCGGCCGAGAAGGGGCGGCAGCGGCCGTCCGGGGAGGCCGTACCGCCCTCGGTGTACAGGTAGCCCAGGTCGCGGGGCTTGATGCAGGAACCGCCCACGACCATGGCGTCGGCCTCGTAGTCCAGCAGCGTGCGGCAGGCCTGGTGCACGGCGGCCAGGCTGGACGAGCAGGCGCAGTCCACGGCGAGGCTTGGACCTGTCAGGCCCAGCCGGTAGGCGAGCTGGGTGGCGGTGAACCCGCGGTCGTTGCCCATCAGGGTCCGGTGCCAGCCGAGACGCTCCACGGCGTCACGGTGGGGCAGGACGTTCTCCAGGAGGTAGTCGGAGTGGTTGAGGCCGAGGAAAACGCCGATGCGCCCGGGGAACCGGTCGGGGTCGATCGCGGCGTGCTCCAGGGCATGTACGGCCGTCTCCATCAGGAACCGCTGCTGCGGATCGGTGATCTCCGCCTCCGCCGGCGTGAGTCCGAAGAATCCGGCGTCGAACAGTGCGGGATCCGCGAACCTCTTGCGTACGGCCACATAGGCGGGGTCGTCGATCAGGCTCGCGGGCAGCCCGGCGCCTCGGAGCTCCTGGTCGGGGACGGTCTCGCCGGGCTCCCCGCCGCTGCGCAGCAACTGCCAGTACTCCTGCACGGAGTCAGCGCCCGGAAAGCGGCAGGCCATGCCGACCACGGCCACGGCCGGCACGCCATCGTCCACGGGCTCGTCCAGCGCTTGGGACATGTGGATGCTCCTAGGGGAAGTTCAGGTGCGGGGGGCGAAGCGGGGATCAGGCGCCGTCGGATTCGCGCGGGTGCGCGGGCCGTTGTTGCCGGGCCGCAGCGATCTCCTTCTTGCGCCGGACCTGTTCGCGCCGCTGTTGCTGCGCCAGGCGCCGTGCGTCGATCCGCTCGTTCGCCTCGGTGGCGGGCCGGTCCCCCGGCAGCCCCGGGTTCTCGCCGGTCTGTCCGGGCCGTGTGACATGAGCGGCGTACCGGCGCACCGTGGGGTGGCGGAAAAGGTCCACGATGCGGGCGTCGGGCACCAGTTCCCTGCGCACGGCGCTCAGCAGCCGGGCCACGAGGATGGAGTTGCCGCCAGCCTGGAAGAAGTCGTCCTCCGGTCCGACGGCGGGGTCGGCGAGTACCTCACGCCACACGGCCAGCAGGCCGGTCTCCAGGGCGCCCTCGGGCTCCGGGGCCGACCGGGTGGGCGCGGCGAGCGGGATCTCCGGGAGTGCCCGCCGGTCCACCTTGCCGCCGGTGGTGGTGGGCAGTTCGGGCGTGGCGGCGAAGGCCATGGGGATCAGCGCGCCGGGGAGGGTGCGGCCGAGGCCCGCGATCAGTGCGGCCTCGTTAAGGCTGCCGCCGGGCGTGAGAACGCAGTGCGCCACCAGGGCCGAGCCGGACGGGGTGCGCTGCACGCCCACCGCGCAGTCAGCGATTCCCGGGAGGGAGTTGAGCGCCTGCTCGACCTCCTCCAGTTCCACCCGGTGTCCGTTGACCTTGACCTGGTTGTCGATCCGGCCGACGACCTCCAGGGCGCCGTCGGGCAGCCACCGCCCCATGTCGCCGGTCCGGTAGACCCGGGTTCCGGGGGTGCCGGGCAGGGTCACAAAGCGCTCCGCCGTCAGCTCCGGGCGGCCCACGTAGCCGTGCGCGACCCCGGCACCGCCGATGACGAGTTCGCCGTACACGCCGATCGGCAGGGGAGCGAGCCGGTTGTCGACGACGTACACGTCGTTGTTGGCGAGCGGCTGACCGATGCGGACCGGCTCCGGGGCGTCCGGCAGCCGCCAGCAGGTGGACCAGACGGTGGTCTCGGTCGGGCCGTACATGTTGAGCACGGTCGGGATGCCGAGGTCCTTGAGCCTGCGGGCCAGGGTGGCGTCCAGGGCCTCCCCGCCGACCAGGAGGAGCCGCAGCCGGCTCAGGGCCTGCTCCGCGTTGGGCAACCGCAGCACGCTGCGCAGCAGGGTCGGGGTGGCCTGAAGGGCGTTGGCCCCTGAGGCGAGGATCAGTTCGGGCAGCGTGCGGGAGGCGTCGGCGCCGCCGAGGACGAGGGTCTCGGAGGTCTCGGCGAGGACCACGGGCACCCCGCGGGCCATCGTCCACAGCAGTTCGAGGACGGAGATGTCGAAGGTCGCGGCGGTCACGGCCGCCCAGACCGGGTCGTCCGGCAGCGGTACGGCCCGGTCGAGCGCGACGAACAGGTTGGTCAGGTTGCCGTGGCTGACCTCGACGCCCTTGGGCTGTCCGGTGGATCCGGAGGTGAAGATGACGTAGGCGGCGTCGTCCGGGGCCGGGATGTGGGGGTCAACGGCGGATGCGCCGCTGTCCAGGAGCTCCTCGGCTCGCAGCCGGAGCGCGGCGCTGCCGCGGCAGTGGTCGGCGTACGGTCCGGCGGTGACCACTGCCGCGCAGTCGGCGCGGTCCAGCATGGCCGTGAGTCTGTGCTGCGGCGAACGCCCGTCAAGCGGTACGTAGACGAGTCCCGCGTGGAGGATGCCCAGGACGACCGCGAGCAGGTCGGGTGAGCGAGGCACCAGAACCCCGACCCGCTGACCGGGACGAAGATCCGCCTCGCGCAGGCCCGCCGCCACGCGCTCGGCTGTCGCGGTGAGTTCGCCGCGGCTCACCTGCCGTCCACGGAAGGCGACGGCGAGGCGTTGCGGGTCGGCGGCCAGCGCCTGTCGTATCTCGTCGTGTACCGAGCGCTCGGGCACGGGCACGCGCGCCGCCGCGTTCCAGGATTCGATCCGACGGGCGTCGGCCGGGTCGGCCAGTTCAAGGGAACCAACCGTGCTGTCCGCGTGCTCGCTCATCGTGGTGACCAGCCGCTCGTACAGAGCGACGAACCGCTCGGCGTCCTCGCGGGAGATCAGCGTGTCGTTGAAGATGAGTTGCCCCTGGAGCCCTTCGGTGTCCGGCTGCACCTTGAACATCAGGTCGTACTGGGCCGAGTAGATCGGGCAGTCGGCCTGCCGGGCCTTCACGCCGGGCAGCTCCAGCTCGACGTCCGGGTAGCTCTGGAAGATGAACAGGGACTGGAACACCGGAGAGTGGGAGGTGCTGCGCTCCGGCGCCGCCACGGAGACCACCTGGTCGAACGGCAGGTCCTGGTGGGCGAAGGCATCCAGGACGGTCCGCCGGCAGCGGCCGACGTAGTCGCGGACGGACTCGTCCGGGTCGATGCGGGTGCGGATGGCGATCGAGTTGAAGAACAGGCCCAGGGTCCGCTCCAGCGCCGGGTAGGCGCGGTTGGCGAGCGGGCTGCCGACGGTGATGTCGTCGGTGCGGGACATCCGGGACAGCAGCAGGCTGAAGGCAGCCACGAGGGTGGCGTACATGGTGCTGCGAGTCTCGGAGCCGAGCCGGCCTGCGGCTGCGACGGTGTCGGCGCCCAGCCGGAACAGGAGCTCGGAGCCGTGGAAGCTCTGCACCGTCGACCGCTTCCGGCCGGGAACCAGCTCCAGCGGGGCCGGCAGGTCCGCGAGCGTGCGCTTCCAGTACGACCGCTGCTGCTCGGCCATCTCCCCGCCGAGCCAGGACCGTTCCCAGACCGCGTAGTCGGCGTAGTGGACTGTGACATCGGGGAGCCGTGCCGGCCGGTTCTCCAACCGGGCCGTGTACAGCTCCGAGAGCTCCTTGCGCAGCAGGCCGGCCGACCAGCCGTCGGAGATGACGTGGTGCTGGGTGAGTACGAAGGTCCAGCTCTGCGGGCTCTTCCTGAGCAGGTCGAAGCGTATGAGTGGGGCCTTGGACAGGTCAAACCGGGTGGAGACGATCTCGAAGAGCAGCGCGTCGTGGCCGCCGTCGGTGACGTCGTGGATCCGGAAGTTCGCGGGGCACACCGGGCTGACGGACTGCACGAGCCCGTCGTCGGTCTCGACCAGGGCGGTGCGTAGCACCTCGTGACGGCGCATCACCTCCTCGGCGGCGGCGCACAGGGCAGCCGCGTCGACGGGGCCTTCGAGGTCGTAGGCGAAGTACATGTTGTAGACGGGCAGGTCCGTGCCGAGCTGTTCGACGAGCCACAGGCGCTGCTGGGCATACGAGGCGGGCAGCGGGGTGCCGCGGTCGGCCGGTTCGATGCGGACGCCACGGCGCGCTTCCTCCTCTCGCTGCTCCCGCAGGAACTCGGTGATCTCGGCGCGGCGGGAGCGGACCTCCTGGCGGAGTTCCTCCGGTATGCCGCCGCCCCGGGCGGCGGCCAGCAGCCGGTCACCATCGAGGGACAGTCGGACGCCGGCGGCGGCCAGGTCGGCGAGCAGACGTGTGAGGCTCACAATTCCACCGATTCCCAGGTCGTGTCACCGTCGGCCGCCCCGCCGTCGGACAGCTGCCGGTACAGGTGCATGGCCGCCAGCTCCTTCTCGACGAGTGTCGCCATCTCCCGGAAGGACTCCGCGGCGAGCAGGTCGCCCAGGCTCATGCGGACGCCATAGACCTCCCGCAGCCGTGCCAGCACCTGTACACCGATGATCGAGTGGCCGCCGAGGGCAAAGAAGTCGTCGTCCTCGTGGATGTCGGCGACGCCGAGGACATCGCGCCAGATGCCGGTGAGGACAGTGGTGACGTCCTCCTGCGCGGCCTGCACCGGGGCGTCCACGGGGGTCTTTTCCTGGACGGCTGGCTCGGGAGCGTTCGGCCACCAGTGCCGCTGCCGGGCGAACGGGTAGGCGGGCAGCGGAACGCGCCGGCCGGGGCCGCCCGTGCGAAGCAGCGTCCAATCGAGGTCCGCCCCGCGTTCCCAGCAGCGGGCGAGGAGGCCCAGCCACGCCGTCCAGGAGGACAATCCCCCTGCCAGGTCCAGGCCACCCTCCGGCACCTCCGCGGCCCTGGTGCCCATGACCGCGTCCTGGGACATCTCCACCAGGTGGCGGGCCGCATCCTCGTAGCCGACGGGCAGGACCGTGCCCTGCTGCGCCGACCTCACCTCGATGGACAGCGTGCCGCCAGCCACCGGTTCGAGCAGGCGGTCGATCTCCTCCAGCAGCGCCTCGCAGCGGCTGACCTCCCGGCCGGCGTCCGCGAGTGCCACTGCTTCGATGTGCAGGAGCGCGGCCTGCACCGCTACGTCGGCGGGCAGGGCGCCCGCGACGGCACACGCGACATACTCGCCGGCTCCGACGCCCAGCAGTGCGTCCGGGCGGGACCCGATGGCCACGAGCGCGGTCAGGCCGCCGTACAGGCGCCACAGGCGGCGGACGGCCTCGTCGTCGGCGCCGGCCCGCTCCAGGGCCTCGGCGATCTGCGGCAGCCGCGTGTCGAGCTCACCTGCGGGCGCGCCTGACACGAGCTCCGGTTGAACGGTCACGACCCGTTCCTGAATCGTGCGCGGCTGCGGATCAGCGGCCAGCGCCGTGCTCAGGTCGGCGGTGGTCTCGGCGATCCAGGCCCGCCGCCACAGCTGATCGCGGCGGCCGGCCTGGAGCGTCGCCGCCACTTCGGCCACCCGCAGGTCCGGCTGCCGCTCCAGCGACCCGGCCAGGGCGGCGCTCAAGTGCTGAAACGCCTGCGGTGTGTGCGCGGCGAGCGGGAGGATCCACGGCCCCGCGTCCACTGGGGCCGCCGGTGTCCGGGGCGGCTCCTCGACGATCACGTGGGCGTTGGTGCCGCCCATGCCGAGGGCGGTGACTCCGGCCCGGCGGGGCTGTCCGGAGTGCGGCCAGGGCCGTGTCTCGGTGTTGATGCGGATGCCAGTGTCGGCCAGGTCGATCTGAGGGCTCAGCTCGGTGTGCTGGGCGGTGGCGGGCAGGATCCCCTCCCGGACGGCCAGCGTCACCTTGATGAGACCGGCGATGCCGGCGGCCGTGTCCAGGTGGCCGATCGAGGACTTCACCGCGCCCACGGCGAGCGGCCCGGTGGCCTGGTGCGTGGCCCTGGCCTCGCGCAGCGCGGCCATTTCCACGGGGTCGCCGAGTGCTGTGCCTGTCCCGTGGGCCTCGATGAAACCGACGGTGCCCAGGTCGATACCCGCGTCGTCGGCGGCGGCGAGGATGACGTCACGCTGTCCGTTCACCGACGGCGCAGCGAAGCTCAGCCGGTCGGCGCCGTCGTTGTTCAGTGCCGAGCCGCGGATCACCGCGTGCACGGTGTCCCCGTCGTCCAGGGCGTCCTGGAGTCGGCGCAGGACGACGATGCCGACGCCGCTGCCGGGCACGGTGCCGTCGGCCGACGCGTCGAAGGGGCGGCACACCCCGGTGGGGGACGTCACCGCTCCGTCGCGCCAGAAAAAGCCGTGTTCGTGAGGCAGTTGCACGGAGGCGGCCCCCGCGAGGGCCAGGTCGCAGTCACCGGCGAGGAGGCTGCGCCGGGCCAGGTGGACGGCGGTCAGCGAGGTCGAGCACAGGCTGCTGACGTACACGCTGGGACCGCGCAGGCCCAGGTGATAGGAGACCCGCAGGGGCAGCGAGGCGGGGTTGCCCCACTGCTCCAGGTAGGTCTGGGCGATCGGGTCGTCCGGGTCCGCGAGAGCGGCGTAGCGGTTCTCGCCGCTGCCGCAGAAGACGCCGACCCGTACATCGGATGTATCGGACCGGCCCGCGTCCTCCAGGGCGTGCACCGCTGCTTCGAGGAACAGGCGGTGCTGCGGGTCCATGGCCGCCGCCTCCGCCGGCGCGATGCCGAAGTACTCCGCGTCGAAGAGGTCGACGCCGTCGAGTACTCCGGCCACTGCTATGTGGCGGGTTCCTGCTGGTGGCGGCGCGGAGTCGGCCCCGTCCGTGCGCCGGATCGCCGACTCGCCGCTCAGCAGCCGCTGCCAGTAGGCGTCCACGTCGTCGCCGCCGGGGAACCGCCCGGCGAGGCCGACGATCGCTACGGCGTGGGCAAGGTGGGAATCGGTCATGGCGTCTCCTCGGCTCGGTCGGAGGCGACGGCACTGGCCACTGCGGCGACCGTCGGGTACTTGAACAGATCGGTCACGGCGAGGGAGGGGGAGATCTCCTCTCTGATGCGCCGGTGCAGGCGGATCAACGACAGTGAGGTGCCGCCGAGTGCGAACAGGCCGACGTCGCGGGGCACGCGGTCAGGGGTGGTTCCGAGGACCTCGGCCCACAGCGCGGCCAGGCGCGACTCCAGCACGGTGCGCGGGGCCTCGGACACGGTGACCGCGTCGCCCGCCGGCGGCTTCGGCAGCGCGCGGGTGTCGATCTTGCCGCTCGCTGTCACCGGCAGCGCGTCGAGACGGACCACCTGTGCGGGCACCAGGGCGGACGGCAGGTGCTCCGCCAGATACGCCCTGACGGTCGCGCCGTCCAGGCCGGCGTTCCCCGTCACATAGGCGACGACGGCGTCGTCCCGATCACGTCGAACGACCACGGCGGCGTCGTCGACATCCGGGTGCCCGAGGGCCAGTCGGCGGATCTCGTCCAGTTCGAGACGGATGCCGTGCACTTTGACCTGGGAGTCGTCGCGGCCCAGGTACTCCAGTTCGCCTTCGGCTGTCCAGCGGACCAGGTCGCCCGTCCGGTACACGCGGAGGTCCTCGCCGGCTGCCGGGGGCAGAGGCACGAAGCGCTCCGCGGTCAGCTCGGGGCGGCTGACGTAGCCGAGGGCGAGCGGGGTTCCGCCGACGCACAGTTCGCCCACGAAGCCCGCGGGCAGCGGCTGTCCGCCGGTGCCGAGCACGAAGACGCGGGCTCCGGGCACGGGGCGGCCGATCGGTGTGCGCGGGCCGGTATGGGAGGCGCGGCAGTGGTGGGCCGTCGTCTCGATGGTGGCCTCAGTGGGGCCGTAGAGGTTGACGACCTCACACCCCCACACCGACCGCACCGTCTCGGCCACTTCCGGATCCAGGCTCTCGCCGCCGGAAAAGACCCATCGCAGCGAGTCCAGCGGGCCGGCCCCCTCCTCGGCGAGCACACTCTTCAGAAGGGTCGGCACGAACTGGGCGACGGTCACCCCGTGTTCACGCATCTCGCTCAGCAGGTGCCGTGGGTCGCGGTGCGCCCAGTCGGGGGCGATGACGATCTGTGCGCCCAGCGCGAGCGGCGTCAGGTACTCCCAGAGAGAGGCGTCGAAGACGGGCGGTGTCTTGAAGTAGAAGCGGTCCCGGTCGGTGAAGCCGAAGTCGCGGATCTTCCAGGCGATGTTGTTGGCGATGGCCCGGTGCGGTACGGCGACGGCCTTCGGCAGTCCGGTGCTGCCGGATGTCGTGATGACGTACGCCGGGTCGGTGTCCTGCACTGGCACAGGGCCGGGATCCGGGTCGGAGTCGGCCATCGTGAGCTCGTCCAGCGCGATCACCGGAAGGTCCCGCGCCATCCCCGTCGCTTCGTCGCGAGTACGGACCACCAGGGCCCGCACCTTGGCGTCGCCGACCACGAAGGCGCGGCGGCGCGGCGGCTGCTCCAGGTCTACAGGGAGGAAGGCCAGCCCCGATCGGAGGACGGCCATCGACGCCGTCACGTACTCCGGTGACCGGGGCAGGCACAGCGCGACGAGAGCTCCCGGGGGCAGGCCGAGGCCGGTCAGCCGAGCGGCGACGGTGCGGGTGCGTGCGTCGAGTTCGCCGTAGGCGATCTCGGTGTCCCCGTACCTCAGGGCGGTGCGCTCCGGGGCGGCCTGGGCTCGGGCGACGAATGCCTCGTGAAGAGGCTGGTAGGGCAGGGACGCCTCCGGGGCGCCCCAGTCCGTGACGACCTGCGTCAGTGCCGTGCGGTCCATCAGCCGGACCTCGGCGGCAGGGGCGGCTGGATCCTCCAGAAACTGGACCAGCACTTCGTGGAAGGCACCGGCGAGGCTCCGCGCCGTCTGCTCGTCGTAGAGCGCGGTGTTGAACTCCAGCCGTCCGGTCACCCGGCCGTCCGTGTCGTGGAGGTCGAGAAGCAGGTCGGCCTTGCCGTCACGGGTGTCCAGGGGGAATCTGCGTGTCACCGTGTGCGCGAGCGGGAAGTCGTTGCCGGTGTCGGTCAGGGAGACCATCGCGGCTCCGCGCAGTCCGTCCACGGGGCTTGCGGACCTGACCTGCTCCCACATGGCGTCCAGCGGTGCGCCGCGGTAGTCGATACCCTCCAGCAGGGTCTCGTGGACGTCGCGTGCGAAGTCCAGCAGGGTCGCGTCCGCGAGGCCGGGACTGCGGTAGACCAGCAGGTCGGTGAACGGCCCCACGACCGAATCGAGTTCGGTCCGCTGCGGATCGGTGGCGGGATACGTCAGCAGCACGTCCTCGGACCGCAGAAAGTGCCGCAGCACGACCGCGAAGGCGGCCATGTGGAGGGCGAACGGGGTGCACCTCAGATGGGCCGACCGCGCGGCCACGCCCTCAGGAACATGGACGGGAACGAAGGCCTTGGCGATGCGCTGCGTCCGGTGGGTGCTGCCGCCCGACGGTGGGGAGTTGATCTCCCGCAGGTCGTGCAGATAGGTCTCCCAGTGCTTCCGGGCGTCCGCCTCGACGGCGGGATCCGCGAGGTGCCGGTGTTGCCACTCGACGTAGTCCGCGAATCCCGGGCTTCGAGGCTCTTCTTCGCCACCGGGGGTGGACCTGCCACCGGACGCGTACTCCTCGGTGAGGTTGCGGAGGAAGATGCTCACGGACGTCGCGTCCATGACGAGGTGGTCGAAGACGAAGAGGATGACGGCCCTCGTCGGGGCGTTGCGGAAGAGATGGACCCGCAGGCGCGGTCCCGAGTTCGCGAAGGGGACGCGAGCCGCCTCGGCGACGGCGGTGCGCAGTTCGTCCTCGGCGCACGAGGTGACACGGACGACTCGCTCGGGTACGGCACCCAAGCGCTGGCGGGTGTCGTCCGCCGCGCTGTCGTCGATCTCCAGGAGCAGGGCGCTGTGCCGTCGTGCGGTGTCGCGGACGGCACGGTCGAAGGCCTCGTCATCGACGGGGCCGGTCACCTCGTAGGCCACCGGCACGTTGAAGGCATCGCTGCCGGGGTCGAGTTGCCGGGCCGTCCAGATGCGGCGTTGTTGCTGTGAGAGAGGGAGTTCCATGTGGATCACCGCAGTTCGGCCGCGATCGACCGGCGCTCCCACGCCTCCCGGTCGCGAAGGTAGCGGGGGTGGTCGGCGACGATGGACGTCGTCTCCGCCCGACCGGCGGACAGCCGCCATCCGACGGTTCCGTTCACCTTCGCCAGGCATGAGTCGACGAACGCCTGGCAGGCCAGGCGCAGTTCGCCGAACCAGCGGCCTTCCAGCGCCTCGCGCACCCAGACCTGCTCAACGCCGATCTTCTCCCGGAGGGTCTCCGCCTCCAGGACTGCCGTCTCCAAGTGTCGGCGCGACGCGAGGAGCAGCCGGGCAGCGGGCATTTCGCGGATCTCCAGGACCTTGGAGCCGTCGGCCAGATGCTCCAGACCGCTGTACCGCCCGAGCCCGAAGGCGCCGACCCGGGTGTTCAGCATCTCGATGAGCACCTCCGGCTCGAGCTTCTCGCCGTCGACGGCCACGGGCCTCCCGGCGACGAAGGTGATCTCGATGCGCTCCGACGCGGCCGCGTCGCGTAGCCGGCTCCAGCGGTAGAACTCCTCGGGCACGGCGTGCGCCTCGGGGTCGTCCAGCAGTCCGGACTCGAACTCCCGGCACCACAGGTTGGAGTCGCTGCTGACGGAGCGCGTCGCCATCTCGTCGAGGCCGACCGCCCCCAGTTCGTGCATCTTCCGGTCGCGGTCGACGGGATCGAGATCGTACGGGCTGCCGTAGATGCCGCGGAATCCCAGCAGGCCGAGTGCTCCGTTGATGCGGCGCAGCGAGTTCTGGGACCGGTTGGCGGTGTGGAGGACGGCCGTCGCGCCGATGGAATCGGCCACCTCCAGGACCGTCTTGGCGATGAGTGGACGGCTCAGGGTGGAGCTGACGGGGTGGGTGTCGAGGTACACGCCGTGTGCCGCGATGGCGGGGCCTACATAGAATTCGGCGAAGTCCGCGCGGGCGTCGACGTGGTGGAACCGTACGCCGATCTTCTCCGCGATCCGCGCCTCGTGGCGTTCGGCGGCGCTCGCCCATCTGCTCCCCTGCTCGCTGCTGACGTGCATTTGGAGACCGGGAACTGACGGAGTGGATCGCCCTCTGCCTCGACCGAGCAGCGGGCCTGCAGGACGCAGACCCTGAGTAGGTGACACTGACACGAAAATTGAGTGCGTGCGGGTCAGGCCGTTCGGATGGGGTCGAACCGGACGGTGAGTCCGAGGCGGTTGGCGCCGGGCCTGGCTGACTCGTCACGGTCGAACCCCTCTCCACATGCTGGGAGTCCCAGAAGAACTGATCGAGCTGGCGGGCCTGCACGTCACCGAATGGGCGCTCCCGC
Organism: Streptomyces misionensis; assembly: GCF_007896895.1. GTDB lineage: Bacteria > Actinomycetota > Actinomycetes > Streptomycetales > Streptomycetaceae > Streptomyces > Streptomyces misionensis_A. The sequence continues at coordinate 43,387 of NZ_VOGW01000055.1, read as the reverse complement.
CGGACGTGCCATCGATCTCGCTGGTGGTCCAGCAACGGCCTCGGCCAAGGAAAACAGACTGACTGGAGGAGGCGACAGAGATGACTGCGCGTCGTTGTCCGCGCGTCGGGCTACTCCGCCAGCAGCAGCTGGACCAGGCCGCGCCCTCCAGCCAGCCGCGTTCCGAGCCCTCCCCGCCTCCTCGGCACGGGCCCGCCGGAGGGCGGCTGCTTCGGGCACTGCGGCCCGGCGCGGTGCCGGCCACGGAACGCCTCTACCGAGGTCGCTGCTCGTCGGGCACGTCGGTCTCCGGGAAGGCGCGGGCGCTGAGCGCGCGCATCGCGGCGGTCTGCCGCGCCACCGCGCCCGCGATGGCGGGCTCCACCCGGCGCGGCGGCACTACCCCCTGGTGCGCGCGGCGGTAGCCGTCCGAGGTGATCTCCCAGGTGCGCACCGGACCGACGGGTGCGGCATCGGTCGGCTCGTGCACCGGCACGGTGCCGGGCGCGAGGATCTTCAGGGCGCGCACCACCGTGCGGCCGGTCACGACGTCGGCACCGCCTGGGGCACCGGCCGCGCCGTCGGTCAACGGGACAGCGAGGCGACGTTGGACAAGCACGAACTCCGTCTGGGGTTCAGTCTGCCCGTGGCCGCCATCGCCGGGCCTCTCCTGCGGCGGCGAGGCCAGCCGCTGCCGCAGCTGCCGCCGCGAGGACAAGGGTGAGTACCAGCAGCTCACCGCAGAGGCTCATGGACAACTGCGCGCCCTGAGGGCCACCGCTGATGGGCTGGGCGAGCACGACGTAGGCTCCGACGCCCGCGGTGCCGGCGACGGCGATGGGCACACTGAGCGACCATGCCGCCGTGGTGCGGAAGACCCGGCGCCGGCCCGTGAGTGCGGTGACCGGTGCGAGGGCGCGGGCGAAGCGGAGGAACTCGGCGAGGGACGAGAAGACCATGGCCACGGCAATGTACATGGTGCCGACGGTGCCGAGGAAGGGGATCCACCGGGCCTGGAAGCCGAGCGTGTTGGAGCCGGTGCCTTCTGCCAGCGGCCGGATGACGGAGTCGGTGCTCAAGGTCAGGCGGGCGGCGCGTTTGACGGCAGGGAGATCGAGGGCCGTGCTGTCGGAGGTGAAGACGACGAGCCAGACGTCATGCGGGTCGAGGCGGGTGGCCGCTGCCGTGCGAACGGTGGCCGGGGTCTCGCCGAAGTCCATGTAGGTGGCGACTTGCAGGCGTTGGTCGAGCTTTTCGAAGGGCACCGTTTCGGGGGTCAGTCCGGTGGGGCAGGGCAGGTGGAGGGCCTTGAGGTCCTCGCAGGGCGCCTGGATGACGCGTCGCGCACTGGAGCCGTCCGAAGCCACATCCGCATGTCCGAGCGACACCATGTGGACGCCGTCGGGGAGTGCGGCCCGAAATTGCGCGGGCGGGCGGGCACGGTCTGCGGCCTGCACGAGCGCCATGCTCCTGCCCTCGGCGGAGCCCACGAACTCGGTGTCGTCCGAACGGTTGTAGAGCAGCGTGCTGATGAGCTGGGTCTGGCCGATCACCCCGATCGCGATGATCAGCGTCGCGACGAGGCGGACGACGGCACCTGGGCGGGCGGCGAGGGTGCGGGCAGCGATCAGCCGACCGGGGTCGCCCGCCTTGCGCGCGGCGGCGACCATGCGCGGCGCGTACCGTGCGGTGATCCACCCGATCACCGAGGGCAGAGTGGTCCACACTCCCAGGACGGCGAAGAGGTAGCCGAAGGCGGAACGCTGGCCTCCCCCAAGCATCGGCCCGGTGAGGATGGCGAGGGCCAGGAAGGCCGGGCAGGCGCCGAGGGCGAGGCGCCGCAGCAGCCCGTCGTCCGCCGCACGGACACGCGTACGGCGGGACTTGCGGCCGGCGGACGGCTGGAGGAGCAGCGTGACCGCGAGGACGAAGGCCACCGCGCCAGCGAGTGCGAGGAGCAGGCTGCCCGCCGCCCGGCGCAGGTCCGCGGCTGCCAGGGTGTAGTCGATCCACGGCAGTGTGACGTTGAAGATCAGGGTTGGTGAGATGATGACCGCGGCTGCGACGGCACCGGCGGCGATCGGGATTGCGGCAGCTCCGAGGTCCATCCAGGCGCGCGTACGGCGGTTGGCTCCCAGGACGGCCAGCAGGCGGGCGCGGCGGTCATGGCCTGCCGCGCCCATACGGGCGGCTGCCACGGTCAGTCCGGCCGCGGGAAGACCCAGCAGCACCAGCATGATCAGGTCGAGCTGCGTGGCGCGGTCGCTGTCGATGGCCTTGAGGTCGCCGAACGAAGGGCCGGGCGAGCCGAACCCCACGATGGGGTCGAGGTAGCTGGAGTCGAGCATGGTCCGGCTTGGGCGGGTGTAGACGAGGCGTTCTCCGGGAGTGGCCAGCCCGCTTTCACCGATCCGGCCGACCGCCTTTCCGTACCGGTGGGCGAAATCCTCGGTGGGAGGCCGATCCGCGAGAGCAGGCGACAAAAACGCCTCGCCAGGCGCCGGCCAACGGGCCAGTCCGGGAGGAAGCGGCGCATCCTTGGTCAGCGGCCATACGACGACCACCGAGTACTGTCGGCCCTGTTCGCTGTCCCAGTACCGGGTCCACAGCGCCTTGGGCTGCTGGCCGTGTTTGGCCATGACGGGGTTGCGGGCCGTACCGCGCAGTTCGCGGCCGTCGAAGGTCGCGGCCGACGCCACGAAGGCGAAGCCGGTGAGCGCGGCCACCACGGTGGCCATCAGCAGGGCCAGGAAGCGGGTTCGCCCGCTCTCACTGGATCGCGCGGCCGACACGCCCATGCGCAGCATCTGCCACCGCAACGGTGCCCCGGAGCCCTTCACGCCTGCCCCCGGTCGGTCGCGTCAGCCAGCCGCCCTTGGCTCAACCGCAGCACTCGGTCAGCTCGTTCCGCCACCGATGCGTCATGGGTCACGACCAGCAGGCCGCAGCCGCGTCGTCGGGGAGCGTCGAACAGCACGTCGGCGACCTGGTCGCGGGCCTGCTCGTCCAGTGCCCCCGTCGGCTCGTCCGCCAGCAGCAGGGATGGCTGGGACATCAAGGCCCGTGCCACGGCGGTGCGTTGACGCTCGCCACCGGACAGGTCAGCGGTGAGCGCACCGTCGACCGGCACACCGAGCCCGGCCAGCAGTTCCCGCCCCCGGCTGAACGCCTCGCCCCGGTTCTCGCCGGCCAGCAACGCGGGCAGGGCCACGTTCTCGACGGGCGACAGCTCCGGCAGCAGCTCACCGAACTGGAACACCATGCCCATGTGCCGCTGCCGCCACCGCGCCAGCTTCCCGCCCGGCAGCGCGGCGACGTCCTCACCGGCCACCAGGATCCGGCCCGCGGGCGCCCGGACGAGTCCCAGGATCAGCGAGAGCAGAGTGCTCTTACCGGACCCGGACGGCCCTGTCACCGCAACCGACTCCCCCTTGCACACGGTCAGTTCCAGCGCGGACAGCAGCTTGCGTCCACCGATCTCGTAATCAAGCCCACTGATACACAACGGGACTAGCCGACCCGAAGGGGCGTCTGATGTGGGCTTAACCAGCCTTGGCACGGCGCCGTCCACGACGTCCGGGCCACGCGCGAGCACGGCATCATCGAGGCACTTACCGAGGCCGGCATCACCTGCTGGGCAGACAAGGGCTACCAGGGTGCAGGCGGCACGGTCCGTGTCCCTTACCGCGGCCGATGGGACAGCCTCTCCACCGGCCGGCAGGCCGTCAACCGGTCCCACGGGAAGATCCGTGCGCTGGTCGAGCAGGCCATCGCCACTCTCAAGTCCTGGCGCCTCCTCCGTAAACTCCGCTGCTCGACGACCCGGATCACGAGCCTCGTCCAGGCCGTCCTTGTCCTCCAGCTCGCAGCGACGGACGGAGATCAACCCGCAGCATTCACCAGGTCCGTCAATTCGGCCTCGGTCGTCCCAGCCCGCAGACGAACGTCGAAGGTGTAACCCTCATCGCAGAACACCAGGTCAAGGTCCGTGGGTGTCAGCCTGCGGGAGACGATCGCCAACCAGATCGCGTCTTCCTCCCAGACGTCCATGTACAGGCAGGTGCCGCCCTCGTGCAGATACGCCTCCCGCGGGCCGTACTCGGTCCCGAACTCCCATATCAAACTGCGCACTTCGCCACGGTGCGTCGAGTCGATCTCGACCTCAGACCACCGAGCACGGATCGCATCTGTCAGCGCATCCCGATCGATGCGCCATCCGCCCGCATCACCCTCGACCACCACCAAGAACGTCATAGCCAGGGCCTACCAGATGTCCGTGACACAGCGCAGATCGGCGGTTGTTACCCGAAGTTGGAATGGGCTCACGGACCAACCTGGCGGCTGACGCCGATACATGGGCCAGCAAGGGCGGTTGGTGCTGGCAAGAGCCCTTCAACAGCTCACTCAGCAGCAGCACGCAACATAGACCATCATCGTCGGTTGGCCAAACCGGCAATTGACCAGACCATGGAACCCTCAACGCGCGGCCCACTGACAAGGTCACGGCGGCGGTTGCAGAGCGGACCACCGGACTCTTGAGGGGCTATGACACCGCAGTTCATGAGCGTGCGCCAAACGGCAGAATACCTGAACGTGTCCATTTCCTGGATCTACAAGAATGCCGCCGAGTCCGGACTCGCCTCTTACCGGTTTGGAGGAGGACCTAACGCCAAGATTCGATTCAAGATATCTGATGTCGAAGCGTGGCTTAAGCAACAACGCGCACTGTAGAGCAACCGAGGTGCCGACTCGGACTGACGAGCTGGCCCGTGTGACTACAGACACCATGAAACATACGATCGGAAACTATTCTTCTGTGTCTCGTTCGTTGATTCGCGGGATGGGCTCGTTCTTCAAGATGTGCGAGCATCCGCGGTCTCGGTGGTCGAAGTGCCCCCACCCCTACAAGATCCGATACCGCTCGGCGCGCGGAAAACAGGTGCAGGAGTCAGGTTTTGCAACCCAGGACCAGGCCGTCGGACGTTTGACGGAGGTATACAATGAGAAGAAGGCCGCCGGCCCGCAAACCCAGGCCAAGGCGGAGCGGCTCGCGACCTACGGGGCGATGCGGTTCAGGGAGTACGCGAGCGAGTGGAAGGCCGGCCAGCGGGACCTGGGGCCAGCCTCGGCAAGGCATCTGGAATCCCTACTGCAGCACCACCTCTTTCCCGTGCTGGGCAGCCGGCGGATGAACACCTTCGATCACAAGGTCGTTGACAGCTTCATCCAGACCATGGAGCGCAACGGCATCGGCCTGGCAACCCAGTCCAACGCCTTCGACAAACTCAAAGCGGTCCTGCTTGACGCCCACCGGTTGGGCCTGTTCGACGAGAGTCCACTAAGGGGTGTCAAGGCGCCACAGTACGACCCCGAGCGCGCAGTCATTCCCTCACTGGAGCAGCTGCGGCGGATACGAGTGGCCGGCGATGACCGCTTCTTGCTGATCGCGGACTTGATGAGTGGCTGTGGTCTGCGCAATGGCGAGGCTGCTGCGGTGAACCTGCGCAACATCGTGGCCGACGACGTGTACCGGGTCACGGAACAGGTCAACCAGACCACCGGCCAGTACGGTCCGCTCAAGCACCGGAAGCCGAACGAGTACCGCGACGTGCCCCTGCCAGCTAGGGTCAGGGAGACGATCGAGTGGTATGCCGACAAGCACGGCACCCTCAACGGCTACCTGCTGCGACACCCGAACGATCCGTCCCGGACGTTCCCGCACTACTGTCTCAGCAACCAGTGGCAGCGCATCAAGAAAAGGGCCCAGGCTCACATTCCCCCAGGGATGGTGATCTACGGCTTCCGGCACTTCTTCGCTTCCAACTGCCTCACCCACGGCATACCCATCACCGACGTGGCTGAGTGGATGGGACACAAAAATATTGCCATCACCTTCAAGATCTATCGGCACCTTATGCCCGGCTCGGTCAGCGCAGCCTCGAAAGTCCTCAACCTGGGGCTCGCTTCGTAGCAGCCAACCCCGGCAGGAGCGGACCAGCGATCCGACTGATCCGCGACCGCAACGGCCTGGCGCTCTCGCCGCTCGGTCCCGAACACCCAGAGCAGCCAAGCGCTCGTTGCGCTGCGGAGGCTCCATGAAGCGCTTGCATCACAGGTTCGGCCACGCCTGGGGCCCAGGCGGCAGGCGTGGCCGAGAGGCTCGACGCAGTGGCCAAGCCGTCCAGTGCCGCTGATGGTGTCAATGGCCGGAGGTGCCGACGAGGTTACCGCGATCGCGCGGCGTCCGAGGTCGACAACCGCGCCCCCTGGCTCAATGCAGCAAGATTGAGGTTGAGGACTCTCGCCGCCTTGTTGATCGATCCGGGCATGAGGTGTCGGTAGATCTTGAACGTGACGTCGAGACTCTTGTGCCCCATCCACTCAGCCACGTCGGTGATCGGAATGCCGTTGCTCAGGCAGTTCGACGCGAAGAAGTGGCGGTTCCCATAGAGCACCATCCCCTCGGGGATGTCCACCTTGCCGGACGCCCTGATCCGTCGCCATTGGTTGTCCATACCCCAGTGCGGATACGGCTTGCTGGGGTCGGTCGGCTGACGCAGCAAGTAGCCATCGATCGTGCCGTACATCTCGGCATACCATTCGATGGTCTCCCTGACCCGAGCGGGTAGCGGAACATCGCGGTACTCCCCCGCCTTCCGATGCTTGAGAGGGCCGTACTGACGAGTGGACATGACGACCTGCTCGGTGACGCGATACACGTCGTCAGCCACGATGTTGTTGACGTTCACCGCCGCCGCCTCGCCGTTGCGGAGGCCACAGCCGCTCATCAGGTCGACGATCAGCATGAGCGCGTGATCACCTGCGGTGCGTATCGCACGAAGTTGTTCGGGAGACGGGATCACGGCTCGCTTGGGGTCGTACTGTGGCGGCTTGACGCCGGCCACCGGGTTGTCGGTGAAGACACCGAGCCGGTGTGCATCGAGAAGGATCGCGCGCAGTTTGTCGAAGGCGTTGGCCTGGGTGGCCAGACCCGCACCGTTGCGTTCCATGAGGCGGATGAAGCCGTCAACCACCTTGTGGTCGAAGGAGTGCATCCGTCGGCTGGCGAGCGCCGGATAGAGATGGTGCTCCAGGAGGGAGTCGAGGTGTCGCACCGACGCGGCAGCCAGGTGCCGTTGCCCGGCCTTCCACTCCTCGACGTACTCCTCGAACCTCATCGACCCGTACTTCTGGATGCGCTCCGCCTTCGACCGAGACCGCGGTCCCGCCTTCTTCTCGTTGTAGATCTCCGTCAAACGCCCAATGGCCTTGTCGCGGTCAGCGAACCCCGACTCCTCCACCTGCTTGCCGGCCGCCGACCGGTACCGGATCTTGTAGGGGTGGGAGCATTTTGACCACCGAGACCGCGGGTGCTCGCACTCCTTGAAGAACGAGCCCATCCCCCGAACCAACGAATCCCGCGCCACGGCCGACCGACTCCTCGCGACTGATGCTGACCTTTTGCTGACCAGGAGCAGTCGCGCAGGCCGTTGACCTGCGAAAACAGCGACGGAATTCGATATGTGGTGGAACTTCGTCGCCCGCACCCAGGAAGAGATCGAACAGGCCCGCGAGGACTGGACGAGTGGGTCGGGATTCGGAGAGGTGAAGGGGTACGACGGGGCTCCGCTGCGCGCACCACAGCTGCCGGAGGTACCGCTGAAACCGCGCGGAAGGGTGCGTTGACCTGGGGAAACTGTGACTTGTGGGCCAAGGCGTTCGAGACGTTCTCTCTGACGAGTCATCAGCACATGGTGAAGCGGTGTGATCGCTCCTTGGAGCGCGGCCGGCGGAGAGATCATCTGCGTCGCTTTGTCGGCTGATGCCGCCCCCGGAGCCGATCAGCCTTCGGGGCCAGTCGTCGTAGGCCGGCCGCTCGGGCAGTTGTGGGAACCAAACAGCTTCAGGAGTCGCTTGTAGCAGCAGAGGGTGGCTGCGAGTCCGAGGAAGGCCAGGTGGTTGCCTGGCTGACGCACGTAGCGGTGGTTGAGACGTCGGTAGCCGGTCAGCCACGACATCGTGCGCTCGATCACCCAGCGGCGGCGGCCCAGCCGCTCGCTGGACGCTCTGGCGGGTCTGCTCCACCGCGTCGACTCCGGCCTCCGCTTCCGGAGGCGGCCGTCCTTCGGGCCGTCGCGGAACGGCCGGGGGTGCGACCTCGAGGCGGCTGGCACGGCGACGACGTACGGTCCGGGGCGGGAGCCCAGGCGCTCCGCTCGCCGCGCGGCGCGGACCCGGGCGGTCAGAGCGTCGGCGGCGAGACGGGTCCGCTCGTACCGGGTTGCCGTGCGGCTGTGGGTCAGCGGGTGCAGCACGGCCTGGTCCTCGGTGTCGTTCGCGTACAGGGCGCGCAGGTCGGCGGTCATCCTCCGGCCGCGCCCGACGGGGCGGGTGTGGCCGTCGACGGCCGCCTGCACGATCCGTTCGTCCAGGCCGGGCTGGTGGGGGCGGCCGCGCAGGGCGTAGGCGAGGTGGCGGCGGGCTTCGGCGAGCAGGTGGTGGCGTGCGAAGGTGCCGTGCATCGCGTAGACCACGGCGACGGTGTCCACGGCGGCCAGGGCGATGTCGACCACCGGCCGCACCCGTGCCCACACCGCCGCGGCCGCCGCCCGCGCCCGCTCCGCGAGCCGGTAGACGGTGCAGGCGCCGAACGCCCGGATCGCGGAGGTGCGCCATCGCGTCCGCACCTCGGTCAGCGACAGCAGCTCGGTGCGCTTGGCCGGGCGGGTCTGGTCGGCGAGAGCTCAACGCCGACCTGGGCCAGGAGGTGGTGTCCGCTTCCCGCGTCACGCATGAGGAGGGGGTGTCCGGCTCGCTGCCGGACACCCCCTCCTCAGGTGCTCTCGCCGTTACAGGTCACTTCTTGGCGCTGGTGAGCCACAGTCCCAGCGCCGATCCGACGAAGACGACGCCGGTACCGACTCCGGCCAGGACCCTCATGGTGCCGGTGTAGTGGGCGAAGGTGCTGACGTAGACCGCCGCCACCGTGGAGACGAAGAGCAGCAGCCAGAGCACGGGCTTCACCAGGGGTTCCTCCTGTTGTGCGCCCCGGCGGCCGGATGGGCGGCCGGGTTGGGATCTCTTACGCCGTCCACCCTCTCCCTGCGCCCCCGGTCGGCACATCGGACCGACCTCCCGGACCTGAGGTGTAGCCAGCTACACCCGTGCGCGACGCAGGTCAGGCGTTCAGGTAGGCGAGCACCGCGCGGACCCGGCGGCTGCCGCTGTCGCTCGGCGGCAGATTCAGCTTGGCGAGGATGCTGCCGATGTGCTTGCTGACGGAACGTTCGGTGATGAACAGGGTCGCGGCGATCGTGGGGTTGTCCAGTCCCTGCGCCATCAACCCGAGGACTTCCCGTTCCCGGGGGGACAGCGTGTCGAGCGGGTCCTTTCGGCTCATCAGCTGGGAGACGACCTCGGGGTCCAGCGCCGTTCCGCCCGCGGCGATGCGCTCCAGCGCGTCCTGGAATTCTTCGATATGGCCCACACGGTCCTTGAGCAGGTAGCCGATCCCCGAGGCGCCCTGTCCGAGCAGTTCGGCGGCGTAGCTCTCCTCGACGTACTGGGAGAGCACCAGGAGCGGCAGGCCGGGAATGAGTTTGCGGGCCTCTATGGCGGCACGCAGCCCCTCGTCGCGGAATCCGGGCGGTAGCCGGACGTCCAGCACGGCCACGTCCGGCCGGTGTTCCAGCAGGGCGGGGACAATCTCGGGCCCGCTTCCCACGACGGCCACGATCTCATGCCCGACGTCCTCCAGGAGCAGAATCAGCCCTTCGCGGAGAAGGACGTTGTCCTCCGCGATCACGATCCGCACGGCAGTACCACCTCAATTGTCGTTCCGGAACCGACAGGGCTGTCGATCCTCGTTGTACCGTCCAGGGCGGCGACCCGTCGACGTATCCCGGCAAGTCCGCTGCCCGAGGCGGAGCCGGGTGCGGCCCCGCCGCACCCGTCGTCCCGCACGACGACGCACAGCATGGGACCGTCGTACCGGAGCGACACCTGAGCACGGCTCGCGTTGCTGTGCCGGGCGATGTTGGTCAGCGCCTCGGCGACGACGAAGTAGGCGGCCGCCTCGACGGCGGCGGGGGGACGGCGGTCGGTCTCAGGCAGATCCAGGGTGGTGGGAATCGGCCGGCCTGCGGCCAAGGAGCGGATGGCTCCGTTCAGTCCCCGGTCGGAGAGGATCGGCGGGTGGATGCCGCGGATGACGGTGCGCAGTTGGACAAGTGCTTCGTCCACGGTGGTCCTAGCCTCGAGCACCATTTTCCTGGAACTCTGGGGGTCCTTGTCGAAGCGACGGTCGGCCAGGGCCAGACGCATGGCCACCGCCACGAGTTGTGCCTGGGTGCCGTCGTGGAGGTCGCGCTCGATCCGGCGGAGTTCCGCCTCGTGGGCCTGGAGGGCTCCCGCGCGCGAGGCGGTCAGTTCCTCGATCCGCCGGCCGGCGCCGGTCCAGGTGCCGAGCAAGATCTCGGCGATCCACGTCTCCAGCTTCACGGCGGCGGGGGCCAGCCAGAAGAAGAGGACGCTCAGGACCCAGGCACACACCGCGGACAGGACGATCGCCTGCATCCAGGTGGTGAGGGGCGCCGCGAGGAGGGTGAGGGTTCCGCCGGGAAGGGTCCACCACCACAGCGGAATGGAGATCGTCAGCAGCAGACTGAACAGCACTCCCAGGACGAGGACGGGAAGGACGAGCCCCACGGTGCCGTGAACCAGCATCCATGTCACGTCCTTGCGGGTACCCGGGAACCGCAGCAGTTGGAGCGTGCGCTGGTAGGCATTGCCTTCGGGCACCGGGTAGGGCCGGCGCACGGGGCGGCCGAGAATGCGTTCGGCGCGTCGGCGTTCGGCATCGGTCAAGGCGCGCAACGGCTGGACCGCCCACGGCAGGATCGGCGCGAAGAGCGATGCGAAGCAGACCAGCGGCAACAGGCAGTAACCGGCCAGCGAAGGCAGCGCGGTAGTCAGGCCACCCAGCAGGTATCGCGTGGATCGTAGGCTGTGGAGTGCTCTTGCCTTCAGGTCCATGGAGCAAGACGGTACTTCACGCGTCTTCCCTTGTCACAGGTGTGCGCTACACCTGGCAGGTGGAGCCTGCTACACCCCCGGTTCGGGAGAGAGACCGCTGCCGTCCGCCCGGTTTGCGCGATTACTTTCGGTACTCGTTCTGACCGATCGAGGGAACCGAAGGACCCATCATGCAACCGATGACGACGACCCGGGCCACACCGTTCGCCGTGTCACTGGAGGAGGTCACCCGGTCCTACGGCGAGGTGACCGCGCTGGACCGGGTCAGCTGGGGGTTCCGCAAGGGCAGTCTCACAGCGATCATGGGGCCGTCCGGATCGGGCAAGAGCACCTTCCTTCACTGCGCCTCCGGCCTCGACCGGCCCAGCAGCGGAACGGTGCGGCTCGGGGATCTGGACATGGGCGGGCTCGGCGAGACGCAGTTGACCCGGCTGCGCCGTGAACGGATCGGGTTCGTCTTCCAGGGCTACAACCTGATGCCCTCGATGGATGTCGAGCGCAACATCACCCTCCCGCTGTCGCTCGGCGGCCGCCAGGTGGACAGGCGTTGGCTGGACGAAGTCGTCCACCGGGTGGGGATGGCCGACCACTTGGACCGGCTTCCGGCACTTCTGTCCGGCGGCCAGCAGCAGCGTGTGGCGGTCGCCCGGGCGCTTGTCACCCGCCCGGAGATCGTCTTCGCCGACGAGCCGACCGCCGCGCTCGATCCGAAGTCGGCCGAGCACGTCCTGAAACTGCTGCGCGACGCGGTCGACGAGATGGGGCAGACGGTCGTGCTGGTCACTCACGACCCGATGGCGGCGGCCTGGGCCGACAGCGTCGTCTTCCTGAGCGGGGGCAGCGTCGTCGACGAGCTCACGGCTCCCTCCACCGCAGCCGTCCTGGCCCGTTGGGGCACGCTGTGAGGCGTGGGATCGCCGCCGGAGTGGCGGCGGCACTGTTGTGCGCGGCCGCGTTGACGGGCGCGTTCGGGGTCCTGCTGGAGTCCGCGCTACGGGCGCACGGATCGGTCGACCGCTATGAGCGCGCCGTGGCCGTCGTCGCCGCGAGCCAGCGCGTCGAAACCGTCCGGGACGACCAGACCGATGCCAGGCCACTGGTGGAACGGGCCCGGGTACCGGTATCGGTGGCGGACCGGGTACGCAAAGTACCGGGCGTCACCGAGGTGGTCGCGGACGTCTCCTTGCCGGTGGTCACCGCCGACGGGGCCGTGCGGACCGGCCGCGGCTGGGACGCGACCGCACTCACCGCTGTCGCATTGCGCGCCGGCCGGGCCCCGCGGGCGGAACACGAGGTCGCGGTGGACTCCGGCAGCGGCAGGGCCGTCGGTGACACCATCCGCCTGCAGGCCGGCGGCGGGGCGCCGGAGCCCTACCGGGTCACCGGTCTGGTGGCCGGCCGGTCCGCCGCGGGCCACGACGTCTGGTTCGGCCAGCGCACGGCACAGGCTCTCAGCGGCCGCCCCGGGCACGCGGACGCGCTGGTCGTGCTCGGCACGAAGGAGACATCCGCCCCGTCGCTGCGGGCAGCCGCCCCCGGTCTCGTCGTCGCGACCGGCGCGGACCGCGGCGACGTCGAGAACCCGGAGGTGGCGGCGGCACGACTCGACCTGATCGGCATCTGTGCGTCGATCGGCGGTGTCGCCCTCCTGGTGGTGCTGCTGATCGTGACCGGTCTCCTGGACGTGTCCGTACGGGACCGGACCCGCGAGCTCGCCGTCCTGCGCGCCATCGGTGCCACCCCCCGGCAGGTCCGCCGGGTGATCGTCCGCGAGACACTCAAGGTCGCGGTACCGGCTTCGCTCCTGGGCGGTCTGCTGTCGCTGGGGCTCGGCACTCTGCTGCACCGCTTCATGGCCGAACAGGGCGCCCTGCCTCCGGGGTTGGGGCTCGCTCTGGGACCATTGCCCGTCATCGGTGCCCTGGTGCTCGCGGTCCTCACCGCAGTCGGTTCCGCCTGGCTCGCGGCCCGACGCGTCTCCGGGATCCGGCCGGCCAAGGCCTTGAGCGAGACCTCCACCGAACCGACCCGGCTACCGCGCTGGCGCATGGTCACCGGCCTGGTGTTCCTGGTCGTCGGTCTCGGTTCGGCCGCCACCGCGTTCGCGTTCGGCGGGCAGGTGGCGACCGCGGCCATGGGCGGACTCGTGCTCTCCCTCATCTGGGCCGCGGCTCTGCTGGGCCCCTGGATCGCCCGAGCGGGCATCGTCGTCCTCGGACCGATCATGCGTCTGCTGTCCCCGGTCTCGGGGCGGCTTGCCACCGACACGGCGACAGCCGCGGCCGTGCGACTCGCATCGGTCATCACGCCGATCGCGCTCGCGCTCTCCTTCGGCGCCAGCCAGCTGTTCGTGCAGACCACCGCGGTCAACGCCACTCGGACACAGGCGGCTGCGGGGTTGCGCGCGGACCACGTCCTCGTCTCGGACGGGCCGGGCGTACCCCGGGCCATGTACCAGGAAGTGAAGAAGACGGCCGGGCCGGGCACCGTGACCGCGGTGAAGCGCACCCTCGTGGTGATGTCGGTCGCGGACCAGCTCCAGTCCCTGCCCGCCCAAGGGCTGCAGGGCGCGCTGTCGAACCTGGACCCGGGCGTGAAGGCGGGCTCGATGAAGGGCCTGCGCGGCAAGAACACGGTCGCGCTCAGTTCGAACGTCGCCGGCCCGGCCGATGTCGGTTCGACCGTGTCTCTCTGGCTCGGCGACGGGACCCGGATCCACCCCGAGGTGGTAGCCGTCTACCACCGGGGCCAGGGTTTCGGGGATGTCCTGCTGCCTCACGATGTGGTCGCCGGCCACGTCACCGACGCGGGCCACGACGACTACCTCCTGGTGAAGGGAGAAGCCGATCTGCGACCGGTGCTCGACCGCTTCCCCGGGACCCGTGCCACGTCCGCCGGACAGTACAGTGCGGCTCTCACCGAGAAAGCCCGCCAGGAAAGCGTGCCCGGGCTGATCGCGGTCGCGGCGATCTCCCTGTTCACCCTGATCGGCGTCACGACCACACTGGCCATCGCCACCGCGTCGCGCCGTCGTGAACTGGCTCTGCTCCGGCTCATCGGCGCAACCCGGGGCCAGGTTCTGGCCATGCTGCGGCTGGAGACCTGCCTCGTCCTCGGTACGGGGGCCGTCGTCGGCTCCCTGGTCGCGGCGGTGACGCTGCTGACCTTCGGCGGCGCGGTGACCGGTCTGTCCGCGCTGTCGGTGTCCCCCTCGGTCTGCGCGGCCGTACTCGGCACGGTGTTCCTCTCCGGCACGGCAGCCGTCATGCTGCCCGCCCGCCGGCTGCTGCACCGCCGAAAGTCTCCTCGCATCACGTAGCGGAACGGGGTCCCGCCTCTCCCGTGCTCCCCGTCCTCGAGCGGGGAGCACGGGAGGAGGGCCGTTCCTTCCTGCGCCGCGACCAACAGGCCGAGCCACCGGCAGGCCCGTCACACCACGACCACTTCTCCCTGACCCACTGATGTTGTTCCCTCCCGACAGGAGTTGTTCCATGCCCGCACGTGTATCGCCGAGGTTCCGTTCCGCTCTTTCGCGAGGCGGCCGACGTAAGACCCTGCTGGCCGTGACCGTGCTCACCGCGGCCGTCATGACCACCGGCGCACTGTTCCCGCCCGCGGCCTCCGCCGCCAAGCCGGACACCGTCCAAAGCAGCCTCAACGCCCTGGTGGCCGACGACCGGATACCCTCCGCGTCGGCGAGCGTCACGGACCGCAAGGGCCGCATACGTCACTACACCGCAGGCGTCGGCGACCTCAAGACCGGGGCGAAGGTACCCAAGGACGGCCAGGTACGGGCCGGCAGCAACACCAAGGCCTTCACGGCCGTCGTCGCCCTGCAACTGGTCGCCGAGAAGAAGATCGCCCTCGACGCCCCCGTCGACACCTACCTGCCCGGCCTGCTGCGCGGCGAAGGCATCGACGGACGCCACATCACCATCCGCCAACTCCTCCAGCACACCAGCGGCCTGCCCGAATACCTGGACAAGGGCGCGATCCTCAAGGATCCACAGAGGTACTACGAGCCGCGCGAGCTCCTCGACAGCGCACTCGCACAGAAGGCCCACTTCTCCCCGGGCGCGAAATGGGAGTACAACAACACGAACTACCTGGTCGCGGGCCTGATCATCCAGAAGGTCACCGGCCGCCCGCTGGGCGAGGAGATCAACCGGCGCGTCGTCAACCGCATCGGACTGCGCCACACCTACTTCCCCACTCCCGGAGAGACGACCATCCGTGAACCCCACGCCAAGGGCTACCACCGGGACACGGCCGACTCGCCCTGGCGCGATGTCACCGAACTCGACCCGTCCTGGGGCTGGGCCGCGGGTGCGATGCTCTCCACCAACAGCGACCTCAACCGCTTCTACACCGCCCTCCTCGACGGCAAGCTCCTTCCCCCGGCCCAGCTCGCTCAGATGCGCACCACCGTTCCCGCAGGCGCCCCGGGTGTCCGTTATGGACTGGGCCTGATGAGCACGCCGTTGCCGTGCGGCGGCGTCTACTGGGGCCATGGCGGCACCATTCCGGGATACGCCACCTTGGGAGGTGTCACGGAGGACGGTCGTGCGGTCAACATCGCACTGACCGCCATGCCGGGCGACAGCGCCACCGAACAGCACGCGCAGACCGCCGTCGAAACGACCCTGTGCCGCTGAAAGCCGCACTGACCCGACAAGGCCGCCGCTCCCGCGCCGCGGCCGCAGACGCCCGATGAGGGCGGGTCGGGCCGGTGGGCGGGCCCCTGCCGCCATCGGCGCTTGACGGTGTGGGTCGCCGCTCCCGCGAGCGGCGACCCACACCCCGGCGGGCCCGTGCTCACGAGCGTTCGCCAGGCCGCCGTCACCGAGGGCGCGCACCCGACTCCCTCTTCGCTTGCTCTCCACTGTCACGACAGGAGTTGTTCCATGCCCGCACGTGTATCGCCGAGGTTCCGTTCCGCTCTTTCGCGAGGCGGCCGACGTAAGACCCTGCTGGCCGTGACCGTGCTCACCGCGGCCGTCATGACCACCGGCGCACTGTTCCCGCCCGCGGCCTCCGCCGCCAAGCCGGACACCGTCCAAAGCAGCCTCAACGCCCTGGTGGCCGACGACCGGATACCCTCCGCGTCGGCGAGCGTCACGGACCGCAAGGGCCGCATACGTCACTACACCGCAGGCGTCGGCGACCTCAAGACCGGGGCGAAGGTACCCAAGGACGGCCAGGTACGGGCCGGCAGCAACACCAAGGCCTTCACGGCCGTCGTCGCCCTGCAACTGGTCGCCGAGAAGAAGATCGCCCTCGACGCCCCCGTCGACACCTACCTGCCCGGCCTGCTGCGCGGCGAAGGCATCGACGGACGCCACATCACCATCCGCCAACTCCTCCAGCACACCAGCGGCCTGCCCGAATACCTGGAGTCCCCCGTCTTCGCGGACTTTCCCGCCGTCCGGTACCGGTACTTCGAACCACGCGACCTGATCGACGGCGCCCTCGCGCAGAAGGCCCACTTCTCCCCGGGCGCGAAGTGGGAGTACAGCAACACGAACTACCTGGTCGCGGGCCTGATCATCCAGAAGGTCACCGGCCGCCCTGTGGGCGAGGAGATCAAGCGGCGCATCATCGACCGCATCGGACTGCGCCACACCTACTTCCCCACTCCCGGAGAGACGACCATCCGTGAACCCCACCCCAAGGGCTATGAACGGGAAACGGACGACGGACCTCTGATCGACTACACCGCCATGGACATGTCCATGGCGTGGTCTGCGGGTGCTCTGGTTTCCACCAACAGCGACCTCAACCGCTTCTACACCGCCCTCCTCGGCGGCAAGCTCCTTCCCCCGGCCCAGCTCACCCAGATGCGCACCACCGTCCCCGCAGAGGCACGCGGCCCCGGCGTCCGCTACGGACTGGGCCTGACCAGCACGCCGCTGTCATGCGGCGGCGTCTACTGGGGCCACGGCGGAACCGCCCTGGGATACCGGACACGAGGAGGCGTCACAGAGGACGGACGTGCCGCCGACGTCGCGGTGACCACCACCCCGACGGATGCGGCCTCCCAGCGGGTGGAGGCCGCCGTCGACACGGCGCTGTGCCGCTGATCCAGGCAGAGACAGGCGGGAAGACGGCCCGCGGGGTCGCCGACGCGTTCCGGCGGCCCCGCCCCGCCCCCGTTGCACGGCCCTGTCGGGGAGCCCCGGGTGATCGAGCCGCGCCGCTCTGTCCACGCCCGTCGTGTCCGGGGGATGCGGCCGGACACGCTCCGGGCGATCGGCCGCATTCCCGAACCGGTGAGCGGCACAATCACACGCCGGGGCGGTCGAGTTGAACTTCACCGGCACGAGCACGTACCACCGCGGCAACAGGGTCCCTGGGCTTATGTCGGCCGTCACTCGTACGCGCCGACAGCTCGAATTCGGGACTCTCGCGGATCGACAGATAGGTCGCCATCTGGCAACTCGCCACTCTGCGAAGTCCCTCACCTCGCCTGACATGGAACGAAACAGCGTCCGTTCCGCAGGCACGGACGCGCACGCCGCGACTGGTGCCGTCCAGGCCGACGACACCGGCGCCGCCCGCGAGTTCGCCGGCACCGAACCGCGAATACCGAACTAATCGCCGACGTCGCCACCCGGATCGTCGTCCCGGTCACCGCGCTGCCCGGCGCGGACACGGGCGAGCCGTGCGAGGACACCTTCGCCCTGGAGGCCCTGGGGCGCGTCTTCGTGACCTCGCTGCGGAACTGGGCGCGGGCCGGGCCGGACGCGGTGGAGGGCATCGCCCGCGCCATCATCGACTTCGCCGCGCAGTTCCTCACCGACGACCACGAGGACGTCGCCGACACCCTGCGCCAGCTGGAGGCCGTCGGCGTGGGCCAGGCCCTCGATGCGCACCTCGCCCGGGCCGGCTCAGCGGTCGCGCAGGTCGTTGACCTGCAGAAACAGCGGCGTAGTGCGATATGCGGTGGAACTTCGTCGCCCGCACCCAGGAAGAGATCGAACAGGCCCGCGAGGACTGGACGAGTGGGTCGGGACTCGGAGAGGGTGAAGGGGTACGACGGGGCTCCGCTGCCTGCGCCGGAGCTGCCGACGGTGCCGCTGAAGGCGCGCGGGCGAGTGCGATGAACCGGCGTTTTACGCCGGTCATGGTCGCGCCGCCGTCACCGGCGAGTGCCTTGACCACCACCTTGCGGTCAACCCGGGGATCTTCACCTTCCAGGCCTGACCGAAGCCGCCGGCACGACGGGGGCCGTGGAGGCCGGAGAACCGGGCAGGCGTGGGCGAAGGCGTTCGGGGCGGCGATGGGCGTGAGGCCTGCTGCGGCCGCGGACCACGCAGGGAGATCCGCCGGTCAGACACCTCCGATGCGGCTCTGCGCCGCCGGCACCACTTTGCCGATCGTGGTGGCGAGCGCGGCTCCGAGGACACTGACGCCTACCAGGGGCAGCCAGACCGAGGCCGGCCCGTTGGACAGCAACCCGGAGAGCGCGGCCGGGGCGACCGCTCCCGCGACAGTCACGGCGAGCTGGTTGAGGGCCAAGTACCGGCCGCGGAGAGCGTCTGGGGCGCTCTCCGCGGCGACCGTCGACGTGATGGGGCCGCCGAGGATTTCACCGAAGGTGTAACTGCCCGCGCCGAGCAACACGACGCCGACCGCGAGTGCGGGCGCAGGCACGCGGACGGCGGCGAGGAAGAGGAGGTAGCCGACCGCGAAGCAGGCGTGTCCGGCGACGAGGACGCGGCTGCGGATCCGCCCGCCGAGCCACCCGACGACGATGCCCTGCCCGAAGCCGACCATCAGCGTGTTGAGCGTGAAGACCGCGCCGGCGGTCCAGCCAGGCAGTTTCAGCACGTCCACGGCGTAGACCGGGATCGCGATGTTGAGGACGAACAACGAGATCGCGAAACACAGTTGATGCGCGACCAGTGACAGGTACCGCCGGTCCCGGAGCACGCGCCCCCAGCCGCCGGCAGCGTCCTGGCCCGCCTCGGGACGGACATTCGGCACGGCCCGCATCAGAACGAACGCGGCGACATAGGACAAGGCGTTGACGACCACGATCGCGGCGTAGGCGCCGTGCGTGCCGATGGTGACGGCGACGGCGGAGAGGAGCCCGCCGAGTGCGTAGCCGAGGTTGCGTACCGAGCCCAGAAGACCGAACCAGCGCTCGCGTTGGCCGGGCGCGGCCAGCGCCGTGACGGTCACGCCGTAGCAGCTGAAGAACACTGCCCGCCCGGCGCTGTTCAACCAGGCGCAGATGGCGATCTGCCATGTCTGGCCCACGACGAGATACCCGGCGAAGCCGAGCGCCTGGGCCAGGTTCGCCGCCTGCAGCACCGGCTTGGCGCCGTACCGGTCGACCAGTCCTCCGACCAGAGGTCCCGCTGGGAGCGCCAGCAGCCCGGCCGTCGTCAGTGCCGCGCCTATCTGCACCAGCGTCAGCGACGTCGCGGCCAGGAAATACAGCATCGAAACGGGGACGAAGACACCGGTGCCGAGCGAGTCGATGACGATCGCTGCGACGAAACGGCCGTGCCGAGCTATCGAGGGACGGACCGTGCAATCGGAAATAGACACAACCCGGAAGGTATAAATTCTATACCAGTATCTACAACGCTACCGGGAGTCGTGCATGGGTAAGGCCTACAACATCATGGCCGCGACCTGTCCCAGTCGCACCGTTCTGCACCGGATCGGGGCACGCTGGACGGTGTTCATCGTCAACGCGCTGGACAACAGGCCGATGCGATTCACCGAACTCAAGGCGCACATCCGGGGGATCACACCGAAGGCGCTCACCGAGACGCTTCGCGCGATGGAGTACGACGGCCTGATCTCCCGCACCGAGATTCCCGCGCATCCCCCGCATGTCGAATACGCCCTCACCGACCTCGGCCGGTCACTGCTGACACCGCTACGTGCCGTCCGGGAATGGGCCGAGAGCCACGTCCCCGACATCGAGCGCGCCCGCGCACAAGCCGACGCGCGACGGTGACCCCGTTCGCCGAGCCGACCACCGGTGGCAGGCTTGCACGGTGGCCTGACGGCGTCGGCGCCGAGCGGTCCGGCGGAACGCGTGCTCGCGGTCACGGGTGGGTGGCGGCAGGACGAAGGGCCGTGGGAGGCGTACGAGTTCAAGGCAGGTCAGCGGGACGAGACGGGTCGGCCGCCCGGTGGTGGCGGGTGTCTCGGTAGCCGGCACAGACGGTGAGCAGGACGGCGTGCAAGCGGGGCCCTACGCCGGCCTCGGTCCGGTCGCGCGGCCGTCCGCCCCGGCGTCGTGGAGCGGGATGGCTCACCCGAGGCCGATGGAGAGGGGGAAGGCTCACAGGCTTCCGGGGCGGAGGCTGGTGATCATCTCCACCAGGCGGATCACCGCCGGGTCGGCGTCGGGGCGGTGGACGGCGTACACGGTGGTGTCCAGATAGTCCGCGTGTCCCCGGAGCGGGATGAAGCTCACGCCGGCGACGGCGAGGTCCTGCAGGCCGTCGGGCAGCAGGCTCACGCACAGACCCGCGGCGACGTAGCTGAACAGGCCGCTGAGATCGTCGGCGACCGCCACTCCTCGGGGGCTGAATCCGCTCTGGCGGCAAGCGAGTTGGAGTTGCTCGGCGATGACGGGCAGTGCGGTCGGGTCGGGGAGCACGAAGTCCTCGTCCCGCAGTTCCGCCAGGTCGATCTCGTCGGAGTCGGCCAGCCGGTGACCGTGCGGCACCGCGGCGCCGATCCGCTCGGTGGCGATGACCCTGTTGACGAGATCGTCGGAGAGCCGCGCCGGGTCGCGCAGGAAGCCGAGGTCGAGCGCCCCGGTGCGGACCAGGTCGACCACGCCTCCCGAGGAGCCGTGCTGGAGGTGCACCCGGAGGCCGGGCAGTTGCTGGGCCGCCGCGCGCAGCATCGTGGGGAGGTAGAGGTGGCTGAGCAGGCTGACGTATCCGACCCGGACATCCCCTTCCAGGCCGGCGGCGACCCGCTGGGCACGCGCGACCGCGGCGGTCTGCAGGTCGAGCAGCCGCTGTGCGTCGGCGGCGAACACCTTCCCGGCCGCGGTCAGCCGCACGCCGCCCGGGCCGCGGTCCAGCAGGCGCGCGCCCACTGCCCGCTCCAGGCGCTGGATCGACTGGCTGAGCGGCGGCTGGCTCATGCCGAGCTGTTCGGCGGCCCGGCCGAAGTGCCTCTCCTGCGCCACGACGAGGAACTGCTCCAGCAGTCGGCGGGACAGGTTGATATCGCCGTCCATATTGCTCATGACGTAATCATATATTGGACAGACATATGTCCCCGGGTGTCGACTGGGTCCTGGAACAGCCCGCCGGAGCGCGGTACCTGTTCGACCGATCTCAGCTCAGCCGAGCGGCCCCTTCAGCCGCTGCCTCCTCTCATGGAAGGGGAAGCGGGCGGCGGGCCGGGCCCGAGCTGATTCCTCTCCGTCATTTCCGTGGGGTGATTTGCGTGGCAGTCGTGACGATCGTCGGCGGCGGCGTCATCGGTGTCTCTTGGGCGCGCCTGTTCGGCGCGGCCGGCTGGGAGGTCCGCATCAGCGACCCGAGGCCCGACCTGGGGGAGCTGGTGGCGCGTGAGCTGGCGGGTCTGCCGGTGACGGCGACCGACGACCTGGCCGCCGCGGTGACCGGAGCGGACTTCGTGCAGGAAGCCGGGCCGGAGCGGATGGAGGCCAAGGAGCAGATCTTCGCCACCTTGGCCGCGCACACCCGTGACGACGTGGTGCTGGCGTCGTCCTCGTCGTCCCTGCTGCCGTCGGCGATCGGCGAGGGCAACGCCGCGGCGGACCGGATCGTGATCGGCCACCCGTTCAACCCGCCGGAGCTGATGCCGCTGGTGGAGGTGGTGCCGGGACCGCGGACCTCCGCTGGCACGGTCGACCGGGCGGTCGAGGTCTACCGTGAGCTCGGCAAGCTGCCGATCCGGCTGAGGAAGGAGATCCCGGGTTTCGTCGGCAACCGCCTGCAGAAGGTCTTCAACGACCAGTGCTTCTACCTGGTGCAGCAGGGCGTGATCGGCGTGAAGGACCTCGATGACCTGGTCCGGGCCTCGCTGGGTCTGCGTTGGGCCACGATCGGGCCGTTCGAGAGCGGTGTCCTCGGCGGTGGGCCCGAGGGGATGCGCCATCTGCTGGCGCACGTCGGCTCCCAGATGACCTTCGAGACCGGCAGCCCGGACCCGGCCCGGCTGGGCGAGGTCCTCGACGCGGTCGAACAGGCCTACGGCACCGGCGAGTCGGCCTATGAGCGCCTGGTCGCACTGCGCGACGCGCGCACCCGCTCCGTCCTCGAGCCGCTCGGCTGGCCGGAGCCCCCGGCTGTGGACGATCACCAGCAGTGATCGCGGCTCCGCTGCGGGCGGAGCGCGGACGGGCCGAGAAGGGTCGAGAAGGGTCGAGAAGGGTCGAGAAAAAGAACCACGATGTCGAAGGAACTGCTTGCGCTGCAGGTCATACCCGGACGAATAGTGCGGGTGAGCATCCCGGACGGCCAGGTGCACACCTTCCTCGACGATGCCGGCGCAGCCCCGGACGGCATCGTCGTGGAGTCCCGAACTGCCCACGGTGCGGCGTTGTCAGTCCTGCGGGAACGGCGGGCCGGAGGGGCAACTTACGTTGGCCCACGCAGCCGAGGTACTTCGAGAACCGGCCCAACCATCCGACGCCGCAGCACACTCCACCGTCAGACTCCTCGGGCAGGTGGAAGCAGCGGCGGCGAAGGACGACAAGGAACGCGAGGAGAAAGACCTCGAAGCGCTTCACCTGTCCGGAGCCCGGGCCGTATGCCACGGCAGCGACGTGTCCGGCAGGCTCGGGGGCCATGGCCGCCCACTGCGAACCGGGCGACGCCACCCTGGCGGCGGCCGCGCTGCGCGAGGCGACCCGTGCGGCGCCGCGCCAGCTCCTGCGGTCCGCTTCAGACGCTGCGGCTGCACCCGCAGGCCGGCCTGGGAGACAGCGTTCGCCAGGACATCAGAGCGGCGATGGCCGATGACGCGCCGGCCAGTGTGACGACCAGCGCGGGGGCCGCGACTTCGCCCAGCGCTCCTCCGGCTGCGGTGGCCAGGCCCTGCAACGTCATCGTGCCGGTCAGCAGCAGGCCGAATGCTTGACCGCGCTGGGTCTCGGGCACCGCGTCGAGGAACCTGTGGGCCAGTGCGAGCTGGTAGGCGACGCCGAAACCGGACACGGCCAGCAGGATGGCGGCGTATGCCGGTGCCGGGTGCAGCGCGAACCCCAGCAGCGGCAGTCCGAGCGCGAGCGCGAGGGGGCGGGCCAGACGCTCCCGGGCCGCGGGGCGCACCAGGCGGCCGACGACCAGGTTGCCCGTGAACATCCCGGCGGCGACCGCTGCGAACAGCAGACCGGCCGTGTCAGGCGCGCCGATCCGGGCGGCGTAGGGAACCAGCACGCCCTCGGCGCCGACCACCAGCGCCGGTGCGAGCCATTGTGCCAGCAGCAGCGCCCGGACCGCGGGCCGGCGCAGCAGCACCCTGTTCACCTGCCAGGTCTCGCTGATACCGGCCGAGGCGCCGGTGCGGCGGCGTGGGTGGTGGGACAGGCGCAGTCGCAGCAGGCCTGCCGAGGCCAGGCAGGTCGCGGCGGTGACCCAGAGCGCACCTGACGCGCCGACAGCGGCGATCAGCATGCCGCCGGCGGCGAAGCCGAGCACCTGCGTGCCGCCGGCCGCCATGGAGAAGACGGCACGGCCGAGCACGTAGCGGTCGCCGTCCAGCAGGTCGGGCAGAAGGGCGGTGCGTGAGGCGGAGGCGACGGCGCTGGGCAAACCCGTGACGAACACCAGTGCCAGCATGGCCGGTACGGGCAGCAGACCGGCGGCGAGCAGGACGCTGACCGCGGTGCGCAGCATCTCGTAGCCGATCAGGACGGTGCGCGGGGGCCAGCGGTCGGCGAAGGCCAGCAGCAGCGTGCCGCCCAGGGCATAGGGCAGGAAGCCTGCCGCATACGCCAGCGCCGACATCAGCGGCGATCCGGTTGCCGCGTAGACGGTCACGGACAGGGCGAGCATCCGCACCGTCTCGCCGATCAGGAAGAGCGTGTAGCTGCCGAACAGCACGCGGAACTGGCCCACAGCGAACACCTCGCGGTAGGTGGCCGGGCGTGCCGCGACGGGCGTGGTGGTCATGGCGGACAGCATCACGGCAGCCCGGCCACGGTGACTATGCTTTCGTGTGGAGGCAAAACATGCTGGCCATCGAGGTGGGACCCGTCGACGTGGCGCGTACCCGCTTCGCGATCTCGCCGCTGGGCGAGGCGATGCAGGCGCTGCGCGTCGCAGCCGGCGTGCAGGCCGCCGGCCCGCTCCGGCCGTGGGCCGAGCGCATCGCGCCCCGGTACGAGCGGCTGCGCCGGCAGGTGCCCGCGGTCGGGGCGCTGACGACGCTGTTCCGCCGCGGCCGCTACAACGCCGACTTCATCCATCCGCCGCCGTCGGGCCCCGATGGCGACTTCGCCGCCGAGCTGGCCGCTGTGCGCGCCACGTCCCTGCGCCGTGCGCGCCTGGAACTGGCCCGCAACCTGGCGGGACTACCAACGCCCCCACGCCACGTGCAGCGCGTCCTCGACGCACCGGACGTGGTGACCCGACTCGCCGACGCACTCGAAGCGAGCTGGCACGCGCTGGTCGAACCGGACTGGCCGCGGCTGCGCACGGTGCTGGAGCGTGACCTGGTTCGCCGCGCCGGGCACCTCGCGATGTACGGCTGGGCGGCGGCACTGTCCGATCTCGACCCGCGGGTGAGCTGGTGCTCCCAGGGGCAGGCCGGGACCATCGAGGTGCGCACGGGCTCGCCCGCCGAACGGCACCGGCACCAACTGGCCGGCAAGGGCCTGCTCTTGATGCCCACGGTGTACGGCACCCTGATCAGCTACGTCGAACCGCCATGGCCCTACGCCCTGGTCTACCCCGCCCGGGGCATCGCGGACCTGCTCGGCCCAGTGCCACGTACACCGGACGGCGAGGCCCTGGGCCGACTGGTCGGCCCACGCCGCGCGGACGTGCTGCGCGCGTTGAGCGTGCCCGCGACAACGACCCAACTGGTCGCCCGACTCGGCCTGAGCCTAGGCACCGTCGGAAGCCACCTGGCGGTGCTGCGCGACGCCGGCCTCGTCACCCGCACCCGCACCGGCCGGACCGTCCGCTACGAGCACACTCCACTGGGCGCGGCCCTGGCGAACAAGCCGACCGCCTTCGGGACGGATCGGATGGTTCAGGGGACGTAGCCCATGTGCAGAGCCACCCGGAGCGGCCCTTGGCGGGGCAGGTGGGCCGCACGGTGGCGTTCAGTGGCCGGAGAGCCGTACGACAGTGCCCGTCCCGAGCGGGTGGAGCAGGGTCCCGCCCCGGGCCGGCTTACCAAGACTGGTCGTGCCCGCGTAGCCTCCGGCCCTTGCCGACCCACCCACCCAGGACAAGGGCGAACAGGAGCGGCCCGGGCCGGATGGGAACGGTGCGGCCGTCAGTGGTAGGCGTGCACGACGGCATGTCCCTTGCCGCGGCCGATCATCCACCGGTTCACCGGAGTGGTCACGATGAAGGCCAGAGCGAGCGATCCGGCGAGCGAGACCCAGAACAGAGGCTGGGACAGTCCCGCGTCCATGGCACCGGGCACCCCGACCATGACGGTGTTGTCGATCAGTTCCATCACCACGATGGACACCGTGTCCGCGGCCAGAGCGACCTTCAGTGCCTGGCGGACCGGCAGCCCGGCGCGCAGCACGCCCCGCATGGTCAGCGCGTAGCCGAAGACGAAAGCCAGCGCGATCGAGACGACGACGGTGGCCGTATTGTGCAGCCCGGCGGCGGTACCGATCACCATGCCGAGGACTTCGCCGATCGCGCAGCCGGTCAGGCAGTGCAGCGTCGCCTGCGCGGCCATGCGCCACGAAGTACCGGCGCCATGGTGAGCATGGTGCACGTGCTCGTGCTGCCGATGTGCGGTGTGGTCCATCGTCGGCCTCCCCTTGTCGGATCAGGTATCCCGCACCAACCTTGTACCCCCCGGGGGTATTCCTGAACGATGGAGGAAGGCTGCACCACGGGTGTCGCGGGCCCTCCCGGGGTTCCCGAAGGCCTCACCGGCAGCGCAGGCTCGGGGCGGCGCCTGCCCGGCTCCTGGTCGTGGTCGTCCTACGGCTCCGACCGGGCCGACTACCTCGCTGCACGGGCTGAGGACGACGCCCGCAAGAGCCGTCAGGTCACTTTGCGCGAATCACGCCGAACGCCGAGCCCGCGACACGCGTACCACGGTTCCCCGCGGTCAGTCGATGCATCGCATGTGGGTCACCGCAGGTCGGTTCCCGGCCCGGCGATGGCGGCACAGTCAGCGGCAGGATCCGTCCGGCAGCACGCTGTCCGGGGCGGGCCGGGGCGGCGATCGATCACTCGTCCGCCCCGGCCCAGGGATCAGATGGCGGTCAGGATGGCGCGCAGCCGCTCGTCCTCGCGGATGATGTTGTTCGCGACGCCTGAGTCGACGATGCGCCGGTCCTGCTCGGCGAGTTCGGCGACGCGCAGGCGCTGGTGGGTGCTCAGGGCGGTGGCACCGAGGGCTTGGAGGGCCTCGCAGGCGCCGGAGACGTCCGCTCCGGTTTCGGCGGAGTGGAGGGCCGCCTCGGCGAGTTGGCCGAGGTCGGCGACGTCGGGGTCGGTGACGGCTGCCCGCAGGGCGGGGAGCAGTCCGGCGGCCGTCGCGCCCAGGGTGGCGGCGGCCTGGGCGGCCTCGGCGACCTCGCGCGGACCGGCGGCGAGCCCGGCGCACTGGCCGGGGACGGTTGGCGATCGGCGCCGCGTCATCGCCGTGGCCGACAGGGCACCGAGTCGCTGAGCGGACGCGCGCCAAACACTCCATCGTTCACGCGCTCCTGGCCGCCGGCCACAGCAAACGGTCCATCGCCCGGCAACTCGGCATGGGTCTCGATGCGGAGATCAGAGGGCCAGGCGGCGGATCGCGACCGCGGCCGCGTCGTCTTCGAGGTGTCCGTGGACGTGGGCCAGCAGGTCGTCGTGGAGAGCGCGCAGGAGCTCGTCGGGGTCGTCCTTCGCCCACGCGGGCGCCCGTTCGGTGAACGGGTAGAAGCGCCCGCCGGTGTCGCGCGCCTCGATGACGCCGTCCGTATAGAGAATAAGCAGGTCGCCGACCTCGAACGGGAACGTCTGGACGTCGTAGTCGGCGAAACCGAAGGCACCGCCGAGCCCGATCGGGAGGTGGCTCGCCTGCGGCGTGAGGGGAGTGACGTGAGTGCCGCGCAGCAGCAGCGGCGCTGGGTGGCCGCAGTTGACGAGGTGGACGACCGGCTCGTGGTCGGGGATGTCCAGCAGGATCGCGGTGGCGAAGTCCTCGTCGGCGTCCTCCTCCGACCGCGACCGCCACTGACTGGTGTCCCAGCGGAACGCGGCGTCCAGGTGAACGGCGAGGCGGGTCAGGGTGGCCTGCCGATGGGCGGCCGCGCGGAAGGCGCCGAGCAACAGGGCGGCGTTGTTGATCGAGGACAGGCCATTGCCGCGCACATCACCGATGAGGAGCCGGGTGCTGTGGTGGTCGGTTCGCGCTGCCGCGTACAGATCTCCACCCAGATCGGCTTCTTCCTCGGCGGGGATGTACAGCCCGGCGATCCGCAGCGGACCGGCGCGGGCGGGCAGTGGCTGCAGCAGCACACTCTGCGCTGCCTCCGCGACGGACCGCACCCGGTGCAGCTGGCGCTCACTGCGGCCCCGCACCACGCAGATGCCGACACAGACGGCCGAGACGACGACCAGAGCGATGATCTGAGCCTGGATGTTGGCGGAGGACAAGCTCTCTCTCAGCACACCGATCAGCACCTGCGCCGCCACGGCGAGCGCCCCCATCAGCGCCGTCACGCGGGCGCCCGCGAACGCCACGGTGATCGCAGGTGCCGCCACCAGCAGGGGACCGAGGTGAATGTGCGGCGGAGTTACGAGGTCCACCACGCAGACCGCGATGATCAGCCCCACGGGGATCACCACCAGCGCGGGCGCGTGACCCGGCTGCCAGGAACGCCGGAACACCCGCCACACTCGCAAGCCCATGCCCCAAGCTTTCCACCAACCTTCCCCTGCGGGAACGCGCCGCTCCGGAGGCCATCCGCTGCGCCTACAGCTCCCTCCTCGCACCGAAGCCCGCGCGCACGGCCACCCCCTATGACGACGCGCCCCCCTGTGACACCGGCCCTCACGCGACCCCTGTGACACCGGCCCTTTCGTTTTCCGGACGGCGGTCGCGGCAGGTCTTCGTTTCGCGGCGCTTTGGTCCCGGGCGGTGCCCTCGTGCGCCACGCAGATCACAGGAAGTCCTCCGTCTCGGCCAGGTCCTGGCCGTCGGGCGCGCCACGACGGCCGGCCCTGCCCTTGGACGCTCCCGCGTCCCCGCGCGGTGACGCGGCCCGGGGGTATCGAGCCCGTACCGGCGGATCAGGCGGAGGGTGCCGGGTCCGGGACGTACTCGAACCAGTCGAAGGCGACGGCGCCCTCGGTGGCGTACATGCCGATGACGCGGCCGGTGAAGCCGCCGGCGACCTCGGTGGACAGGTAGCGCCCGTCCAGTTCCGCGAGGAGCACGGCGTCCGGGGCGTCGGGCTCGCCGAGCCGGAAGGCGAGGGTGTCGGGGCCGGTGGTGCCGCCGTCGGTGAGTTCGGGCGAGGCGGAGACGAGGCCGGACGTCCGGATCGCGACGGTGAGGGTCAGCGGCCCGGGCGGGACCGGCCGGGCGGCCACGGTCTGGCGCAGCGGACCGATCCGGGCGACGACGCGGATCTCTCCGTCGCCGACCTCCAGGTCGTAGTGGTGGGCCTCGTCCAGGCGCACGCTGAGGCCGCCGCGTCCCGTGCCCGGTTCGACGACGGCGGTGACGCGGCAGTCGTGGTGCTGCCGGCGGCGGCCGACGAGGGTGTACCCGGGGCGGTCGAGGGTGGCGCCGGTGGCCCTGAGGGTCAGCCGGCCGGGGCGTTCGGTGAGCGACCAGGAGCCCTCGGGGTGGGCGAACGGCGAGATCCAGTGCAAAGGGCCGCACTGAACAGGAACGCACCCTTCTCGACATGACGCTGGCCGACGAAGAACGATTAGGCGCCCCAGTACTCCGCTCGACTCACGTCTGCTCACACGGAGAACATTCCGCGCAGGCGGAGTGCCACTTCCCCGCCCGCGGCTCACCTACGCGCACGCTGAGAGCACTCGTAGCCCGCCTGGGAGCGCGGGACGCCGTACGTCGCAGCTCCGCTCGCGCTCGTGTTCAGCCCGCCAGTCCCTGACTGTGGTGTAGCCCTCGCCTTCGTCCAGTGCGTAGGTGAGGTCTACTTCGTCCAGTGACACGACGCGCACCTCCGTCACCTCGATGACCGCCACCGGGCGATCGCCGGAGTCGACCACGACCGAACGGCGGCCGACGGACGGCAGCGGCTCTCCCTCGTGCTCGTACCGGGCGAGCAGTGCGGTGGTCGCGGTCTTGGACCCGTCGAGGATCGCCGCGACAAGCCGGTCGCGCAGGGGGCCGGGAAAGGCGAACTCCGCCTTGGGCAGAAACGCGGGGCCCGTGCTCTGAGCCGGCTCGACTGTCATGCCAGGACCCTAACGCGGTCGCGCGCGACGACGGATTCGACTGGTCGGCCCGTGACGTGGGAAGGCCCGCACAGGTTGGGCGAGTTATGAGGCAAGCCTGGGCCCGTACGGCCTGTTCCCATCCTGCCCTGTCCGGGGTTTCCCGCGCACACTTCGGCGAGTTACTCGAAGAGCTCGCCCCGCGCTGGGGGGCCGCCCGCGAGTCGGCGCTGCGCAAGCGGCGTGGCGGGGACCGGCGCCGGAGCACGGGTGCCGGAGCCTGGCGGCGGCCGGGGAGAACGGACAGTCGGGTTGTCGGACGGGCAGCGCCAGGCGAACGGTTCGGCCGGTCAGAGCGCGCAGAAGGCGTCCCTCATCCCCTTGTCGGTGTCCGTCTGGCCCCGGGTTGGTGCCTGAAGGTGGTATTCGGTGTTGGCTTCCAGTACCTGCTCGCTGCCGTCGTCGTCGGCGTACCACGTGCTGAAGTAGCCGAGCACGGCCCCGTTGTGGGACCACACCCACCGGCCGCACGACAGCTGGAACCGGCTGATGCCCAGCCCGTAGCTGATGCCGGCGCTCCCGGTGGGGACCGTGGTCTTCAGCTCAGCCTCCTGCGCAGGCGGCAGCAGTTGCCCGTCGAGCAGCGCCCTGGTGAAGGTGGCAAGGTCGTCCAGGTTCGACACCATCGCGCCTGCCGAGCCCATCGCCTGGACGTTGGAGACCGTGACGTCCGTGAGCACCGTGCCGAGCCATCCGTACGCGTAGCCGTGCAGATAGTTGCCTTGCAGGGGGTCTGAGGTGGGGAAGACGGTGTGCCGCAGGCCGAGCGGTTCGATGATCCGCCGGGTGACCTCGATCGCCGGGTCGTTGCCCGTGACCGCCTTGATCACCATGCCGGCCAGAACGTAGTTGGTGTTGGAGTAGGCCCACGTCTCGCCCGGCTCGGAGGAGGGCCGCCGCAGAGCCAGGCCCAGGTCCACGAGGGTCTGGGGCGGCCAGGCCCGGTCGGGCTCGCGATTGGCGGCGTAAGAGTTGTAGAACGACGTGTCGTGTACGAAGTCCGGGAGACCCGAGGTGTGGTTGAGCAGCTCCCTCAAGGAGATCCGGCTGCCGTCGTAGCCGTTGGCATCGACGGCGCCCGGAAGCCACCGGGCGACGGAGTCGTCTAGGGAGAGCTTGTTCTCGGCCTCCAGCTGCAGCAGCACGGTCGCGATGAACGCCTTGGTGTTGCTGCCCATCCGGAACTGCGCTTGCGGATCGGCGGGCGCCTTCGTGGCGGTGTTGCCGGTTCCCGCCGAGACATACTGCGCGCTGTCACCGGAGCGGACCTGGCCGACCACGCCCGGGTAACCGTCGGCGATGCCTTTCTGCGCTCCGGACTTCAGGATGCTCGCGGCCGTCGGCGCATCGGCGTGGACCGGGGCGGCGGCGGTGAGTACCGCGAGCGTCAGCGTCGCGCCGACGGCGATCAGACGTGCGGATTTCATGAGGCGTCTCCTCGTGACTGGTAGCCGTGAAAGCTGCGCCGGGCAGGTGCAGGGCGCCGTGGCGAGCCTCGGACAACAGCGACACTGCGAACAGTCCATAAAGCGGCCATATATGACCGGTTGGTCATAGCAGCCCGTGTCACGGCGCTGACCTGCGCCGGACGCCACCGGAAGAGGGACCGCCCGGCGCGGGACAAGGCCAGCGGCCCCGCTTGCCGCGCCCGTGGCCTCGGGAGCTGCGCAACGGCAGTGCGGGTGGCATGGCGAGGGCATGATGCTGGCAAGTACGTGGAGGGGGTTGGGAGATGGCAGAGCGTGGGGTGTCCCGGCCGGAGTTCATCCGGCGTCGGCGCGGATCGGACTTTGTGGGCCGACGTGAGGAGGTGGGTGTCTTCCAGGCGATTCTGGAGCGGGTGGCCGGCGCTGATGGCTTTGAGTTTCTGTTCCACGTGCACGGGATCGCGGGGGCCGGTAAGACCTCGCTGGTCAGGCAGTGGGACACCAAGGCACGCGATCACTACGGTGCCGTGACCGCTCTTGTCGATGACGATGTGCACAGTGCCGTTGAGGCCATGGCGGCGGTCAGTGAGCAGCTGGGCCAGCAGGGCTGCGGGCTGAAGGGCTTCGACAAGCTGCTGGCCACCTACCACCAGCGTCGCCACGAGGCCGAGACGGCGGCGGTCGGCGCGTCGGCAGCCGAGACGGACGGGGCACCGGCGTCGGCGTCGGTGTCGGTGTCGGTGTCGAGCACGGTGGCCACGCAGATGGGTCTGGTGGGCTTGAGCATGGTGCCGGGACTGAGCCTTTTCCATCTTCACTCTGAGCTGGTCAGATGGAGGGTGAGGACGGCCTGGACGAGGCTGGTGATCCGGGTGGTCGAGCACCGCAGTTTGCGGAGGAACCTCCAGGACTTGAGGGTGGCGATGGCCTGCTCCACGAGGGCCCAGATCTTCGCGTGGGACCGGTTCACCGCCTTCTGGCCTGGGGGTCGCCCACCGGCCCCAGCACGGGATGCGGACCGTGCCGCCGGCACCCAGGTGGCCTTTGGCCTTTGTCGGCCCAGCACTTGATCCCGGCCTCGGCGAGGGCGCCAGGGATGCCGTGTTCACGGGCCGCGCGGATTGTCGTGGACGGCGCCGGGCATGGCCGGTGAGGCCCACAGCAGCTGGCCGAAGGGATCCGCGAGGACCTGCCCGTTCATCCCGTGCTTCTTATGCTTCCGGAGCAGAACAGGCGGTCAGCGGCGATGCGGTCGATCGGCAGAAGCGTGCCGTCCAGGATCAGATACGCCTTCACCGACGCGGTTCGCACCACGTCGGTCAGGCTGGGGGCAAGGGCGGCCAGGAGCTCGACAGCCTCGGTGACGTAACGGTAGGCCGTCGTGGTAACCACGCCGAACCCTGCTGCGAGCTGAGCATACATATGACCCCACCCGAAGATGGGCGAGCGTGAGCAGAGCCTGGCGGCCGGCGCTCAGACGCCGCCAGCGTGAGTCGATGTCGCGGCGGTGCTGCCGCAACTGCTGGGTGGGGAAGCGCAGGGCAGAGCTGGACACGTCGACGGCCGACGGGTAGACAAGCACGTGAAGCCTCTGGTGGACACGGTTCTCTTGGTCGAAAACCCATCTTCCAGGCTGCAGGCACAGATTGGAAAAGGCTCAGTCACCATCTCGAGCCAGTAGAGTCCGCGCGCGGAGGAAAGGACGTGGGTGGAGTCGGTCCTCGCCCGGCCCGCCGCCTTGAGGAGGCCCTTGTCCCAGGCGGCCACCAGGATGCCGTCCAGAATCTGCCGTCCGGCATCCGCCTGGATTAACCGGTCCCTCAACTCCGACAGCACCGAGTGGTTGAAGCCAGGGTCCTCAAGGCCCAGCACGAGGGCGTACTTGACGTCGATCCTGGCTCGTACCGCCTCCGCGGCCTGCCGGTCGGTCAGGCCCTCAACGAACTGCAGCACCAACACCAGCGGCCGGCCTGCCCGGTGACCACGCCGGCCTGCCACGCGTTGGAAATAGGTCTGCGAACTCCTCGTCGCCGAACAGCGGTTCCAGCTCATCCCGGATTTTGATCGCGAGGCTCCCCTTCGGAAACGCCGCTCGCACCATCCGAACCGTCTCAGCCGGAATCTTCCCCGGCGCCATCGGCTGCATCGACACCGCACCCGCCCTCAACGCACGTCGGCCTTGAATTCACAACACCGTCGAAACGTTTCTGGCGGAGCTCTTACGCTGACGAACTAGAGACGCGCGAAACTCAGCTCCTTGGCCTCAATTGTCTACAGAAAGGCCGATGATCCGGGGCAGGGCTCCATCTGGCCCATAAGAGAAGACGTGAGCTAGACCAGCTTTCACCTTCTCAATGTCATCGCTCGACAGGTTGAGCACCAGAGACACATCAGAAGTGGGAAGCCCAAGCTCCTCCTGAGCCTTTTCGCTGAACTCAATCTTCAGGACGCCATCCTGCGATGCGACATTGGTAACGCCTCCGAAGCTTGTATTGTGACCTTCATTCACCACGCAATAGGAATCAAATGGAGGGCGCGGAGCACGTCGATCATCCGGACCACGTAGGCTGCGCTGAAATTCGAACCCTTTCACATCATCACCCCAAGAGGTGAATAGGGCAAGCGTGTAAGTCTTGTATTCCTCGTCCTGATTGATCTCATGGATGATCAATTCCATGTCCTCGGCACCTTCTCTTTACTCGTTCCCAGCATCAAGGGGCACTGCTCACAGGCGCCCACACACCACAGCAGACTAAGGGCTGTCCCGTAAATGATCTAGGTGTGCTGTCCCGGGACGTTGGTGACACGCGGGCTGGGTGCTTGAACGGGTGAGGGCCTTCTGGGTTCGGTGTGGATTGCGAAGTCTGCACCGATGTCCAGGAGGCCCTCGTGTCCCACCGTAATGCCCCGCTGACCCCGACCGGGAGGCTGCGTCTGGCCCGGTGTGTCGTGGACGACGGCTGGCCGCTGCGCAGGGCCGCGGAACGCTTCCAGGTCAGCCACACCACCGCCGCCCGCTGGGCCGGCCGCTACCGGCAGCTGGGCGAGGCCGGGATGCACGACCGCTCCAGCCGCCCGCACCACAGCCCGCGCCGGACGCCTGCCGGGATCGAGGCGGAGGTGGTGCGGATGCGGCGCGAGCACCGCATCGGGCCGCTGCGGCTGGCCGCCCGCACCCGGATCGCCGCCTCCACCGCCCACCGCATCCTCGTGAGGCACGGCCTGCCCCCACTGGCAGCCTGCGACCGGGCCACCGGAACCAGTCCGCCGCTACGAACGCGCCCGTCCCGGCGAACTCATCCACATCGACGTCAAGAAACTCGGCCGCATCCCCGACGGCGGCGGCCACAAAGTCCTCGGCCGAGCGGCCGGCCAGGCCATCAGCGGCCAACCACCCGCCAGCCGCGTCACCAACCTGTCCGAACAGCACACCTAGGGCCAAGTACCGCTTGATCTCCAGGTGTATCTCACTTCTACGTCCGTCTCGTCCATGAACTCATTCATCATGCCTTGACATCTCCCGCATGACCCCTGAAGCCCACGAAGGGTCAGCACATCACCTTGCTCCAGCGGGATATGCATCAATACGCCGAAGTACTCATCACCCGGTATATCAACCTTACCGACAATTCCGAACATCCGCATGAGTCGGTTCTCGGTGTTCGTCGCGGCCCACCTATTCCAGCCGCCCAAGGCCTTTTCTGCAATCGTAGCATTCCCACTCCAGAGGCCACCTGCAACCTTGAGATTTCCATCCTTGTCGCGAAGCTCGTAATCCAGCCGGTGCCCCGCGTCCTTCGGCAGCTTGCTATAAGTGACCGGACAAGATTCTGGAACATCGGTGTTATGGACCAAGATCGGCGTGCCGCCTGCCACGACATAGTACGTGTGCAGTTGCTGGACAGTGAGATTCCAGCGGTCCGCCGTGCCAGGTGTAACCCGGGTCCTGACCACGTACGCATGACCATCGTCGGCCGTGTTGAGCGCGTTCCCGCGCCGCAGTTCGCCCGCCGGCTTCCAGCTGTGGCTGGTGTCGTTCCAGAACGGGTGGTTGGCCGTGGTGTGCAGGGTGGCCTTGTGGCCGTTCTTGTCGCGGACCGTGACGTCGAGGAGGTCCTTGTCGTGGTTGATCCATATGTGCTGGACCGTGCGGGCGCCCTTGTGCTTGCCCGTCTCGGGGTCGGCCGATTCGACCTTGTCACCGGTCTTGATCTTGCCGATGGCCTTGGTCTTGCCACCGGCCATCAGGACGGGGGTGCTGGGCGAGAAGCTGCAGCGCGAACGCTCGCCGCCGGAGCTCCTGCCCGTGGTGCCCGAGTTGCCGGCGCTGGGCTCGTCAG
This sequence comes from Streptomyces misionensis, assembly GCF_007896895.1. Classification (GTDB taxonomy): domain Bacteria; phylum Actinomycetota; class Actinomycetes; order Streptomycetales; family Streptomycetaceae; genus Streptomyces; species Streptomyces misionensis_A. The sequence continues at coordinate 7,993 of NZ_VOGW01000055.1, read as the reverse complement.
GTGCGGCCGCCGACTTGCTCGATGCGGCCGCCTTCTGTTGTGCGTCGGCCTTCTTCGGTGTCGCCGCGTTGCTGCCGACGGAGTCGGTGCTGGATTCCTCGCCCGCGCCGGAGGCGGCCGCCGCGTCGCCCGAGCCGCTGCCGGCTTCGTGCGGTGCGGCGTCGGCCGAGGCCTTCGGCGCCTCGCCGGAGCCGCCCGAACCGCCTGCGGAGGGTGGGGAGTCGGCGTCTTCTCCGGCTATCGGTTCGCCTCCGCCGCAGCCCATCGCCATGCAATCGGCGCCCCCGGCCAGACCGCCGACCGCTCCGATCGCCTCTCCGGCGCCCATGACACATGCGGGGCCGCGACCACCGTCTCGGTGCAGGCGGCGACCGCCACGACCACGACGACCACCACGGCGACGACCGCGACCACGGTCGCGACCTTCTCCGCGACCGGCAGTGCCTTCTTGAAGTAGTGGCCGGCGCAGCCCAGAAGCGGGGTCTGTCAAACGAGCGGTGTAACTGGGGTCGTTGGGTTACTGACGGGCTGCTGAGAGGCGGCCGTCGAAGGTGATGTCGAAGGCGTTCAGCGCGGTCTTCCAGCGCATGGTTCAGCGGGCCTGGCCCTTGCCGGTGAGGTCGAGCGACATGATGGCCATGTAGACACACTTCAAGGCGGCCTGCTCGTTCGGGAAGTGTCCGCGGGCCTTGACCGCTCGCCGGATCCGCGCGTTGACCGACTCGATCGCGTTGGTGGTGCAGACGATGCGGCGGATCTCGGTGTCGAACCGCAGGAACGGAGTGAACTCCTCCCAAGCGTTCTCCCACAGTTTCACGATCGCCGGATACTCCCTGCCCCAGGCCTCGGCGAACTCGGCGAACCGCTCCAGGGCGGCCTCCTCGGTCGGCGCGGTGCAGACGGGCTTGAGGAGTTTTGCGATCTTGTCCCAGTCCTGCCGGGCGGCATAGCGGTAGGCGACGTCGAGCGGCCGGTTCTGCCATTCCGCCATGCCGTCCAGGACCTTGTCCGTGATCGTGGAGATGGTCTGCCGGGAGACCTCGGCACGGTAGACCTCCGCAAGATGGGCCTGGACCTCACCGATGGTCAGGCCCTTGGCGGCCAGCGAGATGACCATCTCGTCGACGCCTGCCAGACGCTTCTGCCCGCTTCTTGACGTTCTTCGGCTCGAATGAGCCGTTCCGGTCGCGGGGCACGGCGATCTCCACCGGTCCGACGTCGGTCAGGACGGTCTTCGAGCGTTTGCCGTTGCGGGAGTTACCGCCGTCCTTGCCCGCCGGATCGTGCTTGTCCTAGCCGAGGTGGTCGGTGATCTCGCCCTCCAGGGCGGACTCCAGCAGCCGTTTGGTCAGCTGCTGGAGCAGGCCTCCCTCGCCGGTCAGCTGCAGGCCCTCGGCCTGGGCCCGGCTCACCAGCTCGTTGATCAGCTGGTCGTCCACGCCCTTCGCAGACACAGCCGCTGCCGACTCGGCAGTCGCGTGCTCGGCCACGTTCTCACTGGTCATCGATGCATCTTCCATGATCGGGAGTTACAGCGAACGATTTACAGTCCCGACCTTGGACAGGGCCCGGGGACCACTACCGCCCCGGGTGTACCCCCAGACCACAGTGTGCGCATATCATGCACACAACATTCACGTGTTCGAGGTGTGAACACCCGGACACCGTGCACGACTTGGGGAACCCTCGTGCGTCTCACCTCTTCGCGCGTCCTTCGCGGCGCGCTCACGGCGGTCCTCACGGCCGGCTTCGTCGCGACCGCCACCGCCGTGCCCGCCCAGGCCGCCGACGGGTACGACCGCTGCCCCTGGGGCAGCCTGTGCGTCTTCAGCGATCCGCTGGGCAAGGGTCAGATGCTGATCGTCAAGGGCGGCATGCTGGACCTCGGCTCGTGGGACAACCGCATCAGCTCCTACGCCGACTACACGGACTGGCCGGTGTGCTTCTCCCTCGCCGCCGGGCTCGACCCGCGGCAGGGCGCCACCCACTTCTACACGGGGCACGGTTCCTTCGACGAAAGCCCCGAACCGGAGTACGACAACGCCGTCAGCTCTCTCGACCTGGGCCCCGAAGCGGACGACTTCTGCGGCAGAGAGAGCCGGTACGCGGTCTTCCAGTGGGACGCCGCGCCCAAACCCCGGCCCGCCGCGCTCCCCGCCCAGGGGGCCTTCGGCGACGCGAACGCCGACGGGTACGCCGACCTCTTCTCCCGCAACAAGTTCGGGCAGTTGTGGACGTCCCACGCGTACGACAGCCGTGGCAAGGACCGGCTCGTCGGCGGCGGCTGGAACGCCATGACCCAGCTGACACGGCACGGCGACTACAACGGGGACGCCAAGGAGGACCTGTACGCCCGCGACAAGTCCGGCGTGCTGTGGTTCTACCCGGGCCGCGGCGACGGCACCTTCGGCGCCCGAGTACGGGTCGGCGGCGGCTGGAACACCATGCGCGACCTCGCCGCCGCGGGCGACCTCACCGGCGACGGCCGGGCCGACCTGCTCGCCGCCGACACCGCGGGCACGCTGTGGACGTACCCCGGCGATGGCAAGGGCGCCTTCAAGGCGCGCAAGAAGGTCGGCGGCGGCTGGAAGACCATGAACGAGCTGGTCGGCGCGGGCGACATGAACTCCGACAAGCGGGCCGACCTCGTCGCCCGGGACACCGCCGGCAAGCTGTGGCTGTACCCGGGCGACGGCAAGGGCGCGTTCGCCGCCCGCAAGCTCATCGGCACCGGCGGCTGGAACGCCTTCACCGAGCTCGCCGGCCTCGGCGACGTCACCGGCGACGGGCGGCCGGACCTGGTCGCCCACGCTCCGGGCCAGGCCGCGCTGCGCCTCTACCCCGGCACCGGCGCGGCGAGCGGCGGTCTCAAGGCCCCCAAGACGTTCGCCGGCCTCGAGTCGAACGTCCGCGTCTTCTGAGCGGTGGCGCGCACCGCGGCCCGCCGACTCCCCCACTCAGCCTTCCCGACCGAGACCCGGCCCGAGCCCCGGGCCGGGTCCCTCGGACCGAACGGAGACCGATCCATGCCTCTCACTCCCCTGGGCCGACGCGCCCTGGGCACGCCCTCGCCGCGCGGACGTACCGCCCGGCGCACCCTGGGCACCGCGGCCGCCCTCGCCGCCTCCATGGCCGCCTTCGTAGCCACGGCACCGCAGGCGGCCGCGGCCGACAACTCGGCCCGCTGCCCCTCGGGGAAGCTGTGCCTCTTCCAGTACGGCGGCTACAAGGGCGAGATGAAGACCGTCTCGTCGAGCCTGGCCACCATGGGCGCGTTCAACGACAAGACCTCGTCACTGGTCAACAACAGCTCCCTGTGGGCCGTCGCGTACACCGGAGCCGACTACACCGGCTACGCGGGCGACGACACGCTCCTCATCAGCCCGCACAACGGAGCCATCGACCTCAGCGGCGGCGCGTTCGACGGCGCGTTCGACAACAAGATCAGCTCCATCCGGGTGGCCACCACCGAGTACGAGGCCGTTCAGGGCGTCCCCTGGATGGACTGGCTGCGCCAGACGGAGGACAAGCGGCCCGCCGGGGCGGCCCAGGCCGGCAAGTTCGGCGACCTGAACAACGACGCCCGCCCCGACCTCCTGGAGCGCGCGGACGACGGCCGGCTGTGGTTCCTCTCGGGCATCGGCGACGCCGAGTGGGAGACCAAGGGCAAGCTCGTCGGCGGCGGCTGGAACGCCATGACCCAGCTGACACGGCACGGCGACTACAACGGGGACGCCAAGGAGGACCTGTACGCCCGCGACAAGTCCGGCGTGCTGTGGTTCTACCCGGGCCGCGGCGACGGCACCTTCGGCGCCCGGGTACGGGTCGGCGGCGGCTGGAACACCATGCGTGAGATCAGCGCGGCCGGCGACCTGACCGGCGACGGCCGCAGGGACCTGCTGGCCCGCGACACCGCCGGGAAGCTGTGGCTGTACCCGGGCAACGGCAAGGGCCTCCTCAGCGCCCGCAAGCTCATCGGCAGCGGCGGCTGGAACGCCATGACGCAGCTGGCCTCGCCCGGCGACATGAACGGCGACGGCAGGAGCGACCTGCTGGCCCGCGACGGATCGCGCGCGCTGTGGCTGTACCCGGGCAACGGCAAGGGCGCGTTCGGCGCGCGCAAGAAGCTGCCGTACGCCTGGCCCACCGACGAGCCGGTGATCTCGACCGGCGACGTGAACGGCGACGGCCTGTCCGACCTCATGCGGCCCATCGACAGCCAGCTGTTCGTGTACCACGGCAACGGCAAGGGCTCCGTCGGCGGCCCGAACGCGGACATGCTCTGGGACACCGCGTCCCACGTCCGCGTCTTCTGACGCACGGGGCCGGTCTTCCGGCCCCACGCAGCGGGGCCCGGCCCCTCCACCACGGCAGGTGGGGGCCGGCCCCCCGGCCGGCTCACCCGGTCGGCGGGTCAGAAGGCGGGTCGGCGGGTCGGCGGGTCGGCGGGTCAGCCGGCCATAAGCGCCGACCGGGACACCGGCCGAAGCCCCCTTGGTGATGCGGGACCACCACGGCGGCCTCTGACGGTGCCGTGCGATTACTGCGCCCCGGTTGCAGAGCCGAGGCGCAGTACGTCGTCTGGCGCCACACGAGACCCGCGAAGCCGGGCAGGCGGGAGTGCCGCTCTGCTCAGGGAAGGGACGATACGACCATGACGCTTCGGCCCGTGCCGAAGCGTCCCGGACTTACGGTTCGATCATGAGCACCCACGCCTACCACGCCCGTCTGCACTGGGACGGCTCCACCGCCGCCGGGGTCCGCGCCTACTCGCGCGACCACACCGCCTTCGCCGCGCCCGCCACCAGGCAGGTCGACCTGAGCGCGGACCCGGCCTTCCGCGGCAATCCTGACCGACTCAATCCGGAACAACTCGTGGTCATGGCCGCCTCGTCCTGCCAGATGCTGTCCTTCCTCGGCGCCGCAGCCCGCGCCGGAGTGGACGTCCTCGCCTACGACGACGAGGCCACCAGCCGGCTCGACCTGACCGCCAATCCCGCCCGCTTGGCCACGATCCATCTGCACGTGACCGTCAGGATTGCCGCCGGGACGGACGAGACGACGGTCCAAGAGCTGGCCGTGCGGGCCCACCACGAGTGCTACGTCGCCAACAGCCTGTCAGTCCCCGTCGAGGTCACCACCGTGGTGACCTCGTGAGCGCCCGCCTGCAAGACCTCGAGGTCCACTTGCCGAACCGGCCCGGCGCGCTGGCCGACCTCGGCCAGGCGCTCGGCGGCTCCGGGGTGAGCCTGGAAGGCGGTGGCGTGTTCACCCATGATGGACACGCCGTCGCGCACTACCTTGTCGACGATGGTCCCGCTGCCCTGGCCGTTGTCACCGCCGCGGGGCTCGGCCCCGCCGTCGTGCGTGACGTCGCCATGACCCGGCTGGACCAGGAGACACCCGGACAGCTTGGCGCGCTTGCCCGCATGCTCGGCGACGCCGGTGTCGATGTCCTGGTCCAGTACAGCGACCACGCCGGCAATCTCGTCCTGCTCGTGTCGGACGAGCACACCGCCGTGTGCCGCGACATCATCGAACGGTGGGAACAGGACTGACCCAGAGGTTGGGCGACACGCGTTAAGGGGACCACCCACGAGCTGAACGCAGGAGTGGCCCGGCTTCGGTGCCGGCTCGGGGCCATCGCGGTCCGCCCCGTACACCCGCCGGTCCCACCGCAGCATCCATCCGGCCACCCGCTCCCCCGGCCCGCGCCAGGGCGAGTACCGGCCCGGCCGGCTTCGCGGCGGCATCCGGTGCGACGCCGGCGGCAGGGGCGGCGGTGCGGGTGGAAGGGGGGTGTCCCGTGACGGTCCTGGGGCGGCCCAGGAAGTCGTGCGGGGTTGTCCGGGTGGTGAGTGTCGGCGGCGTGCGCTCGCTGCCCGGGCGGTGGTCTCTCCTCCGGCGTGAACGACGTGTGGCGTGGATGCACGGGAGGGCGGGTGAGCGGGCCGGCTCACCCGCTACCGTGGCAGCTCGTCTGATCTCTGTTTCGCCGAGGAGCAGCCCGATGCACAGCGCCCCTTTCCGTCTCGTCGTCACGGGCGGTGGGACCGGTGGACACACGTATCCCGCGCTGACCGCGGTTCGCACGCTGCAGGCTCGGCTCGCCGCCGAGGGGCGAGCGCTGGAGGTCCTGTGGATCGGGACGGCTGACGGCCTGGAGGCACGGGTTGCCCCGGCCGAGGGCATCGCCTTCACCACGGTGGCGACGGGCAAGATCCGCCGCTCGAAGAACCCGATCAAGCTGGCGTCGCCGGCGAACGTCAAGGACATGGCGCGGGTGCCGCTCGGTGTGCTGCAGGCGCGGCGGGCGATCGACCGGTTCCAGCCGGATGTCGTCCTCGCGACGGGCGGCTATGTGGCGGTGCCGGCCGGGCTGGCGGCGCGGATGTGCCACCGGCCGCTCGTACTGCACGAGCAGACGGTGCGGCTGGGCCTGGCGAACCGGAGGCTCGCGTCGGCGGCCGCGCGGATCTGCGTGTCGTCGGAGTCGACGCTCGGGCTGCTGCCGGAGTCGGCGCGCGCGGTCGCCGTGGTGACCGGGAACCCGGTGCGGCCCGAGGTGCTGTCCGGACAGGCGGACAGGGCTGTCCAGGCGCCAGCCCTGTGGGGCTTCGACCGGAGCCTGCCCACCGTGTACGTGACCGGTGGAGCCCAGGGCTCGCAGCAGATCAACGAGCTGGTCGGCCAGTCGCTGCCGTGGATGCTGCAGCGGGCGAACGTCATCCACCAGTGCGGCCCGGCGAACGAGGCGGCCCTGCAGGCGCGGGCGGCCGGCCTTCCGGCGGAGCTGGCGGCCCGCTACCACCTGGCCGGGTTCGTCAGCGGCGAGCTGCCCGACGTCCTGGCCCTCGCCGACGTCGTGGTGGCGAGGAGCGGGGCGGGGACGCTGGCGGAGCTGACCGCGCTGGGCAAGCCCGCGGTGTTCGTGCCTCTGGCGTCGTCGGCGGGCAACGAGCAGGTCCACAACGCCCGGCACTTGGAGCAGGCCGGGGCGGCGGTCGCGCTGACCGGCGAGGTGACGGCGGCCGGGCTGCAGACGGCGGTGGGCCCGCTCCTGGCCGATGCCCACCTGCGGTGGGGTATGGCGGAGCGGGCTCGTGCGTACGGCCGCCCGGACGCGGCGGACAGGCTCGTGGACGAGATCCTGTCGGCTGCGTCGGGCCAGCCGGTCACTGCTGGGGCCGGCCGGCGTGGGGAGCCGTTCCTGCCTCGGTGAGGGCCTGGCCGCGGGCGGTGACGACCTGGTCGATGTCCGCCTCGGTGAGGTGCTGGTGGAAGGGCAGTGTCGGGACCTCGCGGCCGGCTTGCTCGGTGGCGGGCAAGTCGCGCCGCCACTGGGCGAATGTGGGCTGCAGGTGGTTGGGCGGGTAGTGGACGCCGACGCCGATGCCGCGGGCCTTCAGCCGCGCGTGGTCCTCGTCCCGGTTGGGGACGAGGACCTGGCACAGACGCGGCACGGTGCGGTCCACTTCAGCGATCACGGTCCGGGGTGCGGAGCAGGAGCGGGCGTTGACGACAGCGGCGGGCAGCTCGTTGGGGCGGGTAACGCGGGTGACGCCCTTGCTTCCTAATGCTGTTGTCAACCGGCTGCAGGGGCTGGAGGTGTGATTTGGTAGCAGCGTCGGTCACGGATCAGGGCCCACAGGACGTTGACGCGTCGGCGGGCGAGGGCGAGCACGGCCTGGACGTGCTTCTTGCCCTCAGCTCGTTTGCGGTCGTAGAACTTCCGCGAGTTCGGGTCGTAGCGGACGCTGACCAGAGCCGAGGTGTAGAAGACCCGTTGGAGTCTTCGGTGGTAGGTGACCGGCCGGTGGAGGTTGCCGCTGACCTTGCCCGAGTCGCGTGGAGCGGGAGCAACACCGGCGAAGGCCGCCAGGGCGTCCGGGGAAGCGAACTCGTCCAGGCTGCCGCCGACCGCAGCCAGGAACTCCGCGCCGAGTACGGTCCCGATACCCGGGACGCTCAGGACGATGTCTGCGAGTTCGTG
>NZ_VOGW01000054.1:11285-43312 GCF_007896895.1 Streptomyces misionensis | reverse complement strand
CGGTCCTTCCACGCTCGGCCAGGTCTCCTTCACCCAGCCGGCCACCGCCGCCTCGTCGCGCTTCACCGCCCGCCGGGCCGCACCTGGCAGCTCGAGCCACGCCTCTTGAGCAGCGCGGCCACACCCTGCACGGTGTAGCTCTTGTGGAACCGGCGCCCGATGAGCGTCTTGATCCGTGACAGGGTCCGGGTCTGGTCCGGCCAGCCGTGTGCCACCGGCCCCTTGGCCAGTTCCCGCTCCAGCACCGCGAACAACTCGTCACTGAGCAGCGGCAATGACGCAGGACCCCTAGATGCCAGGGCTCTCGGCCCGCCCTGGGACCAGGCCCTGCGCCAGCGCTGCGCCGACCGGACACTGACCCGTAGCTCGTGCGCGATGACCGCGTTCTCGTCGCCTTGGACGAACCGCTCGGCCGCCTCCATCCTCAGCTGCTCGCGCAAGGCCCGCCGCTCGTCGGTCAGCCCGCCCCCTTGCGCATACCTCATGCAGTCGGCATACCGCAGGGATCATGAGGCGTCAGCCCCTACGGCACCACGCTTTGAAGGTCAGTAACGGGGTTTCTGGCCGGGTTGACGGCAGTAGTTGACGGCAACGGCGGCGGACACCTGGGCGTCCGCCGCCGTTGCCGTACGTATGTCAGGGGCGGTCGAGGGCGCGGCCGAGGAGGTCGATGGCATCGCGCTGGAGGCGTAGTCGGACGTGCGCGTAGACGGTGGCGGTGACGCCGATGTAGGCGTGGCCGAGGAGTTCCTTGATCACGACGAGTTCGACGCCCTGTTCCAGGAGCAGGGTTGCGGTGGAGTGCCGGAGGTCGTGGAAGCGGATGCGGCGGAGGCCGGCCTTGCGGAGGAGCGTCTTGAAGGCGCGAGTGAGGTTGGTCGGGTCGATCGTTCTTCCGTGAAGAGTGGTGAACACATGTCCGCTGTGCTGCCACGTCGTACCTGCGGCGGGCCTGTCAAACGAGCGGTGTAACTGGGGTGGTTGGGTTACTGGCGGGCTGCTGAGAGGCGGCCGTCGAAGGTGATGTTGAAGGCGTTCAGCGCGGTCTTCTAGCGCATGGTCCAGCGGGCCTCGCCCTTGCCCGTGGGGGAAGTGTCCACGGGCCTTGACCGCCCGGCGAATACGGGCATTCACCGACTCGATCGCGTTGGTGGTGCAGACGATACGGCAGATCTCGGTGTCGAACCGCAGGAACGGGGTGAACTCCTCCCAGGCGTTCTCCCACAGCTTCACGATCGCCGGATACTTCCGGCCCCAGGCGTCGGCGAACTCCGCGAATCGCTCCAGGGCGGCCTCCTCGGTCGGTGCTGTGTAGACCGGCTTCAGAAGCTTGGCGATCTTGTCCCAGCCCTGGCGGGCGGCATAGCGGAAGGAGTTCCGCAGCAGATGCACCCCGCAGTCTGCACGGTGGTCCGCGGCCAGACAGTCTCCACCGCCTCGGGCAAGCCCTTGAACCCGTCGCAGACCAGCATGAGGACGTCGTTCACGCCGCGGTTCTTGATCTCGGTGAGGATGTGCAGCCAGTGCTTGGGCCCTCGCTGCCGTCGCCGGCCCACAGGCCCAGGACCTCCCGCCGGCCCTCGGCGGTCACGGCCAAGGCCACATGGATCGGCCGGTTGGCGACCGCGCCGTCGCGCATCTTCATGTGGATGGCGTCGATGCAGACGACCGGATAGACGGTGTCGAGGGGCGTGCTCTGCCACTCGGCCATGCCCTCGAGCACCTTGTCGGTGATGGTGGAGATGGTCTGGCGGGAGACGTCAGCGCCGTAGACCTCGGCCAGGTGGGCCTGCACCTCGCCGGTAGTCAGGCCCTTCGCGGCCAGCGAGATCACCATCTCGTCGACCCCGGTCAGGCGCTTCTGCCGCTTATTGACGATCCTCGGTTCGAAGGAGCCGTCCCGGTCGCGAGGCACGACGATCTCCACCGGCCCCACGTCGGTCAGTACCGTCTTGGAGCGTGTGCCATTGCGCGAGTTGCCACCGTTCTTGCCCGCCGGATCGTGCTTGTCATAGCCGAGGCGGTCGGTGATCTCGCCCTCCAACGCGGACTCCAGCAGCCGCTTGGTCAACTGCTGCAACAGTCCGCCCTTCGCCGGTTAACTGCAGGCCCTCGGCCTGGGCGAGGCTCACCAGCTCGTCGATCAGCTGGGCGTCCACGGCCTTCGCCGACACAGCCGCTGCCGACTCTACAGCGTCCTGCTCAGCCACGTTCTCACTGGTCATCGATGCATCCTCCATGATCGGGAGTTACACCGAACGATTTACAGTCCCCCCTGGGGGCCGGGCCGCTCAGGTACCTCCGCACCTTCGTGGTCGTCGATCCCTGGTCGTTGCGTTCGTTCGCTGGCTGAGGTGGGAGGGTGGGCTGCGTTTCGGCTCCGACCTTTCATGTGCGCTCGGATCAGCGACGGATGAAGCCGAGGTCCGCTGCGTTGGCCGCAGCCGCGGTGAGGGGGCCGACATCGAGCTTGGCGTGGATGCGGGCCAGGTGGGACTTGGCGGTGCCTTCGGTCAGGTGGAGGTGGTTGCCGATGGCCTGATCGGACAGACCATCGGCAAGCAGGGCGAGGACTTCGGTCTCGCGCCGGGACATAGTGGCGCCTGGAGCACGTAGCCGGTTCATCAGCCGGTCGGCAACAGTAGGCGCCAAGGTGGTGCGACCGGCGCCGGTGGACACGGCGGCGGCCAGGTCCTCGCGCGGGACGTCCTTGAGGAGATAGCCGGTGGCGCCGGCTTCGATCGCGGGCAGAGCGTCGGCGTCGGAGTCGTAGGTGCTGACGATCAGCACGCGGGGAGCGGCCGGGCGGTGCTCTGGGCGGTGGCTTCGGCGCCGCCATACCCGAACTGCAGATCCATCAGCACGACGTCTATATCTCCTGCTGCGGCGCGGGTGACGGCGTCCTCGGCGGCGGCTTCGGCCATGACCACGAGGCCGGGTTCGGTTGCCAGCACGGCGCGCAGCCCGGCCCGCACGACGGGGTGGTCGTCAGCCAGAAGCAGGCGGATGGGGGCGTCGTCGGTCATGGGCGGGCCTCAGGCTGGGTCTCGGCTGGCGGGGTGAAGGGCAACTGGGTTGCAGTCCACCGCGCGGTGTGAGCGCGCACCTGCGGCCTGGCCTGTCCGCCACCTCCGGAAGGTAAATCGTCAGAAGTGGCCTGCAACCTCGGGCAGGCCCATACGTCTATCGGGTCGTGAAGGGATGTTCCGTCCTGGCGCGGGACCTGTGTGCCCGGGCTTGTGCACGGGACACCGACGTGCGGGTGAAATCCGAGGAGCGCTGTGTTGAGAGTCAGAGTCGTCGCCGCTGTTGCGCTGGGCTGTCTGGGCCTGGTGTCGGGCTGTTCGGGCTCGGCTGACAAGCCGGCGCGTGACGCGAAGGCGGGGGCGTCGACGTCCCCCGCGTCGACGCCGTCCGGGGCGGGAAGCCGTACTCCCGCGCCGCCACCGGATCACCAGCCGGTCTCGTACAAGCCGAGTTCGCCCGACCGGACCGTGCGCACGGCTCGGGGATATCTCGTCAACACATGTGTGCCCAAGGACCTGAGGAACAGGGCCACCACGCTGACGACCAGCGACGGGGTGCATCTGTCGGCGCTGGTCCTGGGGGACGGGCCCGACGGTGTCCTTCTGGATCACGAGCAGGGCTACAGCATCTGCTCGTTCCTCGACATCGGGCGGCAGTTGGCGAAGCGTGGCTACCACGTGGTCATCCCCGAGTACCGCAATCACGGCGCGTCCGAGCACTTGGCCCAGAACAAGCACATCGTCCGCGATGCCCAGGCCGGTCTGGCTGAACTGCGCCGTGTCGGTGCGAAGAGGGTGTTCCTGGGGGGTGCGTCGTGTGGCGGTACGACGGCAGCCGTCGCCGGCGTGGACACGCCTTTGCCAGTGGTGGGCCTTCTGATGATGTCCTCGCCCGCCCGGTGCCTGGGGGCCGACGCGGTACCGGCGGTGCGGAGGCTGAAGGTTCCCACCCTGTTGGTGGTGTCGCCCGGTGACATGGACGGCGCGGTGGAGAAGCAGGTCCGCGAGGTCTACGCGGCCTCCGCCGCCCCCAGGAAGGAACTCGTCATCGACAAGAGCGGCTTCCACGGAACAGACATGATCAAGAAGGCCGGTGCCTCAGGCGCCGCCTTGCAAAAACGGGTCATCGCGTTCGTGGCGGACTCCTACGACGCCGCCCGCTGAAAAACCATCACTTCGGCCCCTGGGGCGACGACGAGCGGCACCGCACGCTCCGACCCGGGCCCCGTACTGACGAATGGAGACATGTTGAAGCGACACAAGCGCATGAGGGTTCCGGTTCGCCTGCTGGGCATGTCGGCGGCGGCGCTGTCCGTGGCCGCGGCCACCTTCACGTACACGTCCACGGCGGGCGCCGCGGGAGTGACCGAGGCGGCGTACCGGAGCCCGGTGTCCTCCTCCGGGACCACGAAGTCGGTCCGCTACGACCTGGGGGACACGGCCTGGCATCTGCCGCAGACGGGTGAGCCGGCCGAGTTGACCGGTGTGGTGCACTACCCCGCCGACCTGGGCACGGGGCGGCACCCGCTGATCCTGATGATGCACGGGTTGCACGAGACCTGCGCCGACCGGAAGGCCGACGCCGCGCGCACGGCTGCGCTGCGCAAGGGCGACGACGCCGCGTACGAGGCTGCCGGTGCCAAGCTGTTCGCCTGGCCCTGCGCACCGGGAACACCCGCGTTGCCCAATGAGCGCGGGTACGACTACCTGGCTCGGACCCTGGCCGGACAGGGCTTCGTCGTGGTCTCGATCGGCGGCAACGGCATCAACGCCTCCTCCGTGACGGGCGACGACAACGCCGCCACGCGGGCGGACCTCATCAACAGGCATCTGCGGCTGTGGCAGGAGCTCAGCTCCGAGGACAAGGGCGAGCTCGCCGGGAAGTTCACCGACCCGGAGACCGGAGCGGCGCGACGTGTCAGCTTCGCCCACCACGTGGACATGGGCGACGTGGGGATCATGGGCCATTCCAGGGCAGGGGCAGGGGTCACCTGGCAGGCGGCTGACAGCCACCGGAAGCAGTGGCCCACGGGCGTCGACGTCAAGGCGGTGGCGGCGTTGGCGCCCGCCTACAACGTGATGACGGAGGACATGTCCAACTACACGATCACCAAGACACCCTTCGCCACCTTCCGGGGAACATGCGACGGGCAAGTCGGCGGTGAGGCCCTCTCGTTCGCGGCCGACGCGGCGAAGGAGGCCGGAAGTGGCTTCTACCGGTTCGCGATCCACGGGGCGAACCACAACTCCTTCAACACGCAGTGGTCGCCCGAGAGCCACCAGGTCGCAGCCGCCGACGACGCCACGCCGGTGAAAGGACACCCCGGGCAGTGCACCGACCGCGAGGGCGCGGCACCGACCAGGCAGCTGACCGAGCCGCAGCAGCGCCATGTCGCCACCACGTATCTCAATGCCTTCTTCCGCCGCTACCTCCTCGGCGACACCGGGCAGGAACCGGTACTGACGGGCGCACGGCATCCCGACGCGGCCATCACGGAGGTGGACGTCACCGCCGTTCCCTGAACGGCAGCCCTCCGCGTAGGGGCTCTCCGTTCGCGCATCACCGGGTTCGCAGGACATGTCCCAGCTCTGGTGATCTTTGTGGCGATACGGAGTGACCGGAGGGGAACAGGGCTGGGCCGACCGGACAGGTGTCTACAGCTCTCGGCCCTCCCGCCGTTCCCGGCTCGTCTCGTGCGCACCGCAGCGCGGCAACGGCGATGTTCGTGTCCTCCGCTACCAGGTCGGCGCTGATCGCGGCGGCACTCACGGTGCCGGCCGCCGCCGCACTGACGACCTGAGCGGTCAGGTCGGTGGCGGTGCCGGCCACCCACACGCCCGGCACCGCGGTACGGCCGGTCGCGTCGGCCTGATGTGTTCGCCGACGCCCATCGGGTGCTCGACCGGGTCGAGGCCGAGTCCCGACAGTGCCGGCGTTGTTGCGGTCGATGCGCGCTGCAGCGGGCCTGTCCAGTGGTCATGGAGATTTGACGAACTGATCGTGGGTGCTGCTCCTTCACCAAGATCGGCTCTGGCAGAGTCCGGAGCAAGCTGGTGAGCACCTCCTTGAGAGCGATCACCTCAGCCTGCGGGGTGAGTGGCGACGTGCCAGGACCGGGCCCTTGTCTCCTTCCGATGTTCGAGCGACCCGAACGGCTTAGTCGGGTAGCCGGGTCACGTTTCCGTGACCCGGCTACCCGACTTAGAGACTTTTGTTTCCAAGCCCAGGAACGCGTGCGGGCCCGTACTCCCGTTGCGTCACAGGGGCGCGGGCTCTCATCCGCGCCGCATCGTCATGCTGCCCAGGTGCGGGTGGCCAGGTAGAGCGCCGAGGCGACCATCAGGGCCCCCATCACCGCGAACATCAGGCGGTAGTCCACCAGCGCGATCAAAGCCGCTCCACCGGCGATGGCCGCAGTCTGCGGTACTCCTATCAGCACGTTCAACGCGACATCGGTCCGGCCCATCAGGGAGGCGGGCGTGCGCCGCTGGAAAAGGGTCATGACTCCCGAAATGATCAGAGGCAGGCTGGCACCGATGAGCACGGCGCCCGGCGCGACCGCCAGGAGAGACGGGGCTGCACTCAGGAGGAAGCCTGCGGCAGCGCAGGCCGAGGACGACGAAGCCGACCGGGTAGAGGTGATCGTCGGTGGGGTCGTCGATGCCGGTGACCTGCAGGCCGCGATGGACGATGAAGCCGTTCTCCACCGCGTCCTCGCCGGGCACGTCCAGGCTGTGGCGTTCGACGCGGACACCGGCCGCCTGGACGTCGCCCCCCGACGCCGCCCCGCGCACGGCACGAAGCTGCGCTGGAGCGCGCCGAAGCACATCGCGGCTGCCGACGAGAGGGTGCGTGGCGCGAACGTCCGCACGCTGCACGTCCTGGCGCCCGCACCCGTGAAGACCGGGCCCGCCACGGCGGCCACCAACCTGGCTCCGCCGATCGTGCCCGCCGCGCCGGTGCAACGACGGACCCCGACGGACGGCTACCGCCGTTCCAACCGAGGTCTGTGTGGGCACCGGACCCCCGGTGCCGGCGGGGAGGACCACGGGCACAGCGGGTGCCCGCCGGCGCCGTACGGAATACCCCCGCGTCGGTGGGGAGGACCGTATGGCGGTCGGGATCGCGTCGGGCGACTGCGGAACACCCCCGCGTCGGCGCGGAGGACTCACCGCTCGTACTATCCCCGGGCGCCCAGCGGAACCCCCGCGTCGGCGGGGAGGACGGCCATCACGGGGCACTGACCGTGGCGGACGTCGGAACACCCCCGCGTCGGTTCCGTAGTAGTGCCAGGTCAGCAGGCTCAGGGCAGGATCTGTCGAGCGGCGGCACCTGCTTCGTCTGGACCCCTCAGGCTGCGCGCGCAGCACATTTCCGACGAAGCTGGAGGTGATGCCGCCCGAAGCGATGCCTGGCAACGCCTGAACCACTCACCACCGTCGAGCCGAGGAGGATCCGTGGCTGTCCAGCACCAGACAGGACGCATGGCCGGAGCGGACGGGCCGGACTCGTCGAAGAGGCCGACAGGGCAGGCGGCAGCCGACCGGCCTGGGCAGTGCGCAGGCCTTCTCACGGGGCACCGCAATGCCCGGCGTCGGGGCGCAAGCCCGGACCGCTCGGCCAGGAGCTGACCATGTCAGCGACGAAGGGAACCTCGGGGGAGCTGCGTAGCCAGGCCTGGTGGGCGAACGCGGAGAATCCGGAGATGACGGCTCTGTACCTCGAACGGTTTCTGAACTTCGGTCTCACGCGGGCAGAGCTGCAGACCGGCCGGCCGATCATCGGCATCGCCCAGACAGGTAATGATCTGGTTCCCTGTAACCGGCACCATCTCGCCCTCGCCGACCGGGTCAAGGCCGGGGTCCGCGACAGTGGTGGCATTCCGTTCGAGTTCCCCGTCCACCCGTTGCAGGAGACCGGAAAGCGCCCCACCGCGGCGCTGGACCGCAACCTGGCTTATCTCGGCCTGGTCGAGGTCCTCTACGGATATCCGCTTGACGGAGTGGTCCTGACGACGGGCTGCGACAAGACCACACCCGCGTGCCTGACCGCGGCGGCGACAGTGAACATCCCGGCGATCGTCCTGTCCGGCGGCCCTATGCTCAACGGCTACCACCGCGGCATGCGGACGGGCTCGGGGCTGGTGATCTGGCAGTCGAAGCGGCTGCTCGCCAGTGGACAGATCGACCACGACGAATACCTGGCACGGGTGACCGCCTCCGCACCCAGCATCGGGCACTGCAACACGATGGGCACCGCGCTGTCGATGAACAGTCTGGCCGAGGCCCTGGGAATGTCCCTGCCCGGCTGCGCGTCGATCCCGGCGCCCTACAGCGAGCGGGCGCAGATGGCCTACGAGACAGGCCGCCGGGCGGTGACCTTGGTGCGAGAGGATCTGACCCCCCGCAAGGTCATGACCCGGCAGGCCTTCGAGAACTCGATCGTCGTCGCATCGGCCATCGCCGCCTCGACCAACGTGCCGATCCACATCAACGCCATCGCACGTCACGTCGGGGTGGATCTCACCAACCAGGACTGGCAGCACGTCGGACGCGACATTCCGGTGCTGGTGAACCTCGCTCCCGCGGGGGAGTTCCTCGGCGAGGACTTCCACCGCGCCGGCGGTGTCCCTGCGGTCATGCGGGCATTGCTGGAAGCGGGGCACCTGCACGGTGATGCCGTGACGGTCTCGGGCCGTACTGTGGCCCAGAACCTGGAGGATGTCCCGCCTGCCGACCCGGCGGTCATCCGCCCCTGCGAGGACCCGGTCACCGCGCACGGCGGACTGCTCGTCATGACGGGGAACCTGTTCGACTCCGCGATCATGAAAATGTCGGTCATCACGGACACCTTTCGGGCCCGTTGCTCGCCGCATTCCGACGATCCGTCGGTGTTCGATTTCCGTGCCGTCGTCTTCGACGGGCCGGAGGACTATCACGCTCGTATCGAGGACCCGGCGCTCGGCATCGACCAGGACTGCATTCTCGTCATCCGCTACACCGGGCCGGTCGGATATCCCGGCTCGGCCGAGGTCGTGAACATGGAGCTTCCTCCGGCGCTGGTCCAGCGAGGCATCATGGCGCTGCCGACGCTTGGTGATGGCCGGCAGAGCGGTACGTCGGACGCACCGTCCATCCTCAACGCCAGTCCCGAGGCCGCAGTCGGCGGCAATCTTGCCATCCTGCGCACGGGCGACCGGATCCGTGTAGACCTGGACAACGCACGCGTCGACGTCCTGCTGCCGGACGAGGAGATCGCCGAGCGCCTGGCCCGTTACACACCCCCGGTACTGGAGCACCAGACGCCGTGGCAGGAGATCTACCGTTCCACGGTCGGTCAGCTGGACCGCGGGGGCTGCCTGGAGCTGGCAGTGTCGTACCAGGATCTCGTTCACACCAAGGGGATTCCTCGTGACTCGCATTGACTCCAGCGAAACGATTCTGATCGCCGACTTCGACTTCGGTGATGTGGACATCGAACGCGCAGTCGTCGAAGGTGCCGGACTCCGGCTCATTGCCGCGCAGTGCAAGAACGAGGACGAGGTGATCGAAGCGGGACGAGAGGTCGGCGGCGTCCTGACCCAGTACGCGCACGTCGGTTCCCGCGCCATCGAGGCGTTGACCCGCTGCCGGGTGATCGCCCGCTACGGCACGGGCGTGGACATCGTCGACGTCGATGCCGCGACCCGACGCGGAATCCAGGTCACCAACGCACCGAGCGAATGGTGCGCCGAAGAGGTCGCCGATCACGCCGTCGCGCTCTGGCTCGCGGCCGCCCGCAAGATCTGCCGGTACGACCGGGCGACCCGGCAGGGCGAATGGCACTGGCAGACCGGAGCACCCATCCACAGACTGAGGGGACAGGTGCTGGGCCTGCTGTCCTTCGGTTCCATCGCACGGCTCATCGCCGATCGCGCGAAAGCGTTCGGTGCCGAGGTCTGGGCACATGACCCGTTTCTCGACCAGTCCGAGATCCGGGCATCCCAGGTCCGGCCGGTGTCCTTCGACGACTTGGTGGAAGGCGCCGACTACGTGGTGGTCCAAGCGCCGCTCACCCCGCAGACGCACCACACCTTCGACCGTGCGACACTCCGCCGGATGAAGCCGACCGCCATCCTCGTCAACACCGCGCGCGGGCCCATCGTGGAGGACGCGGCACTCCATCAGGCGCTCACCGAAGGATGGATCGCCGGCGCGGCGCTGGACGACCTCGAGGAGGAACCCGCGAAACAACGCGGATGGCGCCCGAGCAACCCACTCCTCGCGCTGCCCAACGTGATCGTCACACCTCACGCCGCCTACTACTCCGAGGAAGCCATGCGGATGGTACGGACCATCGCCGCCGAAGAGGCCGTACGGGTTCTGACCGGGCAGCCGACGCGATTCCCGGTCAACGACCTCACGGCTGGCTCCCACCCGCACCGGGACGGCTCTCCCTCTCACGGGTCCTGATCATCCTGGCCCTCCCCGCAGGGGCGAAGGGCCGTGCAAGCCTCAGCTTGGCTTTTAAGAGGGAGCTGCTCAACCACACCTCGGGTCTCCCGGACTTCGTACACGACACGTCGTTCTACAACTCTTACGCCGCCAACCGCGAGCCCGACCGGGCCTGGCCGCCCCAGACCCTCGTGGACCTGGGCCTGGCTCTGCGGCGGCCATCCTCACCCCAGGCTCACCATCGGCTACGAGGCCACCTGCCTCATCTGCCGTCAGCGGTAGCCGCTCGGCGAGGCACTCGTGCCCACTTTGCGAGGCAAAAACCGCATATCAGGATGCAGAGGCCCACCAATGCCACGATGTTGCGGAACATGTCGTAGTGCCGATGAGCGTCGAGAAACATGACCGACAACCCGAACCCCAGCAGGATGACGCCGAGCCCCCAGATCCGGGGTGAATGAACACGGCCCCTGAGCCGAGGGAACAGCCAGCTGCGGAGGGCTGCCGCTCCGCCCGGTACCAGCGTGATTGCCAAGACAGCTCCGAGAGCGGCCCACCCAAATGCATCCATGACGAACGTCTCTCCCGGGAAGATCGTCGGCGCGGCGCCATGCCGCGCGAGCGGATCATGTCATGGTCCTTGGTGGGAGTGAACGGCAGCGGTGTGGGTGCGATCTTCGGCGCCGAGCGCTGAGTGCCCGAGGCGGGCCCACATACGCCAACCCACCACTCGCCCCAGCTCCCATCCCGTCCGCTAGGGACCACGCCCGCTCGGCTCTGCCTGGGTCGATGGCGGACGGGATGGGAGCCCTCAGCGTCCGCCACGACGGACTCGCAGTCGGCGACGGCGCCCCCTCCATCCCGGTGACGGCCGATCCCCCGCCGGAGGCATTGCCTTGACCGCGGGCCGCTCTATGCGGTGGTCGACTCATGGCCACCGGTCCTATCCACGAGGGCCCGCTTCCGCTGCGCCGTCCGCGGCGCCCGCCTTGCCCGCCGGATCGGCCGCCGACCGCTCGCCCCCGCTTGGGCCGAGGCGCTGGTCGACGCCGTCTGGCACACCGCCCGGCTGTGGCCTGGACGTGCCGCCTGTATGGAGACCTCGCTGGGCGCCGTGCTTGCAGCTGCCCTGCTCGGCCGCCGCCTCACCTGGTGCCTGGACGTGCGGTTCTCCCCGCCACCGGTCGCATACCACGCGTGGGCCGAACTGCCCGGCGGTGGGCCGGTCGGCGAGTACACCGCTGGTGGCTGGCACCACCGCACGGCCCTGACGATCTGACCACCCCCGGATGTCACCCGGGCGTCGTGTCCTTCACCCGCCCGGAGCAGTTGACCGAATGCGCGTACCCGCCCCCCTCGAAGGGGTGACCCGCGACCCCCCTCGTCCTGCCTGCCGCCGAGGTCGTCCCCGAGCGCCACTACACCCACCACGAAGGCCGCGGACCGACGCCGCACCGCTCCAACCCCCTAGTCATCCACCGCCAGCTGACCACCCTGGAGGTGCACGCGGGCATGAACGTCGCCGAGTTCGGCACCGGCTCCGGCTACTCCGGCGCCCTGCTCGCCGAACTCGTCGCCAAAAGCCCGGTGACCAGCCTCGACATCGACGACTACCTCGTGCGCTGGGCGAACCTCATCCACCACGAGCGCGGCCTCGGCAACATCCGCTGCCACACCGCCGACGGCACCGCCGGCTTCCCCGAAAACGCGCCATACGATCGGACGGTGGCCTGGTGCACCCCGCCGCTCCTGCCCAGGGCGTGGGTGGACCAGGTCACTGATGGCGGTCTGATCGTCGCGCCGCTGCCGATCGCCGCGGTGCCCAACATGACAGTGGTCGCCACGATCCGCGTGCGCGGCGGGAAGCCGGTGGTAGAGGCGGTGGCCACCGGCAGTTACATCGAGGCGACCGCTTCGCCGAAGACGGACCTGGACCTGCCCGGCCGCTGGGTGGACTGGGAAGTGCGCGTCCCCGCCCCGGCCTGGATCTCCATCGCCTGGCGTCAGGAGGACGACCCGCTGCACACCGGTGCCCGTACCGCGCTGGGCCAACTGCTGAAGGATGCGCACACCGAGCCGTACGACGGACCGGAGGTCGACTGGCCGTCCTGGCGGACCTTCGCCGCCACCCTCGGCGATCACCGGCTCACCATGGTTGCACTGAGCGCTGACCTGTGGGCGATCGGCCACACCACGGCCACCACGGCCGCCGTGATCCAGCAGGACGGCACGATCCTCTCCGACCGGCCCGACTCCCCGTCCCTGACTGTCCTGCGAGGCTGGCTGGCCGCGTGGGAGGAGGCCGGACGGCCCGCGCCCGAGACCTACACCCCGGCCCTGGCCCCCGCTGGCGACGGACACGATCGGCCGGACTGGGAGCTGCGGCTGTCCCGGTAACCGTTCCCCGCCCCCGCGTTGGGCAACATGCGGCCCCGGCTCTCGCCCGGCGTCAGGGCCGTCGCCGTGCCCCCCAGCACTGCCGAGGCGCTGGCGTCGCCCAGGAGGATGCCGCCAGCGCGACCCGGCAGACGCGTCCCGTCCGGCCGCGGGACCCCAAGCGCTACGCGGCGATCTATCCCGAGATCGTCAAAGCCATGGTGTTCTACGCAGCCCGACACTGGCGCGGCCTGGCACTGTCCGGCGCTGACGAGGACTTCTGGGCCTTCCACGCGGAGTTCGTGCGGCGGCTCCCCAACGAGAGTTCCCTCCGCACCACCGCCAAGCCGTGGTTCATCCACCAACTCCGCATGATCGCGCACACCATTTAGGACACCGCTGACAGAACGCACTCGCCGGTCTGAACAACAGCAGTGAAGACACGGTCTCAGCGGAAGGCTGCACCATTTTCCGACGCCCAGTGCTGGAACGATCTTGCTGCGGACCCGGTGACCTGCAGAACGGTGTCGCGCACCTTCAGCAACTCGTCATTGACGTCCCCGCCCATCAAGTCGAGGACGGCATCCGCGGTCTCGTCTCCCATGAAGGAAGTCATCTGCTGGTGGGCTTCCTCCCGGCTGATCTCGATGAGGGCCACCTCCCGCCCCAACGCTGCAGCGATGGCCGCGACCTGCCTCCGGACCGTGACGCACTCCGGCCCGGTCAGTGCATACGTCTGCCCCTGGTGGCCCGGCTCGGTCAGCGCCGCACGGGCCACCGCCGCGATGTCCGCAGGGTGGATGGTCGGGAGACCGATGTCCGCATACGGCGCTCGGACCATGCCCTGATCGCGAATCGACTGCGCCCACCAGAGGGTGTTCGAGGCGAACTGCGTCGGCCGCAGTATGGTCCAGGCCATGCCGCTGTCCTTGAGTAACCGCTCAACAGCCAGGTTCTCGCCGGCCGCGGGCAGATGCGGATGAGTCTGCACCGTGATCGACGACACGAGCACCACATGCTCCACGCCTGCCTGCCGGGCAGCCGCCAGGACCTCCGCTTCCGCACCCATACCCGACAACAGGAACAGGGAGCGCGCTCCCTCCAGCGCGGCCTTCAGAGAATCCGCCTGCGCGAGGTCGCCCTCAACCGCTTCGATCCCTGCAGCGAACGAGGCCCGTCCCGCATCACGAGTCAGACCTCGCACAGGTGCGGCACCGGCCACCTGCAACTCCCTCAGCAGAGCACTTCCAATGTTCCCGGTCGCGCCGGTCACGAGGATCATCGTCATCTCTTCCTGTCGTCAGCCGGTGCTCACGTCCACGGCACGCTAAAACCTCAACCTCGCTTGGGGTCAAGGCATCAGCCCCGCGTGCGCGCCTACCCGCACAAGAAGCGCACCTCGCCGCAACCAGTGACCGCCCGTCCTCCCTTCCTGCGGACGGTCGACGGATGGATCCTCCGGCACCCGGACCCCCTCACTGAGCCCGAACGACTCCAGCTCAAGGCTGTCCGCACCCACTGCCCCGAACTCGACGCCCTCGCCCGGCACGTCCGCTCCTTCGCGGTCATGCTCATCGACCGCCAGGGCGAGCGCCTGCCCGACTGGCTCGACGCCGTCCGGCAGGACGACCTGCCCAGCCTCCATACCCTCGCCGCTGGCATCGAGCGAGACCGCGACGCCGTCATCGCCGGACTCACCCTGCCCTGGAACTTTGGAGTTGTCGAAGGCCACGTCAACCGCATCAAGATGCTCAAGCGCCAGATGTTCGGCCGCGCAGGCTTTCGACTTCTGCGGAAACGTCCTACTGTGGCGCTGATATCGAGGCTCGCCGGTCAATCGAGAGAACTCTGTGAGACCGCAGTGCTCAACAGACGGATGTCGTACTCGGTCCAGCAATCGGAGATCTCGACGCCGACCTCGCTGTTGCACCGGGCGCAGAGCAAGTTCGGTCCGCTGAGCCCATCCCGTCGGCAACACCCGTGAAGCCGTGAGGGGTCCATATGGGGCCTCAGCAGCACACCATCCAGCGGGTTGATCACCCAGGTGACAATCGAACCAGCGGGACCGTACGGCTCTGGGTCACCTGAAAAGGAACCAACTGGCACTGTCGACGGGCCGTACGTGTAGTGCTCCCGACCTCTCACTGACGGCAGCGGCTTCCACGAGGATTGCTCCAGCGGATTCGACAAGGGTGCAGTGCACGACCGACACTTGAATACCACCAGCACCCTTGACACCCCTCCCGTTCGAACCGCATCCACTGTCGACATCCAACACCCAAGCCCACCAAGAGACCAGATGGCTTCCCGCGTACGTCACGCGCTGCTGCGAAGCGCGGGCGCTGCACGGAACTTGTGCCAGAACCTGACTTGGCTCTGGCCCACTTGTTGTGACCGCGTATGCTGAGTGACTGTCGATCTCCTCGTGCTCATGTCTGAGATCGCCCGAAAACCGCTCGGCCGGTGGACGGCGTGGCCGACAGTGCTGCGCCGTGGACGAAGTTCGGCCGGAGCTCGCTGAGTTGCTGTTCTCCTCGGTGGGGGACGTGGTGGTGGAGTCGGTCACAGTGACCGACATGGTCGTCCGGGTCGAGGCCCGGAGCAGGGTTCTGCAGGCGGCCTGTCCGGCGTGCGGGTGCCGGTCGGGGCGAGTACACGGTTCCTATCTGCGGTTTCCCCGCGATCTGCCATCGGCGGGCAAGCTCGTTGTGGTGGTGCTGAGGGTGCGGCGGTTCGTCTGCGCGGAGGAGTCCTGTCCGCGCAGGACCTTCGTCGAGCAGGTGCCAGGGCTCACTCGCCGGTTCGGCCGTCGAACGGAACGGCTCCGGTCGATGCTCGTCTCGGTCGGTCTCGCGCTCGCGGGCCGGGCCGGAGCCCGGATGGCGGACGTCTTGGGAACTCCGGTCAGCCGCAACACCCTTCTGCGACTGGTCACTTCGCTCCCGGAGCCGCCCCCCGTCGTGCCCCGCGTGGACGAGTACGCTCAGCGCAAGAGCCGTATCTACGGAACCGTACTCGTCGACGTCGAAACACGCCGCCCTATCGACCTCCTGCCGAACCGGGAGGCGGACACGCTCGCGGCCTGGCTCGCCGAGCGCCCCGGCATCGAGATCATCTGCCGCGACCGGGCCCTGTTCTTCGCCGACGGCGCCACCCGTGGCGCCCCGCAGGCCCTCCAGGTCGCCGACCGATGGCACCTCTGGCACAACCTGGGTGAAGCCGCCGAGAAGTGCGTCTACCGGCACCGCAGCTGCTTGCGCCCGATGCCGGCTCGGCCGGACGCGCCGCAGGAGACGGCGGAGCCGACAGTGGCGTCCCCCTGGCCCACGGGTCACCGGTTCGCGAAACGAACCCGCGTCAAGCACGCGACCGTTCACGCGCTCCTCGCCGCCGGGCACAGCAAGCGGTCCGTGGCCCGGCAGCTTGGCATGGGCCTCAACACCATCATGCGCTTCTCCCGCGCCACCACACCGGAGGACCTGTTCACCGGCCAGTGGCAGAGCCGCGCGACCAGGCTGGATGCCTTCAAGCCCTACCTCGATCAACGGTGGCAGGACGGTTGCACCAACGCCTGGAAGCTCTGGGAGGAGATCAGCGAACAGGGCTATCCGGGCAACTACAGCAGCGTCCGTGACTACGTCCGAAAGACCCTGCGAGGCAAGCCTCAGCCCATCGGGCCCCGGCCCCCGTCAGCCCGCGCCGTCGCCCGCTGGATCCTCACCCACCCCGACGCCCTGAACGAACACGACCGTCTCCAGCTCAAGGCGGTTCTGGCCAACTGCCCGGAGCTGACAGTTCTCACCGAGCACGTCCGCTCCTTCGCCCACATGGTCACCGAGCTGGAGGGCGAGCGACTGCCGGAGTGGATCGAGTCCGCCCGAGCCGCCACCGACCTGCCCAGCCTCAGCAGGTTCGCTCAGCACCTCGAACGCGACCTCGACGCCGTCATCGCCGGCCTCACACTGCCCTGGAACTCGGGGGTCGTGGAAGGACACGTCAACAGAATCAAGATGCTCAAGCGTCAGATGTTCGGCCGCGCAGGATTCGAACTCCTCCGCAAGCGGGTCCTGCTCTACACATAGGAACCCAGGTCAGGAGCCTTCTTCGACGAGGCCGAACCCTTCGGAGAAGGACAGCAGGAATTCGCGACGCGATGGGTCCTTCTCCTCTGAAGCCATCGAAGCGAGCAAATCCATGAACTCGCTTCGCTGATCAACCGACAGATGGGACACCAGAGCGGCAACACCCTCCAGGACCTTCACCGCGTCATCCGGGTCCATCTGCTCGTCCTCGCACCCTTCGACGAACCAGAGAACGTCGACCAGCGCCTCGGCCAGAGCACGTGTCAGCGACGGATACCCGGACACATCACTACCTCTTCCACAGAGACTGATAGAGCGCGGTCATCTCACCACACGCCGCTGACATCACCGCCGGTTAGGTCTCCACAACAAGTGGGCCAGAGCCCGAGTTTGGGCAGCGCTTGTTCAGGACTTCGGGCAGCACCCGTGCAGGTGAGGGAATCGAACGAGGACCCCGGTGCTCATGTCGTCACGGCTCGCTGAGGGCGCGCGCCCGACGGCCGGGCATGGCTCGGGTCAGGCGTTCTGCTTCTGCGGGTGCAGGTCGAATGTGATGTGGGGGTTGAGCGCGTGCAGGAAGTCGGGGGCGTCGAAGATCTCGCCGGCGGAGACGACGCCGACGGACTTGGTGCGGCCGGTCAGGATGCGCACAAGGGCCTCGGTGACGAGGGGCGCGGTGACGGCGTAGATGTCATGGCCGCCGGCCGTGGCCCGGCGTTCGGCTCCACCGGAGCGGAGGACGACGTCGACGAGGAAGGTCTGGCTCGAGCGCCCGCTCTCGTCGGCGGCGGTCGGGGTCGGCGTATGGGGGTCGGCGACGTCTCGGGCCGCCTCGGCGCTCATGTAGGTGGTCACATCGGGGATGGAGAGGTGCTGGGTGACGGTGACGACGTCCGCCATCGTGAACTCCCCGATCACCGGTCGGGGTCCCATCGGCTCCGGGAAGGTCCACTCCAAAGTGGGCGCGGCGTCGGTGCGGTGCTCCCACTGTCCGCCGCTGTAGCGCAGGCGGTGGTTGCCGCGTCGCTCGCGGGAGACCGCGCCCGAGAGCCGGGTACCGGCGGTGGGGTGCCAGTTGCTGAGTGCGTAGGCGATGTGTGCTTCGTCGGCTTCGGTCCAGTCGCCCATCGCCGCGGTGGCCAGCAGGTCGCCGAGGCCGCCGAAGAAGGCCATGGCCGGGACGATCACCGCTCCCGCGTCCCGGGCCCGCTCGCGGTAGTGGGCGAAAGTGTCGAGGTTGGCCTCGAGCTCGGCAGCTACGTCCAGGTAGGGGATCTTCGCGCGGAGCGCGGCCTCGATCACTGGGCCGATGGTCGATGCGAAGGGGCCGGCGCAGTTGATGACCGCCGCCGTTCCCGCCAGCGCCCGGTCCAGCGAGGCCGGATCGTCGACCGACGCCACCCGGGCCTCCAGCCCTTGCTCGTGGGCCAGTTCCTCCAAGGTCTGCGCGTGGCGCCCGGACAGCACCGGCACGAACCCACGCGCGGCCAGCTCCGCGACCACGAACCGCCCGGTGTGACCGTAGGCACCGAACACCGTCACCAGCTGACCTGAACCCATGAGACCGCTCCCGTGTACGCGAACGCCCGCTGCGAGGTTGATCCGCTGCGGCCTGACATCCACATCCTGTCCCTCTGGCAGCGCCCCGTGTGAGCGTCGGAAACGACATGCCACGTACAGTTTCGGACATGCCTGCTGTTGCACTGGCCGTCACCGACGGCATGCTCCATTACGAACTGTCCGTGGCCGTCGAGGTCTTCGGAGCCGACCTGACCCACATCGTGGACCCTTGGTACGACTTCTCCCTCTGCGGGAGCGGCCCGGTGCACGTCGACCGCTTCCGCCTGGAACCCGACCACGGACTCGACCACCTCGTGCACGCGGACACAGTGATCGTCCCTGGCTGGGCCGACACCGACCGCGACCCGCCCGCCGAGCTGGTCGAGGCGGTGCGTGCGGCCCACGCGGCCGGTGCCCGTGTGGCCTCACTGTGCACGGGCGCCTTCGTCCTGGGTGCGGCAGGACTGCTCGACGGCAGGCGCGCCACCACACACTGGGCCCACACGCGGGAACTGGCCCGGCGCCACCCGGCGGCCACCGTCGATCCGGACGTCCTCTACGTCGACAACGGCGACGTCCTCACCTCCGCGGGCAAGGCCGCCGCTATGGACCTGTGCCTGCATCTGGTACGCCTCGACCACGGCTCGGCCAACGCCAACAAGATCGCCCGGCGCCTGGTCATCCCGCCCCACCGTGACGGCGGCCAGGCCCAGTTCATCGACACCCCACTCCCCGCCCCAGGCAACCACCCGCTGGCCGGGCTCTTCCCCTGGGTGCTGGAGCGGCTGGACCAGCCGCTGACCGTGGAGGACCTGGCCCGCCAGGCCGGCATGAGCTCACGCCACCTCGGCCGCCACTTCAAGCACCTCGCCGGCACCACGCCACTGCAATGGCTCCACACCCAGCGTATTCGGCACGCCCAGGAACTGCTGGAGACCACCGACGCCACCGTGGACGCCATCGCCGCGGCCACCGGCATGGGCACCGCCACCACCCTGCGCCGCCACTTCCACCGCACTGTCGGCGTCCCACCCGACACCTACCGCCGCACCTTCCGTCCCTGAAGGAGCAGTTCCAAGGCCCCGGCGGCCAATCGAACAGTGCCGGGGCGGTGCAACGCCAGCCGGATCTGGGCCAGGCACCGCGCTCGGGTGGCGAGCAGCGCGCGCTGCTCGCCGGCGCAGCGCTTTCTGGGGCTGCCGTCTCCGATCGGGTCACACCTCGCGTTGCTGCTGGGCCTCATCGAAGGCACGCAACATGGCCTGGCATGTCTGTTCGATGCGGGCAGGATCTCGCGGCGTCTGTTCCGGTCCGGCCTCCGCCCCGCCTTCAGTTGCCGCCATCATGGCGTCGAGGGCATTCCGCCGCCGGCCTCATCCAGCGGCTGCCGACTACTCAGCGCCCCGATCGTCATCAGAGGCAGCACGTCGTCGCTCGTGCTGGGCCGCAAACGGCCCTCGACGAGTTCGTCCAGCCGCCAGCAGTCTGCGATCTCTTCCCACGTCAAGTCGGGCGCCGCTTCGTCGCTCATAAGCTCCCATCGCCATTGAGAAACACGAGTCAACCACAGCAGGCCACCACATGCGGCCGACTGACATCCCCACCTGCTGTACTCGCAAGCTTATGGCCGCCACCATCTTGCCGAGGTTGGAGGCTGGGCACCAGCCATACCTTCGCACCGTAACCGGCCTCGATCAGCAAGGCGATCAACCGGCGCCGCAGGGCGGGCAGTCGGGCGTCGGCGCACAGGCCCCGGCCCTCTCGACGAACTCCTGCATGCTCCGTCCCGAGGGACTCCCGACGGCCAGCTTCAGCAGGGCGAAGATCTGGTCACGGCCCCGGCCAGGTCCTTGCGCAGCCGGATTTGGGTCCGGGGCGAGGTACTTCTTCACGACACCGTCCCCCGGCGCCGGATCGTGGTCCGGTGCCCCGTCAGCCGCAGCGGTGCCTCCCTGTCCCCCGCGGTCTTCTTCACCTGCGCGTTGACGACCGTCGGCTTTGATGAGGTCGTTCGGGGGTACAGTCGAAGATGTCACAGAGGGAGGTCCGGGGGTCTTCATGTACCGGCCTCAGGGCTCGGCAATGGGCACGTGGCGAGCCAGCTCGGCGGCCAGACGTCGCATGACCGTTCGGTTGGCGCGCCGCATCGTGGCCCGGACGACCGCCGCGAGCAGGTGGTCGGTGACCGGGGCGTGTATCCACGTGTACGTGAATGCCACGCGGCTCCCGCCGGTCCCCAGCGGTTCGATGGTGTAGGTGCCGTGGGCCAGGCGCCGGCCGGCCGCGCTGACGTTCCGCTCGACGATGCGCCGCGGTGGCTCCGCCTTGACGACTTCGATGGTGATGTCGGTCTTGGTGCCGCCCAGAGCGGCTGTGACCGTGGCGCACGCACCGATGCCGCGGCCGGGGCCGCTGTAGCGCCAGTCGGTCAGGTAGTGGTTGGTGAATCGCTCATGGTGAGCCATGACATCAAGGAAGTCATAGACCTGCTCAGGCCTCTGCAGTACGTCGATCGACACAGTGACAGACTTCATGTACCAGACGGTACACAGGAGATGTACCGATTGGTACGCTCGCGACGTGGTGCATACGGACGGCTCTCATCCCGAGAGCGAAGGCGCGTCAGTCGCGGACGGGGGCCGGCGCGCCCAGCTGGTCAACGCGGCCGTTGACTACGTCGCGGCACACGGCCTCACGAACCTGAGCCTGCGCGGTCTGGGGGCTGCGATCGGTGTCAGCCACCGCATGCTGATCCACTATTTCGGCTCCAAAGAACGCCTGTTCGCCGAGATCGTCCGGACGTCGGAACAGCGCCAGCGAGATCAACTGTCCCGGCTCCGCATGGAATCCGGTCTCTCGCCCGCGGACGCTGCGCGGCTCCTCTGGCAGCAGCTGACGCATCCCCAGCTGGCTGGTCAGGAGCGGCTTTTCTTCGAGGTTTGTGGACACGCGCTGCGGGGCCGCCCCGAGGCCGCCTCAGTCCTCGAAGGGCTCGTGAACGATTGGCTGGAGCCGCTCGTGGCCGCCGAGGTCGCCGCAGGGGCGGACCCTGCCATGGCCCGGAGCCGGGCCAGGTTGGGACTCGCCGCCGTCCGCGGTCTGCTGCTCGACCTGCTCGCCACCGGTGACCGCGCCGGCGTTGACGCGGCGATGGAGGAATTCCTCCGGATGTACTACGACTCGAAGTGATCAAGTCACAGGGAAGACATGACATCCGGCCACACGAGGTCTCTTCCGCGCCGTTGCCGGGGCCTCCCCCCTCCCAGGGGCGGGCCTCGCGGCGCATCCGTTTGACCGTGGCCTCACCGTCCAAAAGCGCGGCGACGATGTCACCGGAGTCCGCCGAGTTCTGGCGGCGGACGGCGACAAGGTCGCCCTCACAGATTGCGGCGTCGATCACGCTTCCCGAACTCTCAACGCAAACAGCTCGCCGTCGCCACCGAGACACCGGGACAGCGCCTGGCGCGCCCCCTCACTGTGCAGGTTTCCTGCCGGGCAGGGGTGCTGAACGGTCCGCTGGCCAGCCCGTCGCCCTGATGCTGGACTCGCGGGTCGCACAGGCGAGCGCGGGTGCTACCCACCGGCTGGAACGGGCGCGGGTCCGCGACCCGTACGCCCCAGCCGCTGCCCCGCCGCGTCGGCGGGCGGTGAGTCCGTGACCTCGCCGCACGGTCGCGCTGCGGCAGGGGAGGGGTGGGCCGCCCGTCCGGGCACGTGCGAGGGCACGGACGGGCTCCGGTCCGGATTGTTCCTCACCAGCCGTACCTGCGGGCGTCGACAGGCCGGAGAACCTCCTGGTGGTCACCGTGACGGTGCCCGCTGCCCGACGTCTCGACGTCGGACCGTGCTGTCGCCACGGCTCGCTGCCGGGGCCGCCGTCCCCGTCGTGGTTCGCCGCCTCTGTGCCGTCGCGCGTTTGTGTGGACCGCCGCGTCCGGCGCGCCGTCGTGTGGCCGGTCGCCGTTCGCGAGGCCCGGAGGGTCGTTGGCGTAGGTGTTGCCGCCCGCGCCGTCACCGTTCCCGCCGCCAAGCCGTCCCCTGCTGCGGGCCGTCCTCGCCGCCGGGTTGTTCCTGCTGTGGGCCGTGCGCCGCCCGCTTGCTGCCCAGCCGCCGTCCGGCCGTTCTTTGCTGCCCTGGCCCCGGCCTTGATGCCGCTCGCCCGTGCCGTCGCCTTCCGTGGTGCAGTTGCCGCGCCGTGCCGCCGCTGTCCGAGGGTGCCTTCGCCGTTCGGTCCAGCCCTGCTGCACCGTCCGGCTCCTGGCCGTCGCCGGCTGCCGGTCCGGTGACCGTCCCGGCCTTGGCCTCGCTCTCTTGCGTGACGCGGATGTTCGCCGGCGTGCCCCGGGGTCCTGCTCCGTGCCGCAGCGTTGTCCGGGGCCCGGTGTCCCGCCGGAACGGAACAGCTGCACCGGCCCCGGCCAGGGCTCTGTCCGGGGTTGGTGGGGTGGGGGCCTTGGCGTGGTGATGGCGGTCGGCTGACCGTTACGGGCGCTGCCGGGCCGGGGCTGGGAATGGTCGGGGGATGACCGACGATGTCCCCGCTGGCCCGGGTCCTCGATCCGGCACCGGGCCCGGACTCGCTGGGCGTGCTGGCGGCTGTGCGTCATCGCGTCACAACAACACCCGGCTCGCACGGCCCTCTTCACGTCACGTCAGGTTCAATGCCCGTCAAAAGGCGTGGCGTTGACTCGCCCACCGTCTCGGACGAGGGTGTCGAGTGCTCCCACGGCCGCACGGATGTGGCCCGGTCCGCGATGCAGCCGTTCTCCCGCGCACCACCAGGACAGTTGCCCGTCCGTATCCCGTGGATGCATGCCCAGGCTGTGCTCGGCACACAGAGGCCACGCCTGCCACAGGCACTCGGTGACGGTCTCCTGCGCGGCATCGGCGACGATCGCGAGCGCGGAGGCAGGGGCGTCCGCCGCCTGAGGGTTCAGGTGATTGCCGTGCCACTGGCCGTCGGCGAGAGCGACGTAAACGTTCTCCGGCTCGTCCGCGTCGTGGGGCGGGAAGGCCATCAGTTGCAGGGGCTTCTGCTCGGGACGGGTCACCGCCAGGTCCCGGTTGAGGAGGGCGAGAGCCCGGTCCCACATGGGGTACTCGCCCGGCGAGACGCGACGGGGCTCGGGGTGATCGAAAAAGGCGCGCATGGGCACCATCCTCCGCCATCCCGAGACAGACCCCAGCGCACACCACGTCGTGATCCTCGCGGTGGAGGGGCTGCTGGCCGGCGCGATCCAGGACGAGCACGCCGCCCACCTGGCGTTGCACGCCATCGTCGAGCGCGTGCGCGCCGAGTTGCAGGCTGCCGGCCCCGTGTGCGGCGGCCCCACGACGCGGATGGGACCGGCGCGGTGGCCGCGACCGCGTGGGTGGACGAGGACGAGATGCGCGAGCTGACCGCCCAGCACAGCGCCGCCCGTCTGCCCGACCACGACGTCGCCGCGCCAAGACGGGTGGCTCGTCCGTCAGCGTGCGCCTGGGCTACAGCATGTCCGGGTCCACCACCTACTCCTCCTACTTCACCACCTTGTCCGGTCAGACGGTCTCGAAGCACTGGCAGAAGTCGGGAAGTTACATGTGCTCCGACAGCGTCGGCGTGCTGAACTACAGCGGCGGCACCTACCAGACGCCGACCGCGCACTGCTGAGGCGCGCGGTGTGATGGGCCCCGCACAGCAGTGCGGGGCCCCCGCTGCGCCGTCAAGGCCTGATTCTGTCGAGGACTTCTCGTGTTTTCCGCGATCTTCCAAGGCCATTACGGCTACTTGGCCGCATGCATGCTGGCCGCTCTCGTCCTGGGCGGCGTCGCGTGGCTGGTTGCACGTCGTTTGGGTAATCCGTACGGCGTGTGGTGGGCGGGGCTGACCGGCACGCTAACCGGCGTGCTGGGCGGCACCTTCATGGGCGGCGGCCCCGCCAATGGCCAGTGCGTCATCAACCACGACCTCGCCGAGCCGTTCCACGCCACACAGGGCCTGTGGAACCTCCTCATGACGGTGCCGCTCGGTCTGTTCGCCCTTCTGGCCCTTCGCCGGTTGCTTCCGGCGCTCGTCGGCGTCGTCGCGCTGCCCCTGGCCATCGAGTTCACTCAGGCCACGGTCAACGGTCTGGGGCGTACTTGCGACAGTTCGGACGCGGAGATGAACATCCTCGGCGGCTTGGTCGGCCTCGTGGTCGCGGCAGGGTTCCTCGCCAGCCGCGGAGCGCTCAACTGGCGGGCGGCCGCCAAGGGATCGCTGATCGTCTCTGCGGCGCTGCTCGTCCTGGGCGCGGGTGTGGCGCGCCCGATGGTGTCCTTCACGCACGTGGACGGCACCGGCCTGTCGGCCGCCGATCCTTCGACGCGCCAGGCCGTCGAACAAGTGGTGACGGAAGCGTTCGGAGACCGGTACAAGCTGGGACGCGTCTACATGCAGCCCTGTGTCGGAGCATCATGTACCAACGTCGAATTCACCTTGCTGAGCCGTGACAAGGGTCATCCGGAAGCCTTCAGTAACGGCAGCCTGTCGTGGCCGGACAAAAAGCATCTGAACGTGCTCCTGGAAGACAGCGACCGTTCCAACGTCATGGGCTATCCGGTGGCTGGAGCGAAGGCGCCGTCCGCGAAGCAGGAGGCGTACCAGATCGCGCGCACGTACATGAACAATCGCTACCCCTGGGCCGAGGATGCGACCTCCCACCGTACAGATGCCGTGGGCGGGAAGGCCGAGCTCGGATGGATCACCACTTGGCGCTGGCTACAGGACGACGTGCTGATGCCCAGAATGCTGGATGTCCAGGTCGACAGGACAGGGCGCGTCTCACAGGTGGATGTGACTCTCGGCCCGAAGCACGTGAAGCTCGGTAAGGCGAAGCTGGACGCCGGCCAGGCCGAACGAGCCGTGCGCGAGGGACTGATCGCGCAGTACAAGGCCAACCTGGGAGGGGACCTGGATGAGCACCGGGTGGAGGCGAAGTACCAGGTCAAGGCGTTTACTCTGAAGGCTAACGAGCGGAACGGTACGTGGCGGCCGGAGTGGCTCGTGAACGTGTCGATGCGGGCGCAGCCGGGAACCGAACCGCAACAGCCGAGCGATACGGACATGTGGCGAGTGGATGCGGTGAACGGGCAGGTTTACGACGGCACAGACGCACCTGTGAAGGCAGTCAGCTGAGGAGACGTAGCCCGCGGCCCTGCTCGGCACGGGCAGGGGCCAGACGGGCGGGTGCGGCCGGCCGAGGCGAGCCGGCTGCACCTGGCGGGCATAAGCGGCCGGGCGAGCGTGGCGATCTCGTCCGGCTCCTGGCGGTGCCGCGGGAGTGCCTGGCGCAGGCCTTGATGGAGGCGGAGGAAGGCCTCGGCCTCCTGTTCGGTGTAGGGGCGGAGCCGTTCCGCGGCCAGGGCCCACGAAGCGCGTCCGGTGCCGCCACTCTCGTGGCGCAGCAGGGCTTGGCCGTCCCGGCGGATCACCGTGATGGCCGCGATCTGCGGGTGCTGCTCGGCGACGGCGACGACGTCGGCGAGCGCGCTAAAGCAGGTGTCGTGTTCGGAGCGGCTGGTGAACCGGCCGGTGCCGCCGCGCTGCAGGGCACGGGCGTAGCGCAGCGCGGTTGCAAGCCGGCTGTCGGTTTCCCGCACGGCCAGGACGACGAGTTCGACCGGGTAGCCGCCGGTCGCGAAGGGCAGCGCGCTGGCGAGGAACTCCTCCACGCTGCCGGGAGCGGCCTCGATCAGGACGTCGCCGCGCCGGTCACGGACGTACTGCTCGGCCCTGGCGACCCAGGCCCGGTAGTCCGCGCGGATCGCCGCGCCGGCGCTGCGGGGGTCGTCGCGCAGCAGTTGGAAGTAGTCGGGGTGTTGGGCCTTGAAGTCGTCGCCGACCAGCCGCGTCGTGCCGGGCCGCATCGCGCGGCGGACCATCCGGGCGGCCAGCAGCTTGCCCGCCCCGGGCTGCCCCAGGACGTAGACGGCGCGCGGCTCGTCCCGGGGGACGATGCCGTTCAGGTAGGACGGGACGATCAGCTCGTCGAAGACCCACCGGTGCTCGGTGGCGGAGAGCCGGTGGTAGTCCACGCCCGGCGCGCGCCGTCGGGGCTGGGCGATGCGCCGGACCGGCTCGGCGAGCGCCGCGGCCCGCCGCGCGTCCCGTACGACGGCCAGGCGCTCGTCCTCACCCTGCACCTCGCGGTGCACGCGCACCTCGGCGCGGGCTATCTCTCGATGGAACACGGCCGTCTCCCGGGCCGTCCACGCGCGTGAGCGGCCTCGGGCGACCGCCTTGTCGGCGGCGGGCCGGCGCCGCCAGGCGCTGTCGACGAGCTCGTTGTCGTACAGCGAGCTCGGCGTCACGGCCGTCCTCCAGGACCGCCGTGACGCCAAAACGCGCCGTGGCAAGCAGTCGTGCCCTGGCTAAGTGCCGCAACGGACTCTCCCTCCGGCTCGGCACGATGTTGCAAACCCTCTCGCGCACCGCTGCGACGCGGAGGAGCTGTTGCATGACCGCTGCTCGCAGCTGCCGGCGTTCCTGGCTCATGGAGAGGTAGTTGGTCACCGCGGCGCCGACGACACCGCCGACCGTGGTGTATGCCAAGTCCATCCATCCAGGCATAGAAGCCGCCTCACTGTGCCGGGAGCAAACAAATCACTTACGACGTTGTCGGCTATTGATGTTGAGGCGTGATGACCTGAGAGTTCGGCTGGTGGGTGATTTAGCACGTCATCGGGCTGACGGGAACGAGTTCGGTGCGCGGTTTGCCGCGGGTGGGCCGCTGGGCGGCTCGGTCGGAGACCAGGCCGGCGATGGCCCGGTGCGTGGCCGGGTAGTGCTCGCGGCGGCCGAGGAAGCGCTGCAGCGGGCGCCACTGCTTATGCTCCGCGTTGGCGTGCTCGACACAGATCCGCGCCGAGGACTGGCGGCGCCGTTGCTCACGCCAGGCGTACTGGTCACCGAGCGGGGCGTCTTCCTTCGGCTTCTTCGGCGGCGCACTGACCTGTTCGGGGAACTCGTTCGTCAGACCCCGGTAACCCTCATCCACCTCGGTTCTCACGTCCGGGTGGAGACGGAATTGCTCGACGATGCCTTCGGTGCGCATCGCGGTCTGATCGTGCATTCTTCCGGGCCGGTCGGCCCCGGACCACAGGGTGCGGCCCTGGCCATCGCTGATCGCGATGGTCTTCATGGTGTTCTGCTTCTTCTTGCCGGAGACGAACGCGCAGCGGCCCGGCCGGTGGGCCTTCGGGCGGCGGACCTGGGTCTCGGTCCCATCGATCCGCAAGGTCGTACCCTCCGCATCGGCGTATGCGAACACGTCGGCCAATGTTCGCAGGCGTAGTCCAGGCTGGCCGGGGACAGCGAAGCCGCGGTCGGCGAGCAGCGGGCGGATCTCGCCGATGGCCTCGGTGACGGTGGAGCGGCCGACCCCGTACAACTCGGCGAGCGCGGCGTGCGGGAGCTGAGTGCGCAGGTGGACCAGCGCGACCAGCACTCGGTCGGTGAACACCAGCTCGTGCTTGCGGCCGGCCCCAGCGGCACGGTGACGCTTCCCTCCCCGCCGCTGATGCAATGCCGATTACCGCCGGGCCTGCCACGGCCCGGCCAACTCCTCGATCAAACCGCCGAGATGTGCACGCGAGACGCCTGTGAAGGCAGGATGGGACAAAGCCGCACGGGCCCACTTCTTGGTCACACTCGAAGAACCCGTGTGGCCGTCTCCACGTCACGGCCTGGGACTGCGCTCATGCTTGGCGGGCAGGGCGGATGTTTTCCTCCAGGAACGCCGAAACCGCTTCGGTGAACGCCTCCGGCGCTGCGTGGTGGATCAGGTGTCCAACCGGGATGGCGATCACTCGCCCGCCAGGGATGCGGCGGGCGAGCTCGGCGACACCGTCCTGGGGAACATGACTGTGTGGGCCGCCGACGAGCACGAGGGTCTCAGCGGTGATCTGGCCGAGTCCCTCCAGCCACCTGGGATCGGGCTGGTCGATCTGCCGCCTGACGGCCAGCACCATCTCCCAGTCGAAGGTCAGGGCGCCGTCCGGCCTGGCCGGGGTGCTCGGCTCCCGAGGACGGGGGACAGGCACATCCTCCAGGACGAGCCGGCCCACCCGCTGCGGATGGTCCTCCGCGAGCAGGTAGGCCACGATCCCGCCCATGGAGTGCCCGATCAGATCCACTGGTCCAAGTCCCAGTGCGTTCAGGAACCGAAGCACATCGGCTTGCATGAGTTCGAGTGAGTAGTCCCCCGACCAGTCGCTTCGGCCGTGACCGCGAAGATCGAGGGCATACACCCTTCGACTCCGGGCGAGGGCGGGCACAACCGCCTCCCAGCCGGTGGCATCTTCGCCCAGCGCGTGAACAGGACGAGCGGCGGAGCATCCGGAAGACCCGACATCTGATACGCCAGCCGGACCTCGCCAACGTCGACCAAGCGTTGATCAACCATGTCCGGAGGATATGCGGACGGGTCCTGCCGGAGATTGGCGTTCACCAGCAGCCGAACCAGCATCCCCAGTCAGCAGCTCGGGTTCCCAGCCACACGGTTCTGGCCCCAATCTTCAATAGCCGACAACGCCGTTAGCACCGAAACGGTCCGAGCGTAAGCGGGCTGCTGAGTCGAGGGAAGACCGAGATCACGTGAATCACGCAGTGTGGACCCAACACGACTGAGGCGAGGTCGATGACGGTGGCCAGGTAGAGGAACTTCCCGCCGTCTACCGGGAGGTAGGTGATGTCGCCGACGTACTTGGTGTTCGGTTCACTGGCGGTGAAGCCGCGGCCGATCAGGTCCAGTGCCTTCGCCGCAGCAGGGTCCGTAATCGTGGTGCGGTGCCGGCGTCGCAGCCGCACGCCCGCCAGGTTGATGCTCCGCATCGCGCGCGTGCGCTTGTGGTGGACCCGCTCGCCGTCCCCGCGGAGCTCGGCGGTGATCCTGGGGACGCCGTAGGTGCCGTCCGATTCGCGGTGCACGGCCCGTATCCGGGCGGCCAGGCGAGTGTCGGCTGCCTGCCGGGCCGCGCGGACCTCGGCGGTCTGACGCCAGTAGTAGAAGCTGGAGCGGGCGATGCCCAGGATGGCGAGCAATTGTCAAGACCTGTGGATGGGAGCCGCGCTGACCCATTGGTGGTAGGCGTCTACGTCGACGTTGCTGCCGCACACGATGGTGACGACGTGCCGGCCG
This sequence comes from Streptomyces misionensis, assembly GCF_007896895.1. Lineage (GTDB taxonomy): Bacteria > Actinomycetota > Actinomycetes > Streptomycetales > Streptomycetaceae > Streptomyces > Streptomyces misionensis_A. The sequence continues at coordinate 13,675 of NZ_VOGW01000054.1, read as the reverse complement.
GCGAAGCGGTCGCGGTCTTCGAGGATCGCCGCGATGCCGAGTGCGGCCGAAGGTTCGACGACGAGGCCGGCGTGGTCAAGGAGCATCCGCATACCGGCGATGATTGACGTCTCCTGGACCAGGACGGCGTCGTCAGCGACCAGGAGGAGGTCGTCCAGGACGGCCGGGACGGGGTGTCGGCCGGCGACGCCGTCAGCAATGGTGTTGGTCGAGTCGGTGATGACGACACGCCGCTGGCGCCACGAGTGTGTCAGCGCCGGTGCCCCCAGTGGCTGGATGCAGATCACCTCGACTTCGGGTGCCAAGGTCTTCACCACATGCCCCACGCCGGTGGCCAGTGCCCCGCCGCCGAGGGCAATCAGGACGGTGTCGAACGACGGTGCAGTGTCCACCAGTTCCAGGCCGATGGTCGCCGCGCCCTCGCAGGTCTCGATGTCCAGGCTGTCTTCGACCAGCCGGATGCCCTCGTACCGTGCGATGGCCGCCGCCCGCTCGCGGGCCATCTCGTGGTCGCCGTCCACCAGCTCCAGCCTGGCGCCCAGTGCGCGGATGCGATCAAGCTTGGCCCGAGTCGCGAAGCGGGACGCCACGACCGTGACGTCGAGCCCCCGGCCGCGGCCGGACCATGCGAGGGCTTGGCCGAGGTTGCCCGCGCTCGCGCACACCGCGGCTCGCGAGGCATTGTCGGCGAGCAGGCTCGCGACTACCTCGGTGCCGCGGGCCTTGAAGCTGCGGACCGGGTTCGCCGTTTCGAGTTTGATGCTCACCCTGCACCCAAGGCCGGGCTCCAGGGCCTCGCAGCGGTACAGCGGAGTATCGAGAAAAACCGGGTCGATCACCCGGCGAGCCGCCCGGATCCGAGCAGTGTCGAGACGCGTCTCCTGCACGGCACAGCAGCGTAGCGCCACCGGCGCTGTTTCCATGAGTAACTGACAGGAGTCGTAGGTTGGTTGAGTTGTGTCATGCTGCGGCGGGTTCCTCGGGGCGTTCGGCGAGGTGGCCGTTCTCGAAGCGGACGCCGGCCCGGACAAGGGTGACGAGGTGGGGTGCGGTGACCGCGCGCCAACGGGCCTGGGCGGACTCGACAAGCTTGAACACCATCGCCAGGGCTGCGGCCGGGCTGCCGGCACCGCGGGTGACCTTGGTGCGGAGTTTCACCGTGAAGAAGGTCGACTCGATGGGGTTCGTGGTCCGCAGGTGGATCCAGTGCTCGGCCGGGAAGTCGTAGTACGCCAGCAGCTCCTCGGCGTCGTTGGTGATCTCCGCGACGGCCTAACTGGCCGCCTTCGGCCTGCCCTACCACGCGCTCCTGGGCCGCTGCCGAGTGCCGAGCGAGAAGACCCTGCGCAGCGTGCTGGGGCGCCTTGATCCGGCCGAGCTCAGCGCGGCCGGGTTCGCCTACCTGACGTCCCCGCTCATACGCCAGGCCAGCCGCCGCCCCGTGCACCAACAAGCCCCCCTCCGAGCGTCAAAAACCTGGTCGAGCTCTCCTTGGCGGTCGAGCACCGGCGCGGGCACGGCGCAGGGTTGGACCGCGTCACAGGTACGGGGCGACCGCGGCCGCCGTCGCCGCGGAGCCGAGATACCCGGCGGCACCATGGAGTCGGAAGAGGCCGGTGCTCTCCGTGAGGTCCAGATCAATACCGGGGAAGTAGGCCTTCAGGGGGCGCAGTACGGCGATGGGGTCGCCGTGGTCGGCGATGTTGACCCAGCGGCCGACGCCCGGCGGCCGGATGCCCTGACTGTCGCGCGGAGTGGGCTGCAACTGATGGAAGACGGCGTGCGGCAGCGCCAGCGGGGAACCGAGGGTCAGCAGCAGGTCGATCTGGAGATCGGGGTGGGCGTGCAGGGCCTCGTAGGTGACCACCGTGCCGAGGGAGTGGGCGATGACCACGGACGGCCGATGTGCCCGGATGACGGACGCCACCTGCTCCCGGGCGGCGGTGCGGACGGGCGCGTCGGGGCCGCTCAGATAGGTGGTGACCTCCCGGAAGAAGGTGGCGACGAAGAGCCGGGTCAGCCGGCCATCGAGGCTGAACCGCCGGGCGACGAGGTCCACCGCGGCGCGTAGCGGGACGGCGAGCCGGCCTTGTGCCGTGGCCTGGGGCAGCGCGAGCGCGTCGACCCACTGGGCGATGGCACGGGTCTCGTCGGGGCCGAGGTGGTCCAGGGCGCTGTCTGCGCCGCCCTGTGCTGTGGGCGTCCCGGTGCGCAGTTGGTGGGCGTAGTAGGCGAAGGTCAGATCGACCGCCGCTGGCTCCGCCCCGAGACCGGCCGCGAGCTGCCCAGCCCAGACCGCACCGCGGTCCGCAGCGATCTTCTCGGGGCTGTAGCCAGGGGTGTGGTTGCCGACGCCGTGCACGGCGACGATGTGAGACATGGCAGGGCCT
>NZ_VOGW01000054.1:0-11005 GCF_007896895.1 Streptomyces misionensis | reverse complement strand
CCTGCTGAACTGCTGGAGCGGCATTTGTGCCACCTGCCACCAGCCCCTGCCCCGCATCCGGACCAGACACCGAGCAGCCAGAACCACAGAGACCTAACGGAGTCCTACTAGTGCTGTGGCCGGAAAGGTTTGCCGGGAAGCTCGCGGCGTCCGGTGCGGTGCATCGCAAGGCGGAGCATCACCCGCGTACTGGATGTACTCGGGTGATGCGACAACGCGGCGAGGTGCCGTGCCGGACGCCGCGAGCCGGTGAACCCTTCCGGTCGCAGCACTAGGGTCTGTCTGATAATTGATCTTGTGGTGGGTCGTGGCGAGTTGACGGATGCGGCGTGGGAGCGGATAGCGCCGTTGTTGCCGGGTGTTGACGGGCGGGGTCGTCCCTGGCGGGATCACCGGCAGGTGATGAACGGGGTGTTGTGGCGGTTGCGGACGGGTGCTCCGTGGCGTGACCTGCCGGAACGGTTCGGGCCGTGGCAGACGGTCTATGAGCGGTTCGCCCGGTGGGAGGCGGACGGGACCTGGGCCCGCCTGCTCCAGGAGGTCCAGGTCCGCGACGACTCGGTCGGGGCGGTGGAGTGGACCGTGTCGGTCGACTCCACGATCAACCGTGCGCACCAGCATGCCGCCGGCGCCCGCAAAAAGGGGCGGTGTCGGGGGACGAACTGGAAGATCCGGAACGCGCGGCGGATCGTCAGGCGCTCGGCCGGTCCCGCGGCGGGCTGACCACCAAGGTCCACCTCGCCTGTGACGGCCGGGGCCTGCCCCTGGCCGTCCTGGTCACACCGGGCAACGTCAACGACTCCACCGCCTTCGAGGCGGTCCTGGACGCGGTGAGAGTGCCCCGGGCCGGTGTCGGTCGGCCGCGCCGCAGGCCGGACGCGGTCATCGCCGACAAGGCGTATTCGTCACGGGCGATCCGACAGACGCTGCGGCGCCGGGGCATCCGAGCCGTCATCCCCGAACGGGCGGACCAGAAGGCCAACCGGAAGCGGCGCGGCCGGGCCGGCGGCAGACCACCGGCCTTCGACCGCGACCTCTACAAGGCTCGCAACGTCGTCGAACGCTGCTTCAACCGCCTCAAGCAGTTCCGCGCGATCGCCACCCGCTTCGACAAACTCGCCGACCGCTACAAGGCCGGCATCCGCCTCGCCTCGCTCATCCTCTGGCTCCGGGAACCTACCCAAGATCATTTGTCAGACAGAACCTAGGCCCCAGCTCCAACCTCTCGGTGGACCGCACTCATGAGCTCGCGCCGCAAAGCGCGTTGTGACAACCGGCCGGGGCTCCTGAGCCGGCCATCCGACCCACGGGCGAGCCCGCCACGGCACGCGGCGCGGCCCGCAGGGCCTCCGCACTCCCGCCCGCACCCCACCTCCTGACTGGAATCCGACATGAGACGCAGCACCCTCCTGGCCGCGGCCACGGCGACCGCCCTGTCCGCATCCCTGTTCACGGGAACCTCCCCGGCGTGGGCGGACGGCACCACAGGCGGTCCGGTCCTATCCGACGCCAGCGACTGGTACGAGCCGGGCCTGCTCTTCGTCACGGCGCACTCCGACAACCCGCTCATCAGCATCACGGCCCACTTCTATCCCCTGGGCGCACCGGACGGGGCCCCGGAGGCCGGATCGACCGCGGACTTCACCCAGTACTCGGGCTCAGACGCCCGCTCCGGGACCTGGCGGGCGCCGGTGCACCTGGCCGAACTCGGCGACTACCGGGTGACCGTCGATCTGCAGGACGCCTCCGGCGCCACCGTCACCGCAGCCCTCTCGCCGCACACCCTGCACTACCAGACCGTCCTCACGGTCACCGGCCTCACCGCCACTCCGGACGTGCCGGACTTCCTCCACCAGGAAGTCTCCGTCGGCGGCACCGTCGTCGCCCGTGACCCCCGCGACCCCAACGCCCCGGCTCCAGCCCCCGGCGTCACCGTCGCCGTCGACGCCGGGCACGTCCACACGCGCGCGACGAGCGGCGCCGACGGCCGTTTCACCGCCGTCTTCGTCCCTTCCGAGCCGTCCTTCGAGCTGTACACCACGCCCGAGGCCTCCAGCGGCTACCCGGGGGCGGTCTCCCCGCCGACGTACCCCGAGAGCATGCACACCGCACAGGCACCGGTCCGCTTCTCGGCCAGCGCGCACACCCTGGACCTGCACCAGGGCGCGACGGGGACCGTCACCGGCCACGCGGAGATCCAGACCGCCTCGGGCTGGCAGCCGCTGCCGCACACCCCGGTCGCCGTCCAGGACGACGCGGTCGTGGCCGGGCGCACGACCACGGACGAGCGGGGCGACTACACCCTGCGCCTCTCCTCGGACAATGCCGCCCCGGACGCCGAAATCATCGCGGGGACCAGCGGGATGCCCTTCCAGCAGAGTGCCACCGAGCCCTTCAGCCTCCACATCGCCTACACCACCCGCACCAGCCTGAGCGCGTTCCTCAACGACGACGGGTCCCTGACGGCCCGCGGCGACGTGTATTTCGAAGACACCCGCGCCCATTGGCCCGCCAGGCCCACCGTCACCCTGCAGTACTCCAAGGACGGCAAGACCGGCTGGAAGGACGCCGCAACCGTCACGGTTGCTGTCCGCCACAACAAACCGCTGATCCCGGAGACGTTCGCCCGCACCCTCACCAAACCGGACACCGACGCATACTGGCGCGCCCGCTTCGACGGCAACCCCGACCTGGCAACCAGCACCACCAAGCCGGTGCACCTCTACCGCTACGCCACCCGCATCACCGGCTTCCACGCCTCCCCCGACCCGGTCCGCAAGGGACAGCCGATCAGCTTCGCGGGCACCCTCCAGTACAAAAAGGGCATCGAATGGAAGCCGATCCCCGACGGCTCACCCAGCCTCTACTTCAGGCCGCGCGGCTCCACCACCTACCACTACGTCTGTGAGCTGGGCAGCGACGGCAAGGGCCACCTCAAAGGCAAGGTGAGCGCCACACAGGACGGCACCTGGGCCATCGCCCTCAGCCGCCAGACCGGAGACCACTACCTCGCGAGCACCAAAGCCACCGACTACGTCGACGTCCGCTGACCCGCAACACAACCACGGCCTGCCTGGTGCTGTGACCGTGAAGGTTCGCCAGGTTGGTTACCGCGACAGTTGGATGGGCGGTGACGCCCGGTCCGATCACTGAAGGCGTGGTGGCTGAGCCTGTCCGTGCACGCAAACCGACCGACCAGGAGGAGACAGCAACTACAGCAGGTCGCGCGCCGGGGCAGCACCGGTTCGGTGCGCTATTGGCGCGCGATGATGCTGCTTGTCTCGGCGGGCGGGGCCGGGTCCCGTGACCGCCCAACTGGCCCAGACCGACCAGTCGCGTTCTTCCCGGCCCTACCTGCGGCATCAGCGTGCCGGCATCCACGTTACGAAGAGACTGCCCATCCCGGTCCGGGATCGGCGCTCGTGCCCCTAATCAGCGGTCTGCCAATGCCTTCGGTCCCGGTGACACCACTTTTTCGATCATCGTCGACTGGGGGCTCAAGTCATGCCGGGGCCGAAGGCCGGGAGCCTCCTTGCGAGGCCACGAAAAAGGTAAGGGGGCTCCAGCACGCCGTCGACGGTGACGCGGCGTCCTCCGGCCTCGGACGGCGAATGAATGACGCCACGACCAGACATGAACCCAGCCTGGTGGACTGCACTGGAGGGCACATGCCAGCGCGCTCCACCTGGACGACAGGAGCTACACCCGTTCCACGGTGTGCGGGTCGACGGCGGACAGGATGAGTGCTGGGGAGAATGGTGAACACGAGAAGCGAGCAGGTCCATGCCACACTCCAGAAGTCCGGCTCGCGGACGTACCTGACTCAGGAGTGGCGCATGGAACCGCGCTGGAAGAGATTCGGCACCGGCCTGATGAGCTGCATTGCCCTGGCTTGGCTCGGCTACCAGGCCCTCTATGGCGAGGGGATGCTGCGGATCGCTTCCGCCATCATGTTGGTGATTGGCGTGGTGACGACCGCGGGCGCCATCCTCGACCACATCCGCCCTCGACCGAAGCGGCGCCGATCCCGTGAACGGGACGCTGGTTGACGGTGGCAGGCTTCGTAGACCACGTGGTCGCCCAAGCCTGCCGCTAGTGCCCCATCAGGCAACGTCTGCCCCGCTGACGACTCGTCGTGGGCGTTGCTCAGCGGCGCGAGGGGGATGTGGCGAGATGCGTGGAGTCGTTGGCTTATCGACCCGGGGTTTTGCATCGCCGAGGTAGTACACGGCTCCGGACTCACGGCGCGGCGTGTCCACGACCAGCCAGCCCATGATCCGGCCACGCAGATCCCGGACTTGCCAGGGACCGAGGCCGGCCCCCCAGTAAACCCGTTGGTCGCAGCGCTCCCCGGGGCGAGTCGACCAGTCATGTCATGACAGTCACGTCCACGGCTGTCGGCACACTCGAATAGGACAGCCGGGGAAGCGTGTCATTGACGAATACCACGAGCTGAAGTTGGCAGGGTTTGTGGGGCGCCGGATCGCAAGCGCACAGAAGTCCCCCGGCGAGTGCAGCAGCCAGCCAGGCTCTGCGCGGACAACCGACGCCAGAGGTTTGAAGGCGTACGCGGGCACCGCCCCCGTCACCAGAGCGTCGGGCAAGTGCGTCTCTGTGGTGGCCCGCAGGGTCAAGAACCAGAGACTGGCCAGCATCGGCTACATGTGGGCCTTTTCCGCGATGGCCCACTCGGACGGAGCCCGGGCTCACTACGATCGCCGGCGTCAAGCAGGAGACCGCCACACAGCCGCCCAGAGGAACCTGTTCAACCGGCTGATCGGCTGCCTGCCCCACCAAGTCCCGTTCAGCGAAACCGTGGCCTTCCCGACCACGCGAGAACCCCGTCTGCCCCTCGTTGCTTGACACGTTCTTCGCATCGGATGTCTTCTTCCCGTCGTCGAAGCCCCTGGTCGCGGCCGGACAGACGCGGCTGCCTTCACCGACTGCGCATCGATGACGGCTGCGGTCGGCTCCGCATCCCGGCCCGCAACGATGCGGGCCCGGTCGCGCAGCCGGTCGTGGAACTCGCAGGTCAGGCCCTTGTCCCGCCAGCGCCGGAAGAAAGCGTAGACGCGGTCCCACGCGGGGAAGTCCGCGGGCATCGCCCGCCAGGTGATGCCGCCCGCGATCAGGTAGCGCACCGCGTCGACCATCTGCCGGTGGCAATAGCTCTCCGGTTGCCCGCCGCGGCCCTCCAGCCAGCCGGGGACCGGCATCGCGTCGCGTACGACCGCCCACTCCGCGTCGCTCATGCCGGACGGATACTTCGGCGCCTGTGCGGCCGGTCCCCGGCGTTCCCGAACCGGTGAGGAGGCAATCAGACGCCAGGGGAGCCGAGTTGGACCACACCGGCGCCCGCACGGAAGACTGCAGCACCAGGAGCCTCCTGTTGCTCGGCTGGATTCGACACCCACGAGCTGTGCGGGAGGCCCCGCTTTCATGCTCGGCCAGCCAGAAGATCACCCGACCGAGTCGACGACCTCGAACTCACGCCCACCAAGATCGCTAGAGGGCGGGCGGCCCCCGCCTGCACGCACATCGACCGGCCGTCTCCGATGTCGGGCGGCCGGTCGATCTGCTTCATGAAAGCGTCGGCTACGGCGTCTTGGGGTCACCGTCCCCCAGTTGCAGCCACCATACGTCGCTGTGGTCGCGACTGAGGTGCAGCGTCTGCCGCTGCCCGTCGCCGAAGCGGAGTTCGACGTTGGCCAGGTACGGCACCACGGGCTCCTGGACGATCGCCTCGACCGGTCCGTCTGCATGTGCGCCGTACCGGTCGATCAGTTCCCGCGCCGCCCGCTGACGGCCGGTGTACCAAGGAGCGTCCGATACGAGCCAGGTCGGTCGCGTCACCGGCCTGGAGGCGCTGGACGTACACCTTGACGAGCAGACGGACGTCGTCGGCGGTCTCCTGGGTGTCGGGATATGCGGATTTCTCGGCGTGGACCGTGACCGTCACCGCCGGTGTCTTGCGCAGGGAGTACGGGGCGGGATCTCGAAGGAGCCACCAGGTCCGGGTCCTCGGTGGCCTGGAGGCGGCGCAGGGCCAGGATCAGATTGCCGCTGCCGAACGTCGCGAGCGCGGCGACGCCCCACAGGGCCGCCGCGACACCGGCCCGGTCCAGCACGGCGCCCGCGGCCAGGAAGCCCAGCGGCCCGGCCAGGGTGCCGATCGTGATCACCGCCTGCAACACCTTGGGCCCGAAGCCGTCCGGCAGCCGGGCGGAGAGCAGGCCCATCAGCGGCGCGTTCGCCAGGGGCACGGCGGCCGATGACAGGCCGATGGCGACGACGAGCACGCTGGCCGGCACGGGCACCAGGAGCATCCACAGGGGCAGAGCGACCCAGACCAGGGCCGTACAGGCGAGTCGTACGGGGGCGACCCGTGCCGCCAGCGCATAGGCGGCCACCGAGCCCACCAGGCCACCGGCGCCCACGGCGGCGATCAGCAGGCCGCCGACCCTGGCATCCCCCTCGAACCGGGCGAACGCCAGCACCGGCATGGTGATCATCAGGGTCCGCAGCATCAGCCCGAACACCACGGTGGACAGCATCGCCCGGCTCAGGAACCAGTCGCCGCACAGATGCCGCACCCCCGCCCACACGCCGCGGGGCCCGGCCGCGGACCCCCCGGCCCCGCCACCCCCTGCCGGGACGCGGCGCAGCAGCAGCAACCCCGAGAAGGCGAACGTGGCCGCGTCCAGCCATACCACCGATGTGGTCCCCACCAGCGGGATCAGCGCGCCTGCGAGCGCCGGTCCGGCGAACGCCGAGCCGTTCTGCACACCTCCCAGCGCGCTGTTGGCGCGGGCCAGGGAGCGGGCGTGCGGGCTCAGCAGTTCCATCGCCAGCACCCGCTGTGCCGCGTAGTACGGAACGGCCAGCGCCCCGAGCGCCGCGACGATCGCCACGAGGACGGCCAGATTGAGCGCGCCCAGGGTCTGCAGCAGCGGGATCAGCGCCACCACCGGAGCGCGGGCGAGATCGGAGACGACCATGGTCCGGCGGGCGCCCAGGCGCTGGATGACCTCTCCGCCCGCGAAGCCGAGCAGTGCCATGGGCAGCACCTGGGCCGCGAAGACCAGGCCCGCCCGGGTGGCCGAGCCGGTGGTCTCCAGCACCAGCCAGGGCAGCGCGAGCATGGTCATCTGGGTGCCCAATGCCGTCACCGCGCCCGCGACATAGACCGCCGTCAGCGCACGGCTCGGCCTGCCGCCCGGTGTGCCGTTCGGCGCTCCGCCGGGTGGGACGGGGGCTGTGCCGGGCCGGGTCGCCGCGATCGTCATCGGGTCGCCTCTTTCTCCTCGGTGGGTCCGGGCCATGTGGTCGCCCCCGCACCCTGTCGCCCGTCCACCGTCCGGCGCCAGGGAAGGGCCGGCAGTAGCCCACTGCCGGTGCCGCTGCGCTTTCTTCCCTGCCACGCAGCCCGCCCGTCCGGCAGTGTGATGGCCGTCGGAGCCCACCACAGCCAAGGCCGCCGGCGGCGGAAGCGGACACCTATGAAGGGAGGGACGGCGATGAGCGGCGGTATCGGAACGGCGGTGCACGTCCCGTCCTTCGCCGTCCGCGACGGACGGCGAGCGGTCGAGACCCGGTATGTGGACGGTCTCCCGCAGATCGTGGCCTGGGACCTGACGACGGGTCAGCGCCGCCAGGTGACCACCGCACCGCTGGGTGTGGAGACCGCCGCCATCGAGCCGGACGGCCACGGCCTGTGGTGGTTCGACGCCGATCCCGGCGGTCAAGGCCGCTGGCTGCGCGGGCCGTTCGAGGGCGGGCACCCGCGCCCGGCGCTCGACGGCGTACCCGCCGGGCGGATGCACGGCCTGGCCTTCGACCCCCGCAGCGGCCTCGCCGCCGTCGGCGTCGGGGTCGCGGACCGCTCGCGGTACTACCTCGGCCGGCCGGGCGAGCACGCCCGCCTGGTGGCCGAGGAACCCGGCTATGCGGCAGTGGTGGGCCTGGCCCCCGGCGGCCGGCTGCTGGCCACCGCGGGGTACCCGGCCGGACCGGCCGCGGTCCGGCTGTGGTCACCGGCCTCCGGCGTCCTCGTGGACAGCATCCCCGGCGCAGCGGGGGACGGCGACGGCGGCGCGGCGTGGGCGCTGGGCTTCCGCCCGGACCTCACCACCGCACGGCCGGAACTGCTGCTCGTCCTCGAACGCGCGGGCCGCTACACCCTGGCCTTCTGGCGGCAGGGCGAGGGGATCCGTACGCACGGCCCCGGCTCCGCCCTCGACTTCGACACGGAGATCACCGCCTGCTGGTACGGGCCCGGCCGCACGGCGCTGGTCCAGCAGGACCGGGCGGGACGCAGCCGCCTGCTCCGCGCCGACCTCGACCGCGGTACGACGACGGTGCTTCCCACGCCCGAGGGCACGATCATCGACTTCTCCTGCGCACCCGACCGCACCGTCCACTGCCTGTGGAGCCGCGACGGCGAACCGCCCCGGCCACTGATCTGCTACCCGGAAAGTGCGGAAGGTGCGGAGTACCCGGAACCCCCGGCACGTCCCGACCGCTCCGGCCGCTCCGGCCGCTCCGGCCGCTCCACGACGGCGTCCCGCGGCACGGCGCCCGGCGGAACGACCGGATCCAGGCGCCGCGAGCTGTGGACCCGTCGGCCGTACGGGCAGATCCACAGCTTTGTGGCCACCCCGCCCGGCCTCGGGGCGGGCCACCGCCCCTGGCCGACGGTCTTCCTCGTCCACGGCGGGCCCCACACCCACGACCGGGACGCCTATGACGCCCGGACCGAGGCCCTGGTCCGGGCCGGATTCGCCGTGGTGCGCACCAACTACCGCGGCTCGACGGGCTACGGCCCCCGCTGGCGGGACGACTTCGGCCACCGGGTCGGCCTCGCCCAGCTCGAAGACCTCGCCGCGGTGCGCGGCCACCTCATCGACGCGGGAGTCTCGGAGCCGGGCCGTACCGGCCTGTGCGGCTACTCCTGGGGCGGCTATCTGACGCTGCTGGCGATGGGCGTCCAGCCCCGGCTGTGGGACGTGGGGCTGGCCGTCGCCCCGGTGGCCGACTACACGGCGGCGTACCGGGCGACGACGCCGGCGCTGCGGGAGGTCGACGACCGCCTCTTCGGCGGCACCCCCGAGCAGGTGCCACACCGCTATCGCGCGGCCTGCCCGATGACCTATGTGGGCCGCGTACGCGGCCCGCTCTTCCTCGCCGCCTCGGCGGACGACGAGAAGTGCCCTCCGGAACAGATCGAGCGCTATCTCGCCGCGCTGCGGCGCCGCGACGTCCCGCATCGCGTCCGGTGGCTCGGCGGCGGACACGACGTGGGCCGTGACCCCGCCGGACACGCCGCGGCCTGGGCCGCCATGGTGCGCTACGCCGACGACACGCTGCGCGCCTCCCCCAGAACCGCCGACCGCCGCACCAGCGGGCGGACCGGCTCGCACCACCCCGTCCACCACACCGAAGAAAGGTCAACCCCATGAAGCGTCACGGACTGCGCGTCGACCCCATCAGCGCCACCGAGCGGGAGCGCGGCCTCATCATCCCGCCGAACACCCATGCCGCCCTGGACCAGGCGGTCCCGGTCCGGCCGAACGGCCCGGCGCGGACCTGCACCACCCGCACGAAGAAGAACACGGAGAAGAAGACGCCTCTGCAGTGAGCCCAAGCAGCGCCGCAGCGGGGTGCCACGCCCGGCACCCCGCCGCGGCGCCGGCCGTACCGGTGAGGACAGGAAAACATCATGACCACAGCTACGGCAGCGACGGCAGCACCCCGAACGAACAGTCCCCGGCCGGACAAGCCCGAGACGACGGAACCGCGCCAGAACCCGCCGACGTTCCTCAGCGACCCGTACCCGACCCTGGCCAGGATGCGGCAATCGGCCCCGGTCTCCGTGCTGCACAGCGACGGCGGCCTGCGGCTGTGGATCATCCCGCGCTACGACGACGTCCGGGCCGCGCTCTTCGACCGCCGCTTCGCGCAGGATCTGCGGCGCGCCCAGGCCCTGGCCGACAGCCAGGTCGAGGGCGTCAACCTGGGCACCGAGATCACCCATATGCTCAGCAGCGACCCGCCCGACCACACCCGCCTCCGCCGCGTGGTCCAGGCGGCGTTCAGCCGCAAGCGGGTCGAGGCGATGCGGCCGATGGTCGAGCGCATCACCCTCGAACTCCTCGACGGGCTGGACGCGGCAGCCGCGCGCCCCACGACCCGCACCACCACCGCCACGGTGGACCTGGTACGTGACTTCGCCTTCCCGCTGCCGATCCTCGTCGTCTGCGAACTGCTCGGCTTCCCACCCGAGGACCGCGACCTCTACCGGAACTGGTCGACCGCCATCGTCACCCAGGAGGGCGACCACACGGCGTTCAAGCGAGCCGTTCAGGAGATGGGCTCGTACGTCCTGGCCATCGCCGACCGGCGCATCCGCCGCAACGACCGTCCCGCCGATCTGCTCACCGAGCTGCTGGCCGCCCGCGAGCGCGGGGAGCTGACAGACGACGAGATCGTGGGCATGGTCGCCCTGCTGCTGATCGGCGGACACGAAACCACCGTGAACCTGCTGAGCACCTCCTGCCTCGCGCTGCTGCGCGATCCCGGACAGGCCGCCTGGCTGCGCGCCGATCTCACCCGGATGCCCAGAGCCGTCGAGGAGTTCCTGCGCTACGACTCCCCCATCTGTATGGCCACCACCCGCTTCACCACCGAGCCGGTGAACGTCGGCGGAGTGGAGATCCCGCAGGACGAGTTCGTACTGCTGTCCCTCGGCGCAGCCAACCGCGACCCCGCACGCTTCCAGGACCCCGACCGCCTCATCCTCGACCGCCAGGACACCGGCCATCTCGCCTTCGGCGGTGGCATCCACCGCTGCCTCGGGGCCCTGCTCGGCAAGCTGGAGACCGAAATCGCGCTCACCGCACTCCTCACCCGCTTCCCCGAAACCACCCTGGCCTGCCAGGAACGCGACCTGCGCTGGCGCAACACGATGATGCTCCGCAGCTTGGAAACGCTGCCCCTCACCCTGCAC
>NZ_VOGW01000053.1:4425-24209 GCF_007896895.1 Streptomyces misionensis | reverse complement strand
CCATCGCCGCGCTCACCCTGCAGCTCAGTGCCGGTCCGTCGTGCCCCGTCAGCACGTTGGCCAGCGTCACCGCCATGTCCTCGTGCTGGGCGTACGCCTCGGGATAGCCGCTGCGCTGGACCTTCTGCGCGGCGACGGTGACCGGCAGGTCGAGGTAGTCCGGCACCTTGGCCAGCGCGTCGAAGAACCGGCCAGACGCGTAGACGGGGTCACGGATCTGCGCAGGGCTGCCCCAGCCCTGGGACGGGCGCTGCTGGAACAGGCCGAGGGAATCCCGGTCCCCGTAGCCGAGATTGCGGAGTTTGGACTCCTGGATCGCGGTCGCCAGGGCGACGGTGACGGCCCGCTCCGGCAGGCCGCGCTCGTGGGCCACGGCCGCGATGGTCGCGGCGTGGGACGCCTGGTCCAGATCGAGCGTGACCGTCGTACCGTCCAGGCCGTGCGCCGTGCACTCGTCGGGAGTCGTCGAGCGGATGAACCGGACGGCGAAATAGCTCACGAGTGCGAGCACCACGCCCAGCCCGATCAGTACCGGCCACGCCTTGCGGCGCCCCCCTCTGCGTGCCGCCACGCCGACCCTCCTCTTACCTGGCCTCGACTACAGTTCGTTTGCGCTGTTGCGCAACCATATAACTCTGTTGGCCGTGTCCCCGAGCGGGGTTCAAGGCGATGGACCCGATCGAGGGGGAAGGCATGACGGGTCGGCAAGGACCGGCGAAACTGGCCGTGCGGTCGGGCCGGTCAGGGCGCCTGAGCGACCGGGGACTGGAACTGGTCCTGCTGATAGGCGCCATTTTCATCTGCATGTACGGTTACGCCGAGACGGCCCTCGCCGTCACCGGGAAGCTGCCCCCGGGCATGGCGGCGACGTGCGCGGCCGCAGCCGCGCTGCCCCTGGTGTGCCACGTTGTCGTACGCCGGTTCGCGCCGCATGCCGATCCGCTGATCCTGCCCCTGGCCACCCTGCTGAGCGGTCTGGGTCTCGTCCTGATCCACCGTCTCGACATCGCCTACGCGTCGCACTACCACCACTCGACGGCCGCGGCGCCGGGTCAGCTCATGTGGTGCGGGATAGCTACGGCGGTGTTCGCCGCCGCGGTGGTGCCGCTGCGAGACCACCGCAGGCTGCAGCGGTATCCGTACGTCACGATCGCCGTGGGCATGGTCCTGTTGATGGCGCCGGCGTTCTACCCCGGTGACGTCTACGGTGCCAAGCGGTGGATCTTCATCGGGCCGCTGTCCTTCCAGCCCGGCGAGTTCGTGAAGATCGTCATCGTGGTGTTCTTCGCCGGGTATCTGACGATGCGCAGGGACGCCCTCGCGCTCGCCGGGCGGCGGCTCATGGGCATGTATCTGCCGCGCGGCCGGCAGCTCGGCCCGGTCGCGGCCGTGTGGATCCTGAGCCTGCTCGTCCTGGTCTTCGAGCGGGACCTCGGCACCTCGCTGATCTTCTTCGGCCTGTTCGTGATCATGCTGTACGTCGCCACCGAGCGGACCAGCTGGGTGGTGTTCGGCGTCGTCATGTTCGCCGTCGGCGCCTTCGTCGTCGGCTCCTTCGAACCGCATGTCCACGGCCGTGTCGTCGCCTGGCTGCACCCGATGGACATCTTCCTCCCGCCCGACAAGCGCCCACCGGGGCTGATCTCGGACCAGGCCGCCCAGGCCCTGTTCAGCTTCGGCTCGGGCGGCTTCTTCGGCACCGGTCTCGGCGAGGGCCATCCGGAGCTCATCGGGTTCGCCGGGCGCAGTGACTTCATCCTCACCACGGTCGGCGAGGAACTGGGCCTGGTCGGGGTGACGCTCGTCATCCTGCTCTACGCGCTGCTCGCCGAGCGGGGCCTGCGCACGGCCCTGACCGTCACCGATCCGTTCGGCAAGCTGCTCGCCGGGGGCCTGGCCTCGGCGCTCGTTCTCCAGGTCTTCGTCGTCGTGGGTGGGGTCACCGGGCTCATCCCGCTCACCGGCAAGGCCCTGCCGTTCCTCGCCCAGGGCGGCTCGTCCATGGTGGCCAACTGGCTGCTGGTCGCTGTTCTGATCAAGGTCAGCGACACGGCCCGCCGACCTCCGCCGGAACCGGCCGTCGACGTCAGCGCCGCCGAGACCCAGTTGGTCCGGCCATGAGCCCGCCATCCCCTTCGGTGACAGAGCGGAGGCACCGACGTTGTTCGACGTGAGCCCCCTGGACCTGCTCGTCCTGGGAATTATGATCATCCTGCTGTTCGGCCCCGACAAGCTGCCCGAGGTCATACAGAAGGTGAGCGGGTTCCTGCGGAAGGTCCGCGCGTTCTCTGAGGCCGCCAGGGAGGATGTCCGCTCGGAACTGGGTCCGGAGTTCAAAGACCTGGAGCTGTCGGACCTGCACCCGAAGACGTTCGTGCGCAAGCACCTCCTCGACGCCGACGGCCTCGGGATCGAGGAGATCCGCTCCGCCCTGGACCCACGGGCGGAGTTGGCGGAACTGGCCGACGCGGTGAACGACGAGCCGAGCGAGCCGACTGAGCGGGGCGCGCGAACCGACAGTGGGGCGAGCCGAGCAGCCTCGCCGGAGCAGGCTCCCGCGCACGTCTACGATCCTGACGCCACCTGAGCCGGGGCGAGCGGTCAGACGGCCTGAGCCGCGCCGGACGATCAGGAGATGTAGCGGAGGGGCGGCCCGTCACCCGAAGAAGGCAGCGCAAACTCCTTCTGGACCGCGGCGGGCCGGCGGCCGTAATCACCGGAACGGCCCGGCCCGCCGGAGCTCCTGGCCGACGAACCGAATCGACTGTCACCCCTTCCGGATTCGACGCCGCCGTTACGGGTGCGGGTGAAGCGGTCGTTCGTGCGTGTGCGGTTCATGCGGAAACTTCCTCGATGCGGCACATATCAAGGAATTCCCGCAGGGATCAGTAGCACAGCGAATCGCAAGAATGGACCGATGGAATGCGAAAGCGAATCTGACCGACGAAAAATCCGTGCGGGCACAGGAGCTGGAATGAGTGGCGCGAAGCAGACGCAATGTTCGGGAGTCCACCGCGATGAAGGGATGCGGGCACCCGTGAAGGATGCTCCGTATGCGGGGAGCCGACGGTTTTCCTGGTTGTCGCCCGCAGGCGAAACCACTCCGGGAAAATGCGAGTAGCTGCGGCGCGCACCCCGAAGGACGCGGGATCCAGCTACAAGTAGATGATCACCCCGTCCGGAAAAGAAACCAGATAACAAAAGCGGTTCCAGCAGCGCAGGCGCCGAACCGGAGAGCACTTGAAGTTTTGGGAACCACAACTGCAACTGACATCGAGAGGAGCACGCCGCAGCGGCCTGTGTACGGTGAAGAATCCCACCCCACTTAATGCGTTAGAGAATCTTCCTGCCTGTCCCGTTGAAACCTCGGCTCGCGGACACAGATTTTGACCCAGCCGAAGCGCAACGTTTCGGCACGTTCTGGGGGCGCGCCCCGCATAAGGGCTGCTCTCCCAAAAGATGGTGCGGGCGGGCGTGGAGGTCAGGGTGGTTCCGACAAGCGTCACGGCCCGTCTCCGGCACGCACGGTAGCGGCCATATCGAAGACCATCAAGGACCAGACCGTCGATCAGCTCGGTGGAAACAGCAGCATCCTGGTGCGGCAACGCCGTGACACGAGGAAACGGCGGCTGACGGGTCAGTACCTGACCCTCGACGACCTTCATCAGCGGGAACGCTGTCTGAAGCAGGCGGTGCAGCTGGTCTTCAGCCATGCCTTCGTGGAGGAGACGGTGCTGTGGCCCCGCCGTACGAGCCTCAGGCCCGGACGGCGAGGAACTGACAACAGCCGCAGTCGTTTTGACAGCGGTACAGGGGCACGCAAGGTGCGCAACACCGGCCGCGTACCCTCGGACAAGGCAGTGCCCTCATCCCGGAATTCCAGTTCGGCGGCGCCACCGGCCCGAGCCAACCGCGTCTGGGCCCCAGACGAGTCCCCCGGCTATGCCCCGCCCGCGACGCGCGCACGGGCATGCGCACGTCGCGGGCCACTGCACGGTCGCGCGACTGGATAGCGCGAGTGCCGGTGAAGCGGTTACTGACCTTCAAAGCGTGGTGTCGTAGGGGCTGACGCCTCATGATCCCTGCGGTATGCCGACTGCATGAGGTATGCGCAAGGGGGCGGGCTGACCGACGAGCGGCGGGCCTTCCGCGAGCAGCTGAGGATGGAGGCGGCCGAGCGGTTCGTCCAAGGCGACGAGAACGCGGTCATCGCGCACGAGCTACGGGTCAGTGTCCGGTCGGTGCAGCGCTGGCGCAGGGCCTGGCCCCAGGGCGGGCCGAGAGCCCTGGCATCTAGGGGTCCTGCGTCATTGCCGCTGCTCAGTGACGAGTTGTTCGCGGTGCTGGAGCGGGAACTGGCCAAGGGGCCGGTGGCACACGGCTGGCCGGACCAGACCCGGACCCTGTCACGGATCAAGACGCTCATCGGGCGCCGGTTCCACAAGAGCTACACCGTGCAGGGTGTGGCCGCGCTGCTCAAGAGGCGTGGCTGGAGCTGCCAGGTGCGGCCCGGCGGGCGGTGAAGCGCGACGAGGCGGCGGTGGCCGGCTGGGTGAAGGAGACCTGGCCGAGCGTGGAAGGACCGTGGCGGCGCTCGGGGCCTGGCTCGTCTTCGAGGACGAGGCCGGTTTCTCGATGACGCCGCCGACCACCCGCACCTGGTCGCGCCGCGGCCACACCCCGGTGATCCGCGTGCGGGGCCGCTCCCGCCGCCGCTTATCGGTGGCCGCCCTGGCCTGCTACAAGGCCGGCGAACCCTCGCGGCTGATCTACCGTCCCTGCCCGGACGCCCGGCCTGATGGGCGCAAGAGCTTCTCCTGGAAGGAGTACCGCGACCTGAGCCAGACCGCCCACCGGCAGCTCGGCGGCCCGATCGTGCTGGTCTGGGACAGTCTCAACACACACCTGACGGCGGGAATGCGCCGCTACATCGCCGACCGCGACTGGCTCACCGTCTTCCAACTGCCGCCCTACGCACCCGACCTCAACCCGGTCGAAGGCATCTGGTCCGTCCTGCGACGCACCACCACAGCCAACCGCGCGTTCGCCGACGCCGACGACCTGATCACCGCTGCCCGGCGCGGCCTACGCCAGCTCCAGTACCGCCCCGACGTCCTCGACGGCTGCCTCACCGGCACCGGCCTCCGGTGCCAGCCACCATGACGACATCACGCATTCAAGGTCAGTATGAGGGGCGGTCATCATTGCCACCACTGATGCGACCTGGGTGGGATTCCATGAGCCATGCGGACCCCGGGCTGAAGTGCCGGGTCTGACAGCAACTCATCTCTGACCATGCGGACGAGCCTGTACCTCGTGCGCCATGCCGGTTGGCAGAGTTCCCCTATTCTTCTGCGGTTCCCGCCACATGTTCGTCCCCGGGGACCGCTTCAGACATGTGATGTGAGACAGAAAAAGTGATCCATTCGTTCATCGCGCACACGAGCCCGGGCCGGAGCAGGGTGTTCGCCCTTGTGAGGAGGCCAGGGGATGAGTTGGATGCTGTAGTGACATTGGGATCTGCTGATCTCCATCTGACTGAAGAACTGGTCAGCACACTCAATTCCTTCCTGTACGACCGCGACGAGAAGGCTCTCGGAAGGGTGCTGAACCGGGTCCCCAAGGCGGTGCGGATGGCCGCGCAGCAGTATCTGCGGGACAAGTGCGCACCGGTGATGGGGGCTTTCACCGAGTGCGGGCCGGTCGAGGCCGTTCGTGAGGCTGTCTACTTCGGACGGATCGATGATGAGATCGAGGACTACCTCGAAGGTGCTTACACGATCGGGCTCGGCGTCCGCATGTCGAACGAGCGGAAATCCGATGGCGGTGTCGGATGGGTCGTCCCGTTGCTCAGCGAGGAGGTTTCCGTGCCGGCCAGCGCCGAGCCGCGCACCTGGGCTGTCCCCGCAGGGGCAAAGCTCGTGAAGACGTGGACGAGTGAGCGGCTGACCGGCGGTGCCGGTCCTGTTCGCAGTGCGCTCCAGGTGGCGGAGGAGGCGACGGCTCAGGGCCGGTGGGTGAGGATCCACACGCTGCTGCACAGCCGCTACGACGTCGACTTCGAGGGCAGAGGGACCTCGGAGTTCGTCGTCGATGTCTTCGATGCCCCGATCCCGTTGGAGCACTCGGAGGAGTAGGCAGGGGGCCGCCGGCGGGCCTCGCTGGGCGCGAGAGGGGGTGCGTGCCCCGGGCCCTCGGCACGGCAGGGATGGTCGAGTACCTGGTGATGCTCGTACGGGCTGGCGCGGACCAGGTGACCGCGCTCAGCCCGCCGACCCGCGCGAGCGCGCCGGACGCCGACGGCCACGGCATTCCGAGCACCGGCCCGGCCCGCTGGGCGCCGAGGCGATGGACCCGGCGCCGTGCGAGGCGACCGACGGCATCCGGTCCTGGCCCATCTGCCCTGCTTCCACGTGCGCGGACCCGGCGAGAGGCTGTTCGAGGAGGCCCACGACTGGGCCCGGGATCTCACCGACGCCGAGTGAGCGCAGCGGCACCTGGTCGGCCTGGAATGCGTGGGCGGCCCCCTCGCAGGACGTGTGAGCATGGCCACCATGTCGGCCACGGGCGCCGCGATCTCAGTGGGGGCGGATGCCTCCAGGTGTCCTCGTGCCGCAGCCTTTTCCTCCCCGAGTGGGGAACGGGCCGTATCAGTCATGACGCTCGTTTGACGCTGCGAGCGACCGCAAGCAGGTCAGCGATCCGAAAAATGGCCTCTGATCTGGCCTTTCCGATGGTGGCATCGTTTTCCTGCCGCCTCGCAGAAGCGGACGGTCGAAGGTGGTCCAGGACCAGTGCAGGGTGCCTCGGGCGGGCGCAGGATCCGCTGTCTGCTCGCTGCCGCACACGGTGGAGGCACCGCTGAGACGGCTCCCCTCCAGCGTCGTCCACCGCCGTCGGTTCGTCCGGGTGCCAGCGCCCGGCTCATCCGCTCTGGGCCCACAGTTCGTCGATCTTCTGCGCGGCCCGCTCATTCCGAGCCTTCAGCTTGTTGAGAGCCTCTGCGTTCTTCTCGATGTCCTTGTTCTCGTACTCCGCCTCGACCGCGAAGGAGACGCCGAGCAGGTTGGTCTCGTGGACGCATTCCACCTCGGCCACCGCGGTCCTCGTCTCACGCGGGGTGACCTCTGCCTTGAGCGCCTCCGGGGTGCGCTGACCGGAGTCCTTCCACTGCCCGTCCTTGGCCGCGTCCACCGGCGTGGGGTAGTGGTACCCCTTCTGCGCCATGCACGCCGACCAGTTCCGGAACACGTCCCGCACCCGGGGATCGGACTGGGAGTGCGTGAAATCCTCGGCCCTGAGATTCGTGGCGAGCTCTTCGAACCCGCTCTTGTCCTCGCCCACGGAGACACTCTGCCGCTTCGCGGCTTTCCCGCCGCAGTCCAGCATTGCGTTCCGCAATGCCTTGGACAGTGATCCGAGGGATATCGGCTTGGAGCCTCGGGTGAAAGGGGGGAGGTGGTATCCATATTCCCGTGCCGTGGCGGCGTCGCTGATCGCATACCGGCGGGTGTCATAGTATCGCCAGAGCCGCACATACCGGCCTACCGCCCGCTCTCCGGACACGCTGGTCGCAGGGGGAGTGAAGCCCTTGTCCCGCACGCATTGGTCACGCATCCGTGAGTAGAGCACCTCTAGCTTTCCCTGGTGCTCGTAGTCGAGGAGGTATGTCTCGATCGGAAGGTGGACCTCGGCCATGCTCTTCGGCGTGGGTATGGGCACCGGCGCACCTGCCGACCGGTCCCCGCTCTCTTTTGGCGAGCAGGCTGCGACTGCGACCAGGAGCAGCGCCAGAGCGGTTTGGCGCCTGAAAGGGAAACGCATTCGTGATCTCCCAGCGAGGTGGAACCGAATTCAGACGGCCAGCCGGGCCCGGCCGGACAGCAACCCGTCCGGCCGAGCCCTTCACGGCTGTTGCGCTCCGGTCAGGTGCAGCTTGCCGTGGCGTCGAAGGAGGCCTCGTTGTTACGCAGAACCGGATTCGACGAGGTGAGGTTCCCGCCCCTGCCGGAGCTCACCCAGTTGTAGTCACCGCCGGAATGCGGGGAAACCCAGGTGGTGGAGTTGCAGTTGGTGGTGGCATTTCCTATCGACGCGGCGTTGTTGCGGACGGAATGGCCGTCGCTGAACGTGTAGCCGCTGAGGTCGGCATAGTAGCCGTACCCCTCGAAGATGCCACCCGCACCGTTCGGGCTGTAGTACAGACAGCCGTAGGCGCCGGTGTAGTTGCAGTGGTCGTTCCAGCCGCCCCTGGCGCTGGTGCCGACATTCACGCCGGTGACCGCCGAAGCCGGCGTGGTCGCCAACGCGAAGGCCGCTGCCACCCCCGCCACGGCGGCAGCCGCACGCATGGTCGTCTTCCTCGCCCTCATACCCACTCGATCCCTTCCGCCGAGCGCTCGCCCCATGCCGAGGCGAGTCGTGGAACGAGCGTGTCGGAGAGGACGGAGGCCTCGCCAGGAGTACCGGCGGTTGGAGACGTCTCGGGAAATCCCAGGCTCTGAGCTGCTGAAACCCAGCCGGGAGGAGGCCGTCCCGGGACTTCGCGGCCGCAGCGCACCCGCATGTCATGGCCGGATCGGGTCTGGACGAAGATCGGTGGAGACACGTGTCATGTGAGATATGAGCTACAGGGAGACACCTGGTTGGCACCGGTCACTCGATGGAGTCCGCCGACGCCGAAGGGCGGGTGCCGCCGTGAGAGCGTCATGAGATGGAAGGAATTGCCCGCATCGCTGGGGCCGGACGCATGCCGGCTGGTGGCGGAGCTGCGGCGGTTGAAGGATCACGACGGATTGACCCTGAAGTCGCTCCAGACAAAAACGCCTTTCAGTAGTTCGTCGTGGGAGCGGTATCTGAACGGCAAAGTGCTTCCACCGCCGCCCGCAGTCGAAGCCCTGGCCGAACTGGCCGGAGAGGATCCGGCCCCGCTGCTGGCATTGCTGGATGCGGTCGCCGGAGCGGACTCGTCCGTACAGACGTCGAGTGAAAGCGGGCCGGACGGCGATCTCGACGCATCGAGGGTGCGGGTCGGAGCACTCGTCCTGGCCGTGGGCGCCCTGCTGCTGTCCGCGGCCATCTCTGTTCTGCTGCTCGCCGGTCCCGGTCGTCTGGGTGCCGACGCGAAGACGGAAAGCGTGACGGGCGCGGGAAAATACACCTGCACATACACACGACGCGGCGGGAAGCTGTTCGCGGGCAACAGCAGCACTATCTCCCGGCTCGTCATGCGCAACAACACCGGTCCGGCTGCAGCGGAAGTGCAGTGTCTGCTGCTGCGCCACAAACTGTCGCCCGGTGATGTCGACGGATACTTCGGTGAACAGACCGAAACGGAGGTCAAGCGGCTTCAGCGGCTGGACCACGTTCCTGTCGACGGGGTGGTCGGCGAGCAGACGTGGACGCTGTTACGCGATGTGAACTGATTTTCGGTGGGTTCGAGGGGTGGGGGATGAGGGTGCCACGGAATTCCGGAAGACGGCAGACGTTGCCGCAGAACATGCCCGGCGCATGGGCGCGTCTCGTCACCGAATTGCGCGCTCTCAAAGACCGCAGAGGCCTCAATCTTGCCGATCTGGCCTCCGCCACCGCCATCAGCAAGTCATCATGGGAGCGGTACCTCAACGGCAAACAGTTCCCTCCCCTTTATGCCGTACAGGCGTTGTGCCAGGTAGTGAAAGAGGGCGAGACCGAGTGCGTCGGACTCTGGAAGCTGGCGGACGCGGCATGGGGGAGACGAGGACACTCGCTCACTCCCCGCGGCAGCACGTCATCGCCTGAGCAGCCCAAGGGGAGGGGCGTCTGGCACGCGCTGCTTCTTGCCGCGTCCCGTCCGGTGAACAGCCACCCCAAGACCACGGCGGCCGTGGTGGCGCTCATCTGCGCCGCGATGCTGGTACCCGCGGCCCTCATTCACGCGGCCCGCACCTCGGCCGCGTCACCGTCGGCAATGCGTCCACCCGTGTGCCGGCTGCAGGCATGCGAAGGCCGCAATCCTCGTACCACTGCCTGCGAGGACCCCGTCACGCTGGCGAAGCACACGGCTGCGGACGGCACTCGTCTGGAGATTCGTGTCAGTCCCAGCTGCCGAGCGGGTTGGATCCGCGCCTGGCCCACGCACGCGGGATTCCGCCTGGAAATATCCGGCCCTCAGGCGCATGCCCAACGGACCGCGGACACCGGGCGGTCGGCCGACCAGCAACTGATCACCACGAAGATGATCGCCGCCCCGAGCCCGTCACACCTGCGTGCGTGCTACTACCCTGCCCGGAGCGCCCCCGGCGAGGAATGCTTCAGCGGTGGTGACTGAGCAGGAGGCCCCCGCTCACTGAGCTTCTTCGAGGTGGCCACCGATCAGGTGACGGTCCGCGAGCCACAACGAGCGAGGCCCCCGGGCTGTGGCTCTCGCCCGCGCTGCCGGGCGGGGCTCACGACCTGACCGCCGCCCGCACTCACCAGATCATCCGCATCTGCGAGCGCCAGGGCGTCCCCATCCTGGCCGATCTCGCCTACCAGGGCGGCCCCTGGCTAACCACGGGCATCAAACGCCAGGCCCCTGGAGGAGCTTACCCCCACCGACAAGACCGTCAACCGAGCCCTGGCCGCGGCAAGGGCACCGGTCGAACGAGGCGTCGCCCGCCTGAAGTCCTGGCGGATCTTCCACCGATCCCGGGGCAGCCCCAACCGCATGACGTCAATCACTAAAGCCGTCCTCACCCTGGAGCAGCAACACTGAAGAAGCTCAGTCATGGGCGGTGCTGTGAGCGGCGTAAACACTCTGCTCCGGGCAGGCGCCCGAGACCACTCTCCCGACGAGTGACTCTTGTGCCGGGCCCCGTGCACAACATGTGTTGCACCAGCTATGGTCATCTCGACCGCTTCTGAGCTGCGTGAACTCGAACCGCGCACTCGTGGTGCCCTGGAGAATTGCCGGCGACTGGGACCCTACCGGCCGATGTGTCCCTCGTTCCGTGGTCGAGCGCATCCGATACAGGAGTCCCCGGCACTCGCCGGGAGGCAAGGACGGTAAGGACGGCGCCGACGGCCGCAGGCAGACATGCCCGGGCGGGTACGGCCTCCAGGCACCCGACTACGATCCCGACGCGCTCGTCTGCCGCCGCGACGGCGCACCGCAGCCGAGCGATTCACGGAGCCCGTCATCGACGCTGCTCGGGCTGCCGGCCGAGCGTCGCCCGCATCGCGTGGTTGTGCCCCTGTCTGGCGTCGCGGCCGGGCAGGGGCGCTTTCGTGCGTCCAAGGGGCTATGCGCCGAGCGACTCGATCAAGTGGTCGTCGAGGTCGGCGAACCAGGATCGAGGTGGCCCGGCCGCCGGTCGCCGAGGCGGCGTCGATGCAGCCGTGCAGCAGCTCGGCAGCCGACTCGGGCTCGTCGAGCCGGATCCGGGCGAGCGCCTGATCGGTGGCCACGATTGCTCGTTGTACCCGCTCGCGGGGTGCCTGCAGAGCCTCGGCCGACTGGGCGAAGTAGTCCTGTGCCTCGGCGGGGTCGCCGACGTACAGCGAGGTGATGCCCTCGATCCCACGCAGGTGCGGCGGCCGAGAAGCTGCTCGATGCCGGGTCGCCGTCGCGGTCGCTGTCCAGGTCGTACCACGCGAGGGCGAGTGCCGCCTGCGCGTGCCGCTCGGCGCCGGCACGGGCCGCGATCTCTGCTTGCAGGGTGTGCGCTCGGGCCCGGACCGTCACACTCTCACCGGCTCGTGCGTCACGCACTGCCGCCTCGACGAGCTGCTGCGCCGCCTCGATGCCGGGTGTCGAGTACAAGGTGACCAGGGCGTGGCTCATGTGAACAGCAGCCCGGCGCCATGATGAGCCCGTGCCGCCCGCAGCGGCCGTTGCCGCGGCGTACAGCGTCCGCGATGCCTCGTCGTCGCGTGTCTCGAACGCCGTGCGGCCAGCGAGGGTGTACGCCTGCGCGGCGACTGCCTGTAGGCCGGGCAGCAGCGGCTCGGGCACGGCAGCGTCGAGCAGCCGACGGCACGACTCGATGATCGGCGCGAGCAAGAGCTGCACCCGGACGAACGGCACTGTTCCGACTTGCCCGTTCACGTCGCTGACCGCGATGCGTAGTGCATCGAGCAGACTTTCGTCAATGCGCGTCGGGTCGGCGAGTGCTGTCGAGAGGGCGAGTTGCGTTGAGGGGCCGAGCAGCGCGAGCAGCCCGCCCCCGCTGCGGGTCGCTTTCCGTACGAGCAGCGTGCGCAGCTCGTCGAGGCGGTACTCACTCTCACCGAGGTGCGCGAGCGCGACGAGCAGCTCGTCGAAATCGCTGCCTGCGCCGATGGATGTCTGCCCGTCGGTGCCACGGGCGTACAGGTGCGCGAGCAGGAGCTGATACCGATCGCTTGGCAGGATCGACGTATTGCTGGACTCCCACCGTGCGACGGTCGACGTACCACCCGAGTTCCCGGTGCCCTGTCTGCCGGGTGCCGGTGATAGCCGCGGCAAGGGCATGATCAACTCCGTGTCGTAGGTTGTCAGATCCCGCGCCCGTCCGCCGTCCGGTGAGATCGACACATGGACGCGATGACCGCACCGGCCATTCTGGCCGACCAGCTCGCTGAGCGCGGGCTGCACGTGACGAACCGGGGCGACCACACGGTTACCGTGATAAACCCCCTGCGCCCGCACGTCGGCGAGACCGTCACCGACCAGGGCGGCCGCTACATCACCGACTACGGGTACGCGATCGGCGTACATGGCGACGAGCAGGCGACCGCCGACCGAGTCGCCTACCTGCTCGGGCTGCCACGTCCACGCCTCCCCCGGCAGCCAACGCACCCGGAGGTCGCCGCGTGAGCGGAGAACCAAGGGTGATCAGCAGCGCCCGGATCGGCGTGGCTCGCGGGTTCGACGGGTTCGTCGCCGCCGACTGGCTCAGGCACGCCGCGAGCGTGACCGGCGCGCTCGCCGTATGGGAGCGGGGCGGACTCGTCGACCGAGGTCGGGAAGAACTGGGACGTCGTGCGGCTGCCGCGCCCGCTCGGATGGCAGACCCTCACTCTGATGCGGCAGAACGGCGCACCCGTCGGGCCGGCGCAGCACACCCCCGACGGGGTCGAGGTGCTCGTGTCGGTCGGCTCCGCCGCCGAGTGGCAGTTGCCCGACGCCGAGGCGCTCACCGAGGGCACCATCGACGTCCCGCACCCGGCGACGGTCGCGCCAAGTACACAGCAGGCGCACACCTGGATCGTTTCGCCGCAGGAGTGCGGGCCGCTCACCGACGCGGATCTGCTGCACGAGGCGTACGCCGCGGCGCTCGCATCGGGCTCACATGGACATCACCCGACGACCATCATCACTATCGCCCCGACACCCGGCGTGATCGCGTCGCTCGCCGTCCGCCCATGGATCGACCACACAGCCGCCGGGCAGAACTTCGCGCCCATGCTGATCACACACCCGACTCCGCGCAGGCCCGACGACACTCCCGAGGCGATCGAGGCTGGCATGCGCGGTGTCGCGCAGGCGCTCGGCGCGGGGCGCCCTGATTGCTTCCTGCCGGACGTCGGCCCCCGTGTCGCCATACACCGCGGCACCGTATTGATCCGTTTCGAGGGAGCTCCGCACCTGCTGACCACACGGGCTCCCCGCTGGGTACAGATCGTCACTGGTCTTGGCCTGGTGCTGCTCGCCGTCGGATTCGACCCTCTCTCGCCCGGCACGCACGGCGCCGAGGTCGACGAATACATCGAGCGCGCCGGCAAGTCGGACCGGATTCGGTTCGCTGGCGCCCGAGTCGCACACAGCGCTCGTCACTGGCCTCGCGTCGAGCCGCCGAGCAGTGCTCGCCTGCTCACAGCTCGTCGGTAGTCCTCAGCCGTCATCCGGCGGCGCAGTCCCGTTCACGATCAGGCAGCCGTGGCGCTGGCCGACGACACGGTCGGAGACCAGGGCGGCGGCGCGGTCTGCTGATCAGACCGCCACACCCACATCCCTGTTCCTGCCCGCCAGGCGGGCCAGACAGCGGCGCATCAAAGTGACCGCTGCGCTCGCCGAGGGCTCCGTAGGGCGCGGAACGGGCGTGTCTGACCGCGGTACCGCCGGGCCGAAGGCCCAGCAGACCCAGCGGGCGGAGCCTGCCGGGTCCCGGACGAGGCACGAGGCTGCCGGCAGCACGCCACACCACCGCGAAGGCACTCCTGCGGTCAGCAAGGCCCACTGCTGCCCCTGCTGCGTGCGGGGCTTCCTGCCCTTGCGCTGATCAGGAGCACCGACAAGACTCGTATATGCGGCGGTGCCCTGCTGTGAAGCACCTCCGGTCTGGAGCGAGTGCTTCCCCTCCTCTCCGCGCCGGGAGCGCTTTGCAGGGCCGACGGCACAGCCGGGAACGCGTCGCGACTGTCACGCCTGACGGCGCGGCCCTCACCTCAAGGTGTTGAGTGAGGTTTCGGAAGGCAGGCAAATCCCATGAAGAAGCGGCGCACCAAGCGGCTGCTGGTCGTCTCCGCGGCCGGCGCACTCCTGGCCGGCGGCGGCGCGATCGCCGCGGTCGGCCCCGCAGTGGCGGCTCCTACGGCCCACCTCTCCTCGTACCCGTCCTCCTATCACTCCGACGACGGCTGCGGTTGGTGGGGCGACGACTGCGGCTACGGCGGCTACGGCGGCTACGGATTCGACCACGGCGGATACGGCGGAGGTGACCACGGAGGCGGACACGGCGGCCGCTGATCCCCACCCATGACAGCAAGGTGTGCGCCCCGACCGGCAGGCCCCGGGGCGCAGGCTCATCACTGCAGACTGCATCCAACGCCACAGCGCCGACCTGGGGCAGGAGTTCCGCCAGGCACCCCACCGTCCAACCTGCCGGAGTGCAAGCGCGATCCCGCTGAGCCCGGTTCTTCGGCGTATCACCGCTGGCACAGTCACCGCCGCACTCGGCGCGCTGGAGATCACCCATGATGCTCACCGGATTCCGCTGGCTCCACCTGCCCGAACCCACACACTTCCTGTTCATCTCCGCGTGGCGCACCGCGATGGCGTGCTTCGATGCCCGACCACGCCCACCCTCGGAGCCCAGACGAGGTGTGGCGGCCGCCCTAGACGCCCGCCTTCTACCTGCACCTGTCAATCAAACACGGCCGATCATCCGCACGACGCAAGGGGGATCTGCAAGATCCGTACGCCCGCCGGCGCGATACAGAGGACTGCGGGCCGCCTGCGCAACTGCGGCAGCCCTGCTTGCAACCGCAGGCCCCCCGGACACAGTCGCTGACGCCGCTACTCTCCCTCCTTCTGGACCTGACTGCACCGTTGTCCGATGCGTGGCGCTGACATTCGACGACGGCCCCACCCAGTACACGCCCTCCATCCTGCACCTGCTGGAAGCACACCACGCAGTGGCAACGTTCTTCCTGATCGGTCCCCACGCCCTGCAACGGCCGGCCCTCGTCCGGCGCGAGCAGCACGACGGTGACGCGATCGGCGACCACACCGTCACCCACCCCCACCTCACAGCCCTCTCCTCCGCCCGGATCCGCCGAGAACTCGATGGGGCAGCAAACGACATCGCCTCGGTCACCGGCCGCCGACCGACGCTGCTGCGTCCACCGTTCGGTGCCTACAACCCGCGAGTCAGCCACGTGGCCGGACAGACAGGACTCGCCGTGATCATGTGGAGCCTGGATCCCCGGGACTGGAAGAAAGTCACCCCCCAGGCCATCGAGCAGCGTGTCATCAATCGCATGCGCCCCGGCGACATCGTCTCTCTGCACGACCGGTACGCACGCACGCCCAAAGCGCTCCCACTCATCCTCACAGACCTGGCCAATCGCGGATACGCCTTCGTCACCGTCCCCCAGCTGCTCGCCAGCAGCGGAGGAACACGGCCCGGCCTGGTCTACCACCACGGCCCAAGACGCTGACCCGCCGCATAAGCGGCCTGACCGCACCCGCCCGTCAGCGGTCCGCCACCCTCGCCGGCGCCGTCCCGACTGGCACCGGGGCGGCGACGAGGCGGCACTCCGGTCGCTGTGGCGAAGGCGTTACATCCCCGTGACGGCCATAACGAAGGGAATCGGCAGGCTTCGTGGCGTCAGGGATTCGGGGCGCGGCCCCACGTACGACCGCTAGACACGGAGAGTCGACCATGGGTAAGTCCAGCAAGTTCGTGATGGCAGTTGCCGGCGTTGCACTGGCGGGAATCGCCGGTACGGGTGTCGCTCAGGCATCCACCGCCGCGCACCCGGCCGACTCCGGCGCGCCGTCCTCGTGCCGTCCCGCCAACCTCAAGACGAAGATCACGCCGGACACCGCCAGCGCCGGGCACCGCCACTACCGCGTCACACTCACCGCCGCCCCCAAGACCAGCGCCTGCCAGCTGGCCGGCTCGCCCCGCGACGTGAAGTTCTACAACAACGGCTCCCTCAAGGGCGTCACCGCGAAGCCCTACGGCTCGCAGAGCACCAAGGTGACCTTCGGCCCCGGCCACCCCGTCCACTTCGACATCCAGGTGCCCAACGCCTCCAAGGGCACGACGGCCAACCGGGTCGTCTTCACCCTCAGGACCCCCGGCGGCGGGATCATCCCGGGTGACCAGGAGGCCGACGGCAAGCTGTCCGTCGACTACGGCACCCAGATCGGCGCCGTACAGCCCGGCGCCTGACCGACACCACACGCAAAACGTGCGGCCCGCCACCCGACGGTGGCAGGCCGCACGCGACGGTGCGAGGACATACGCCGGCGCTGACCGGCGCCTCGCAGAACGCCGCCACGGAGGTTGCCGGGAGTACACCTCCACAGGGGAACGCAAGCGCGTGCGCACTGCCGCGCCACTGTCGCCCGCGCGGGCGGAAGCGGACGCGCAGCTTCCCGCATCGGGTGCGTCTTCGCCCCGCAGTGCGGCCCTGAGCGCCGAGAACGCGTTCCCCGTCGAGTACTGCTTGACTGCCTGTTCTCTGTCCGTTTGCGCGGTCGGACAGGTTCGAACCGGGGCCTGGTTCCGGTGAGTTGTCCGGTGCGGGTGCATGAAGGAAGGGCCTCTTGGTAGCTCGCGGATGTCGAGTCCAGCGAGAGGCAAGAGGCCCTGTTGTCGAAGTGTCGCGTGGTCGTGGTCGCCGAGTCCAGTTCGTCCACTCGTGGGTGTGACTGCCTCGCCCGTAGGTTCTGAAACGCGGTCGACCGGCGTCCGGGCCATCGCCCGCACCTCCGCCGACGCCAACCTCGACATCCCGCTCCCCCACCGCCGCAACCCCGGCGCCCCCGGCCTGACCGACTCCACCGAAGCATCCCGGCTGCTGGCCGACCTGGCTCGTGCCGGATGGCCCGCCACCACACTCGCCCGCCGCCTGGACGTCAACCCACGCACGATCGCCGAGGTGCGCAACACACGCCCCCGCCTCCACCTCGACCTGGCGCTGCGGATACGCCGCCTGCACCGCGACCTGATCAACCTCGACCCCGCCGGCTACGGCATCCACTCCACCGACATCGCCCGCACCCGCGCCGCAGCCACCCGACGCACCCCGCCGAACCATCGTTTGAATCGGGCAGTCCAGCAGCCTCCGACCATGCACCGGATCTCCCGCGGCCACAAGCGGTGCGACCTGACCATGCCAACCGCATCGACGTCTTCGCCCGCGGCAAGGACAGCACCCTCCAGCGCCAGTGGCTCGACAGCGGCTCGTGGGGCAGCTGGGAAAGCCGCGGTGGACTGCTCACCTCCGACCCGGACGTCGTCGCCTGGGGCCCCAACCGTCTCGACGTCTTCGCCACCGCGCAGGACCACACCGCCCCAGTACCTGTGGTTCGACAGCAGCCCCGCCGGCTGGGGCGCCTGGGAAAACCTCGGCGGCGCCTTACCCGGCTCACCGCCACCTCCTGGGGCCCCGGCCGCCTCGACGTGCACGGCGCCGGCATCGACAGCGCGGTGCACCACCGCAACTGGGAAACCGGGGCGTGGAGCGGCTGGAACAACCTCGGTGACGTCGCCCAGGCCCCCATCGCGGCGACCACCTGGACCAACCGCGTCGACGCCTTCACCACCGTGCCCGACTCCGCCGTCCACCACGCCCAGGGAACCTGACCTGCACCTGCACCTGCACCTGCACCTGCTCCGGACCGCGGCGGGGCCCGAGGGCGCCGCTTGCACCGGCTGACCGGCCGCGCCCAACCCCGGTGCCGGGAACGCGGGAGCTGGACCGCTTGACCGAGCGCACCGGGTGATCAAGCCGGGTCCGGAGTCAACGCCTGTCCATCGCCCTGATCGACGACGGCATCATGCGCCGCCTCGGCGCCGTCCGGTCGGGTGTGGTCGCTCAGCGCAGGGCGATCGCGGTCCACGACACCGGTGGCAGCTCGATGGTGAGCACGCCGTCGGCGAGTGTGGCGCTCGGGTTCGCGGACGGGGTCACCCGGTTCTGGTCGGCGAGCGTGTTCTTCGCGTAGACGTCGGAGTCGGCGAGCGTGACCGCCTCGGCGATACGCGACGAGCCGAGGCCGCGCACATCGATCGTTACCTGCGCGGCCTCCCTCAGGTCGCGGTTGACGAGGAATACCGCGGCCCGGTCCTCGTCGGCGGTCGCGACGGCGTCGATGACGGATGCCTCGCCGTGGCGGGCCGTCTCGTACGTCGGCGTCTCGATGACCGGGCGGATCACCTCACCCGAGGCGAGCCGGCTCGTGATCGAGAACGGGTGGAAGGTCGTCTGCCGCCAGGCCGGGCCGCCGGGCTCGGTCATGATCGGCGCGATCACGTTGACGAGTTGGGCGAGCGAGGCCGAGGTGACGCGGTCGCTGCGCCTGAGGAGCGTCATCAGCAGATTGCCGACGACGACGGCATCGGCCACCGTGTACTTGTCCTCGAGTTGCCGAGGGGCGTGGCGCCACACGTCGTTGACGTCCCCGGACTCCTGGTGCTCCTTGAGGTACCAGACGTTCCACTCGTCGAAGGAGATGTTGATCTTCTTGTTCGAGCGTTTCTTGTACCCCACGTGGTCGGCGGTCGCGACGACGGTGTCGATGAAGTAGTCCATGTCGATCGCGGAGGCGAGGAAGGAGCCGAGGTCGCCGTCGTGCTCCTGGTAGTACGCGTGGCAGGAGACGTAGTCGACATGGTCGTAGGCGTGCTCGAGCACCGTGCGCTCCCAGTCGCCGAAGGTCGGCATGCCGGAGCCGGAGGAGCCGCAGACGACGAGTTCGAGGTCCTTGTCGGCCATCTTCATCGCGGCCGCGGTGCGGGCGGCGATCTTGCCGTAGCCGTCCGCCGTCATGAAACCGGTCTGCCACGGTCCGTCCATCTCGTTGCCGAGGCACCACATGCGCACGTTGTGCGGTTCCCGGGTGCCGTTGGCGATGCGCAGGTCGGACAGCGCCGTGCCGGACGGGTGGTTGGCGTACTCCAGGAGGTCCAGGGCCGGCAGGATGCCTCGTGTGGCCACGTTGACGCTCAGCATCAGCTCGGAATCGGTGAGCTTGAGCCACCTGGCGAACTCGTCGAGACCGACCTGGTTCGACTCCAGCGAGTGCCAGGACAGGTCGCGGCGCACCGGGCGTTTGTCGCGCGGGCCGATCGAGTCCTCCCAGCGGAAGCCGGAGACGAAGTTGCCCCCCGGGTAGCGGACGGTCGTGCTGCCCAGCTCCCTGACCAATTCGACGACGTCCATGCGGAAGCCTTCGTCGTTCGCGCTCGGGTGTTCCGGCTCGTAGAGGCCGGTGTACACGCCGCGGCCGAGGTGTTCGACGAACGCACCGAAGGTGCGGCGGCGGACGGGGGCGACGACGGCCTGCTTGTCGAGCTCGATGTGGGCGCGGGGCAAGGCGGGGGTCC
>NZ_VOGW01000053.1:0-4145 GCF_007896895.1 Streptomyces misionensis | reverse complement strand
TTCAGCCCTTCACGGCACCGGTGAGACCGCCGACGATCCGCCTCTCGAAGACCGAGAAGAAGACCAGTGCGGGCAGCATGGCGAGTGAGGTGAACGCGAGGACCTTCGCGGTGTCCGAGGAGTACTGGGAGGAGAACGCCTGGACGCCGAGCGGCAGGGTGTAGTTCGCGTCCGAGTTGAGGACGTACAGGGGCAGCACGTAGTTGTTCCAGCTGCCGATGAAGGCGAGGATGCCGACCGTCACCACGCCGGGCAGCGACAGCGGGATCACCATGCGGAAGAAGAATCCGAGCCGGCTCGTGCCGTCGATCGCGGCGGCCTCCTCGATCTCGCGGGGAATGGCCTTGAGGAACGGCACCAGGATGATGACGGTCGTCGGCAGGCCGAACGCGATCTGCGGGACGATGACGCCGAAGAGGTTGTCGACGAGGCCGATGTTCTTGACGATGATGTACAGCGGAGTGATCGCGATGACCATCGGGAACATCAGGCCGGCGGCGAACAGGGAGTACATCGCGCCCTTGAGCTTGAAGTCGTAACGCGCGATCACGAAGCTCACCATCAGTCCGAAGGCGACGATGCCGACGGTGCTCACGAGCGCGACGATGACGGAGTTGGCGAATTCGCCCCAGAACGTCCTCGACGTCAGCACGGCTTCGTAGTTGCCGAGGACCCAGGGGTCCGGCAGGGCGGCCGGGTGTGTGGTGATGTGCGAGTTGGTGCGGAACCCGCCGAGCACGATGTAGAGCACCGGTGCGACGCAGACCCCGATGAAGAGCAGGGCGACGAAGTAGGTGAAGGGACTCCCCCACTTCCGCGACCCGCCCCGCTTGTCGCGCTGGCCACCGGGCGTCTTCGGGTCCGCGTCCAAGGTCAGCCAGTCGGCGGTTGTCGCGCTCATCAGGCGGCTCCTTCGGTGACGGCACCCTGGAGGTCTCGGCGCAGGACGAAGCGCTGGTAGACCAGCGCGACGACGAGCGAGATGAGGAACATCACGACCGCGATGGCGCTGCCGTAGCCGTAGTTGCCCGCGTTGCGGCCCTGGGCGACCATGTAGATCGCCATGGTGGAGGTGCCGGCGGTGGCCGAGATGTACGGGCCCCAGATGATGTAGACGAGGTCGAACAGCTGCAGCGAGCCGATGATCGACAGGAAGGCCCAGATCCGGACCGTCGGCCCCAGCAGCGGCAGGGTGATGCGGCGCTGGATCTGCCAGTAGGAGGCGCCGTCGATCTGGGCGGCCTCGAAGAGTTCGTCGGGTATCGACTGCAGGCCCGCAAGCATCAGGATCACCGCGAAGCCGATGTACTTCCACGAGATGATGCCCATCAGCGTCCAGATGGCCAGCTTCGGGTCGGAGAGCCAGTCGGCCCGCAGGGAGCCCAGCCCGATGTGCTGCAGGAGGTCGTTGAGGGCGCCGTTCGTCTGGAGCATCAGGCTCCAGCCGGTGCCGACGACGACCTCGGAGACGACGTAGGGCACGAAGATCAGGACGCGGATGACCGAGCGGCCGCGGATCTTCTGGTTGAGCAGGAGCGCGAGGAAGACGGCCAGCGGGCCCTGGACGACCAGGGAGAGCACCAGGATCAGGAAGGTGTGCCACAGGACTTGCCGGAACGCGGGGTCGGTGAGGATCAGCTTGTAGTTGCCGAGACCGACCCAGTCGGTCGGCGCCCCGTAGCCCTTCCACCGGTAGAAGCCGTAGAACGCCGCGAGCACCACCGGAAAGATCACGAACGTCAGGAACATGATGATCGCCGGCCCGGACAGGACTGCGATCTCCAGTCGCGCCCGGGCACGGCCGCGGCGGCGCGTGGCCGCTCGCGGCGAGGACGGGGAGGCGGGCCCGGCCGCGTCCCCGCCTCCGGGCGTGCCCTGCGACCGGCGGCCCGTGGCCGCGTCAGCACCCAGGGTGTTGCGCATCGTCGGTTTCCTCAGCCCTTCGCGGCAGCGGCGTTGGTGTCCCTGGCAATGTCGGCGGCACTGCCCTTGCCCGCCAGCAGGTTGACGACGGCGGTGTTCATGGCGTTGCCGACGTTCTGGCCGTACATGGTGTCGAGGAACATCATCGAGTAGGGGGCCTTGTTGAACGCCTCCAGTGCCGAGACGTTGTAGGGCTCGGTCACGACCTTCTGGGCGTCCTTGTTCACCGGAATCGTCAAGAACGCCTTGGCGTACGCCTGTTGCTGGTCCTTGGTCACCAGAAACTCGAGGAAGCCGAAGGCCTCCTTCGGTGCGTTCTTGGACAGAGAGAACCCGTCGAGGCCGCCCATGATGGCACTCGGGTCGCCCTGCCCGCCGTTCACCGCGGGGAAGGGGAACCAGCCCAGGTCGGGGAGCTGCTTCTTGTCCGGGGTCAACGTGGAGTACACGCCGGGCTGCCAGTTGCCCATGAGTTCCATGGCCGCCTTGTGGTTGGCGACCATGCCCGCCGACGACCCGGCGCCCTGCTGCGACGAGGTGGTCAAGAATCCCTTCTGGAAGGGGTCGGACTTCACGAAGGACGCCAGATCGTCTCCGGCCTTGGTCCAGCACGGATCGGTGAACTTGAGTTCCTTGCCGGCCTTCGTCATGGTGCCCTGGCCGCACTCGCGCAGGGCGAAGTTGTAGTACCAGTGCGCGGCCGGCCAGGCGTCCTTGGCCCCGACCGCGATCGGCGCGATGTCGGCCGCCTCCAGCTTCGCGACGTCGGCCTCGAGCTCTTCCATGGTCGTCGGCGGCGCGGTGATGCCGGCCTTCTTGAACAGGTCCTTGCTGTAGTAGATGCCCTCGGGCTGTGTGTCGACCGGCATCGCGTAGACCTTGCCGTCGATCGAATAGGCTGTGACGGATGCCTCGCCCGCGTTCGCCTTGTCAGCGGAGGTGAGGTTCAACGGCTGGATCTGGCCGGCGTCGACCATCGCCTGCATCTTGCCGCCACCGCGCTGCAAGAAGATGTCCGGAGCGGAGTTCGAGTTGAGCGCGGTCTGCAGCTTGCCATCGAAGTCCTCGTTCTGGACCGCCTGTATCTTGACCGTGACGTTCGGGTGCAGCTGGTGGTACTCCTTCACGGCGGCCTTCCAGTACTCCTCACCCGGCCCGGGCTGGGCGTTCTCCCAGAGGGTGAGCGTGACCTTGCCGTTGGCCGAGCCACCGCCGTTGCCGGTGTCGCCGCCGGCGCAGCCGGTGGCCGCGAGCGCGACACCCAAGCCGATCGCGACAGCCGTCGCGCTGCGTGTCTTCCTCGACATCCTGAAAACTCCCTGATCTGGCGTCATAGACACACGAGTGCAATCGATTCGCGCAACATGACGGTCTGTGTTGGGGTCCGGGGGGTCTCGTACGCGCTGCTGGTCCGGGCTCGGGCGGCAGTCGGCCGCGGCAACAGGCGACCCGGCCTCCGGCGCCGGGCACGCTCATGTGAACGTGCGAGATCGATGGTGTGACCGTACGAAGTCGTCTTCGTGACGGCGGGTTGCGATTGCACGAGAGTATGGGCTTGGCGCGGAGCGGCAGTCAATGACTTGTTTTCGAAATATTCTCGAAACTTACGAGCCACCGCCCGGGATGGATTGTCGAAATATTTCGCCAACTCACGCTCGACCTCCCCGTGTTCGTGGGGACGTCGAAGTGGAGGACTGTCTCGCGGATCGGCGTCGGCATGGCCGGACCGGCAAAGGGGCCGCGAATGTTTTGACGCGGACCTCGAATCATGCGAGAGGTACTGACGCCGCCCGCCGGCTCCCTATCATCCGGTTGCCCGGACGAGCGGTCCGCCGTGGCGGCGGGTGCCGTCCCGCGACGCCGACCGGCGCGCGGAGACTCGGCGGAATACCGAACGTCAGGCGGAGGGTGCCGGGTCCGGGACGTATGCGAACCAGTCGA
This sequence comes from Streptomyces misionensis, assembly GCF_007896895.1. GTDB lineage: Bacteria > Actinomycetota > Actinomycetes > Streptomycetales > Streptomycetaceae > Streptomyces > Streptomyces misionensis_A. Next base: position 281 of record NZ_VOGW01000053.1, on the reverse strand, counting down.
AGGCGACCGTGCCCTCGGTGGCGTACATGCCGATGACGCGGCCGGTGAAGCCGCCGGCGACCTCGGTGGACAGGTAGCGCCCGTCCAGTTCCGCGAGGAGCACGGCGTCCGGGGCGTCGGGCTCGCCGAGCCGGAAGGAGAGGGTGTCGGGGCCGGTGGTGCCGCCGTCGGTGAGTTCGGGCGAGGCGGGAACGAGGCCGGACGTCCGGATCGCGGCGGTGAGGGTCAGTGGCCCGGGTGGGACCGGCCGGGCGGCCACGGTCTGGCGCAGCGGACCGATC
>NZ_VOGW01000052.1:38464-42145 GCF_007896895.1 Streptomyces misionensis | reverse complement strand
CGGGCGCCGCGCGCGGCGGGAGCCGGGGGCCGACGCCGCCGCGGTGCTGGACCCGGGGGCGCCGCTCACCGCGGCCCGGGCCGCGGGGCGACCGGCCCGGCGCACCTGGGGCCGCGCCGGTTCCCGCTTCCCCGAGGGCGGGGGGGGCGGGGACCGGCGTGGTCGAAGGTGCGCAGGGCCGGTCGTTCCGTGGCCAGGGCCGGGGTGAGCGGCGCGTCCGGGTCCAGCACCGGGTCGGCGTCGGCCCTCGGCTCCCGCCGCGCGAGGCTCCAGTCGGGGACGAGGGGCTCCGGATCGGTCGGGCGCGGCAACTCGATGCCGTGGACCCCCGAACCGGCGTACTCCTCGGCCCGCACGACGCGATAGCGGGTGCCGAGCCGGTGAGCTCGTTCACCGGCTCGGTCTCCAGCCGGGCGACCGCGGCCAGCAGGGCCCGGCGCTCCGCCCGGTCCCACGCCTCGTCCTTGGCGCGGAACCACGGCAGCGAGTTCAGGCTGTCGCGCGACATCTGCGGGAAACCGGCCGTGACCGGGACCACCACCCGCCGGCGCTGCCCGTCCTCCGGGCGCTGGGCGACCACGCCGAACAGCGGCCCGCGCACCGCGACTTCGCCCGCGCTCAGCACGGCGTCGGCGGCGTCGGCCTCCATGGCGGCCTCGACCGGTTCCACCGGGACGCGCACCACCACCGGCCGGGACGCCGCCCGGACCGACACCCCTGGCTCCATGGCGCCCGTCCTGCCGACCGGACGGTGCGCCCAGCGCCGTTCTCGGTGAAATGCCTGTCCCGCAACGACACATCCGCCATCCGGGCCCGCCGGGTCCTCACCCGTCCTGGAGCCGCCGCAGGGCGTCCTCGGCGGCCAGATCGGCGGGCAGATAGGCCAGGAGGTGATGGCCGGGCTCCTCGACGGCGGCCAACTTCACGTAGCGCAGCCGGAGTTCACCGGCGGTCGGATGCCGGAAGCACCGCACCGAGGGCTGGAAGGCGGCGGTCTCCCGAAGGTCGTACCAGCGGGCCGCGTCGGCGTCGCACCGCAGTTCCTCGACGAGTTCGGCGAACCTCGCGTCCTGCGGCCGGCGGGCGGCCCGGGACCGGAACTGGCCGAGCAGCGCGCGGGCGTCCCGCTCCCAGTCGGCGAGCAGGGTCCGGGCGGGCGGCCAACGGAACACCAGCCACAGGAGGTTGCGCTGTCCGGGGCGCAGCCGCGCGGGATCGGTCAGCAGCGCGGCGTACCCGGCGTTCCAGGCCAGCAGGTCCCAGTGCGGGTCGAGCACCACGGCCGGGTGGGGTGACAAGGCCCGCACCAGGCTCAGGAGATTGGGCGAGACCCAGGTGGGGGCGTCGGGCGGGGAGTCGTCCGCCACGAAGGACAGCACATGCGCCCTCTCCGCACCGTCCAGCCGCAGCACCCGCGCCACCGCCCGCAGCACCTGCTCCGAGGTACGCACCCGCCCCTGCTCCAGCCACGTGTACCAGGAGAGGCTGATCCCGGCGAGCTCGGCCACCTCGGCCCGGCGCAGCCCCGGCGTCCGGCGGCCCGGGCCGTCCGGCAGACCCACGTCCCGAGGTGTCAGCCGTTCCCGGCGGGACCGCAGGAAGGCGCCCAGCTCCCGGCGGGGGAGGTCCCGCGAGGCGGCGGGCGCACCGGTCGCCGAAGCCCCGGCCGAAGCGGCTCCCGGCCTGCCGCGCGTCATCCTGACCCTCCTCGCCGCAGCGGGCGCCCGCCCGGTGCCGGCCCCCTCGTCCGATGGTGCCGTGCCCGGCGCCCGGGCCGTACCGGCAGGCTGTGAGCGATGGTAATAGGCAGCGCGCTCCGTCCCCACGGTCCCGGTGCTGGACTGGTCTCGGACCGCGACCGCCGCGGTCCGCGTCCTCGTCCGACCTCCCGTAAGGAGTGCCACGTGGTGACCACCACCGCGCCGCGACCCGTGGCCGTCCTGTCCCCGTCGGCCCTGCGGCTGCTGCGCACCGCCGGTTTCGTCAGCAACTTCGACCGCTTCTGCATCGCGCCCATGCCGGCCCTGATCGGCTCCGGCCTCGGGGTCCCGGTCGCCACCGTGGTCCTGGCGGCGAGCGGTTACTACCTGGCCTACGGGCTGATGCAGCCGGTGTGGGGAGCGGCCGGCGACCGGTGGGGCCGGGTGCGGGTGATGCGGGTGTCGCTGGCCGGGGCGGCGCCGGCCGCGCTGCTCTCGGCCTTGGCCCCCGACGCGCCCGTGCTGATCGCGGCCCGCGTGCTCACCGGCGCCTGCTTCGCCGCCGCCATCGCCGCCTCGCTGACGTACGTCGGCGACACCGTGCCCGCCGAGGTACGGCAGCGCCCCCTCAGCGAACTGATGACCGCGTTCGCCCTGGGCACCGCGCTCGCCACCGGCGTCGCCGGGGCGCTGGCCCACTACGCCGGCTGGCGGCCGGTGTTCGCCCTGCCCGGGGTCCTCGCCGGCTTCCTGGCCCTGGCCCTGCGCCGCCTGCCCGAACCCGCCCGGCCCCGTTCCGGGTCGCTGCTCGCCCCCTTCGGCACGGTCCTGCGCTCGCGCCGGCAGTGGTACGTCATGGCGGTGGCCCTGCTGGAGGGAGCGGTGCTGCTCGGCTTCCTGACCTATCTCGCCCCGGCGCTGGAAGCGCACGGGGTGCCCGTCGCCGTCGCCGGCGCGGTGGCGGCGCTGTACGGGGTCGGCACCATGGCCGCGTCGCGGGCGGTGACCCGGCTCGTCGGCCGGTGGTCCCCTGCGGCGCTGATCGTGGCCGGCGGGACCCAGACGGCCCTGGCCTATCTGCTCGCCGGCTACCGGCAGTCCACCGGCACGCTGGTCGTGGCCGCGGTGCTGCTCGGCGGCGGCTGGTCGTTCCTGCACTCGACGGTCCAGACATGGGCGACCACCGTGTGCCCGACGGCCCGGTCGACCGCAGTGGCCCTGTTCGGCGTGGCCCTGTACGGGGGCGGCGCCCTGTCCGGCGGGCTGGCCGCCGCCACCGCGCAGGCGGGCGCCTACCGGCCGCTGTTCTGGCTGGCCGCGCTGCTCAGCGTGCCGCTGACGGTGGCGGCGGCCGTGGGGCGGGCACGATGCCGGTGACCGCGCCGCGGCGGCCTCACCTGAGGGGGATGTCCTGTTCCCCGGGGGCGCGCGGGCCGAAGTAGCGCCGCTCGGACTCCTCGATGCGGACGTCGTTGATCGAGGCCTCGCGGCGGCGCATCAGACCGTTGTCGGCGAACTCCCACAGCTCGTTGCCGTAGGAGCGGAACCACCGGCCCTCGGCGTCGTGCCATTCGTACTGGAAGCGGACGGCGATGCGGTTGCCGTCATGGCTCCACAGGCTCTTGCGCAACACGTAGTCGAGTTCGTGCTCCCACTTGTCGGTGAGGAAGCGGATGATCTCGTCGTGCCCGGTCAGGAAGAGGTCCCGGTTCCGCCAGACCGAGTCCTCGGTGTAGGCGAGGGCGACCCGCTGCGGATCGCGGGTGTTCCAGACGTCCTCGGCGGCCCGCACCTTGGCCTGGGCGCCTGCGAGGTCGAACGGGGGGAGGGGCGGACGCGCTTCTGTCATGGCGGGGCTGTCCTTCGCGCTCTGTTCGGCTGATCGGCCCCGGCGCGACGTGGGACACCCGAGGGGGTGGAGGGCGACCGCAGCACCGGAGGGGTGGACACGCCAGCAAGGTACTTGATGCCGACCGCGTTC